>NZ_JBHZAL010000001.1:0-885805 GCF_042754245.1 Nocardia sp. NPDC059228 | reverse complement strand
GGGATCTCCTCGATGGTGTGCGCGACCTTCATGCCGCGACCGCCACCACCGAAGGCGGCCTTGATGGCCACCGGAACGCCGAACTCCTTGGCGAACGCCACCACCTCGTCGGCGTTCTTGACCGGGTCCTTGGTGCCCGCGGCCATCGGCGCGTTGGCGCGCTCGGCGATGTGGCGGGCGGTGACCTTGTCACCCAGGTCGCGGATCGACTGCGGCGAGGGGCCGATCCAGATCAGCCCGGCATCGATCACGGCCTGCGCGAAATCGGCGTTCTCCGACAGGAAGCCGTAACCCGGGTGGATGGCGTCCGCGCCGGCCTTGGCGGCGGCGTCGAGGATCTTGTCGAACACCAGGTACGACTCGGCCGAGGTCTGGCCGCCCAGGGCGAAGGCCTCGTCGGCGAGCTTGACGAACGGCGCATCGGCGTCCGGTTCGGCGTATACGGCCACACTGGCGATACCGGCGTCCTTGGCGGCCCGGATCACGCGCACGGCGATCTCGCCTCGGTTGGCTACGAGGACCTTTGTGATCTGCGCGTTGGCATGGTTGGGCACTGAGCCTCCTGTGCTCTGGATACTTTCGTCTGTCGGCAGTGTAGGCATCGTGCCAACAATCACCGAACCGAGGATAGGGCTACCGAAGAGTAGGCCCGAAGAGTGAGCAATGCGACTCTTCGAACGGTCTTTTTTAGAACCTGTTCTACCAGACTCTCCCGCGACCTTCCCCTGTGCATACCCCGGGAGGGGCGCGGGCGTTACGAGCTTGCCACGACCATGGGCGGCTCGCCGGGTTCTTCGCCGATCACGATGGGCGCGCCGACCGCATTGGCCCACTCGGTCCAGGAGCCGTCGTAGTTGCGCACACCGGGCACACCCAGCAGATATGTCAGCACGAACCAGGTCAGCGCGGAGCGTTCGCCGACCCGCGAGTAGACCAGCGGCGCGACGCCGGTGACCACCGCGCCGTAGATGACATCGAGCTCGGCCCGCGGCCGGAAGCGGGCGTCCGCGCCGACCGAGGAGGTCCACGGAATATTGACCGCGGTGGGAATGTGGCCCGCGCGCAGCGCCTGTTCCTCGGGGCGATCCAGAACGACCAGCTCCCCGGTGTACTCGTCGAACCCGCGCGCATCGATGAGCGGGCCGCCGAAGTGCGCGAGCACGTCCTGACGGAACGCGCGGGCGGACTTGTCGTCACGGTCGGCCACCGGATAGTCGCCCAGCCCCGACGCGGGCACCTCGAAGGTGGTGTCGCGCGCCTCGGAGATCCAGGCGTCGCGGCCGCCGTCCAGCAGGCGCACGTCCTCGTGTCCGAAGAGGGAGAACACCCACAGGGTGGCGGCCGCGGTGCCGTTGGACTTGTCGCCGTAGATGACCACGGTGTCGTCGCGCTCGATGCCCTTGACCCGCATCAGGTCGGCGAAGGCCGCGCCGTCGACGACGTCACGGGTGCGGGGATCGATCAGCTCGGTGCGCCAGTCGATCTTGATGGCGCCGGGCACATGCCCGATGTCGTATAGCAATATGTCTTCGTTGGACTCGATGATCTTGAGTCCCGGCGTGCCGATGTTTGCCGATAGCCACTCTGTGGTTACTAGTCGGTGAGGATGTGCGTAGGAGCCGAATGAGTGATGCGGATCCGGAGCGACGGGCACGTTGTGGTCCTTCACGCGTGGTGGGTTAGGTATTGGCGGTTCGAATCTCGACACCGATCGTAGGCATGTGGCGGTTACGTAACTCGTTTCAGATCACGAATCGGATGATTGAGCGAATTAAGCGCAGCTTCATCCGATAAAGTCTCTCGAGAGGAGGGGTGAGCTATGTCCGATTCTTGGCCGCGACGGCGACTGCTTGCGATCCTACGTGGCGCCAGCGAGCCTCTCGACGCCCAGGAACTGGCGCGCGTCACCGGACAACATGTGACAACGGTGCGTTTTCATTTGGACGTCCTAACCCGGGAATCGCTGGTCCGCCAATTTCAGCAGCCGCCGCGCGGCCGCGGTCGCCCGCGCATCGGCTATACCGCTGTACAGCGATCGGTGGGTTATCAGGAATTGGCGCAGGTGCTCGCCGATCAGCTGGGCAGCGATCCGCGCCGCCGCTCCGAGGCCGCCATCGCGGCCGGGCGCGCCTGGGGCTCGAAACTGGAAGCGGCGGACCAGCCCGTCGAAACGCTGGAAGACGCCAAGGACCTCACCGTCACCCTGATGTCGGAGCTCGGCTTCGCCCCCGAACGCGACCAGGCCGGCGAGACCGAAGAGTCGGCCCTGATCCGCATGACCGCCTGCCCGCTACGCGAACTCGCCCGCACCCACTCCGAGGTGGTGTGCGGCGTGCACCTGGGACTCATGCGAGAAGTACTGGACCGCAACGGCGGCCGCGAGAGCGTGACCGTGCGCCTACACCCGTTCGTGGAACCCGAACTGTGTGTCGCCCGTCTGGAACTACTGCAGGGGCGCCCCGGCGAGGCCGGGCGCGAGGAGGGTCGGGCCGAGTCCGGCGAGCCTCGGCTAGCGCCCTCGACCGGCCGTATCGCACCGCAACTGCGGACCGCCACCGAACCGCAGCTACGCGCGGCGACCGACCCACAGCTGCGCAATACCGACGCCTACTTCGGCCAGTAGCCGGCGCACGAGCGGCAGGCCGATACCGATCACACTCGACGGATCACCGTCGATCTTGTCCACGAACCAGCCGCCCAGGCCGTCCAGGGTGAAGGATCCGGCCACCTGCAGCGGCTCCCCCGTCGCAATGTACGCGTCGAGTTCATCGGGTTCGGGCTTGGCGAAATGCACCGTGGTGGAACTACAGTCGGCCGCCTCGGCGGTGACCTCACCGGCACGCAGCCGCAGCACGCAGTGCCCGGTGAGCAGATCGGCGCTCCGCCCGGCCATCTCGGCCCAGCGCGCGCGGGCGGCCTCGGGGGTCAGGGGTTTACCCTGGAGTACGCCGTCCACGAGCAGCATCGAATCGCAGCCCACCACAACGGAATCGGCGAAGGTGGGATCGGCCGCCAGCTGACCGGCGATCTCACGCGCCTTGGCGCGGGCCAGTTCGATGACGACACGATCGGGTGCGGTATCCGCGGGCAGCGCCGCGGCCACCGCGTCCTCGTCCACATGGGACACCCGGACGACCGGCTCGACGCCCGCATTGCGCAGGACGCCGAGCCGGGCCGGAGATTGAGACGCTAGTACGAAGACGGTCACAGGCCGTCAGTCGCGCCGGTGCGACAGCGCCGGAAAAGCGTAGGGCGAGAAGGGGGAAGAGCCACGGTGCATCAGGGTCGGCACACCCCAGTTGTCGGCCGGGCCGGTCTCGGCCGGTGCGGCCGCGGCGCTCGCGGACGCGGCGGCGAAAACGGTGAGCAGGGCGGCGAGCTCGAGGTCGGTCGGGTTGCCCTTCAGGACCCGGATGACCGGGTCGGTGCTCGACGGTGCGACCTCGGTGACGGCCGTGTCGACGGCGTCCGCCAGTTCATCGACGGTTGCTAGATCCAGTTCGGCGGCGCGCAGTACTTCTTCATCGGCCATGGTCGTCACAGCGCCAGTCCTCCTGTCCGTTCGCCGCAGGGTGTGCGGCGCATTCGTGGCCCGTGTTTGTCCGGGCCGCAAACGGTATTCGTTACAACCCTCGACGGCGAGGGCCATTCCTGAACATCTTCGCTCGGATGAGGCGATCGTGCGCGGTACGAGACCTTTGTCCCATTCGACAGTGTGCGCCCCACACACCGCGCATATCGCATTATCAGAGCGGAATGTTGCCGTGCTTCTTCGGCGGCAGGGACACCATCTTGCGTTCCAGCAGCCGCAGCGCCGACACGATCTGGCCGCGGGTGTGCGAGGGCGGGATGACCGCGTCGACGTAGCCGCGCTCGGCCGCCACGTACGGGTTCACCAGGGTGTCCTCGTACTCGTTCTGCAGCTCCAGGCGCAGCGCGTCGACGTCGTTGCCCTCGGCGGCCGCGGTCTGCAGCTGCTTGCGGTAGACGAAACCGACGGCGCCCGAGGCGCCCATGACGGCGATCTGCGCGGTCGGCCACGCCAGGTTCACGTCGGCGCCCATGTGCTTGGAACCCATGACGTCGTAGGCGCCGCCGTAGGCCTTGCGGGTGATGATTGTGATCTTGCCCACAGTGGCCTCACCGTAGGCATAGAGCAGCTTGGCGCCGCGCCGGATGATGCCGTTGTACTCCTGGCCGGTGCCGGGCAGGAAGCCGGGCACGTCGACCAGGGTGATGATCGGGACGTTGAAGGCGTCACAGGTGCGCACGAAGCGCGCGGCCTTCTCCGAGGCGTCGATGTCGAGGCAGCCCGCGAACTGGGAGGGCTGGTTGGCGACGAAACCGACACTGCGGCCGTCGATCCGGGCGAAGCCGACGATCACGTTCATCGCGCGCTCGGCCTGGACCTCGAGGAACTCCTCGTCGTCCACCAGGCGCTTGATGACCTCGTGCATGTCGTAGGGCTGGTTCGGCGAGTCCGGGACGATGGTGTCCAGCTCGAGGTCGGCCTCGGTGAGGTTCTCCTCGATGGCGCCCGCGGCGGCGGTGGCCGGGAAGCGCGGGGCCTCGGCGCGGTTGTTGCTGGGCAGGTAGCTCAGCAGGTCGCGGACGTAGTCCAGGGCGTCCTGCTCGCCGGAGGCGACGTAGTGCGCCACACCGGACTTCACCATGTGGGTGTGGGCGCCGCCCAGCTCCTCCATGGTGACCTCTTCACCGGTGACGGTCTTGATGACGTCGGGACCGGTGACGAACATCTGCGAGGTCTGGTCGACCATGACCACGAAGTCGGTCAGCGCGGGCGAGTAGACGTGACCGCCGGCGGCCGGACCCATGATCAGCGAGATCTGCGGGATGACACCCGAGGCCTGGATGTTGCGGTGGAAGATCTCACCGTAGAGGCCCAGGGAGACGACGCCTTCCTGGATGCGCGCGCCGGCGCCCTCGTTGATGCCGATCAGCGGGCGGCCGGTCTTGAGCGCCAGGTCCATGACCTTGACGATCTTCTCGCCGTAGACCTCACCGAGGGAACCACCGAAGACGGTGACGTCCTGGGAGAAGATGCAGACGTCGCGGCCGTCGATGGTGCCGTAGCCGGTGACCACGCCGTCGCCCAGCGGACGCTGGTTCTCCAGGCCGAAGTTCACGCTGCGGTGGCGGGCCAGGGCGTCGAGTTCGACGAACGAGCCTTCGTCCAGCAGGGCGAGGATGCGCTCGCGCGCGGTCATCTTGCCCTTGGCGTGGACCTTGTCGACCGCGGCCTCACCCATCGGGTGCTTGGCCTCTTCCAGCCGATTGCGCAGGTCAGCCAGCTTGCCGGCGGTGGTGTGGATATCAGGGGCGCCCGCCGACCCCGGCGAAGGCTGCTGCTGGACACTCGTCATGACGGGGAGTGTAACCAGTACCAGACCCCCTTCGTAATCCAGACGGGGCTACTCGCGAGTACGGTTATTGGCTACCCGCCAGTAGAAAGCCGCAGGTAGAGCGCGCGATTCGAGCGCCGCACCGGCGCGACTCGAACGCTGTTCAATAGCAAATTCCCCCAGTCATCCCGGCCCGGTTTTGGCCGGGTCCACACACCGCGGGCCGGCGGGATTCCGGCCCGCGCACGCCTCGGAAAGCCGAGGGGCTCAACGCATGACGCCGGTGTGGCCGGTCGAGTATCTGCCCGGCTGGGGCCAGATGGTGAGACCGTGCGGGCCGCGGCCGACGGGGATGCGCGCGAGCAGCTTCCACTCGACGATGTCGATGGCGTAGACCTCGCCGTTGTTGCGACCGGAGACCCAGAAGACGCGGCCGTCGGCGGAGAGATTTCCCATATCCGGACTGCCGCCGCCGGGGATCCGCCACTTGCTCGCCAGCTGTCCGGTCGCGAAGTCCAGGACCGCGATGCTGCCCTCCTTGCGATTGGTGATGAGCATCCGCTTGGAGTCGCGGGTGACATAGAGACCGTGGGTGCCCGCGCCGGTCGCGATGAAGCCGGTGTTGTCGAAGGTCTTGGCGTCGAAGACGTAGATGCCGTCGGCCATCATGTCGGCCACGTAGAAGGTGCGGCCGTCGGGTGCGAGCTTGACGTCCTGCGGCATGCCGGAGCGGCCGCCGGGCAGGTCGATCATGCGCAGCAGGCGCAGGCCCGCGATGTCGACCACGGCCAGACGCCCGCCGAATTCGCAGCTGACCAAGGCGGTGCGGCCGTCGGCGGTGAAGTCCATGTGGTTGACGCCCGGGCAGTCGGGGACCGCGATGTCGTGCAGCTTCTCCCAGCTGTGCGGGTCGTAGAAGTCCAGGGATCGGTCGGCCTCGGCGACGACGAGGGCGTACTTGCCGTCCGGGGTGAAGTACATGTTGTACGGGTCGCGGACCGGGATGGGGTCGCCCGCCTCACCGGTGCGGGGGTCGATGGGCAGCAGGCTGCCGCTGCCGATGGGGAGATCGTTGTTGGCGTAGAGCATCTGCATGTCGTAGGCGGGGACGACGTGCTGGGGTTCGCGGCCACCGGCCGGAAAGGTGTCGATGACCTGGAAGGTGTCCGGGTCGATGACGGTGATGGTGTTGGATTCGCTGTTGGGGACGTAGACGCGGGTGGGCTGATCGGCCACGGCGGGACTGAGTTCGCGGGTGGCCGCGTAGATGTCGTCGGGCGAGAGCGGCGGCGGCATGCCGGGTAGCAGGTCCGGCGCCACCGCCGCACCGGGCGGGGTGGCCGGGGGCGCGGAAGGGCGCGGCACGGTGACCGCACCACCGCTCGAGCAACCGGCCAGCATTGCGATGGAAATGACCAGACCCAGACGTGCACGGCGCGCGATCACAGGGTGCACCGTGCCATGGCGGCATTACGGTGAGCTGACATGTCGTCGAATAGTAGGCGGCGACATGGAGGTTCGCGGCGCGATCACGGAGTGTCGCTCCGCACCACGCGGTTCGGGCAAAGGCGACTATTCAGCAAACGGGGACAACTCGGACCCTGCCGGTCGGCTTGCGGCTCAGGCCAATACGCGTCCGAGGGCGTCCACGGCCTCGTCCAGCTCCGCCTCGGTTACCGTCAGCGGCGGCCGGAAACGAATGCCACGCTCGCCGGTGCCGAGGATCAGGACGTGCTCCTGCTCGCGCAGCCGGTTCACCACCTCGTTACGCAGCTCCGGGGTCGCCAGGGTGATGGCGCACATCAGGCCGCGGCCGCGCGGATCGATGACTTCCGCATGGGCCGTGGACAATTCGGTCAGCCGGGTGAGCAGGTACGGGCCCAGCTCCCGGGCTCGGCCCACCAGATCCTCGTGCTCCAACACCTCGAAAACCCGCCGGGCCCTGACCATGTCGGCCAGATTGCCGCCCCAGGTGGAGTTCAGGCGCGAGCTGACATGGAAGACATTGTCGGGCACCTCGTCCACCCGGCCGCCGGCCATGATGCCGCAGACCTGAGTCTTCTTGCCGAAGGCCACGACATCGGGCTCGAGGCCGAGCTGCTGGTAGGCCCACACGCTGCCGGTCATGCCGACACCGGTCTGCACCTCGTCGAGGATGAACAGCGCGTCGTGCTCGTGGCACAGCTGCTGCATCGCACGCAGGAACTCCGGGCGCAGATGCCGGTCGCCACCCTCTCCCTGAATCGGCTCGGCAATGAAACACGCTATGTCGTGGGGGTTTTCGTCGAAGGCGCGGCGCGCCTGGTCGAGCGCGTGCCGCTCGGCGGCCTCGATGTCGGGATGATCGGGTCCGACATACGGGGTGTCGATGCGGGGCCAGTCGAACTTGGGGAAGCGCGCGGTCTTGACCGGGTCGGTGTTGGTGAGCGAGAGCGTGTAGCCGGTGCGGCCGTGGAAGGCTCCGGTCAGGTGCAGCACCTTGGTGCCGAGTTCACCTGGGCGCCCGTGCATTTCGTTGTGGCGCGACTTCCAGTCGAAGGCGGTCTTGAGAGCGTTCTCGACGGCGGGGCCACCGCCGTCGATGAAGAACAGATGCGGCAGCCGCGGATCACCGAGCACGCGCACGAAAGTGTCCACGAAGCGCGCCATTTCGACGGTGTAGACGTCGGAGTTGCTGGGCTTGTTGAGCGCGGCCGCGCTGAGGCCGGCCAGAAAGGGCTTGTCACCCAGCAGGGCAGGGTGGTTCATGCCCAGCGTCGAGGACGCGAAGAAGCCGAACATGTCGAGGTACGCGGTGCCGTCGCGGGCGTCCACGAGCCGGCGGCCGCGGGACTCGCGCAGGTCCAGTACCAGGTCGAAGCCGTCGGCGAGAATGCTCCCGGCGAGGATCTCATGCACCCGGGCGGGGGTGACAAGGGTGGTTTCGGCGGCCGCCCCGAGCCGATCGAGTTCGAGGGTCACGCCACCCAGCGTAAATGAACTTTTACGGCCATGCCCGTAAGTTCCGGAATTATTACGCCCGTGACCGGCGCGAAATCTGAATGTCTGCGGCCGCCGCGACCTTACTTGTCATAGAATGTCTGCAAAATGATGGTGCTTCTCGTCCGGACGTTGGCCGTCGCTCGGATCTCCTGCAGCAGCTGCTCCAAGTGCCTGGGCGAGGCCACCCGCACCATGAGCATGTAGCTCTCATCGCCGGCGACCGAGTGACACGCTTCGATACCCGGAATGTGCTGGAGCAGTGCGGGTGCGTCATCAGGTTGAGACGGGTCGAGAGGAGTTATCGCGACGAAAGCCGACAGCATCTGGCCCAGCGCCTCGGGATCGACATTCGCCGTGTAGCCGCGAATCACGCCCCGCGCCTCGAGCCGCCGCACCCGCGACTGCACCGCGGACACCGAAAGATTGGCCTTCTCCGCCAGATTGGACAGAGTGGCGCGACCATCGGCAATCAGCTCACGGATCAGCAGTCGATCGATGTCGTCGAGTACAAGTTTCGCCGGTGTATCCGCCATCAGCGAAGGCTAACGCAGCGAACCGAACTCGGTGCCGGAACCCAACCTGGAGCATGTAATGAGTCACGCACTGTCAGACGGGGTGACCCGTGAGCTCCGTGAGCAGACGGAGAAGTTGCTGCAACGCCTCGGTGTCGAAACGCCCCAACCGGGCGAACTCTCGGCCCGCACCCCGATCACCGGCGACGAGCTGATCACCCTGCGCGCGAGCGATTCCGCCGCGGTCGAGGCCGCCATCGCCCGCGCCGAGACCGCCTTCCGGAGCTGGCGCACGATACCGGCGCCGCAGCGGGCCGCGGTGGTGCGGCGGCTGGCGGCGCTGCTCACCGTGCACCGGGACGAGCTGGGCGAACTGGTCACCGTGGAGGCGGGCAAGATCGGCGCGGAGGCGCGCGGCGAGGTCCAGGAGATGATCGATATCTGCGAGTTCGCCATCGGGCTGTCGCGGCAGCTGTACGGGCGGACCATGCCGTCGGAGCGGCCCGGGCACCGGCTCATGGAGACGTGGCACCCGCTCGGGGTGGTCGGGGTCATCTCGGCGTTCAACTTCCCGGTCGCGGTGTGGGCGTGGAATACCGCGGTCGCGCTGGTGTGCGGGGACACCGTGGTGTGGAAGCCGTCGGAGGCGACGCCGCTGACCGCGCTGGCCTGTCACACCCTGCTGCGTAGGGCGGCGCGGGAGGTGGGCGTGGATCCCGAAGTGCACCAGCTGATCCAGGGCCCGGCGGCGATCGGCGAGCAGCTCGTGGACGATCCGCGGGTGGCGCTGGTGAGCGCGACGGGGTCGGTGCGGATGGGGCAGCAGGTCGCGCCGCGGGTGGCGGCGCGGTTCGGTCGCTGCCTGCTGGAGCTGGGCGGCAACAACGCGGCGATCGTCACCCCCTCGGCGGATCTCGACCTGGCTACGCGGGGAATCGTTTTCGCGGCGGCCGGCACCGCGGGCCAGCGGTGCACGACGCTGCGGCGGCTGATCGTGCACGTGGATGTGGCCGGGCCGCTGCTGGATCGGATCTCGGCGGCGTATCGCCAACTGCGCGTGGGTAACCCGCTCGAGGAGGGCGTTCTCGTCGGGCCGCTCATCACCGAGCGGGCCTACGACGGCATGCGGGCGGCGCTGGAGCGCGCGCTGGCCGACGGCGGTGAATTGATCTGCGGTGGTGAGCGTATCGAGGGGCCGGGCGAGAACGCCTTCTATGTCCGGCCGGCCCTGGTGCGCATGCCCGCGCAGACCGAGGTGGTCCGGGAGGAGACCTTCGCGCCGATCCTCTACGCGCTCACCTACCACCGCCTGGACACCGCCATCGAGCTGCACAACGGTGTGCCGCAGGGACTTTCGTCATCGATCTTCACCCGGGACCAGCGCGAGGCGGAACGGTTCCTGGCCGCCGACGGGTCGGACTGCGGTATCGCCAATGTCAATATCGGCACCTCGGGGGCCGAGATCGGCGGCGCGTTCGGCGGCGAGAAGCAGACGGGCGGTGGCCGGGAGTCCGGGTCGGACTCCTGGAAGGCGTACATGCGCCGGGCCACCAACACCATCAATTACTCTGCCGAATTGCCGCTGGCGCAAGGCATTCGGTTCGAATAAGCACCCCTCGGCCTGCCAACCGGACCCGTCTACGCCTCGGGCCGGTCTTCCTCGGCGGCGATCGCGCGCACCTGTTCCTCGTACCGGGCCCGCACCTGCTCGTCGGCCGGGTGCAGCGCCCGGTCGCCGTTGAAGAGCCTGCGCACCAGGCGGACCGCGGGCTCGGGCGCGGCGGCCAGCGCGACGTCGATCGGGCCCAGGTAGTTCGGGACGGCGACCTCGGCGCGGCGGGTGCGCACGGTCCCGAGCACGGCCTCGGCCACGTCCTCCGGGTCGACGGTCGGCATGCCACCGCCCAGCGCCAGGCCCGAGGACAGGCGGGTGCGCACGGCCGACGGCATGACGCAGCTGACGCTGACGCCGTGCGGCGCGAACTCCAGACGCGTGGCGGCCGACAGGCCCACGGCGGCGAACTTGCTGGCGTTGTAGACGGCCAGGCCCGGGATCGGGATCTTGCCGGCCAGCGAGGCGACGTTCACCACGTGGCCGTGGCCACGTTCGATCATGCCGGGGACGACGGCGCGCATGCCGTGGATGAGGCCCCAGACATTGACGTCCATGGTGGTGTGGCCCACCGCATCCGGTTCGTCGAGGAAGGCGCCCGCGGGCATCACGCCCGCATTGTTGACCAGGATGTCGACCGCACCGAAGTCGGCGACGACCTTGTCCCACCGGGTCCGGTCGCGCACGTCGAGCTCGAAGGCCCTGGCGTCCAGGGCGGCCGCGGCCGTCTGCGCGGCGGCGCTGTCCACATCGGCGATGGCGACCTGCGCACCCTTGCTCGCGAAGAGCTCCGCGGTGCACCGGCCGATGCCGCGGCCCGCGCCGGTGATCAGCACCCGGGCGCCGGTCAATTCGATGGCGGGATAGCCGTTTCCGAAGATGCTCATCTGAACTCTCCCTGTTCGACCTGGCGGCGGGTGCTGCCCAGGCTGTGTTCGAAGGTGTCGAGACGGCGGCGGCCGTCCATGAAGTTGGGGCCCATGACCGCGAGATCCCCGGCCGTGGCGTCGATGCGCAGCACCCGCACGCCACTGGCGCGCAGCAGGGCGATCTCGGCATCGAGCTTCTCGCTCATGCGGTTTCGCAGCTGGCGCTCCAGGAAGTGGCCGGGGCCGGTGACCGGCAGGCGGCCGGTGGAGGCCATCGGGGCGATCACCACGACCTCGTCGAGGCCGGCCGGGATGAGCAGGTCGGCGGACGCGGTGGAGGCCGCGCCGCCGTCGATGAACCGGCGGCCCGCGATCGGGACGGCCGGGAACCAGCCGGGCACCGCCCACGAAGCGCGCAGGGCCGCACCGAGATTCGCGTCGGGTGCGGACGGGGAGCCGAAGGCCACCCGCTCGCCGCTGGCATTGTCCATGGCCACCAGCCAGGTCGCCGGGTGCTGGACCCAGTCCCGGCCGGGGTTCAGCCGCTCGGCCAGTCGCTGGAGCCAGGCCGGGTCGCCGCCCCCCTGCGGCAGCAACCCACTGCCCGCGGTGAGCAGGGCGTGACCGTTTCCGGGACGGGCCAGCAGTTCCCGGACCGCACGGCCGGGCGCGCCCAGGCGCGGGCGCGGCAGCGGCGGGAATCGTCCGGGCTCCGAGCGCATGTGGTCGGTGAGGATCGGGTTGGTGGCGACGCCGCGCTGCATGGCGACCAGGTCGTCGACCCCGGTGCCGCTGCCCAGCAGCGTCAGCGCCTCCGCGCCCGCCGAGGTGCCGATCATGACGTCGGCGGTGCGCGGGTCCCAGTCGAGCACGTCCTGCACCGCGGCCAGCGCGGCGACGATCCAGGCCATGCCGACCGTGCCGCCGCACCCGATGGCCAGGCCACGTCGCTGTGGCCCGTTCCTGTTACTCATGGTTTCGCAGACTAACAGTTTTCACATACCGTCGGTATCCCAAATCCTGGAGTACATAGAATCGTGGCCATGGCACGACTGACCAGGATCGAGAGCCAGGCGCGCACCCGCGCGGACCTGCTCGCCACCGCGCGCGAGATGTTCCTGATGGACGGATATGCCAAGACCAGCCTGGAACGGGTAGCCGAGGAGGCGGGGTACTCCAAGGGCGCGGTCTACTCGAACTTCCGGACCAAATCGGCGCTCTGTCTCGAGGTGCTGGCGCTCATTCACGAGACCAAGTTCACCGAGCTGACCGACCTGCTCGCCGGCGAGGACGACCTGGAGGCGCGGATGGAACGCTTCCAGGGCTGGGCCGAGCGCACGCTCGGCGATGTCGGCTGGACCCTGCTGGAATTCGAGTTCGCCATCGTGGCCCGCGACGACGCGGATCTGCAGGCCGCGCTGGTCTCCAGCCTGAGCATGATGCGCGGCGCGGTCGCGGTTCAGCTGCAGGCGCTGGCCGACTCCATGCACCTGACCCTGCCCATGTCGGCCGAGGACGCCGCGACCACGCTGCTGAGTCTCGGCCTGGGCCTTGGCATTCAACGCGCCGTGGACCCCGGGATCTCGGCCCGCCTGATCACCGACGCCGTGCGGGCCATGCTGGCCGCCGCGCAGCGCATTCCGCGGAGCTAGCTGGTCACGAGCGGAAGTGGAGCGTCCATTCGCCCCGATAATGCAGCCGGGTGACGGTGACGGGCGGAACATCGATGCGCCAGAAGGACTTTGCGGGCGCGTCGAGGGTGACCAGCAGCGCGGCCCGGATCACCGCGGGATGTGTGACGGCAATGGTGGGTTCGCCGTCGAGGGCGATATCGGCGAGCCATTCGCCGGTGCGCTCGATGACGTCGACCACCGCCTCGCCGCCGTGACCGCGGAAGCCCGGGTCGGTGAGCCACAGATAGAGGTCTTCCTTGGGCACGGACATGAGTTCGCCACCGCGCCAGGCCCCGGCGTCGAGATCGCGTAGTCGATCGTCCTCGTCGCCCGTGAGCCCCATGAGGGTGGCGGTCTCGATGGTGCGGCGCTCGGGGGCGGTGATCACCCGGGCGGCGGTCAGGCGGCCGCAGGCGGAGACCGCGCGGCGGCCCGCTTCCGTGAGAGGTTCATCGACCGGGAATCGTGCTCTGCGCATCGCCTCGGTCATACCGTGACTGACCAGGTCGAGTCGGAGCACCTTCTGCACGGTCCGAAGCCTACGCGCGGGATCTGGAGGCGTATCGCGATGCCGCGTATGACGGGGTTGCCCCGGCAGGTTGGCGGAGTCTGTCGGTGCGCGGGTGCAGACTGGGGCAATGCATCGGTTCTCACCCGCCACCAGAGAGTGGTTCGACGGTGCGTTTGCCGCGCCGACGGCCGCGCAACTGGGGGCGTGGGAATCGATCGCGGCGGGGCAGCACACGCTGGTGATCGCGCCCACCGGGTCGGGCAAGACGCTGTCGGCGTTCCTGTGGGCCATCGACCAGCTGGCCACCCGGGAACCGCCCGAGGGGCCGCGCAAGACGTCGGTGCTCTATATCTCTCCGCTCAAGGCGCTGGCCGTGGATGTGGAGCGGAATCTGCGGGCGCCGCTGGTCGGGATCACGCAGACGGCCAGGCGTTTGGGCGTGGCAGCACCGGATATTCGCGTGGGGGTGCGTTCCGGTGACACCAGCGCCGCGGATCGGCGCACCATGCAGCGCACCCCGCCGGACATTCTGATCACCACGCCGGAATCACTGTTCCTCATGCTGACCTCGGCGGCGCGGGAGACGCTCAGCGGGGTGCACACGGTGATCGTGGACGAGGTGCACGCCATCGCGGGCTCGAAACGCGGTGCGCACCTGGCGCTTTCACTGGCGCGACTGGACCTGCTCCGCTCCGCCTCCCCGCGCTTCGACCGCCCGGCACAGCGGATCGGGCTGTCGGCGACGGTGCGGCCGCCGGAGGAGGTGGGGCGGTTCCTGGTCGGGAGCGCGCCCATCACCATTGTCGCGCCGCCCGCACCCAAGACCTTCGACCTGTCGGTGCGGGTGCCGGTGCCCGATATGACCGAACCCGATGCGGGCGCCGAGGATTCGGATCAACCGGGCTCGATCTGGCCGCACGTGGACGAGGCCATCGTGGATCTGGTGCTCGAGCACCGGTCGTCGATCGTGTTCGCGAATTCGCGGCGGCTGTCCGAGCGGCTCACGGCCCGCCTGAACGAGGCGTACGCGGCGCGCATCGGCGAGGCGGTGGACACCGAGCACGCGCCGCCCGCCCAATTGGGCGCGTCCACGGAGGTGATCCACGGCGCCACAACGCTTCTCGCGCGCGCCCATCACGGGTCGGTGAGCAAGGAGCAGCGGGCGCTCATCGAAGACGACCTCAAGAGTGGGCGACTGCGCTGCGTGGTCGCCACCAGCAGCCTCGAACTCGGCATCGACATGGGTGCGGTCGAGTTGGTGGTGCAGGTGGAGGCGCCGCCGTCGGTGGCCTCCGGGTTGCAGCGGGTGGGCCGGGCCGGGCACCAGGTGGGTGAGATCTCGCGGGGCGTGATCTTCCCCAAGCACCGCACCGATGTCATCCACTGCGCGGTCGCGTCCCTGCGCATGACGGCGGGGCAGATCGAGCAACTCCAGGTCCCCGCCCACCCGCTCGACATCCTCGCCCAGCAGACCGTGGCGGCCTGCGCCCTGGAGCCGATCGACGCCGACGCCTGGTTCGACACCGTCCGCGGCACGGGAAGCTATGCGGCGCTGCCCCGTTCGGCCTACGAGTCGGTCCTGGACCTGCTGGCGGGACGCTACCCCTCCGACGAGTTCGCCGAACTCCGGCCACGCATCGTCTGGGACCGCGACGCGGGCACCCTGACCGGCCGCCCCGGCGCGCAACGGCTGGCGGTGACCTCGGGCGGGGCGATTCCGGACCGCGGCCTGTTCCCGGTGTTCATGGTCGGCGAAAAAGCGTCCCGCGTCGGCGAACTCGACGAGGAGATGGTCTACGAGTCGCGGGTGGGCGATGTCTTCGCCCTGGGTGCGACGAGCTGGCGGATCGAGGAGATCACCTTCGATCGAGTGCTGGTGACACCCGCCTTCGGGCTCCCCGGCCGGCTTCCTTTCTGGCACGGCGATTCCCTGGGCCGTCCCGCCGAATTGGGTGCGGCGCTGGGTGAATTCGTCCGCCTCGCCGGACAGGCCGTCGAACAGCACCGCGCGGCCGGCCGAGGCACGGCCGAGCCCCCGGCGGCCGGACCGAGGGCGACCGGGAAGTCCAAGGGGCGGGCCCCCGTCGAATTGGCACAGGCCCTGGCCGAATTCGCCGCGGGTCACGATCCCGAAGCCAAGGGGGCGGACTCCCCGAAAGCCGCTGCTTCGACAACACGCGCCTCGAAAATCGCCGGGCGCAAGTCCACGCCGGAATCCGAACTCGAGCGGGTCTCCCGGACAGCGGGCCTGGACGACAACGCGACCGGGAATCTGGTGGCGCTGCTCGCCGAACAGCGGGAGGCCACCGGGCAGCTGCCGACGGACAAGACGCTGGTGGTGGAGCGGTTCCGGGACGAACTGGGCGACTGGCGGGTGGTGTTGCACTCGCCGTACGGGCTGCCCGTGCACGCGCCGTGGGCGCTGGCGGTCGCGGCCCGCCTGCGGGAGCGGTTCGGGGTGGATGCCGCGCCGACCCCGTCGGACGATGGGATCGTGGTGCGCTTGCCGGACACCACCGATGATCCGCCGGGGGCCGAGCTGTTCGTGTTCGAGACCGATGAGATCGACGATCTGGTGACCGAACAGGTCGGCGGCTCCGCGCTTTTCGCGTCGCGATTCCGGGAGTGCGCGGCACGAGCGCTGCTGCTGCCGCGCCGGGATCCGGGCAAACGCGCGCCGCTGTGGCAGCAGCGGCAGCGGGCGGCGCAGCTGCTGGACGTGGCGCGCAAGTTCCCCGAGTTCCCGATCCTGCTGGAGACCGTGCGGGAGTGCCTCCAGGACGTCTACGACCTGCCCTCGCTGCGGGACCTGCTGGGCCGGGTGGCGCGGCGGCAGATCCGGCTGGTCGAGGTGGAGACGGCCGCGCCGTCGCCGTTCGCGAATTCCCTGCTGTTCGACTACATCGGGCAGTTCATGTACGAGGGCGACAGCCCGCTGGCGGAGCGGCGGGCGGCGGCGCTGTCGCTCGATTCCAGCCTGCTGGCCGAGCTGCTGGGCCGGGTCGAGCTGCGGGAGCTGCTGGATGCCGGGGTGCTGGAGCAGACCGAACGGGAATTGCAGCGGCTCACGCCCGAGCGGCAGGCGCGGGATCTGGAGGGGCTGGCCGATCTGCTGCGGCTGCTGGGCCCGCTGACGGCCGCGGAGGCGGCCGAGCGCTGCGTGGCGGAGCCGCGGGAGTGGTTCGCTGAGCTGGTGAAATCGCGCCGGGCGCTGGAGGTTTCCTTCGCGGGGTCGCAGTGGTGGGTGGCCATCGAGGACGCCTCGCGGCTGCGCGACGCGCTCGGCGTGCCGTTGCCCATCGGGGTCCCGGCGGCCTTCATCGAGCCGGTCGCCGATCCGCTGGGCGATCTGATCGGCCGCTACGCGCGCACGCACGGGCCGTTCACGCTGACGCAGGCGGCGCATCGTTTCGGGCTGGGCCCGGCCGTGGCGGCCACCGCGCTGCACCGCCTCGGGCTCGAGAAGCGGGTGGTGGAGGGCGAATTCACGCCCGGTGCGGCGGGCGCGGAGTGGTGTGACAGCGAGGTGCTGCGCCGCCTGCGCCGGCGCTCGCTGGCCGCCGCCCGCAAGGAGGTGGAACCGGTGGCGACCGCCGCGCTGGGCCGCTTCCTGCCGTCCTGGCAGCATGTCGGCTCCGGGGAGTTGCGCGGCGTGGACGGCGTCGCCGCGGTGGTGGAACAGCTTGCGGGCGTGCCGATTCCGGCCTCGGCGTGGGAATCGCTGATCCTGCCGCTGCGGGTGCGTGACTACTCCCCCGCCATGCTGGACGAGCTGATGGCCACCGGCGAGGTGATCTGGTCGGGGCACGGGTCGATCACCGCCAAGGACGGCTGGATCGCCCTGCATCCGGCCGAACAGGCGGGACTGACGCTGCCGCCGCCCGATGACATCGATCTCACCGAGCGGCACATCGGGCTGCTGACGACCCTGGGGGCCACCGTGATCGGCGGCACCGTCGCCACGGGCGCGGGCTCCGCCGACACCGCCGGCCCCAGAGACATCGCGGGCGCTGGAAACACTGCGGGCTCCGGTCACACCGCAGGCTCCGGTCACACCGCGAGCGCCGATGGCGAGGGCTCTGGGCCGGTCGGCATTGCGCTGCCGAAGGGCGAGTATCAGGTCGTGACGGGTAATACCGGCGGTGCGTACTTCTTCCGGCAGCTGCTCGAAAGCGCCGGTTCCGACGACGAGGCCACCGTGACGACCGCACTGTGGGATCTGGTGTGGGCCGGGCACATCGGCGGCGACACCTTCGCGCCCGTGCGCGCCCTGCTGGCGGGCACCACCCGCACCACCACCGCGCACCGGACGCCGCGCCGCGCCCCACGCGGGCGAATGTACCTGCCGCGCACCGGAATGCCCGCCCGCACCGCCTCGCCACAGGTGTCGGGCCGCTGGTCACTACTGCCGGAACGGGTGGCCGACACCACGATTCGCGCTCACGCCACCGCCGATGTACTGCTGGAGCGATACGGCGTGCTGACTCGCGGCTCGGTGCAGAGCGAAGGCGTGCCGGGCGGGTTCGCACTCATGTACCGGGTGCTCACCGAGTTCGAGGATCGCGGCCGCTGCCGGCGCGGATACTTCGTGGATTCGCACGGCGGCGCGCAATTCTCGACCACCGACGTGGTGGACCGCCTGCGCTCCTTCGACACCGATCGCACCCGCACGGCGGGCGACGGCTTCTCACCCGGGCCGGTCGGGATCGCGGTGGCCTTGGCGGCCTGCGATCCGGCGAATCCCTACGGCGCGGCGCTCCCCTGGCCCAAGGCGGCGGCCGAGGGGGCGGGACACCGTCCCGGCCGCAAGGCGGGTGCGCTGGTGGTCCTGGTCGACGGCGAACTCGCGCTGTATCTGGAACGCGGCGGCAAGACCCTGCTCACCTTCACCGAGGACCCGGCGATGCGCACGGCCGCGGCCACCGCCCTGGCCGCCCTGGTCCACGACCGCCGGGTGGACTCCCTGGTCATCGACCGGGTGAACGGGGAATCGGTGCACGGCAATACCTTCGCCGGCTTCCTCACCGAGGCCGGTTTCGCGACGACGCCGAAGGGCTTCCGGCTACGGAGCCGTCCGTGAGCCCGCATGCCTGAGGGCGACGCGGTCTTTCTCACCGCCAACCGGCTCCGAAAAGCCCTGGCGGGCAAGGTGCTGGCCCGCAGCGACTTCCGGGTGCCCAGATACGCGACCCTCGACCTGAGGGGCCGGGAGATCGAGAGCGTCGGAACCTACGGCAAGCACCTGTTCGTCCGCACTCCGGACCTGAGCATCCACACCCATCTCGAGATGGAAGGCCAGTGGCGGGTCTATGCGCCCGGACAGCGGTGGACCAGACCGGGTTTCACCGCGCGCCTGATCCTGGCCACCGCGGACGCCGAAGCCGTCGGCTTCTCCCTCGGCCTGGTCGAGGTCCTGCGCCGCCCCGACGAACACACCGCGACCGACCATCTCGGCCCCGATCTACTGGGCCCGGACTGGGATCCCGCCGAGGCGGTCCGCCGCCTGTCCGGCGACCCCGGCCGCCCCATCGGCCTGGCCCTGCTCGATCAGACCAACCTCGCCGGGATCGGCAATATCTACCGCAGCGAAATCTGTTTCCTCCGCCGCGTCCATCCCGCCACCCCGGTCGGCGAGATCGAGGACCTGCCGGCCCTGGTCGACGAGGCCCACCGTGTCCTGGTCCAGGCCGCCCACGAACCACCGTGGCGCGCACAGGCATACGGCCGCCAGCACCGACCCTGCCCCCGCTGCGGCACGGCCCTGGTCGTCCATCTGCTCGGCGACGATGCGAACACCACCCGCGCCGAACGCGGCATCTACTTCTGTCCCCGCTGCCAGCCGCCCCACCGCTGACCGCTCTCACCGGCCGGGTTGTGGCCCGGTATTTCACGCGACAGACATAATTGTCGCTGCCGAAATGCTTTCCCGGGCCCGGTTTCCGGGCCTAGGGTTGCGGGCATGAAAATCGCAATCCTGGGCACGGGGGCGGTCGGGCGGACGTTGTCGGCGCGGTTGGTGGAACTGGGACATGACGTGGTGATCGGGACCCGGGATGTCCAGGCCACGCAGGCGCGGGAGGAGGAGCCGTTTCCGGCGCCGCTTGCCACCGCGGCAGCGGCGGCGGCCGGGGCGGAATTGATCATCAACGCGACGGCGGGGCAGGCCAGTGTGGCCGCGCTGTCGGGCGCGGGGGCGGCGCAGCTGGCGGGAAAGGTGGTGGTGGACATCTCGAATCCGCTGGACTTCTCGCTGGGATTTCCGCCGTTTCTCGCGATCTGCAACACCGATTCGGTCGGAGAGCAGCTGCAGCGGGCGTTCCCCGAGGCGCGGGTGGTGAAGACGCTCAATACCGTCACCGCCGAGGTGATGGTGCATCCGGAGCGGGTGGCGGGCGGCGACCACACGATCTTCGTCTCCGGTGACGACGCCGAGGCCAAGGAGACCGTGAGCGGCCTGCTGCGCGAGTTCGGCTGGCGCGACATCATCGACCTGGGCGATATCACCACCGCCCGCGGCACCGAGATGATGCTGCCGCTGTGGGTGCGGCTCATGGGTGCACTGGGCACCACGGAGTTCAACTACAAATTGGTGCGCTGAGCGTCCAGCACTTCCCGGCGTGCCTCCGGGGCCACCAGGCGCAGCGCGTCGGCGGAGGCGTCGTCGGGCTGGGTCTGGGAGTCGATCTCGGCCCGGACCCGGGCGGTGTAGATCGCCACCTCCCGCTCGATATCGGCCTCCGACCAGCCCAGTACCGGGGCCACCAGCCGCGCCACCTCGTCGGCGGAATCGACACCGCGGTGGGCGTATTCGATGGAGATGCGGGTGCGCCGGGCCATGATGTCGTCGAGGTGCAGGGCGGCCTCGGCGACGGCCGCGTAGACGGCCTCCACCCGCAGGTAGCCGGGTGAGTCCGTGATCGGTTGCAGCAGATCGGGTTTGCCGTCGGCGAGGCCGAGTACCTCGTCGATGAGGGAGCCGTAGCGGTTGAGCAGGTGCTGGATCCGGTACGGGTGGACGCCGTACTTCTCGGCCAGGTGCGGGGTCTGATTCATCAGCGCGTGATACCCGTCCGCGCCCAGCAGCGGCACCTTCTCGGTGATGGTGGGCGGCACCCGCTGCGGAATGTACTGTGCCGCTTCGTCGACCGCGTCGTAGGCCATGACCCGGTAGGTGGTGTACTTGCCGCCGGCGATGGCGACCAGGCCGGGGGCGATGCGGGCCACCGCGTGTTCGCGGGACAGCTTGGAGGTCTGGTCGCTCTCCCCCGCCAGCAGCGGCCGCAGACCCGCGTAGACGCCGGTGATATCGGCCGGGATGAGCGGGGTGACCAGCACCTTGTTGACTTGCTCGAGCAGGTAGTCGATGTCGGATTTGGTGGCGGCCGGGTGCGCGAGGTCGAGGTTCCAGTCGGTGTCGGTGGTGCCGATGATCCAGTGGTCGGTGTTCCAGGCGATGACGAAGAGCACGGACTTCTCGGTGCGCAGGATGAGCGAGGTATCGCTGGCGATCCGGTCGCGCGGCACCACGATGTGCACGCCCTTGGACGCGCGCACATGGAATCGGCCGCGTTGCTGTGCGAGCGACTGGATTTCGTCGGTCCACACGCCGGTGGCATTGATGACGACATTGCCGCGCACCTCGTTGGTGCGGCCGTCCTCGGTGTCGCGCACCTTGATGCCGACCACCCGGTCCGCCTCCTTGAGGAAGCCGGCCACCTGCGTGGAGGTGCGGATGACCGCGCCGTAGTGGGCGGCGGTGCGGGCCACGGTCATGGTGTGGCGGGCGTCGTCGACGACGGTGTCATAGTAGTTCACCCCGCCGGTGAGGGCGTCGCGCTTCAGGCCGGGGGCCTGCCGCAGTGCGGCCGAGCGGGTCAGATGATGCTGTCCGGGAACGGATTTCGCGCCGCCCATGGTGTCGTAGAGCACCAGGCCGGCGGTCACGTAGGGACGCTCCCAGCCGAGGTGGGTGAGCGGGTAGAGGAATTTCAGCGGCTTCACCAGGTGCGGCGCCAGCGTGGACAGCGCCAGCTCGCGCTCCCTGAGAGCCTCACGGACCAGCCCGAATTCCATCATCTCCAGGTAGCGCAGACCGCCGTGGAACATCTTGGAGGAGCGGCTGGAGGTACCGGAGGCCAGGTCGCGGGCCTCGACCAGGGCGACCTCCAGGCCCCGGGTGGCGGCGTCCAGCGCGATTCCGGCGCCGACCACGCCGCCGCCGATGACGATGACATCGAAGGTGTCCTTGCCGAGCCGCCCCCAGGCAGCCTCACGCTGCTCGGGGCCGAGGAACTGCGATCGCGATTGATTCGTCATGCGAGTCTCCTCCGGGCTAATTTTCGGCTACCCAGCGCTACCGTAGCCCACAGTAGTAGGTCCGGTCGGTTAGCCTCGATCAATGCGTCGCTATGTGGCCGCCATCGATCAGGGCACGACGTCGAGTCGGTGCATCGTCTTCGATCATCAGGGCCGAATCGCCGGAGTCGCCCAGCGGGAACACGAACAGATCTTCCCGCGACCCGGATGGGTCGAACATGATCCCGAATCCATTTGGCGCAACACCGAATCGGTGATCGCCGAGGCATTGCGGAGTTGCGGCATCGACGCCGCGGAGGTGGCGGCCGCCGGTGTCACCAATCAGCGTGAGACCACCGTGGTCTGGGAACGCGCCACCGGCAAGCCCATCCACAACGCCATCGTCTGGCAGGACACCCGCACCGCCGATCTCACCGCGGAACTCGCCGGCGACCAGGGCCCCAACCGCTATGCCGACCGCACCGGCCTGCCGCTGTCCACCTATTTCGCCGGGCCGAAACTGCGCTGGATCCTCGACGCCGTGCCGGGCGCGCGGCAGCGCGCCGAGTCCGGGGAACTGTGCTTCGGCACCATGGACAGCTGGATCCTGTGGAACCTGACCGGCCTGCACATCACCGACGTCACCAATGCGTCGCGGACCATGCTGATGGATCTGCGCACGCTGCAATGGGATCCGCGGATCTGCGCCGAATTCGGCGTACCCATGGCGATGCTGCCCGAAATCCGCAGCAGCTCAGAGGTTTACGCGCCCATCACCACCGGCGCCCTGACCGGCGTCCCGGTGGCCGGCATCCTCGGCGACCAGCAGGCCGCCACCTTCGGCCAGGCCTGCCTGTCCCCCGGCGACACCAAGAACACCTACGGCACCGGCAATTTCATGCTCATGAACACCGGCACCACCCCGGTCTTCAGCGAGCACGGGCTGCTCACCACCGTCTGCTATCGGCTCGGTGATCAGCCCGCGGTCTACGCCCTGGAGGGTTCGATCGCGGTCACCGGCTCGCTGGTGCAGTGGCTGCGCGACAATCTGGGCATCATCTCCGCCGCCGAGGAGATCGAACCGCTGGCCCGCACGGTCGCCGACAATGGCGGAGCGTACGTGGTTCCCGCCTTCTCCGGCCTGTTCGCCCCGCGCTGGCGGCCCGACGCGCGCGGTGTGGTGGCGGGCCTGACCCGCTTCGTCACCAAGGGCCACCTGGCCCGAGCCGTGCTGGAGGCCACCGCTTTCCAGACCCGTGAGGTCATCGACGCCATGCGCGCCGATGCCGACGCGCAGCGGCTGGATGTCGAGAAGGTCACCCTCAAGGTGGACGGCGGCATGGTGGTCAACGAACTGCTCATGCAGTTCCAGTCCGACATCCTCGACGCCACCGTGGTCCGGCCGGTCGTCACCGAGACCACCGCCCTGGGCGCCGCCTACGCGGCCGGTCTCGCGGTGGGCTACTGGTCCTCCACCGACGACATCCGCGCCAACTGGGCCGAGGACAAACGCTGGACCCCGGCCATGCCGTCCGCCGACCGCGACCACCTCATGGGCGAGTGGAACAAGGCGGTGGAACGCACCTACGACTGGGTGTGAGCACTACGCGGACGCGTGCGCCTTGGCCAGCCGGTCGACGGCTTCCGCGAGCGTCGCCTCGTCGGAGGTGGTGAAGCACAGCCGCATCGAGTGGGTGTAGTCCGTGGAGACGGCGAAGGCATTGCCGGGGACGTACGCGACGCCCGCGTCGAGCGCCCGGGACAGCAGAGCGGTGGTGTCGGTGCCGTCGGTGAAGTCGACCCACACGAACATGCCGCCGGCGGCGTCGGTGCTGGAGACGCGGTCACCGAAGCGGCCGCGCACGGCGTCGACGAGGGCCTTGGCGCGGGTGCCGTAGACCTGGCGGACCGAATCCACGTGGCCGGCAAGCCATTCGGTGTCGGCGAGCAGGTCCGCGGTGATCTGCTGGGTCAGCGCCGATCCGCACAGGTCCGCGCCCTGCTTGAGCAGCTCCACGGCGCGGCACACCGGGGCGGGGGCGATCATCCAGCCCGCGCGCAGTGTGGGGGCGAGGATCTTCGAGGCGCTGGAGAGGCGGATCACGTTGGGCGAGTATGTCGCCACCGGCGCGGGTGAGGGCCGGTCGAACCAGAGCTCACCGTACGGGTCGTCCTCGATGATCCAGAAGCCGTACTGCTCGGCCAGATTCGCCAGCTCGCGGCGGCGCTCGGGGCTCAGGGTGACCCCGCCCGGATTGTGGAAGTTGCTGACCGTGTGGACCACGGCCGGGCGCTCGCCCGCCGCCAGCAGCTCACGCAGGGCGTCCAGGCGCATACCCTCGGAGTCCAGGGGCACGGCCACGATGCGCGCCCCGGCGGCCCGGAAGACCTGCAGGGCACCGACATACGCGGGATCCTCCACCACGACCAGCGCGCCCGGGTCCAGCAGCACCTCCGACAGCAGCGAGAGCGCCTGCTGCGAGCCGTGGGTGACGAAGATCTCCTCGACCGGGACCGCGCGGCCCAGCCGGCCGGATTCGCGGACGGCCAGCACCTCGCGCAGCGGGCCCCAGCCCGGGGACTCGGTGTACTGGAGCCGCGAGCGGTCGGACAGCGCCGCGTCGGCGGCTACCGCGATGCGGTCGCGGGGCATGAGTTCGGCGTCCGGCAAACCTCCGGCCAAGCTGATGATGTCCGCGCGCGAGGTGAGCTTGAGCAGGTCACGAATCGCCGAGCTCTGCAGGCCGTCGAGACGCCGCGCGAGGGGCGGGAAGGTCGCGGACATGGAAACACCTCCGAAGGCGATACCGGGGTATGCGAAATTCCACCATGTCACACGCCTACCAGGATATGAAATCCCATTCCCGAATCATGGGACGATAGGTCCACTTCGGCGCCGGTGGACCGGCCCCGGCTTCCACAAGACGCCCAGGTCCGGCTACTCGATCGACATGATCAGGTGTTTACCGTCACGCACCGTGGTCATGATGTGCTCGGTGTAGACATCGGTGGTGCCGTCCGCGTGATGCTCGGTGATGTCCACGTCGTAGGACTCCGGGGCGACCTCGACGATCTTCAGGCAGTAGGTGGTACCCGGCTTGAGCAGATCGATGCCCTTGTGCTGGATGACGTCGGACGGCTGGACCGTCGTCGCCTCCGGCACCACGAACGTGCGCGCCTTCACGCCGTTGCGGTCCACGTAGAAGGCGTGCTCGAAGCCGAGAATCGCGTCGACACCGCTGCCGGTGCCGCCCACGCCGTTGCCGATGGTCAGCTTGCCGTCCTGCTTGGCCGGGCAGCTCAGCGCGGCGTCGGTCGCGGTGGGCGCGGCCGCGCCGGTGGTGGTGGCCCCGCCGGCCGCCGTGTCGTCCTTGCCGCGGGTGACCGCGAAGACCGCCGCGCCCGCCACCGCCAGCACCAGCACCGCCGCGCCCGCGATCAGGCCGATCCGGCGCCACGGCGGGCCCTCGGACTCCGGTTTGCGTTCCGGCGCAGGGGCTTTCGGCGCCAGCGCCTTGGCGATCGGATCGTCCGCCCAGGACAGCGATTCCCCTTGGGCCGCAGCCGATTCCGATGGCGGCGCGGGCGGGAAGCCGCTGGGCGCGGAGCGCCACCAGGAATCCGCGGGCACGTCCGGCTCGGCGGTCTCGTCACCGCCCGCCGAATTCCGTTCGGCGGCAGCCGGATCAGGATCAGCGGCGCGGGGCGTCGCCGCGTCCGCGGCTGCCGATTGCGACCCGCCAGGCGGGATTCTCACGGTCTGTTCGATATCGGCGGTACTCGCGGGCTGCCCGGCGCCGTCCACGGCCGGATACTGGCCCGTGGACGTGCCGGTGACGGGCGGGTACTGACCGGTGACCGGCTGCCACGCGTCAGGCGCGCGAAACTGCGGCGGCGCACCCGCGGGCCGCCAGGACAGATCGGGACTCTGCGGAGCGGGCGCGGGACTCCAGCCCGGGACGACGGCGGTGGGCGCGGGACCGAAGTCGTTCAGCGAGGGGCCGAAATCATTGAGCGACGGCCCGAAATCATTGAGCGAGGGCCCAAAGTCATTGAGCGAGGGCCCGAACCCGGAATCCGGCGGACCGGCCGGTTCCGGCTGCTCGCCCTCGGATACCTGACGGTCGGCGGATTCGTCCTTGCCCGAAGCCATCACCCGTCCTTTCGCCACAGACGCGTGGGGCGGTCGCTCCCGACCGCCCCACGCGACATCACTGCTCCCGCCGGCACCGTATCCGGTCCCTGACGGACCTGTCAGTACTGAACCGAACCGCCCACCTGCGCGGTCACTCCGACGACGTCGACCGATTGCGACGGCCGATCACCCTCGGGGAGCTTACCAATCTGGGCCGCGGCCTCCAGGACCGTAGCGCCGCCCGGCAGCAGGCGGATGAAGTTCTCGGCATCGGCCTTGGCCGCATTGGCCGCCGCCGTGTCGAGCACGAACTCCATCTTCTGGTCGTTGTCGGGACCATTGCCCGCGAACGCGGTCACCTTGATCTGGTTGACCTTGGTGAAGTCCAGCGACATGCCGGCCTCACCGATGCCGCCCGGCGTGGTGTAGCCGATGGTGCCGACGTAACCGTCCAGGTTGCTGAAGTGGTGGGTGTTGGCGGCCCAGCCCGGCAGCACCGCGCCGCCGTCGAGGTTGACGCCGAGCTCGGTGTGCGGACCGGTCATCTCGACCACCGGCGCGGCCGGGGCGGTGTCCACCGCGGGCGACTGCCAGTGCGGCTGCTGCTGCGGGGTGACGGTCGGCTGGCCGGTCATGGTGTCCACGGCCGGGTCCTGGTTCGGGGTGGTGACGGCCGGCTGCGCGTTCTGGTCGTTCGGCTTCACCGGCTGGGCGCCCTGCTGACCGGGCTGGATCGACTGGCCCGGCTGGGTCTGCTGGCCCGGCTGGTTCGGCTGCGGGGTGGTGACCGCGGGCTGGGCCTGGGTCGACTGACCCGGCACCGGCAGCGGCGCCACGCGCGGCACGGTCACACCCGGCTGCGAGGGCCGCAGCGACTTGGGCTGCGCGGGCTGCGGGTCGGTACCGGCCGGCTGCACGTTCGGATCGCTCTTGGGCGCGTTGGCGTCCGGCTTCGGGGTGCCATCCGGCTGGGTGGCGCCCTGCGGCTGACCCGAATCCGGCTTGGCCGCACCGTTGTCCGGTGCCGGGGTGTTCGGCGTGGTCGGGGTGGTGACGCCCGGCTGGCTCTGCTGCGGCTTGGTGGTGCCCGGCTGCACGTTCTCCGGCTTGGGCGCGGGCACGACCTGCGCCTTCGCGTCCGGGGCCGGCGATTCGGTGGGCGGCTGGGTGCCGTCGGGCTGCTGCTGATCGGCCGGGACCGCGCCCGGGTCGGCGGGGGCGGCGTTGGCGGGCGCGGACAGCAGCGACACCACCGCGGCCGCACCGGCCAGCGTCAGGGAGGTGCTCGCCTTGATCCGACTCGGCTTGCGGTGCTTCACGTTTCGCTCAATTCCTTCGTCCCTCGGCGGCACGATCGCTCCGGGCATCGATGCGCCTCGCATCGGAGGGGAATTGAGAACCCCCCGTTTACGTAACGCTCGCGACCGCCCTGCCGATCGCTTCCGCCGCGAACTTAATCACAAGGGAGACAAGGCAGCAAGACGGGCCGGTAACAAACGGGGCCGAAACGTGTTGCGGCTAGTCCAGATCGTCGTGCCGCATGAGCTGACGCGCGGCCTCGGTGACCGATCCGGTGAGCGACGGATACACCGAAAACGTCTGCGCCAGATCATTCACCGTGAGGTTGTTCTGCACCGCCAGCGCGATCGGCAAGATCAGTTCGGAGGCGATAGGGGCCACGACGACACCACCGATCACCACGCCGGTGGCGGGGCGGCAGAAGATCTTCACGAAACCCCGTCGCAGGCCCGACATCTTGGCGCGCGGGTTGGTGTTCAGGGGCAGCATGACCGTGCGGGCCGGGACCTCGCCATTGTCGATGGCGGTCTGCGAGACGCCGACGGTCGCGATCTCCGGGCGTGTGAACACGGCGGAGGCAACGGTCTTCAGGCGAATCGGCTGCACGCCCTCACCCAGCGCGTGGTACATGGCGATGCGGCCCTGCATCGCGGCCACCGAGGCCAGCGGCAGCAGGCCGGTGCAGTCGCCGGCCGCGTAGACACCGGGCGCGGTGGTCCGCGAAACCCGGTCCACCCGCAGGAAGCCGCCCTTGTCCAGCTCGATCCCGAGCCGTTCCAGGCCCAGCCCGGTGGTGTTCGGAATGGAACCGACGGTCATCAGCGCGTGGGTGCCGCTGATATTGCGGCCGTCGGACAGCTTCACCACGATGCCCTCGGCGGTGCGCTCCACCGCGTCGGCGCGGGCGTGCTTGACCAGCTCCACACCGCGCTCGGCCAGTGCATCCTCGAGCACCAGGGCGGCGTCGGCGTCCTCGCCGGGCAGCACGCGGTCGCGGCTCGAGACGAGTTTCACCTGCACGCCCATCTCGGTATAGGCGGAGACGAATTCGGCGCCGGTCACACCGGAACCGACGACTACCAGGGTCTCGGGCAGCTCCTTGAGGTCGTAGAGCTGACGCCAGTTCAGGATTCGCTCACCGTCGGGTTCCGCGCCGGGCAGCACGCGCGGGCTGGCGCCGGTGGCGATGAGCACCACCTCGGCCTCGATCACCCGCTCCTGGCCGTCGGCGAGGGTGGCCTTGACCAGGTGGGTGGCCAGACCCGGGGCCTGGTCGATGAGTTCGCCGTAGCCGGACAGCACGGTCACGCCGGCGGTCTGCAGCTTGGCGCGGATATCGGAGGACTGGGCCTGCGCGAGCGCCTTGACGCGGGAGTTCACCTCGGCCAGGCGCACCTGCGCCTGCGAGGGATGCACGGTGATGCCCAGGTCACGGGCGCGGCGCAGATCGGTGCGCACGCCGGTGGAGGCGATGAAGGTCTTCGACGGCACGCAGTCCCACAGCACGCACGCGCCGCCGATGCCGTCACTGTCGATCAGCGTGACCGGCGCGCCGTGCTGTGCCGCCACCAGCGCCGCTTCATATCCGGCGGGGCCGCCACCGATGATCGCAATGCGGGTCATTGTTCCTCCGCTTTCAGGTCGGCGCCCGGGATCTCCGGTGCCGGTCTCTAACGTTATCCCCGCAGCTACCTACAGCTTTAACCGCGTCTCCGGACAATTTTCGCACTGTGGCGCATTCCATTCGGCGAGGCGGCGTGTCATGACGGGGGCGCGCGAACTCGCTGTCACCCCAGGCAGAACCGGCTCCGAGCGGGGCGGGAGAGTCCTTTTGGCGACTCCTCGGCAATCGATCGGGCCCGCGCGAACCGCCTTGTGATCGGGATCGGGGATGGTCTTGCGGGTTTGTTCGATAGGCTTCTACCGTGCCGATTTACGCCGCCTACGGGTCCAACATGGATCCCGAGCAGATGCTCAAGCGCTGTCCGCACTCCCCTGTGTATGGAACCGGCTGGCTGGAAGGGTGGCGCCTCACCTTCGCCGGGGACGACATCGGCTGGGAGGGACCGCTGGCGACGGTGGTCGAAGAGCCCGGGCAACGGGTCTTCGTGGTGCTCTACGACGTTCCCAGTGAGGACGAGCTGAGCCTCGACCGCTGGGAGGGCTCGGACTTCGGCATCCACAAGAAGATCCGCCTGCGCGTCACCACGAACGCAGGGACCGGCAACGAGCCGGTGCTTGCGTGGCTCTACGTCCTGGATGCCTACGAGGGCGGGCTGCCCTCCGCGCGCTACCTCGGCGTCATCGCCGACGCCGCCGAGAAGGCCGGTGCGCCAAGCGATTACACGCACGCGCTACGCACCCGCAACAGCAAGAACGTCGGCCCCGGCACCTTCGGGCCGTAGCACGAACGGCGCATCGGACGCGGTGCGACGGATCAGCGGGCCGGGGCCGGAAGATTCGGCGCGGCGCCGCTGTTACGGGAACCGGAAACGATCTCCGAACCGTCGAAAGAGTGAAGCCGATGCCCGCCACCCCCGTGCCCGCCCCTATCGCCGAATTCCTGTCCCGCCCCAACCCGGCGATCTTCGCCTCGAATCGCCCGGACGGCCAGCCGGTTTCGGTCGCCACCTGGTATCTGTACGAGAACGGCCGAATCCTGGTGAACCTGGCCGACTTCCGTAAGCGCCTGGACTACCTGCGCGAGGATCCCCGCATCAGCCTCACCGTTCTCGACGGCGACAACTGGTACAGCCACGTCAGCATCCAGGGCCGCATCGTCTCCCTGGAGAACGACCCCGACTCCTCGGTCATCGACCGCATCGCCCAGCACTACATCGGCAGCGACTACGCCGTCCGCGACCAGAAGCGCGTCTCCGCCTGGATCGAGATCGACCGCTGGCACGCCTGGGGCGACATCGCCAACAAGGTGAAGTGATTCCCGCCGGCAAGACGAACCAATTCCCCGAAACGTGAAGCCGGGCCGCACTTTTCAGTGCGGCCCGGCTTCGTTGTCGTTGGTCAGCGGGCGTTCAGCACGATGTTGGTGAAGACCCGGACTCCGGCGGCGAGGGCGCGCTCGTCGAGGTCGAAGGTGGGCTGGTGCAGGTCGAGTTGCTCGCCCTGACCCGACCAGACGCCGAGGCGGGCCATGGCGCCGGGGACCTCCTCCAGATACCAGGAGAAGTCCTCGCCGCCGCCGGACTGCGGGGTGTCGGCGAGGGCGTCGGGGTCGAGAGCGCGGATGGCGTCCTCGAACATGCGCACGGCCTGCTCGTCGTTGACCACCGGCGGCACGCCGCGCTTGTAGTTGAGCTGGTAGCGGACGCCGGTGGGGGCCAGCAGGCCCTCGACGATCTCGCGGACCATGGGCTCGAGCAGCGACCAGGTGGCGTGATCGCCGGTGCGGACGGTGCCGGTGAGCATGCCGGTCTGGGGAATCGCATTGGGCGCCTTGCCCGCCGACACCGCGCCCCACACCATGACCGTGCTGGTGCGCGGGTCGATGCGGCGGGAGAGCAGGCCGGGCAGGCCGGTGATGACCGTGCCGATGGCGTAGACCAGGTCGCTGGTCAGGTGCGGGCGGGAGGTGTGGCCGCCGGGCGAGTCCAGCACCAGCTCCACGGTGTCGGCGGCCGAGGTGATCGGACCGACCCGGATGCCGACCCGGCCCACCTCCAGCCGTGGGTCGCAGTGCAGCGCGAACATGCGTGAGACGTCCTCCATGGCGCCCGCGGCGACCATGTCGACGGCGCCGCCGGGCATGACCTCCTCGGCGTGCTGGAACACCAGCCGCACGCCGACCGGCAGGTCCTCGATCTCGGCCAGCGCCAGCGCGGTGCCGAGCAGGATCGCGGTGTGCGCGTCGTGCCCACAGGCGTGTGAGACGCCCGGCACGGTGGAGGCGAACGGCAGCCCGGTGTACTCCTGCAGCGGCAGCGCGTCCATGTCGGCGCGCAGGCCGATGCGCGGGCCGTCGGGGCCGATGTCACAGATCAGGCCGGTGCCGCTCGGCAGCTTGCGCGGCTCGAGCCCGGCCTTGACCAGCCATGACTCCACGAATTCGGTGGTACCGAACTCGGTCCGGGACAGCTCCGGGTTGGCGTGGATATGGCGACGCCACGTCGTGAGGTCGTCCATGTGCTCCGCGAGCCACGACTCCACTACCTCGTGCCCGGTCGCCGATTCCATCGCGGCGCCGGCCGGCGTCTGCGTGTTGTTCACGCACGACGCCGCCAGTGGTCCGTTGACGCGCGCCGCGGACCGGCCGGTTGTGCTCACCGAATGTCCTCCTGTCGCTGAAACTGCCGTTGTATGACTCGTTCCGACAACCTGTCCCTGTGCAATTTGTCGCCTGCGATGTGTATCGCGGTGCGAGCCAGTGCCGTTGCCCCGTCCAGGACGGCGCGATCGGCCGACGCGTTCACGGCGGCCGCCGCGAACGCGGGCTGGTGGGTCACCGCACCGCCTGCATCGATGCCGATGACCGGGTGGATACCGGCGATGACATTGGTGACATTGCCCATATCGGTGCTGCCCAGCGGCCGTGCCGCCTCGAATTCCGGGGCGATCGGCTCGCGGCCGAGTGCGGTGATCTGCTCGCGATAGGCGCACAGTAGCGCGCTATCGGGAGTGAGCTCGGTGTATGTCGGCGCAAGCTTCCGGATTTCGTGTGTGCACCCGGTCGCCAGGGCACCTGCCTCGAAGCATGCCGATGCTCGTTGCATCAGATCATCGAGGGTCGCGGAGTCGACCGCACGTAGGTAATACAGCAGCTCCGCGTGTCCGGGCACGATATTCGGGGCGACGCCGCCCGATCCGACTATACCGTGCAGTTGTTGTCCGGGCAGGAGATGTTGCCGTAGCAAACCCAGAGCAACTTGCGCGACGGTCACGGCATCGAGGGCATTTCGCCCGTACTGCGGCGCGGCGCTGGCATGCGATTCCCGGCCGTGGAAAACCACCGACACATCGGCGAGGGCCAGCGAATGCGCGCCGGCGATATCCTCCGGGCCCGGGTGCACCATCATGACCATGGCGACGCCGTCGAAGACGCCGCGCTCGAGCATGAGCACCTTGCCGCCGCCGGACTCCTCGGCGGGCGTACCCAGCACCTTCACCGTGATGCCGCAGGCGTCCGCGACCGCGGCCAGACCCAGCGCCGCGCCGACCCCGGCGGCGGCGATGATGTTGTGGCCGCAGGCGTGGCCGATTTCGGGGAGGGCGTCATATTCGGCACAAATACCGACGACCAGGTCTCCACTGCCGTATTCGGCGGTGAATGCGGTCGGCAGTTCCGCCACGCCGGATTCGATACGAAATCCGCGTTCCCGCAACGGCTCGATTGTCTTTGCGACGCTGCGGAATTCCTCGAAGGCCAGCTCGGGTTCCGCATGAATGTCGTGGGAGAGCGCGATCAGCTGATCGCGGTACCCGGCGACGGCCGCGTCGGCCGCGGCGAGCAGGGCCGGATCCGCCGATGCCACGGCAGCACTCGAGGACGGCACGGACGAGTCGTGCCGACCGATCGGTACGCAGGATCTCCGGTCATCGCCGTTGCGCGATGGTGACATCCCAACAGTCTCGCACTGCCGCGCAGCTCTGTCGCAGCAGGTAAGCCGGAAAATCTCCGGCAGAGTGCGGGACACGCAGAAATCATCGCGGCACGCTCAGAAATCAGGGGTTCGAGGGCAAGCCCTCGAACCCCCGCAAAGCCGACGGAACGGACCCTTACGGATTGAAGGCCAGGTTCTCCGGGGTCGTCTCCACGGCCAGCCCGGCCAGCGCCTGCTGGTGCAGCGCGCGCTTGATGACCGGCAGGTTCGGCTTGCGGTTGCCCTTGAGCATGTCGGCCCGCGCGACCGCGGTGGCGAGCAACACATCCGCATCCGCCTTGGCGTCCACGATGCCCGCGGCGATGGCGTCATCGGCGCCGTAGCGGCGGCCGGTGGTCATGGCCTCCACCGCGACCTGATTGACCAGGCGATTGGTCAGCAGCGCGTTCATGGCGACGGTGAACGGCATGCCCAGGTGCACCTCGGGCAGGCACCAGAAGCCGCGGTCGGCGCGCATGACCCGGAAGTCGCAGGAGGTGGCGAGCATGGCGCCGGCGCCGAAGGCGTGGCCGTTCACCGCGGCGACCGTGGGCAGGCCGAAGGCCAGCAGGCGGCTGTAGAGCGAGTGCACGCGGTCGAGGTACCAGCAGTTCTTGTCGAAGTTGCCGAACAGCCAGTCGGTGTCGAGCCCGTTGGAGAAGAACTTGCCGTCGGCGGTGACCACCAGGGCGGCCGGGCCCTCGGACGCCTCGACCTCGTCGAGCAGCGCGTGGACCTCGGTGATCCAGTCGGGGTGGAAGCGGTTCTCGTTGTCGATGGCCTGGCCCTCGGTCCCGAGGTACAGCACGAACACATCCCCATCACGCTTCAAATACGGCATGCGTGCAGCGTAGCGGGGGCGGGGCAGATACCTACCGACGGGTATTTATGGGGACGCGACGACCGATTTCGCGAGGATCGGGATAACTCATCGGGTACGCCCGACATCGGGTCGGCACCCGACCGCCGGCACGCATGCACGACTGCCGGCGGCACCCGAGCCGCAGAAATTGCGGGGAGGCGGTTCCGACAAACGGAATGAAAACGGCAGGTCGCGGGCACACGCGGGGCGTGCGAGATCACCTGGTACTAGGGTGGGCGACATGCTAGCCGAGAAGGCCATGGGCGGGGTTTCCGAACTAGCCGCCGAAGCCATTGCGCAACGAACGGGAGTGCAGCAGCACCGGATTGCCGTGGTGCTGGGATCCGGCTGGCAGGAAGCTGCCGCCGAGATCGGCGAACCGGCCGCCTCCATTCCGATGGCCGAGGTGCCGGGATTCGGATCGCCCACCGCCCAGGGGCATCAGGGCACCATTCATTCCGTCACGGTCGGTGACGCGCCGGTCCTGCTGCTCATGGGCCGCCAGCATCTCTACGAGGGCCACGCGCCCGGCCAGGTCGTGCACAATGTGCGCACCGCACTGGCCGCCGGCGCGCAGACCGTGCTGCTCACCAATGCCGCGGGCGGGATTCGCGACGGGCTGTCGGTCGGCGAGGCGGTACTCATCTCCGACCACATCAACCTGACCGGGCGCACCCCCATCGAGGGCGCGAACTTCGTCGACCTGGTCGACGCCTGGGATCCCGAATTGCGGGCGCTGGCAAAGGAAATCGAGCCCGGCCTGACCGAGGGCGTGTACGCGGGCCTGACCGGGCCGCAGTACGAGACCCCCGCCGAGATCCGCATGCTGCGCACCATGGGCGCGGACCTGGTCGGCATGTCCACCGTGCTGGAGGCCATCGCCTGCCGCGAGGGCGGGGCCAAGGTGCTCGGCATCTCGCTGGTCACCAACCTGGCCGCCGGGGTCACCGGCGCGCACCTCTCGCACGCCGAGGTGCTGGCCGAAGGCCACGCCGCCGCACCGCGATTGGGTAAACTGCTGCGCGGCGTGCTGGAACGCCTCTAGGCGCGCGGGGATGCTGCGCTTCGGAACCGCCGGGCTGCGCGGTCCGCTCCAGGACGGCCCGGACGGCATGAACGTGGACACCGTCTCGCGGGCCTCCGCCGGGATCGCCGCCTGGCTGCGCGACCGCTGCCTGGGCGGCGGACTGGTGATCGTGGGCCGCGACGCCCGGCACGGCTCCGCCGAATTCGCCGCCGCGACGGCGGAAGTCTTTGCGGCGGCCGGTTTCTCGGTGCTGATACTCCCCCGCCCGCTGCCGACACCGGTGGTGGCCTTCGCGGTCCGCGAACTGAAAGCCGTTGCCGGAGTTCAGATAACCGCCTCCCACAACCCCGCCACCGACAATGGCTACAAGGTCTACCTCGACGGCGGCTCCCAGCTCATCCCACCCGCCGACGCCGAGATCGAGCACTGCATCGACGCCGTCACCGGGCACATCCCCCGCACCGATCCCGGACCGGCCGCCCCGGACCCGAGCATTCTCGGACTACCCGCAGGCACTCCCGCCGAAGCGTTGGGCGAGGAGATCGTCCGCCGCTATCTGGCCCGAGTCACCCTGCTGCCCAGCCTGATCGGCGGCCATCAGGGGTTCGAGGGCGAGGCCGCGACCCGGCGGCGCAGTGAGATTCGAATCGCGCTGACCGCCATGCACGGGGTCGGCGGCGAGTTGGCGGTGGCCGCGCTCCGGGGTGCGGGGTTCGGCGACGTGCTGGTGGTCACCGAGCAGTTCGCGCCGGATCCGGACTTTCCGACGGTCGCGTTTCCGAATCCTGAGGAGCCGGGCGCGGCTGATCTGCTGCTGGGGCTGGCCGAACGGCTGGACGCGGATATCGCCATCGCGCTCGATCCGGATGCGGATCGGTGCGCGCTCGGGGTGCGGGGACCGCACGGGTGGCGGATGCTGCGGGGCGACGAAACCGGGGTGCTGCTGGGCGATTTCGTGCTGCGGTCGGCCGCACCGGACTCCCTGGTGGCCACCACCATCGTGTCGTCGCGGCTGTTGAGCAAGCTGGCTCCGGCGCGCGGGGCGCGGTACACGGAGACGCTGACCGGATTCAAGTGGCTGGCCCGCGCGGGTGCGGGCCTGGTGTACGCGTACGAGGAGGCGATAGGCCACTGCGTGGACCCGGCCGCGGTGCGCGACAAGGACGGTATCTCCGCGGCGGTCGTAGCGGCGGATCTGGTGGCACAGGTGAAGGCGGAAGGGCGGACGCTGTTCGACGTCCTCGACGACTTCGCGGTCGAATTCGGTGTGCACGCCGGGGATCAGGTGTCGTTGCGACTGCCGGATGTGAGCGAGGCTGCGGCCGTGGTCGCCCGGCTGCGTGAGATGCCTCCGGCCGAGATCGCCGGAGAAGCGGTGAGCTGCACCGATATGGCGCGACTGCGCGGGCAGATGCGTACCGACGCACTGGTTTTCGAGGGCCCGACGCTACGCGTGGTAGTCCGGCCGTCGGGTACCGAGCCGAAGCTCAAGTGCTATCTGGAGACGTTCGTGCCCGTGGCCGATCGGGACGGGCTCGCAGTAGCCAAGGCCGCTGCGGCGCAGCGGCTCTCCGAGATCCGGATGTTCTGCGAGAAGCTCTGAGCCCGGGAGTGTTCAGCGCGGGCCGAATTGGCGGTCGCCGGCGTCGCCGAGGCCGGGGACGATGTAGGCGTCGGAGTTGAGGCCGCGGTCCACCGAGGCGGTGACCAGGCGCACGGGGTGACCCGACTTCTCCAGGGCGGCAATGCCTTCCGGTGCGGCGACCACGCACAGCACGGTGATGTCGCGAGCATTGCGGGTGGCGAGCAGGTCCAGGGTGTAGACCATGGAGCCACCGGTGGCGAGCATGGGATCGAGCACCATGACCGGGGTGCCGGACAGGTCGTCGGGTAGCGACTCCATGTACGGGGTCGGCTGATGCGTCTCCTCGTCGCGGGCCAGGCCCACGAACCCGATCCGGGCGTCCGGAATCAGGTTCTCCGCGGTCTCCACCATGCCCAGCCCCGCGCGCAGCACCGGAACGAGCAATGGCGGAGCATTCAGCCGCGTCCCCTCCGCGGCGGCCACCGGCGTGGTGATCGGGAATCGCTCCACCGGGGCGTCCCGCGTGGCCTCATAGACCAGGATCGCGGTCAGGTCCCGGAGCGCGGCCCGGAATGTCGGATTGGTCGTCCGGGCATCTCGCATGGTGGTCAGCAAAGCGGCAGCGAGCGGATGGTCCACGACGAGTGTGCGCATACGAAAACCATAGGTCAGCACCGCCGTCCGCGATCCCCGCGCACCGGAATTCTTCCGTCCCGGGAACCGCCCGGCCCCGTCCCGCGTCCAACCCCGTGCAGCACACATCCATCCCGCGACCGGCATGAAGGGGGCATTCGTGCACCGCCTCTCGATCCATCCCGACGGCCTCACCGCCTACGCGACGACCACCACCGTCCTCGGCGCGGATCTCGCGGCCGCCGCGGCGCATGCCGCCACCGCCGCCCCCGAACTACTCGTGCCCGCCTTCGGCCTCATCGGCGCCGACTTCCTCACCGCCTACGCCGCGGCGCACGGCACCCACGTGACCACTCTCGACAGAGTCTCGACGGCTCTCGCCACCACCGGCGCCACCACTGCCACCGCCACGGCCGCCTATACCGGCCACGACAGCGCGTACGCCGCGACGCTGGGCGCCGTCGGCGCGGAGTCGAGCGCGTGACAGCCGCACCCGAGATCCGCTGGGCGGCAAGGCAGCGCGGCGGGGTGGATCGAAAAAGGTTGCAGTGCGGGAGGACTCGGGCGGGAGTGGGCGGATGAGCGGGGAGCCGGCGGTCGGGGCACTGGCGGAGCCGATAGTCGAGTTGCTGCGCAGCTTCGGGTCCGGGTCCGGCGGGACCGCCGAGGTGCTGCGGGAGACGTCGGCTGCTGTGGAGCAGATTCGCGCCGAGAGTCAGGCGAGTGTCGACCGGATGTCCGACGCGTGGCGGGGGCGGGCCGGTGATGCGGCGGTGGACGAGGCGCTGCGGGTGCAGACCTCGGCCGCCATGGCGTCGGAGCGGGGGCGGGCCATGGCGGCGATCGTGGAGCGGGCGGATGCGGAGGTCGCCGCCGGGCGGCGGGAGGTGGAGGCGATTCTGCGGTCGTTCACGGCGGAGGTCGAAGCGATGGGTGCCGCCGGGTTCACCGCGGGTGGGGTGGCGGCCCTGGTGGAGTCGGCGATCGATCACATCGGGCAGGCCATGCGGGTGGTCGAGCGGGTGCAGGCCGAACTGGACTCGGAGACTGCGCTCATGGCGGAGTTGGCGCTACCTGTCCCGGCGCCCGGCCGGGTGACACCCGCGCCGTCCGGACCGGGCGATGCGGTGGTCGTACCGGCGGCGAGCGTGCCGATGGACAGTGTGGCGCCGCAGGCCGGGACGAGCCTCGCGGCCGCTGGGGGCGCGGTCGCGGCGGCCGGGGACACACTGCTCGGGTCCGGACTCTCACCGGCCGGCCTGCACACCGGTCCGGCATCGGTGACGACGCCGAAGACGCCTGATCGCGGCCATGATTCGACGGTTACGCGGCCGCAAGGGGGTGGGGTGCGGGTGACGCTGCCGGATGGGAGCACCGTCGAAGCGCCGAATCAGCAGGCGGCAGATGCGGTTCGGAATGCGCTGAGTGCGGTGGGGACGCCGTATGTGTGGGGTGGGGAGACGCCCGGGGCAGGGATGGATTGCAGCGGTCTGACCCAGTGGGCCTATGCGCAGGCGGGTGTCTCGCTGCCGCGGCTGGCACAGGAACAGGGGTACGGGCACCAGCGGGTCGGTCCAGGGGACTTGATGCCCGGAGATCTTGCGGTCTGGGACGGCCACGTCGCGATGGTGATCGGGAACGGGCAATTGGTGGAGGCGGGCGATCCGGTTCAGATCCGACCGATCCGGACCGAGAACAGCGGGATGCGGTTCCTCGGTTTCTACCGGCCCACCGCCTAGGTAGAACCGGCCCACAGGTGCGGCATTCGGGCCACGAACAAGTGTTTCGAAGGGAGACAGGATGACGCGACCACAGGTTCCGGCGGTGACCGTCGCCGCCGCCACCAATCGATCCGGCACGGTGACGGTGCGCGCCACCGATCAGGGCATGCCGGTGGAGATCCGGTTCGAGCGCGCTGAATACCGGTACGGCGCACCGCCTCTCGCCGCCGAGATGCTGCGGCTCACCCAGCGCTCGGCGATCGTGGCCCGAGCGCGGCGGCGCGAACAGCTGGCCGAGGCCGGCGTCCCGGAGGCGATGCTGGACCGGCTGGGCCTGCCCACCCGGCAGGCCGCGGTGGACGAGCTGGACCGGCTCGACGACACCGATACCGGACAGACCAGTTGGCTGCGGAACCGATGAGCGCCGAAATGGACGCATTGGTCAAGGGCGTCAACGACAAGCTGGAAGCACTCGAGGCCGCGCTGCACGGGCTGTCCCGGACAAGTGGCCGCTGCACATCAGAGGACGGCGCGGTGACCGCCGAGGTCGATGGCGACGGCGCGCTGACCGGGCTGTGGCTGGCCGAGTCGGTGACCTCGCGCGCTCCCGCCGAGGTGTCGCGGCTGATCCTCTGGACGTGTCGGCAGGCTGCGGCCGAGGCGACCGCGCGGCGCTCCCGAATCATTGCCCGATTGAACGACTCACTGTCCGGCGGAGACGCCTCCAGAAATGTTGGGGGGCGGCCCGGATAGTGCCTGACGCGGCGACTGGATAGGCTTCGGGTCATGGCTTCTGGAGACATCGTCCCGATCGCGCTCGGCCTGACCAAAGGCGATCTTGTCACCCTCTGGGCACCCCGCTGGCGAGACGGTGACGATGAGTGGCAGGCGTTCCTCGGTCACGAGGAAGACCTGTACGGATTCGAGTCCGTCGCGGAGCTGGCCGCGTTCATTCGCACCAACTCCGACAACGATCTGGTGGATCATCCGGCCTGGAAGATCATCGCCGGATTGTCGGCGGCCGAACTGGAGCCGGAGGAGCAGTACGTCTTCGATCTGGTCGGCGTGCCCGAGCTGGCCGCCGACGACCCGGACCCGGAGGTGGTCTCCGAGCTCGAGGAGACCCTCGAGATGGTCCGCAATATCGGCGACGTGTGCGAACTCGACACCGTCACCAAGTTCTTCGGCTCACACCCGGTGCTGGGCGCACTGGCCGGCGGCGTCGGCGCCTTCGCCGGGCGCGAGGGCGAGGAACTGTGGGACCAGATCGGCGCGGCCATCGCCAAGGATTGGGAAGCGGTCATCGACGCCATCGACTCGGTGGTGACGATTCCGGAGGTGGACGCCGACGCGGTCTCGGTCGCCGAGGCGGAACTGCTTGCGGCGCAGGAGAACATCGTCGACGCCGAGGACGCGGCCGAGAGCGATGACGACGAGATCGAGGCCGTCGACCTGGACGAGGACGACGACGAAGAGGACGAGGAGCTCTCGTTCTGGCACGAGGTCGGCATCGACCCGGTCAAGATCGTCACCTCCGACGGCACCGTCTTCACCCTGCGCTGTTACGTCGACGACGAGCCCATCTTCCTGGGCAAGGACGGCAACATCACGGTCTTCGGTTCCGAGCGCGCCCTGGCCCGCTACCTGGCCGACGACCACGACCACGACCTGGCCCGGGTGAGCACCTACGGCGAGGTGCAGACCGCCGCCGTGGACGGCTCCCTCGATGTCGAGGTCGACGAGGAGAACGTCTACGTCCTGCCCGGCCTGTCCGAGGATCTGGCGGCCGGCCCCAAGTCCGTGGACACCGACCAGCTCGACCTGGCCGTCGAATTGTTCACCGACGCAGCCGATTACGCCGAGGACGACTCGGTCGAATCGGCCCTGGCCGTGTCCACCCCGCTGGGCTGGTACGTCTCGTACCTGCTCAACCCCGACCCGACCCGGATGGCCCCCAACCCGCCGTTCGCGGCGGAAGCGGATGCCTGGAAGGTCCTGGAGTCGGCCTTCGAGGCACGCCTGCAGCAGGGCTGATCGGAGACACGATTCGGGCCGCACCTCCGGGTGCGGCCCGAATTGCTTTGCGGGACAACCTATCCCGGCAAGATCGCGGTATCCCTATCCCAGCAATACCGCGTAGCCCGGCTTGATCACCTCGTCGATCAGGCGCAGGCGGTCCGGGAACGGGATGAACGCCGACTTCATGGCATTGATGGTGAAGCGTTCCAGATCGCTCCAGCCGTAGCCGAAGGTCTCCGACAGCTTGAGCATCTCCTTGCTCATGGTCGTGTCGCTCATCAACCGGTTGTCGGTATTGACCGTCACGCGGAAGCGCAGGCGGGCCAGCAGATCGAAGGGGTGCTTGTCGAGTGAGGGCACCGCGCCGGTCTGCACATTGGAGGACGGACACAGTTCGAGCGGGATTCGCATGTCCCGCACATAGTTCGCGACCACGCCGAGTCGGGGACCGTCGGCCGAATCGGTGATGTCGTCGGTGATGCGCACACCGTGGCCGAGGCGCTCACAGCCGCAGAACGCGACGGCCTCGTGAATGGACGGCAGCCCGAAGGCCTCGCCCGCGTGAATCGTGAAGTGCGCCAGGTTGGCCCGCATGTAGTCGAAGGCGTCCAGGTGGCGGCTGGGCGGATAGCCCGCCTCCGCGCCCGCGATGTCGAACCCGCCGACGCCGCGGTCGCGCCAGCGCACGGTGAGCTCGGCGATCTCGCGGGAGCGGGCCGCGTGCCGCATGGCGGTGAGCAGGCAGACCACGGTGATCGGGGTGCCGGCGGCCGCTGCCAGGGCCTCGCCCTCGCGGAATCCGGCGATGGTGTGCTCGACCACCTCGTCGAGGGTGAGCCCGGCCTCGAGGTGCTGCTCGGGCGCGAACCGCACCTCGGCGTAGACGACGCCGTCGGCGGCGAGATCCTCGGCGCATTCGCGGGCCACCCGCCGCAGGCCCTCGGGGGTCTGCATGACGGCGACGGTGTGCGCGAAGGTCTCCAGATAGCGCTCGAGCGAGCCGCTGTCGGCCGCGTCCCGGAACCAGTCCGCCAGCGCGGCGGCATCGCCTGCCGGTAACTGGTCATAGCCGCAGGCGCGAGCCAGCTCCAGCACGGTCGCGGGCCGCAGCCCGCCGTCGAGGTGATCGTGCAGGACCGCCTTCGGAGCCTGGCGGATCGAAGCGAGAGTGAGGGGCATCGGTCCAGTCATGTAGCAACGTTAGCCGCATTCCCGTGCCGCAGCAGGGCGGTTGACCGGACTCACCCCACAGTTCGGCATGTCGTTGCCGTCACGTTGCTGACCAGTACGAATCCTTCACCTATCGGGCACCGGGCGAGCACCTAGCGGGAGCAGGCGACGCCGGTCCCGTCCGGATCGAGCAGCACCGAATACCCGGGCTGGCCCAGGTAGATCGGGCCCCCGCCCTGCGCCCACACCTGTTCGCAGCTGGTGTAGACGGGTGACGGTTCGGCCTTCTTCTCGGTCGAGGGCGGCGTGACATCGCCGCGCGAGAGCGAGTTCGGCTGATGGTCTCCGGAGGAATCGGAGGGAATATTGTCCGCGGGCGAGGCCTGCGCGACCGGAGCCGGCGACCACGCGGCGGGCAGCACCGCGCCCAGCGGCGCGACGAGGCCGAACACGCCCAGCGCGGCCGCCGCCGCGGCCCGGCCTCGGAAATCGGTTCTGTGCTTCACGATCCCAGGCTAGGCCGGGTCAGGCGGTGATGCGGCCCAGAATCAGCGGCTGCGGTTCCACCGCCTCGGTCTCGGAGATGGTGTACGCGCCCCGCAGGATCTCGAGCGCGACCGGGAACGCCTCCGGAGTATCGGTGTGCAGGGTCAGCAGCGGCTGCCCCGGAACAATGGAATCGCCTGGCTTGGCATGCATTTCGATACCCGCCCCGGCCTGCACCGGGTCACCCTGCCGCGCCCGGCCGGCGCCCAGCCGCCACGCGGCCAGCCCGACATCGAGGGCGTCGAGGCGGGTCAACGTGCCCCCGGCGTCGGCGCGCAGGGTTTCGGTGTGGCGGGCCTGCGGCAGCGGCGCGTCCGGGTCGCCGCCCTGGGCGCGCACGATGGCTCGCCACTGGTCCATGGCCCGGCCGTCGGCGAGGGCGTCGGCCGGGTCGATGTCGGTGATCCCGGCCTGCGCCAGCATCTCCCGGGCCAGGGCGAGGGTGAGGTCGACGACATCGGCGGGGCCGCCGCCCGCCAGCACGTCGAGGGATTCGCAGACCTCCAGGGCGTTTCCGGCGGTATGGCCGAGCGGGGTGTCCATGGCGGTGAGCAGCGCCACCGTCCGCACGCCCGCGTCGGTGCCGAGTTCGACCATGGCGGTGGCGAGTTCGCGCGCCTGGTCCAGCTGCTTCAGGAAGGCCCCGCGCCCGACCTTCACGTCCAGCACCAGCGCCCCGGTGCCCTCGGCGATCTTCTTGCTCATGATGGAGCTGGCGATCAGGGGGATGGATTCCACGGTCCCGGTCACATCACGCAGCGCGTAGAGCCGTTTGTCGGCGGGCGCGAGGTCGGCCCCGGCAGCGCACACCACGGCTCCGACGGCGGGATCCGACAGCAGTTTCCGCATGCGGTCCACCGGAATGTCGGCCTGCCAGCCGGGAATGGCCTCCAGCTTGTCGAGAGTGCCTCCGGTGTGGCCCAATCCGCGCCCGGACAGCTGGGGCACGGCGGCCCCGCATGCCGCGACCAGCGGCGACAGCGGCAGCGTGATCTTGTCTCCCACCCCGCCGGTGGAGTGCTTGTCGACGGTCGGGCGGCCCAGATCGGTGAAGTCCAAGCGCTTCCCGGTGTCGATCATGGCCTGGGTCCAGCGCGCGGTCTCGCGCCGCGTCATGCCGCGCCACACGATGGCCATGGCCAGCGCCGACATCTGCTCGTCGGCCACCTCTCCGCGCGTGAACGCGTTCACCACCCAATCGATCTGCGCGTCGCTGAGTTCACCGCCGTCGCGCTTGGCCCGAATCACGTCCACCGCCGAGTGCACACTCACACCCTCCACCCTGGCATGCGCCCGGCCCGATGTGCACGGATTCCCGCGCGCGCCACGGCGATCAGCGGTGATAGCCCTCGAACACCGACGGTCAGAGTTGTCCGGCGGCGAGGTCACCGGGGCCGAAGGAGTCCGGCAGCAAGGCGTTCAGGGTGACGGGGCCGCTGTGGCGATCGACGAGCAACTCGCCGCCGCCGTGTTCGAGCAGGATCTGCCGGCAGCGTCCGCAGGGCATGAGCACGGCGCCCCGGGAGTCGCAGACCGAGACCGCCCGGAGTCGCCCGCCTCCGGTCGAAATCAAGTTACCGACCAGTACACATTCGGCGCAGAGGCCCAAACCGTATGAGATATTTTCCACATTGCAGCCGCTCACCATGCGATCATCGGCGGTGAGAGCCGCGGCCCCGACGGGGAATCGAGAGTAAGGGGCATAAGCCTCTTGCATGACTTCAAAAGCCTTGCCACGCAGGGTCTTCCAGTCAATATCCGACATTTCGGACCATCCTCCCATGGACGTGGCAGCACCCGCGTGACAGGCGTTCCGCCTGGTCGCAAAAATCAGGAAAGGCAAACCTAACTCACAACAATTTGGCCCAACGAGCGGCACGCCGAATTAGTTCCCCTCCACAGCTGGGTTTAGAGTTCACGACAGATCGGTTCAGGTACCCGAAGCGGGCCTGCAGCACTGCCACCGGACGTTTGTTTCCGCTCGTGAGCAGGTGGTTTCGACAGTCCGAAGGCTCCGCGCCGGATTCTGACCGGGTCCATCAACGACGTTGGAGGCACCGCACTCTATGACCACGCTAGAAGCTCCGGCCAAGCCGAAGCGGACCCTGTACCGAGGCGACCCCGGCATGTGGTCCTGGGCTCTGCACCGCATCACCGGCGTGACGATCTTCTTCTTCCTGTTCGTCCACGTCCTCGATACCGCGTTGGTGCGAGTCAGCCCGGACACCTACGACCACACGATCGCGACCTACAAGAACCCGATCGTCGCGCTCATGGAGATGGCCCTCGTTGTCTGCGTGCTGTTCCACGCGTTCAACGGCATCCGCATCATCCTGGTCGACTTCTGGTCGCAGGGCCCGCGTTATCAGCGGCAGATGCTCTGGGTCGTGCTGGCCATCTGGATCGTCGTCGCCGGCGCCGGCGTCGGCCGCCAGTTCTTCTACCTGCTGACGAATTGAGAGCCGACATGACCGCACCCGTTCTCGGCAAGTCCTACGACCGCCCCGCCTCCCTCGACGCTCCGCGCGCCCCCCGTCGCGTCGGCGGCAACAACTTCGAGAAGTACGCCTGGCTGTTCATGCGTGCCTCCGGCCTGCTGCTGGTCGTGCTGGTCATCGGCCACATGACGATCATGCTGATGCTCGACGGCGGTGTGCACCGCCTGAACTTCGCGTTCGTCGCCGGCCGCTGGGCCTCGCCCTTCTGGCAGATCTGGGACCTCACCATGCTGTGGCTGGCCCAGCTACACGGCGGCAACGGCCTGCGCACCGTCATCGACGACTACGCGCGCAAGGACTCCACCCGCTTCTGGCTGAAGACGCTGCTGGTCGTGTCCATGATCCTGGTCATGGTCACCGGCACCTACGTGATCTTCACCTTCGACCCCAACATCAGTTAGGAACAGGCCACCTCGATGAGTGAATCCCGACCGATTCAGGAGCACCGCTACGACGTCGTGATCGTCGGTGCCGGTGGCGCTGGAATGCGTGCGGCGATCGAGGCCGGTCCTCGGGTCCGCACCGCCGTGCTGACCAAGCTCTACCCGACCCGCTCGCACACCGGTGCGGCGCAGGGCGGTATGTGCGCCGCGCTCGCGAATGTCGAAGAGGACAACTGGGAGTGGCACACCTTCGACACCGTCAAGGGTGGTGACTACCTGGTCGACCAGGACGCCGCGGAGATCATGGCCAAGGAGGCCATCGACGCCGTGCTCGACCTGGAGAAGATGGGTCTGCCGTTCAACCGCACGCCCGAGGGCAAGATCGACCAGCGTCGCTTCGGCGGCCACACCCGTGACCACGGCAAGGCGCCGGTGCGCCGCGCGTGCTACGCCGCGGACCGCACGGGCCACATGATCCTGCAGACGCTCTACCAGAACTGCGTCAAGCACGACGTGCAGTTCTTCAACGAGTTCTACGTGCTGGACCTGATCCTCACCGACACCGACCGTGGCCCCGTCGCCACCGGTGTGGTCGCCTACGAGCTGGCCACCGGTGAGCTGCACGTGTTCCACGCCAAGGCGATCATCTTCGCCACCGGTGGCTCGGGCCGCATGTACAAGACCACCTCCAATGCCCACACCCTCACCGGTGACGGCATGGCGATCGTGTTCCGCAAGGGACTTCCGCTGGAGGACATGGAGTTCCACCAGTTCCACCCGACAGGCCTCGCGGGCCTGGGCATCCTGATCTCGGAGGCCGTGCGTGGTGAGGGCGGCATTCTCCGTAATGCCTCCGGTGAGCGCTTCATGGAGCGCTACGCGCCGACCATCAAGGACCTGGCGCCGCGTGACATCGTCGCGCGCTCCATGGTGCTCGAGGTCCGCGAAGGCCGCGGCGCCGGCCCGAACAAGGACTACGTGCTCATCGACGTGACCCACCTCGGTGAGGACGTGCTCGAGGAGAAGCTCCCCGACATCACCGAGTTCGCCCGCACCTACCTGGGCGTGGACCCGGTCAAGGAGCCGGTGCCGGTCATGCCGACCTGTCACTACGTGATGGGTGGCATCCCGACCCGCATCCGCGGCGAGGTGCTGCGCAACAACACCGACATCGTTCCCGGCCTGTACGCCGCGGGCGAGTGCGCGTGTGTGTCCGTGCACGGCGCGAATCGTCTGGGCACCAACTCGCTGCTGGACATCAACGTGTTCGGCCGGCGCGCGGGCATCGCCGCCGCCGAGTACGCCGCGCGTGCCGAGTTCGTGGACATGCCGGAGAACCCGGCGCAGATGGTGCAGGACTGGCTGGCCGGCCTGCTCAGCGACCACGGCAACGAGCGCGTCGCCGACATCCGCACCGAGCTGCAGAACTCCATGGACGACAAGGCCGGTGTGTACCGCACCGAGGAGAGCCTCAAGTCCATGCTCGAGGAGATCCAGGTCTTCAAGGAGCGCTACTCGCGGATCACCGTGCAGGACAAGGGCCGTCGCTACAACAGCGATCTGCTCGAGGCCGTCGAGCTGGGCTTCCTGCTGGAGCTGGCCGAGGTGACCGTGGCGGGTGCGGTGAACCGCAAGGAGTCCCGCGGCGGCCACGCGCGCGAGGACTACCCGGACCGCGACGACGTCAACTTCATGCGGCACACCATGGCCTACAAGACCAGCCCGGAGCTCATCTCCGACATCCGCCTGGACTACAAGCCGGTGGTGCAGACCCGCTACGAGCCGATGGAGCGTAAGTACTGATGACTGCTGTCGCTGAAACGCCGCAGAAGCCGGCTCCGGTGCCGGACGGGTCGACCATGATCACGGTCAAGATCGCCCGCTTCAACCCGGAGGACGGGAAGGGCCAGCACTGGGACGAATTCAAGGTTCCGGTGCTGCCGACCGACCGGTTCCTGAACGTGCTGATCTACATCAAGTCCTACCTGGACGGCACGCTCACCTTCCGCCGCTCCTGCGCGCACGGCGTGTGTGGCTCGGATGCCATGCGGATCAACGGCGTCAACCGCCTGGCGTGCAAGATCCTCATGAAGGACATGCTGCCCAAGGGCGGCAAGGAGCTGACGGTCACCGTCGAGCCGATCCGCGGCCTGCCCGTGGAGAAGGACCTCGTGGTGGACATGGAGCCGTTCTTCGACGCCTTCAAGGCCGTCAAGCCGTACCTGATCACCCGTGGCAACGAGCCGACGTTCGAGCGCATCCAGTCCCAGCACGACCGCGCCCGCTTCGACGACACCACCAAGTGCATCCTGTGCGCCTGCTGCACCACCTCCTGCCCCGTGTACTGGAGCGACGGCAGCTACTTCGGCCCGGCCGCGATCGTGAACGCGCACCGCTTCATCTTCGACAGCCGTGACGAGGGCGCCCGCGAGCGCCTCGACATCCTCAACGATGTCGAGGGTGTGTGGCGCTGCCGCACCACCTTCAACTGCACCGACGCCTGCCCCCGTGGCATCGAGGTCACGAAGGCGATCCAGGAGGTCAAGCGCGCCCTCCTGTTCGCACGGTAAGGATCACCCACTCCCGGGACCCTCAGGGGTGAACTCCTGAAACCCCAGGGTCCGGGGCGAAACTCGAAGGCCGCCCGCATCTTCGGATGCGGGCGGCCTTGTCCTATTGCGGGCCAGGGCCGTTCGCGTGCCGTGCTGCCTACACCGTGGTCTGATCCTGGAAGCGCGCCAGCGATTCCCACGACCAGGTCAGGCTGCCATCGGCGAGGTCGGCGAGAACGCCGTCCAGCCAGTGCGATTCGGCGGCGATGAGCGCCCGCTGGTATTCGTCCTCGAGCATGGTGATGCGCGGCAGCCCGAACTGCCCGGCCTGCGCCATGCCCGCGTCGATCGCCTCCAGGTCGGCACGCCGGGCGGCGGCCCGCTTCTCGAGTTCGGCGCGCGCGGCGGCGGGGGTGAGCAGCATCAGAAACGACAGTGCCGCAGGGAATTCCGGGAATTCGTTGCGCGGCGTGCTGACCATCTCGTTGATCCAGGCGATGCACGAGGTCCGGCCCGTATCGGTGATCTCGTAGACGGTGCGCTCCGGGTACTGCTGATCGCGCCCCGTCTCGCGCACGGCCACCAGGCCGGCCTCCTGCAGGCGCGCGATCGTCTTGTAGAGCTGCGCGCGCTGGCCCACGTTCACGACCTTGTCCTTGCCCCACTCCTTGATGCGGCGCTGGATGGCGTAGGGGTGCATCGGCTCCAGGTGCAGGATGCCGAGCACCGCCATGGCCAGGGGCGACCGCTTGAACTGCGCGGCCTGCGTCGATGCTGTCATGCCGTCCATCTTACTAGGTGCTCAAAAACTAGTTTCGAAGAACTAGTTGCCAAGTAACTAGTCTGTGTGCCACTATTGAGGAGCAGGCGAACCCGACCAGCACCACCACCTCCGAAAGGACCGGGCCATGAACGCCATCGACACCACCAGCACCGGCGCCGACACCGTCAAGATCCACACCGATCACGCCACCACCAAGCACCTGGGCGACTGGACCCACTCCTCCTCGTTCGAGGTGAAGGCCCGTTACGGCAGCGTCGTCATCGACCTGCGCTCGCCCTGGATCGAGGGTGAGCAGGAGATCGTGGTGCACGCCGACCTCGACCACGCCATGGTCAAGCTGCTGGTCCCCGAGGACGCGGTCATCGACCAGACCGCGCTGGCCTGGACAGGTCGCGGCCGGGTCAAGGACATGGCCCGCCCGCAGGACGCCGCCGGCCGCGTCATCCGGCTCACCGGTTCCAGCACCAAGAGCGAGTTCCGCATCCACCGCGGCGGCATCGCGGTGCTGTCGGCCCTGTTCAGCCGCGAGTTCTTCGAGGACGCCAAGCAGGCGCACCGCGAGGGCCGCACCCCGACGCTGCTCGACCCGGGCAACGCGCCGCGCTGATCACCGCCTCCCGCCGGGCCCGGCTGCAAACGGGCCCGGCGGGAGACCGGCCGGGCCGCCGCGTGGGATACGGGTACGAATGCCTACCTGACAACGGCTCGCCGCTCGTCGTTCATCGACACCGAGGCCGCCCAGCTGGTCAATCTGACCAGCTGGGCGATCTTTCGTTGTCTAGATCACATACCGGTGCTTGCATCGAAGTATGTACACCGAGGCTCAGCTGTACTCGCCGGTCACCAAGGGGACCGACGGCGATGTGACAGTGCACTTGAGCGACGAGCATCCGGGTGTGCACGACCCCGTGTACCGGGCCCGCCGCAATGCGATCGCCGCCATGGCGCTGGAGTACCGGCCCGGGGCACAGGTGCCGCGCATCGACTACACCGCGGAGGAGCAGCAGGTCTGGCGGATCGTCTCCGCCGAACTGGCGCGCAAACGGGAGCGCTACGCGTGCGCGGAGGTGATCACGGCCGCCGAGCGCCTCGGGCTGCCCTCGGACCACATTCCCCAACTCGACGAGGTGACCGCGAAGCTGGTGCGGCTCACCGGATTCCGGTACGCGCCGGCCGCCGGACTGGTGCCGCTGCGGGAGTTCTTCGGCTCGTTCGCCGACCGGATCTTCCACTCCACCCAGTACATTCGCCACCACTCCGCGCCGCTCTATACCCCGGAGCCGGACGCCGTGCACGAAATCCTCGGGCACGCCAATCAATTGGCCAGCCCGCGCTTCGCGGCCGTGTACGAGACGGTCGGCGCGGCGGTGGCCCGGCTGGAGACCGAGCGGGCGCTGAAGTTCCTGGCCGACGTGTTCTGGTTCTCGATGGAGTTCGGGGTGCTGCGCGAGCACGGCGAAGTGCGTTGCTACGGTGCGGGATTGCTGTCCTCGTTCGGGGAGATCGAGGAGTTTCGCCAGGCCGAGCTGCGGCCGCTGGACATTCACGCCATGGGGACGATCGCCTACGACATCACCCACTACCAGCCGATTCTGTACTGCGCCGAATCCGTCGGCGAGATCGAGGATGTGGTCGGCGGGTTCTTCGAGACCATGACCGATGAGACGGTGGAGCGGCTCACGGCGGTGAAACCGGCCTAGAGCGGCATACCCGCCTCGAGGAAGTCGATGACGCGCATGATCTGCTCCGGGGTGAACGGCGCGTCGCCGATGAACGCGATCATCGCTCCGCTGAGCGCACCGGCGAAGGCCCGCACCTCGAAATCATCTGCGGAACGGCCCGTTCGCCGCGCGATGATCTCGACGATCAGTTCGATGCTGCGCTCGAACTCCCGGGCGACCGCTCCCCGGAGCTCCGGAATCGAGTAGAGCAATTCCACCCGCTGCTGCTCGAAGGCGAATTCCTCGGGCGACAGGGACGCGAAGGAATCGAGGGTGGCCTGCTTGAACGCGGCCAGCATGGACAGTTCCTTCGGCTGCTTCTCGATGGCCGCGATCATGATCGGGTCCAGATCGTCGGCCAGCGCCACCTGCTCCTTGGAGGGGAAGTACCGGAAGAAGGTGCTGGGCGAGATGTCGGCGGCCGCGGCGATCTGCTCGACCGTGGTCTCGTTGTAGCCCTGCTCGCGGAAGAGCCGGAAGGCCTCGGTGCGAATGGTGCGGCGGGTGCGTTCCTTCTTGCGTTCGCGCAGGCCGCCCCCGGCCGCGGTCTTCACCGGGGCCGGAGGCGTCGCGGAGGCAGTCTCAGCCGACATGGACCGATTGTCCCGCATCGAGATCGGTGGTCACGACCGGATCCTTGCGGCGGATCACGAAGGCGGCCAGCACCGCGGCGACCGCGCAGATGGCGGTGCACACCCACAGCATGGCGCTCATGCCGTCGACGAAGGCGCTCTGCACGTGGGCCAGCAGGGCCGGGTCGCCGAGCTTGCGGGCCACGCCGACCCCGGCGTTCACGCCGTCGGAGATGGGTGCGCGGTCGAGATCGCCCAGACCGGAGCGGTACCGGGTGGACAGCACGGTGCCGAGGATGGCGACGCCGATGGTGCCGCCCGCCTGCCGCAGCGCCTGCAGCAGCGCGGATCCGGACCCGGCCCGCTCGGGGGTGAGGTCGTCGGTGGCCGCGCCCATGGCCGCGGGCATCACGAATCCCATCCCGAGGCCGAGCAGCACCAGCGCGGCGGCCGCGAAGCCGTATCCGCTGTCCACGGTGATGAGCGCGCCCATGCCGAGACCGGCTGCGAGCAAGGCGAATCCGGCCACCAGCACGGTGCGGACACCGACCTTCGGCAGCAGCTTGTCCACCGCCCGGGAGCCGGCGGCCAGGCCCGCGATGAGCGGCAGCAGGCGCAGGCCGCTGCCGAGCGTGTCGGCTCCCAGCACCGCCTGGAAGTACTGCGGCATGGTGAAGAACAGGCCGAACATCGCGAAGTTCACCAGCACCATGAACACTGTGCCCCAACGGAATCCGGGCTCACCGAAGAGTCCGAGGTCGACCAGTGGGTGCGCGGTGCGACGCTGCCACAGCACGAATGCTCCACCCAGGACGACGCCCGCGGCGATGGCGGTCCAGGCCACGGCATCGCCCCAGCCCTCCTGACCGCAGCGGATGAAACCGTAGGTGATGCCGAGCATTCCGGCCGCGGACAGCAGAGCGCCCGGCAGATCGATGCGGAAAGTGCTCTCGCTCTTGGATTCCGGGACCAGCAGGCCGACGGCGGTCGCGCCGATGATCACCAGCGGCACATTGAGCAGGAAGGCCGAGCCCCACCAGTAGTGCTGCAGCAGCCAGCCGCCCACGATCGGGCCCAGGGGCAGGCCGATGGCGGTCGAGGTGATCCAGATGGTGATGGCCCGCTGCCGTTCGCGCTGCTCGGGGAAGAGGGTGGGCAGCACCGCCATGGACAGCGGCATCATGATGGCCGCGGCCAGGCCGAGGACCACGCGGCCGGCGACGAGCTGACCGGAGGACGTGGCGAAGGCGCACGCCACCGAGGCCACGCCGAACAGCAGCAGCGCGGCGAGCAGGAACTTCTTGCGCCCGTATCGGTCGCCGAGGGCTCCCGCCGGGAGCATGAAGGCGGCCAGGGCGAGGGTGTAGGCGCTGCTGAACCACTGCAGCGCGGAGGTATCGGCGTGCAGGTCGACCGCGAGGGTGGGCAGGGCGACGGTGAGCACGGTGACGTCGAGGCCGATGGTCAGCATGGCGACCGCCAGGGCTCCCAGCGCCAGCCAGCGGCGCACTCCCTGAGCTTTCATGACAGCTCCAATCATTTGGGATCTTCTCGATAATGAGAGAGTCTCTCATTTCATAGAGACTGTCAATTCTTGTCGTGTCATAGGTCGGGGCGGGCCGGGACGGGGTGAATCACCATTCCGCTGTCTGGTACCGGAGTCCCAAATGCTTGTCGCGACATGAAGTCCCCATGCTGTTACCGTCATGCGGTCCGTTTCTGAGATCGATGACCCCCCAACGGGTCTGGACACGTGAGGCACGAAATGACCGACCAAGCAACCGAATCCGTCGAGACACCGCTGCACCTGCAGGGCCGTGACGCCGTCATCGCCGCTGCGGCACCGGAGGATTGGCGCGAAGGCGCGCCCGACTACCACCTGAGCAAAGAAGTCATTCCGGTCGAGCGCACCACCCAGCACGCGCCGGATTCGCTGGAGCACATCGTCGAAGAGCTGGTGAAGGTCTTCGAGATGGAGGTCTCGCACAAGAAGGACCCGGCCACCTGGGTCTCGCTGGTGGCCGAGCACTACCGCGGCCGCGTCAACGGCGGAAACTGGCAGGACGCAGACGAATTCGCGAGCATCGGGTCCTACAACATCCTGATCGGCGAGAACCCCTTCTACGACGCCGCGGGCGAGACCTTCGAGACCTCGCACAAGATCTTCCACACCGCGTTCCCGGGCGGCTTCTTCTGGGAGGTGCTCGAGGTGCTGTCCGGCCCGCCGACCGTCACCTTCAAGTGGCGCCACTGGGGTCGCTACGAGGGCGAGTACAAGGGCCACCAGCCCACCGGCGAGCTCATCGAGATGACCGGCGTCACCATCGCCAAGGTCTCCGAGGACCTGCGCATCCTCGAGCTCGAGCACTTCTACGACAACAACAAGCTGCTCGGCCCCCTGGCCCACGGCTGCCCGGTCACCCACACCGCCAACTAGCCGCTCCCCCAGGCCGACACGGTCGCGGCCGCGCCGCGGCACATCGCGCGCCGGGGTGACCGGTCGGCTATAGAGTCGGGCGCGATGAGTATCCGCAGGTATTCGCGCCGAACCGTGCACCCGGCCGGTGGTCGGCGACGCGCCCCCCTTGTCACCGTCGCGGCCCTGGCGGCCGGTCTCACCGTGTTCGCCGGGGTCGTCTTCGGGCCGCTACCGGGTGCGGCACAGGCCCAACCGTCCGCCACGACAACGCCGTTCACCACGCCCAATACCGACGGCTGCCCGAACAAGACGGCTCCGCCGCCGCCCATCGACACCTCCGAGGCGCCCGAGCCCGGGCAGACGGCGCCGGCGGCGCTGCCGATTCCGAATCCGCCGATCGGGGGCAAGCAGCTCGGCGGGTGCGGCGTCATCCTGCCGTCGGGGGCGGGGCCGGTGCCGGAGGGGATCTCGGCCACCGCCTGGGAGGTGGCGGATCTGGATACCGGGCGGGTCATCGCGGCCAAGGATCCGCACGGGCGCTACCGGCCCGCCTCCACCATCAAGGTGCTGCTGGCGTCGGTGGCGATCCCGGCGCTGGACCTGGACAAGACGGTGATCGGCACCCAGGACGACGCCAATGCCGACGGCACCCGGGTCGGCATCGGACCGGGTGGGCGCTACACCAACAAGCAGCTGTTCCAGGCGCTGATCATGGCATCGGGCAATGACGCGGCGCATGCCATCTCGACCCAGCTGGGCGGGGACGACGCCACCGTCGCCAAGATGAACACGCTCGCGAAACAGTTGCAGGCGCTGGACACCCGGGCCGCCACACCGTCGGGTCTGGACGGGCCGGGCATGAGCATCTCGGCCTACGACCTGGCGCTGCTGTTCCGGCACGCGATGACGCTGCCGCTGTTCGCGGAGCTGATCCACACCGAGCAGGTGGACTTCCCCGGCTACCCGGCCGATCCGAAAAACCCTGACGACAAGGATCATCCGGGCTTCCCGGTCGGCAATGACAACCATCTGCTCTTCGAGTACGACGGCGCGATCGGCGGCAAGACCGGCTACACCGACGACGCCCGGCAGACCTTCGTCGCGGCCGCGCAGCGCAATGGCCACCGCTATGTGGTGACGCTGCTCAAGGCGGACGTGCGGCCCTTCCGGCCGTGGGAGCAGGCGGCCAAACTGCTCGACTACGCCTTCGCGCTGCCGGCCGGCGCGACCGTGGGCAGCATGCCCGACGGCAGCTCCGGAGGCGCGAATCCCTCGGTGGCACTGGCGAGTCCGCCCGCCCGGACCGATGCCGAGCCCGCCCCGGCCGCGGATTCCGGTTCCAGCTCCGACCACCACGATCTGCGGATCGCCCTGATGGTCGTCGGCGTGATCCTGGTCCTGGCGCTGCTGTTGAGCGCGCGCCGGATGAGCCGCCGCCGCTGAGCGGTCAGCGGCGGCGCAGCATCGAAAGCAGCGTCGCCGCAAGGGCTCCCGCGCCGAACCAGGCCGCACCCGCTCCGGCGGAGAGACCGCCCGCGGTCATCCGGGGACGGATGATCGCCGGGGCGGGCGGCGGGATCTCGGCGGGCACCTCGTTGTCCGCGGCCGTGGCGGCCCAGGCGGTGGCGAAGAGGATGATCCGCGCGGTGAAGTAGCTGAAGACCATCAGGCCGATGATCGGCCCGAAGACCACCCCGGCCGGGCCGTTGACCACCGATCGCAGAATGACCGAGGCCAGCTGCTTGAACGCCTCGAAGACGACCGCCGCGATCATGGCCGCGCGGGCGGCACTGCGGAAGGTGACCGGATGCAGCGGCAGGCGCGCGATGATCCAGACGAACACGGCCCAGTTCGCCACCACCGCCAGCACCAGCGACGCCACGGTGAGCAGGACCTTCGCCCAGGCCGACTCGTGCACGTGCAGGCGGTCGAGCAGGTGTGTGATCAGGCCGCCGGAAGCCAGCACGGACAGGCCGAGGGAGACGAGGATGGCGAGGAACAGCCCGATCAGCGCCAGCAGGTCGGAGACCTTGGCGAGGAACCAGTTTCGCTGCTTACTGGGCTGATCCCACTGCTCGCTGAGCGCTGCCCGCAGGTTGCCGATCCAGCCCAGCCCGGCGTAGGCGCCGGTCACCAGACCGATGGAGCCCACGCCCGTCCGCGACTCCACGGCCCGGTGGATCAGGTCGTTGATCTGGCTGCCCGCGTCGCCCGGAATGTTCTCGACGATCTTGTTCTGAATATCGATGAGCCACTGCGGATTCCGCGACAGCGCGAAGCCGGCCACCGCGAAACCCACCATCAGCAGCGGAAACAGCGACAGCACCGTGAAATAGGTGATGCCCGCGGCGTAGTAGTCGCCGCGCTGACGCTGATAGCGCTCGCCCGCGCGGACCACATGGTCCAGCCAGGGACGACGCTGGATCTGCCGCGCGATCCACGCCTTCAGGTTCCCGAACACACCGCTACCTCCGCACACCCGGACGCGCGGCGGCCGGTTCAGCGGGCCAGGAAGCCCACCCGGTCGTACACCTGCGCGAGAGTCTTCCCGGCGACCTCCCGCGCCCGCTCGGCCCCCGCGGCGAGGATGCGGTCGAGTTCACCCTGGTCGGACATGTATTCTTGCACCTTCGCGCGCAGCGGCGTCACGAACTCGATGAGCGCGTCGGCGGTATCCGATTTCAAGTCGCCGTAGCCCTTGCCGGCGTAGTCCTGCTCGAGTGTGACGATCGGAGTGTCGGTCAGCGAGCTGAGGATGACCAGCAGATTGCTCACACCCGCCTTGGCCTCCGGGTCGTAGCGGATCTCACGCTCGGTGTCGGTGACCGCGGAGCGGATCTTCTTCGCCGAGACCTTGGGATCGTCGAGCAGGTTGAGCAGGCCCGCGTCGCTGTTGGCCGACTTGCTCATCTTGGCGGTCGGATCCTGCAGGTCGTAGATCTTGGCGGTGCCGGTCACGATGTGCGGCTCGGGCACCACGAAGGTCTTCTTGTAGCGAGTGTTGAAGCGCTGCGCCAGGTTTCGGGTCAGCTCCAGGTGCTGGCGCTGGTCCTCGCCGACCGGCACCAGCTGGGCGCGGTAGAGCAGGATGTCGGCGGCCATCAGCACCGGGTAGGTGAACAGACCGACGGTGGCATTGTCCGCGCCCTGCTTGACCGACTTGTCCTTGAACTGGGTCATCCGGCTCGCCTCGCCGAACCCCGTGATGCAGTTCAGCACCCACGCCAGCTCGGCATGCTCGGGCACCTGGGACTGCACGAACAGCGTGGACTTCTTGGGGTCCAGCCCCAGCGCCAGCAGCTGCGCGGCCGAGATCTTGACCCGCGTACGCAGCTGCTTCGGGTCCTGCGGCACCGTGATGGCGTGCAGGTCCGGAATGAAATAGAAGGCGTCGTAGTCGTCCTGCAACCGCACCCAATACTGCAGCGCGCCAAGGTAGTTGCCGAGGTGGAAGGAATCGCTGGTGGGCTGGATTCCGGACAGGACCCGCTGCTTACGCTCAGCGGCGGCTTCAGGACTCGACATGGCTCGAGCTTAATTTGCCCCTCCGCTTCGCTCCGGGGCGGGTTCGCGGCCCCGAGATCTCGATTCCTCCCCCTCCGCTCCTCCGCTTCGCTCCCCCGCTCCAAGGCGGAGGTCTATTCCAGCCGCAGTCCCGAATCGAGACGGCCGCGAACCTCTGGGTCGTCCGCCAAAGCGGCCGGTCACGCGCCGATTCGGTCCGATAGGGGGCGCGGATCGACCCCCGGCATGCTGGGCCGCCCGGAGCCGATCAGGCGCTGTTCGCGGCGGGTGGCCAGCTTGTAGAGGGGGTAGCTGGGGCCGGTCATCGGGGCGGTCAGGGGGTTGCCGACCAGAGGTGGGGAGAGGTGGGCGGTGCGGACGGCTCGGGCCAGGCCGTCGAAGGCGACTTGTTCGCGCAGGCCCCAGTCGAGGTCGTACATGTCGCGGACGCGCTCGGGGAGGCTGCCCTGGACCAGGAGGGAGAAGCCGGTGAGGGCCTGCTGGATGGGGGCCGGCAGCGGGTGGGCGACGCGCTGGCCCATGAGGTAGGAGCCGACCAGTTTGGCCTCCTCGGTGAGGTGGGGCTCGTCGGAGGCCAGGTAGCCGTCGAAGTAGTCGCGGAATTCGCGGTAGGTGTAGGGGGCGGCGCTGCGGGGCATGCCGAACAGTTCGCCCCAGCGCACGTAGTCCTGGTACAGCCCTTCCCGTTCGGTCGGGGTGAGTCGGCGGACCAGCAGATCGTGCATGACCTCGGCGGAATCGAAGGTGAAGGCCATGGTCATGAACATCAGATGCGGGTCGGCCGCGGAGTAGTGGGTGCCGGCCGGGTTGGCCGCGCCCGCGTCCTCCGGCAGCACGCCGTCGACCGGGGCGTGCCGTTTACGGGTGAAGGCCCGTGCCCGATCGGCCTCTTCGCGGGTGCCCAGGGAGACGGCCTCGAACAGGCGGCCGGTGAGGGCGAGCCGGGTGTAGGGCGTGGTCCGATGCTGGGTGTTCTCGGCGGTTCCGACATAGAGCAGCGGATGCACCGCGCCGATCACCAGCGCTCGCTGGCCGTAGGTGAGTCCGACCGCGCGCTTGCGCATGACCCTGCGGATCATCGAGTCGTCGGAGAAGTAGCCGCTCTGAGCCGCGCGTGCAGGCATCGTTGCCTCCCGGTGGGTGTGATGCGGGCCATCACATCTGGCAATAGAGTCCCCCAGATTACAGATTCTGGCAAGAGCTTCTGCCAGAATCGCGTCCGTGCCAGAATCGGTTCGTGACCGGGCAACGGACCTACGGCGGCATCTCCGCGGACGAACGCCGCACCCAGCGCCGCACCGCCCTGCTCGACGCCGCCCTCGACATCCTCGGCACCCAGGGCATCGACAAGCTCACCGTCTCCGCCCTCTGCACCGGCGCGGGACTCAACGAGCGCTACTACTACGAGAACTTCGACAACCGCGACGCCGTGCTGTCGGCACTGTTCGACACCATCGCCGAGGAGCTGGCCGGCGCCCTGCTCGCCGCACTGCACACCGCCCCCGACGACCCGCGCGCCAAGGCGCACGCCGCCATCACCGCGGGCATCCACGTCCTCACCGACGATCCGCGCAAGGCCCGGGTGGCCCTGGTGGTCAGCTCCGCCACCCCCGAATTACGCACCCGCACAACGCACACCATCAAGGCGTTCGCGAATATCGTGGCGGCCGAGGGCATCGACTTCTACGGCCTCACCGAGGGCGACCCCCTGCCCGTGATCGGTTTCCGCGCCACCTACCTGGTCGGCGGCCTGGTCCAGACCCTCACGGCCTGGCTCCAGGGCGACCTCCCGATGACCCGCGACGAGCTCATCGACGCCACCACCGACGTTTTCGTGCTGCTGGGCGAGGACCTGGCCCGGCAGATCCGCCGCTGAGCCGCGCGCTCCCCCGGCCGCCGGAATCGTAGCCCCGCAGGGGAATCCGAGTCAGCGCACAATGGCGATCACGGCGGATGCGCCCGGGTCGTCCTCGGTGGATTCGACGTAGCAGTGGGCGTCCCCGACGGCGAAGGACACCTGCGATCCGGCCTTGTCCGGAATCGATTGCGTCCAGCGGATGGCACTGGTGTGCACGTCGATCGCGCGGAGGATGCGGTCGGCCAGCAGGTAGAAGGCCCCCGCGCTCGGGTACCCGCCGACATCGGCCGCGGCGCCCCGATCGGCGATGGCGATACTCCACAGCTTGGCCGCCTCGCCGCCGGGAGTCATGGCATGCAGCCGCTCGCCGTCACACAGGTAGTAGGCGTCGCCGGACCCGAAGACGACGCCGGCCGTGTAGGGCAGGGCGGGCGTGGTCCACAGTGCCGCACCGGTTTTCGGGTCCAGGCCGGAGACGATGTGGGCGCCGTCGGTGGCCAGCACGGCGCCCTGGACCAGGCCGGTGGCGATGGTGCTGGCCGAGACCGCCGAGTCGCCCGCGCGGGACCAGGCGGTCGCACCGGTCCCGAGATCGAGGGCGACGAGATCGTTTCCGGTGCCGGGACTCTGGTTGTAGAGGAGCGAACCGCTGTCGGGCACCGACAGCGCCTCGGCATCGCAGGGCACCCGCCAGCGGACAGCCTTGCTCGTCATGTCCACGGCCCACGCCTCGCGCCCGCCCTTGTCGCGATCGGAGGCGATCAGATAGAGCACCCCGTCCCGCACACCGAAGACTCCGCCGAGCACGACCCCCTCGGGCGCGTCGAAGGACCAATTCCGTTTCCCCGACGCCAGATCCACGGCCACGGCCCGGTCCCCGGCGGCATCGGGTTCGGCACCGCAGACCACGAGGGCGTTGCTCCAGACGCTGGAATGACGGCCGATCCCCGGTGTCGCGATGGGGAACCGCCACAACTCGCGTCCGCTCCGGGCCTCGAGTCCCGTGAGCACGGCGGCGTTTTCCACCACTACCGTGCCGGCGCCGTACCGCAGTCCCCGTACCTCGCCGTCGACCTGGTATTCCCAGGCGATGCTCCCGGACGCCGCGGTCCCCGCCACCCGCCGCGGCGCGGCGCACGCGGCCGCCACGCCGGCGAAGGCGAGAATCGCCCCGTCCCGCAACACTTTTCGACGACTGATCACAACCGGACCCCACTCGCTCGACACACTGTCAGCGACTATAGGGGGAACCGCCCGCGCCCGAATACAAAACCGCCCGGCCTTTTCCAATGGTTCGGGTCCACGGGATCGGGCCGGGCGGTCAGCGCATCCGGGCTAGCTCGCGGCGCCGGTCTTCGGGTCGAGCTGCAGGGCCGGCTGCGCGGCGGCCGTGAAGTCGAACATGGCGTCGAGGGTGCCGGCCTTCTCGTCGAACGAGTCGTCGCCGATGCGGCCGGTCTTCCAGTTGTCCTCGATGAACTTCAGGACCGAGGCCTGATCGGTCACGCCGTGATCGACGAAGTTGGCCTTGGAGTAGGGCGAGACGACCAGCAGCGGCACGCGCTGGCCGTAGCCGCAACGGCCCTGGTACTTGGCCGGATTCGCCTTGGCGTCACCGCAGACGCCGGGGCCGCTGTAGCCGTCCTGCTCGGAGGCGGAGTTCATGACCAGCTTGGGCGCCGTGTGGTCGTACCAGCCGTCGGAGTCGTCGTAGGCGATGACGACCGCGGTGTCCTTCCAATCCGGCAGCTTCTGCAGGTGGTTGATGGTCTCCACCAGGAACTGCTGCTCGTCCAGCGGATCGGAGTAGGCCGCGTGGCCGTCCTGGTAGCCCGCGGCCTTCAGGTAGCTGACGGCGGGCATGTTGCCCTTGTCGGCGGCGGCCCAGAAGTCGGTCAGGTCGTACTGGTGGTTGGCCTGATCGTCGTGGCCGATCTTGTCGACCGAGGTCGGCGGCAGGTGGTGCGGGTTGGCCGTCGACGCGAAGTACTGGAACGGCTCGTGGTGCGGGATGTAGTCGCCCTTGGTGTCCCAGGCCTTGTCACCGGTCTTGCCGGTACCGCCCAGTGCCACACCGACATTGTGGGTGGCGCCGCAGACGGCCTTGCCGTCCTTGGTGTCGGTGGGCTTGAAGCCGCCCTGGAAGAAGCCCCAGCTGACGCCCTTCTTGGTGAGCAGGTCGCCGATGGTGGTGCCGCTCATCTGGACGGTGTCGCGGTTGGAGCAGTCGTCGCCGTAGGGCTGCGGGTCGCCGACCACGGTGCCCTGGCCGTTGCCGGCGTTCTCCAGCACGGTGTCGGCGGGGAAGGGCTGGCCCGGCTTGGGCGGCTCCATCTTGGTGACGCCGTGGGTCTGGCCCGCGACCAGGTTCAGCGCGCCCACGGTGGACGGGCCGAAGGTGGAGGTCCAGGAGTTGTCGCTCATGGCGTAGTGCTGCGCGTAATTCCACAGCGCGGTCACCGAATTGCCGTCGTAGTAGCCCATGACCAGGCCCTGCGGGCCGTAGACCGGCGCCTTGCAGGACTTGCCCTCGGACACGTTGGTGTGCTCGACGAACTGGTCCATCTTGCCGCCGTTGAGGGCGAGCTGCTCGTCCTTGTACTCGTGGTCCTGGTCGCAGGTGACCTGCTGGTTCGGACCGCCGAGGCGCACGGGCTGCGCCTTGTTGGGGTTCTTGGTGAGCAGATCCGGCGTGAGGCCGTCCACCTTCGGCGTATTCGGCTGCGCCGTGAACGTGGTGCCGTCGGTGTTGGCCGCGTTCGGGTAGGTGCCGAAGTAGTGATCGAAGGAGACGTTCTCCTGGAAGATCACCACCACGTGCTTGATGGGCGTCGCGGTGTCGGTGTCCGGCGCCGCCCGGTCGGACGACGACGAACACGAGGTGGCGCTCAGCGCGACCAGCGCGGCGAACGCGGCGGCGGCGCGGCTTCGTTTGCCGAAGCGACGGCCATGGGCGACCGCCGAACGGCGTGCCGAGGCAGGCATGGAACCTCCAGGTCTATCCGGATCGCGTCAGGCCGCGATCGCATAGCGGAACCATTGCAGCGTCCAGGACAGTTTTGTTCGACCGCAGGTTAACTGGAGTGGAAAGTCCGGTGAATCAAGAATTTTCGGTTTCGGGGTCGAGCGCCAGGGGTATCACCGGCAATCCGGGTGGCGTGGCATCCTGCAGGACCACCCGGAAGGGGATGCCGCGGGCCGCCCAGATGGTCGCGCAGTCGGCCATGGCCTCGGCGAACCAGTCGCGCTCGTCGGGCTGCCGGTCCAGCAAGAGCGCGGCATTGCGGATCACCACCACGTATCCCTGTGCGGCTCCGACGAATTCGTCGAGGTCGCGGAGACATTCGTCGAAGGCGTCCTTGTTCTCCCCGAAGTAGTAGGGGAATTGGAAGGCGGCGGCGAACTCGTCGAAAACCTCGGTGACCGTGCGCATCTTGCGGCCGCGCAGTTCCCGGGCGAGGTAGTCGTCCGGAATCCGGTAACGGACGCCGGAGAATTCGGCCGCGCCGATGGGCAGCACCCCGAGCACCGGAGCGGGAGCCCGTCGCCCGGCGACATTGTCGAGGCGCTCGGCGACATCTTCGGCGGGAGTGGAGAGGAACTGCGACAGCGCCATCGGCTCGGTCATGTCAGCGCATCCTCGTGAAGGTTTTGTAGTGGTCCCCCGTGTAATAGGCCGAACCGTCGCTGCCGGTGATGATGCGCTCGGCATCGCGGGTCTGGCCGGACTGCTTGGGATTCACATCCCATTCCTGATAACTGATCGCCTTGCCGGAGGCGTCCTTGCGGGGCAGGCTACCGTCCCGGTTGTTCCAGGTGTCGCCGCCGTGGGTGCCGGGCGCATTGGCGGAGCCAGGCCAGCGCCCGGCGTCGATCTCGACCAGGGTCTTGTACGCCTGGTCGGGCACGCCGGCCACCTTGGAAGGCGGGGCCGCTTGATCGGCCACGCCGGGAGCCGGCGTGACACCACCCGGCTTTGCGGTCGTCTTGACCACCGATGTGACAACGGATTTGGCGCTGCCCGTGTTGTTCGGATGGTCGGTATTGATCCGGTTGGCGACGATAGCGGCGATCAGCGCGAGCACGGCCACCCCCAGCGTCAGCCAGGCGCTGTGCTTCTTGGACAGCTTCTTCACCGGATCGACTCGGTTCCGCAAACCAGAGAATCCCTGTTGACCAGGCAAGAAGCCGTACTGCAGACCCGTTTGAGTGCCTTACTGGTTGCTCGGCTATCCGTCATGACTGACGAATCTACGTCACCACCCGCCAGTCGGAGCACCGCCGGAACCGTGTGTGATGAAGAGCGGACAGCGGCCGTGGCGAATCACCGACCTGGATGTTTCCGCCTATAGCTGCCACGCACCCAGAGGTTCGCGGCACCCCTCAGCGGGAGCGCGTTTCCAGCGCTCGGCGGATCAGCCGCCGGGCTGGCTCACCGGTCACCGACTGGTTGGCCAACACGTCGAATGCCCTGCCGTACTGGGCTATCTCTCTCGGCTGAGTGACTGTGAGTTCGGCCGTCACGGTTTCGACCATGACCCTGGAGTTGTCGAACAGCGCGAAGTTCGTCATCGACACCCGGTACGGCTCCTCAGCCGGAACGATGCCGAGAACAACTCTGGGCATACCCACTACGGCCAGCAGCCGATCCAATTGCCCGATCATGGTCTGATCGCTGCCGACCGTGGTTCGCAGAGCTTGCTCGGCTATGACGAAGTGGAACCGATGGTCCCTTCGATACAGAATCTGCTGCCGTTCAAGGCGTTTCGATACCCCTTCGTCAATATCGTTCGGAATCTGCTGAAAGTCGATCACGCTTCGTAAGACGCCCTCGGCATACTCCGCCGTCTGTAGTAGGCCAGGGATCAAGAACGGGTGGTATATCCGCATAACCTCGGTCTCGGCTTCGAGCTTGATCGAGGCTTGCTGCCTCCGCTTCGTGCCGGTCCCGAGCACACGCCTCCATTCAAGCCATGCGGCTTCGATATTCCGCAGGGTGGCTATCAGGTCTGGTACCTGGCTCTCAGCGCCCGTATGGGCACACCAGGCGCGGATGTCGGCATCTGTGGGTCTGGTCCTGCCGTACTCGATCTTCGGGACCTTGGTCTGATGCCAGCCTGCGCGCCGGGCAAGCTCACTGCCCGAGATACCCGCATCCAAGCGAAGCTCCCGGAGCCTGGCCCCGAGAGCTTCCTTGGCCTGATCAAGCGAATCCGTCACGGTTCGCCATATTGCGACAACGGAACGGCCAGAGACCACACCCGTTCCTTGACGGATCGGATGTACTCGACAATCCGCGGATCGGTGGTGACGGCACCACCGATCCAACGCCCGTTATCTCCGGGCTCGAACACCGTGAACGCCACCACCGAGTCATCGAAGATCCACCAATCGTCGGTAGTCAGCTCATCAGAATCGATCAGGTGCCGGGGTAGATAACGCACATCTTCGCCGGCCTCCACATTGAGACGGGCTACGTGCTTCGCGTATCGGGTGTAGTCATTGTGCGGGACGGTAACTACCCGCGCTCGGTTGACTGCTACGCCCCGGTCGGTACTCTCGCGCACCTGGTTCAGCCACGGCTGAAACCACCCGTAGTCCTCAGGTTCCCCCGCGAGGAAACGAACCAGAGGCGGGTAGTCCGCCGGGTAGTAGTCGTCCCTGACCTCGAGATGGAACGCTTCGCGCTTTGCCTCCCGGAACAGGTTGTTGAATGCTTCACCCTGCACTAGCAGCATTGCCGTAGAACGTCCTTCCGATCTTGGGCACCTCGATGGCTGTCTCGTTCGGGTAGATGTCCATCTGTTCCAGCGATTCATCATCGGTCACCGGCGTGCCGGAGAGAGCGAAAGTCCCTCTGCCCGTATCGATCATGGCCGCACCGATGTATGTATCCGGCTGGATGAAGCCGAGAAGCCTGTGAGGGATTTCGACAGTTCCCAGGGTGTCCGTCTTCCACCCCTGGACGACGTAGGTGTCCCGTTCCGTGTAGTACATGCTCGGGCAGCCTCCGCCTTCCGAGTCGCCCTTGCCGAGGAAATGCAATCGCATGATCGGTCCCCAATCGGTTCTATGCGCGCTCATGCCCGCATTCCTTCGATGATCCTCGGTCGCAGGGGGTTTCGAGCTCGAATGCAGCAATTAGAGCATGCTCGAGCATAGGTGTGGCCTCAGCATCGACTCAGTTCGTAGCGTCGATACCAGGCGTCCAGGGCCGGTGAGAGAGGCCCTGTCCTGGGTGCCTCACCAACCAGGCGACGACAGGGGCGGAGATGCCGGAAGACGGATTGCCTGAATCGCTAACCGAAGCAATCGAGATGGCACGTGCCACGACTGAGCCGGACAAGGCAGTGATCTACATCTTCCGGCCGTTGCTGACGACCAAGGCCGATCTGGACTGGGCGGAGTTCTACTGCCGTCAACGTGCACACAAACTAGGGCTCCGGGTGTCCTGGGTACTGGTGGTCGACACCTCGGACGCTGACCGAATGGGGATGCTGTATCGGCTCCTGCGCCGGATCGACTGTGCGGTAGTGATAACTCCGAACCTGGCGCATGTCGGCGGAAACCCAAGGCGTGTAACAGCTTTCGCCGACCTTCAGACCGTGAAACCTGCCGCGTGCCATCACTGGCGAACCAAGGTGCCACGCTGCGAGTTGGATGAAGCGCTGGCGCTGGACAGCACCGGGGAGAGCGCTGGTCCTCTGGAGTCCGAAGGCCCTTCCGATGCTCGGGAGCCGCGAGAGGAGGTGAGGCGATAACCGATTGAACGCGCTTCCCGAGAAGGCACGGCCCCCGATTGCCACCGTGCCGACGTCTTCACCTCGGGAACCCCCAGCCGGCGGAGAGGGCTGGGGGTCTGGTGCGGAGGGGTATCCGGTCAGGGGCCTTTACTCGGAGCGGTAACCAGCTTCCGGGTACTCCAGCAGCTCCAGACGACTGGAAAGCACCCGATGAGGCTTCTTCATCGGTACTGCACCGTCACCGGGGCGTGGTCGGACCAGCGTTCGGCGTAGGTCGCGGCCTTCTCGACCACGGCCTGCTTGGCGCGGGCGGCGATCTCGCCGCGTGCCAGCTGGTAGTCGATGCGCCAGCCGGCGTCGTTGTCGAAGGCGCGGCCGCGGTAGGAGTGCCAGCTGTAGGGGCCGGGGACGCCGGGGTGCAGTTCTCGGACCACGTCGACGTAGCCGGCGGCCAGCATGGACGACACCCAGGCGCGTTCCTGCGGCAGGAAGCCCGCGTTCTTGACGTTGCCCTTCCAGTTCTTGATGTCGAGCTCGGTGTGCGCGACATTCCAGTCGCCCATGATCACGAACTCGCCCGGGTGGGCCAGCATGCGCGCGCCGATGGCGTCCAGGAAGCGGTACTTCTCGTCCTGTAGCGGGGTGTCCGCCTCGCCGGTGTGGACGTAGACGCTGGCGATGGTGAGATCCTCGAAGTCGGCCTCGACATAGCGGCCGAGCGTGGCGAATTCCTCGACGGGAGACCAGCTTCCGTCCTGGATCAGGCCGACGCCGAAGCGCACCGCGTCGGGCTGGTGCCGGGACAGGATGGCCACGCCCGCCCGGCCCTTCAGGCCCGGTTCGGCATGGCTGAGGAGCCATCCGGCGGCCAGCGCGGGCGCTAGCGCGCTACGCGTTTGCTCATCGGTCGCCCGCGTTTCCTGCAGGCAGACGATATCGGCCTCGGTCGCGGCCAGCCATTCGAGCAATCCCTTGCCCGCCGCGGCACGCACCCCGTTCACGTTGCACGTACTGATGATTTTCGCCACTTCACGACCGTACAATGCGGCTTACCGACTCTCTTCACGGACATCGAGGTCCAGGAAGGGGTGACGACGATGACGTCAGGCACCACCCGGCCCACCGCCCCGCCCGCGCCCATCCGCGCGCTCCACACCGGCTCCGGTGAACCACTGCTCCTGCTGCACGGATTCATGCTGTCCCCGCATTGCTGGGAGCAGGTGGCACAGCGCATGTCGAGCCATTGCGAAGTGTTCGCTCCGGCCTTCACCGGGCACTGGGGCGGCCCCGAGCTCGAGGGCTGGTACCTCGATGTCAGCGCCCTTGCCGACCGGGTCGAGGACCAGCTCGACGAAATGGGCTGGCGCACCTGCCATATCGCGGGCAATTCGCTCGGCGGCTGGGTCGGCTTCGAGCTGGCTCGCCGCGGCCGGGCCCGCACCCTCACCGCTATCGCGCCCGCGGGCGGCTGGCAAACCCCCTCCGCGTTGCAGCTTCGGGTCGGGCTGAAGTTCCTGTCGATGGTGCCGTTCGTGGAGATCGGCAAGCATCTGCCGGCCGCCGTCGCCTACAGCGGGCTCGTCCGGCAGGCGGTGGCGCTGCTGCTCACCAAGAACACCGAGGCGGCCTCGCGCGCGGGCATCGAGGCGGCCATCACCTCGGCCATGCACTGCAAGGCCATGCTGCCGATGCTGGTGAGCGGCCTGCGATTCCCGGCCCTCGAGCACCTGGCCACGCTGCGCACCCCGGTGCGGCTGCTCATGTGCGAGAACGACCGGATCATCCCGAATCGCCTGTACGCCCGCCGTTTCCTGGAGGAACTGCCGGAGTCGGCGGACCGCATCCTGGTACACGATGTCGGCCACGTCCCCATGCTCGAGGCGCCCGACCGCATCGCGACCCTGATCGCCGAGCACGTCTACGCCAGCCGCACCCGCTTGCGGGCCGTCTGACGGGCCCCGAATCATCTACGCTCTCAGGCACGCCCAGTGTTACCTGGAACGGCGCACCGGAACTCGTTCGGTTACATAGGATTACGGCGGATCCACGTCGCCAGGTTCGCGGCCCGTCTCGTTCTGGACTGAGCGGAGCGGAGGAGCGAAGCGGGGGAGCGCAGGGAGGGAGCAACGAGACCTCCAGGGCCGCGAACCCGCCCGGAGCGAAGCGGAGGGCAATTCGATACTGACAGGGGTGTGTGGAGAATGACGGAACAACCGCAAGTAGACCAGTCCAAGCCCAGTATTGCCCGGGTGTACGACTATCTCCTGGGCGGCAAGGACAATTACGCGCCCGACCGGGAGGTCGGGGATTTCTTCATCAAGGATCTGCCGGGTTCGGTGGATATCGCGTACGCGAACCGGAATTGCCTCGTGCGCGCCATCGGCGAGATCTCGCGCGCCGGGATCAAACAGTTCGTCGACATCGGCAGCGGCCTGCCCACCGCCGACAATGTGCACCAGGTGGCGCAGCGGCACCAGTCCGAGCCGCATGTGGTCTATGTGGACAACGACCCCATCGTGCTGGCACACGGCCGCGCGATTCTGGAGACGGACGAATTCACCACCGTCATCCAGGCCGACCTGCGCGATTCCGAGGCGATCCGCCACCATCCGGAGGTGGAGCGGCTCATCGACTTCTCGCAGCCGGTGGCCGTGATCTTCAGCGCCATCCTGCACCACCTCAACAATGACGAGAAGCCCGAGCAGGTGGTCCGCTACTGGGCCGACCAGATCCCTTCCGGCAGCATGCTCTACATCTCCCACTTCCGGTCCGGCTTCAACGAGGAGACCCGGGTCGCCGAGCAGAAGCTGCAGACCACCTTCGGCCGCGGCCGCTGGCGCACCGACGAGGAGATCCTGGGCCTGTTCGGCGATCTCGAAATCCTGGAGCCGGGCCTGGTGCCCTGTTCCCTCTGGCGCCCCGAACCCACCGCCGAGGGCGTGGCCCGCATCGGCAGCGACCACCACGACCTCAGCGTCTGGGAACAGCTGATCTCCGCCGCGCTCTCCCGCAAGCCCTGAGCCGCGAAACCCCTTGCGCCGCCCGCTGATCGCGGCACGCGATCAGCGGGTGTTCAGTCGAACCACTCCGGATCGCCCGCGGCGATGAGCTCGCGGAGAACGGCCGGATCCGCGAGCGCGTCCCGCAGCAACGCCCCGAGCGCCCGCAGCGCCGGCGCGTCCTGGCCGTACGCGACGAACATGCCCGCCTCGGGGTCGAAGCTCACCCGCTCCCCCACCCCGGCCCCCTGGGTCGCCACCGCCGACCGCGCCACCCCGGCCCAGCCGTAACCGTTTCCTTCGTAACCGAATTCGGCGAAGACGGGTTCGGTGGCGAGCATGTGGTTGTCGGACAGCATCAGGCAGTAGTGCCCGGGCTTGTGGTCGTATTCGAAGAACACCAGTGGAGCGAAACTCTCACGATCGGTCACGCCCCGAACCCTAGCCACGACCCCCGACAAACCGATATTGAGTGAAACACTCTCATGTTGGACGTATGACCAGTAGAGTCTGGACGGCCACCCGGCCGCGCGGCAACAGGCCGCGTCCGAAGCACTTGGGAGATTTCGCTGAGATGAGAACTGCGCGGGTTCTGTGTTCCGTCCTGTCAGCACTGGCCATCGTGTCCAGCGGGTCTGCCGTGGCCGGGGCGGCGCCCGCCGACAGCGGCTCGGGGTCCGGGAGTTCCAGCGGGTCGGGTTCTGGGTCGGCGTCGGGCAGTGCCAGCGGGTCCGGGACCGGGAGCGCCGGTGGTGCGCCGACCAGCGTGCCGTCACTCGGCCCCGACTTCATGTGGGGCGTGGCCATGGCCGGATTCCAGTCCGAAGGCCATGCGCCGGACAGCAACTGGAGCCGGTACGCGAATTCCGGCAAGGCGCACGACCCCTACGGCAATTCGGTCGACTTCTACGACCGGTACGCCGAGGACATCGATCTGGCGGCCGGGATGGGCCTGAAGGTGTACCGGCTCAGCATCGAATGGGCGCGGGTGCAGCCGCAGCCGAATGCCTGGGACGAGAACGGCTTCCGCTTCTACGACCAGGTCATCCAGAAGATCCGTGCGGCGGGGATGCGGCCGATGCTGACCCTCGACCACTGGGTGATCCCCGGGTGGGAGGCGGATCGCGGGGGCTGGAAGAACCAGGGAATGGTGTCGGATTGGCTCACCAATATGCGCAAGGTGGTCGACCGCTACGCGCCCGACGACCCGATGTGGGTGACCATCAACGAGCCCATGGGCTATGTCGCGCAATCGATCAAGATCGGTGACATCGGCGTGCTCGACGCGCTGCCGATGTTCGACCGGCTGGTGCAGGCGCACACCGCGATCTACGACTATATCCACTCCCGCCAGCCCGGCGCGCGGGTGACCAGCAATATCGCGCAGTACCCGATCGTGCAGAACCTGACGGACATGCTGTTCGCCGACCGCATCCGCGGCAAGCTCGACTTCATCGGCGTCGACTTCTATTACGGCGCCTCCCTGACCCACTTGCCGAGCACCGCGCTGCTGGGTGACGAACTGTGGAAGAACGCCATCGAGCCCGAGGGCATCTACTACGACCTGCGCACCTACACCGAGAAGTTCCCGGGCCTGCCGATCTACGTGGTGGAGAACGGACTTCCCACCGACAACGCCGCCCCGCGCAGCGACGGCTACGACCGCGCCGACCACCTGCGCGACACCGTCTACTGGCTGCAACGCGCCAAGGCCGACGGCATCGACGTGATCGGCTACAACTACTGGAGCCTCACCGACAACTACGAATGGGGCAGCTACTCACCGCGATTCGGCCTCTACACCGTCGACGCGAAAACCGACCCGACCCTCACCCGCCGCCCCACCGACGCCGTGGCCGCCTTCAAATCCATCACCGCCCAGGGCGGCGTCCCCGCCGACTACCGCCCCACCCGCAAGCCCGCCCTCTGCTCGATCATCCTGCCCCTGGAGAGCTGCCTGCGCCCCGTCTCCGTCCCGTAGTCACGAGACAGCCTGCTACGTAGGCATTTTCACGGACATCTCACCGCAAACCCTAGTCGTAGAGCGCGTCGATCTCGGCGGCGTATTTCTCGGCGATGGGTTTGCGGCGGAGGGACATTTTCGGGCCGTGGCGGTCAGCGCGCCGAGGGTGAGCGTGCCCTCGAATTCACCGTCGACACAGACGATGTGCGCGATCTGTCCGCCGCGATCGGCGGCGCGCACCGTCGCCAGGAATCGGGACTCGGTGACCACCACGTGGTTTCCCGCATTGCCGAACAGCTGCCCGATCTGCTCCGTGGTGAAGGTGTTGTAGATCGAGAACGGTGTCGCCCTGGCATGCAGGACCGCGGTGTCGACGAGATGGAACTCCACCCGGTTGGTGAGCATGATCGCCACGGTGTCACCCGCGCGCACCCCGAGCCCGGCCAGGCCGGTCGCCAATTCCCGCACCCGCCCGGCGTAATCGGCCCAGGTGAGTTCCGGGCCGCCGGACGCCGCCCGCAGCGCCACCCGGTCCGGGTAGCGGGCCGCGGTGCGCTGGAAGGCCTCGCACAGTGTGGTCGGGTCACCGGTCACGGTGCACTCCAATCGAGTCGTGGTTGGCGCGGTCACCCCGCGCGCTGGGAGCCGTCCGGGCGCGCGGCATGGTCCAGGACCAGGCGGGCGACCTCGGCCGGATAGTCGAGTTGCGGGCAGTGTCCCGCCTGCGGGAGCACCACCAGCTCGCTGCCCGGGAGCAGGGTGTGCAGGTCCCGGCCGGCGGCGACCGGGATGACCCGGTCCTTCGCGCCGTGCACGATCAGCACGGGACAGGTGACGGCCGGATCACCGTGCCCGCAGGGGTTTTCGCGGGCGTACCGGACGGCGTCCCGCGCCCGGGCCGCCACGCCCCGCATATCGGGCACCGAACGCACCGCCGTCGCCAGGAACTCCGGGTCGGCCGCGATCCCGGGACCGTAGATGTACATCTGGACCAGCCGCCGCACCGCCCAGCGCACCATTGCGGCGGGAATCGGCAGCGCGCCGACGAGACCGAACAGGCGGATGTAGTCGCTGCGGCGGATCACCCGGGCCATCCAGTGCCGCGCCAGCAGCGGTTCGTCGAGCAGCACGATCCCGGCCACCCGCCCGTCCCGATCCCGGTCCGCCGCCCGTAGCGATGTGGCCGCGCCCAGTGAATTCCCCACCAGCACCACGGGTCCGTGCGCGTCGACCAGGGCGTCGGCGAACTCGTCGAACTGCGGGCTCATCGGACCGGGCCGCCGGTCCTGCGCCAGGCCGAAGCCGGGCAGATCCACGGCCAGCGCGCGTCGGCCTGCCGCGCCCAGCCGGGTCAGGACCCCGCGCCAGGTGTCCGCGCTGTCGGCGTAGCCGTGCAGCAGCACGATCGGAATTCCGGTGCCCGCCACCGCCAGTTCCCGGGTATGCACCCCGGCGTACGAGACGTGTCGTTCTTCGATCTCGACGCCGGTCGCTGCCGGATCGTCGGGTGACAGCGCTGTCACAACTACTCCTGTCATCGTGCCGGCCGCGCCGGTGGCCGATCGGTCCGCTCGCGGCGCGCGCGTCCGGGGCCGCCGCCGGCGACTGGTGGCGGTCCCGGACTTTCCGCGCGCCTAGTAGGCGAGCAGTCCCTTGGCGACGTGGGTCACCTGGATCTCGTTGCTGCCCGCGTAGATCATCAGCGACTTGGCGTCGCGGGCCAGCTGTTCGACGTGGTACTCGGACATATAGCCGTTGCCGCCGAAGAGCTGGACGGCGTCCATGGCGACCTCGGTGGCGATCTCCGAGCAGTACAGCTTCATGGCCGAGGCCTCGGCCAGCGTCGGCGGTTTGCCGGCGCGGGAGCGTTCCAGGGCGTGGAAGACCATGTTCTGCACATTGATCCGGGCGATCTCCATTCTGGCCAGTTTGAGCTGGACCAGCTGGAAACGGCCGATCTCCTGCCCCCACAGCTTGCGCGTCTTGGCGTAATCCACACAGAGCCGGTGGCATTCGTTGACGATGCCCAGCGCCATGAAGGCCACGCCGATGCGCTCGGCGGTGAAACTCGAACGGGCGCTCTCCCGTCCGTCGCCGCCCTCGTGCTGCTCGGTCTCGCCGAGCAGCCGGTCCCGGCTCAATCGCACATTGTCGAAGAACAATTCGCCGGTGGGCGAGGCGTGCAGGCCCATCTTCTTGAACGGCTTGCCCTGGGTGAAGCCCTCCATGCCCTTGTCGAGCACGAAGGTCAGCACCTTGCGGTCGCGCTTGGCCGCGATCGTCTTGGACTCGGGGGTGCCGTCGCCCTCGTCCAGCTTGGCGTAGACGATGACGGTGTCGGCGTAGGGACCGTTGGTGATGAAGGTCTTCTGCCCGTTGAGAATGTAGTCGTCACCATCGCGGCGGACGTAGGTCTTCATCCCGCCGAAGGCGTCCGACCCGGAGTCGGGCTCCGTGATCGCCCAGGCCGCCACCTTTTTCATGGTCACGATGTCGGCGAGCCAGCGTTCCTTCTGGGTGAGGGTGCCGCGCGAGAGGATGGTCGTCGCACCGAGCCCGATGCTCACGCCCATGGCGGTGACCAACCCCATGCACACCCCGGACAGCTCGCTGACGAGCACCGCCATCAGCGATTCCTGGCCGGAGAAGGGCCCGCCGTCACCGCCGGTCTTCGCCTTCTTCTCCGGCAGCGGCTCCCCGGCTGCGAGCGCCTCCTCCCGCTTGCGTTGCTTGGCAAGCAGTTTGGCGACCGTCTCCGAGCCCAGCGCGTCGATGCCGAACTCGGCGAACAGCTTCCGGATGATCGGATACGGCAGCATCTCGCCGCTGTCGAGGGCGTCGAGGTGCGGGCGCACCTCCTTGTCGATGAAGCTCCGCACCGCGCCGCGGATCAGCTCATCGGTCTCGGACCATTCGAACATCGTTGTCCGCCTTCCTGATTACGGCAGTCGCCCGGCGATATCGTCGATGGACCAGGGTCCCTCGGTCTCGATGGTCTTCACGTCGTGCCAGCCCGCCAGTTCGGAGATCGCGCCGCCCTGCACCGCGAACACCTTGCCGGTGATCGGGCACTTCTCGGTGGCAAGATACGCCACCAGCGGCGAGATATTGGCCGGACTGAAGGCATCGAACTCGCCTTCTTCCAGACCGGCCTGCTGCGCGGCCATCATCTCGCCCATGCCCGGCGTGGCCAGGGTGAGCCGGGTGCGCGCGATGGGCGCGATGGCGTTCACGCGCACGCCGTAGCGGGCCAGCTCATCGGCCGCCACCAGGGTGAGCGCGGCGATACCGGCCTTGGCCGCACCGTAATTCGCCTGCCCCGCATTGGGGACCGTGGTGCCCGACGCGGACGCGGTGTTGATCACCGCCGCGACGGGCTGATTGCCCGCCTTGGACTGCTCCTTCCAGTACCCGGCCGCGTGCCGCAGCACCGCCGCGTGCCCCTTGAGGTGCACGGCCAGCACCGCGTCCCACTGCGACTCGTCCATGCCCGCCACGAAAGCGTCGCGCAGGATGCCCGCGTTGTTCACCACGACATCCAGCCGCCCGAACTCCGACACCGCCTGCTCCACCAGGTTTTTCGCGCCCTGCCAGTCGGCCACGCTGTCGGTGTTGGCGATCGCCCGCCCCCCTGCGGCGAGGATCTCGGCCACGACCTCGTGTGCCGGGCCGGTGTCCGCGCCCTCACCGGCATTGCTGCCGCCGAGGTCGTTCACCACGACCGCCGCGCCCTCGCGCGCGAACAGCAGCGCGTGTTCCCGGCCGATCCCCCGGCCGGCTCCGGTGATGATGGCGACCCGTCCGTCGAGTGCACCCATGAATGTCTCCCTACGAGTTGTCGGAAATTTCGGCCAGGCCGTCGCTGAGGACGGTGTCGTCGCCGCGGACCGTGCGGAAGGCGTAGGTGGTGACCCCGTCGGCCGAACCGACCTTCCAGATCTGGGTCTCCAGGTCGTCGTCCGGGAAGACCATCTTGGCGAAGCGCACCGCATACCGTTGCAGCCGAGCCACATCCGAGCCCGCGACCTGGGTCAGCACCCCCCACGACGACATGGCCATGGTGCAGAGCCCGTGCGCGATGATGCCGGGCAGACCGGCGTCCCGGGCGACCTGATCGTCCAGATGCAGCGGCACCGGATCACCGGAGGCCGGCGCATACCGGTACGTCTGATCGGCGTCGACGTGCGCGGTCACCGTGGCCAGCGGCGCTCGCTCCAGCAGTGCCGGATCGAAGCGATGCGCCGGAGCCTGCTCGCCCGCCTGCTTACCCGCGTCGACATTGCGGAAGAACGCGGTCAGATACTGCTCGTTGACCAGTTCCCCGGCCTCGGACCGGCATTCGATGAGGATGGTGATGGTCGAGCCGTTGTCCTTGCCCTCGAACCCGATGGCCTTGGCCCGCGACACCAGCTTGTCGCCGGGACGGATGGGCCGGTGGAAGTGGAAGTCCTGCTCCCCGTGCACCACCCGCCCGAAGATGTTCATCGGGGCCACCTCGATGACCGGCATCATCATGGCCTCGAAGACCGGCACGATGGCGAAGACCGGCGGGGCCGCAACGCCTTTCAGGTGCGCGAAAATGGGATCGTTGGTGGCCGCGGCATATTCGGCGATCCGCTCGCGCGTGACCTCGAACGCCTCCTCGTCGGACCAGGAACCCAGCCCCGACTCGTCGAATTCAACAGCGGTGGAAACCATCTCGTGCGCCCGCTCGCCGTCAGGCCGCCGTGGCGAGCGCATCGAGCGCGGCGAGAGTCTTGTCCAGCTGCGTGAGGCCGTCCTTCTCCACCGCCTTGCCCAGCGCCCCCTTGATCAGCGCGCCCTCGAAGTCGCCGGACACCGAGAAGCGGCTGCCCGCGCCCTCGGGGGTGATGTCGAAGGCGAACTGCACCTTCACCCCGGCCATGCCGGTGCCGCTGAGCACCAGCCTGTTCGGGGTCTCGACGCTCTCGACCACCCACTCGATCTTGTTGGCCATGCCGAGCATCATGATCTTGGCGGTCAGCTTGGCACCCGGCGCCAGCACGGCCGGCGGCTCCTCCATCCAGCGCTCGTGGATGGAGAACCATTTGTCCCAGGTCTGCGGGTCGGAGACCACGGCCCACAGGCCGTCGGGGGTGGCGGTCAGGTCCTTGGAAGCTTCGATGTGTCCCACGGGATTACCTCTTCGTAGTCGGGGATGGAGGGTGCGGATCAGCGGTCGGCGCGCTGGTAGGCGGTGACGACGGCCGCGCCGCCGAGCCCGATGTTGTGCTGCAGGGCGGCGGTGACGTTGCCGACCTGCCGCTTGCCGGCGGCGCCGCGGAGCTGCCAGGTGAGCTCGCTGCACTGCGCCAAACCCGTTGCGCCCAAAGGGTGTCCCTTGGAGATGAGCCCGCCGGAGGGGTTCACCACCCACTTGCCGCCGTAGGTGGTCGCGCCGGAGTCGATGAGGTGCCCCGCCTCGCCCTCCTTCGCCAGGCCGAGCGCCTCGTACAGCAGCAGCTCGTTGGCGGAGAAGCAGTCGTGCAACTCGATGACCTGGAAGTCCTCGGGGCCGAGCCCGGCCTGCGCGTACACCTTGTCCGCCGCCCGGACATTCATGTCGTAGCCGATGAGGTTCTTGGCGCTGCCGTCGAAGGTGGACTGGAAGTCGGTGGTCATGGCCTGGCCGACGATCTCGACCGCCTGCCGCGACAGGTCGTGGCGGTCGACGAATTCCTCCGAGGCCAGGACGACCGCGCCGGACCCGTCGGAGGTCGGCGAGCACTGCAGCTTGGTGAGCGGGTCGTAGATCATGCGCGAGCCCAGGATGTCGTCGAGTGTGTACTCGTCCTGGAACTGTGAATACGGGTTGTTCACAGAGTGCTTGTGGTTCTTGTACCCGATCTTGGCGAAGTGCTCGGCGGTGGTGCCGTACTTCTTCATGTGCTCGCGCCCGGCCGCGCCGAACATCCACGGGGCCACCGGGAACAGCACCTCGGAGATCTCCGCGAGCGCCATGATGTGACGCGCCATGGGCTGTTCGCGATCGTCCCAGGTGGAGCCGAGCGAGCCCGGCTGCATCTTCTCGAAGCCCAGCGCCAGCGTGCAGTCGGCCAGCCCGCCCCGGATCGCCTGTGCCGCAAGGTAGAGCGCGGTCGAGCCGGTGGAGCAGTTGTTGTTGACATTGACCACCGGAATGCCGGTCAGACCCAGTTCGTAGACGGCGCGCTGGCCGGAGGTGGATTCACCGTAGACGTAGCCGACGTAGGCCTGCTCGATCTCGCGGTAGTCGATTCCGGCATCGGCGAGGGCCTTGGTCCCCGACTCCCGGGCCATGTCCGGGTAGTCCCAGTCACTGCCGTCCTCGTTCTTGCGCCGCCCCGGCTTCTCGAACTTCGTCATGCCGACGCCGACGACGTAGACCTTGTTCGTCATCGAACTCCTCACATAGGGGAACGAAAACAAACATACAAAGCTGTATGTAAGTAGGCAAGAGGGGGACGCGATTCTCAGCATCGAGCACAAGATCGGCAGCTCCGGCGGGTACGCCCGGACATACCGCCGATGCGGTGACCCCACCCGCGCAAACGGCGAAGGCCCCCGCCGCGCACCGCGACGAGGGCCTTCGGGCCGGATCGATCAGCTATTCGCCGGCGATCCGGAAGTCGGGCATCCGCGCCTCGGCCGCCAGGCGCAACTGCGCCGAGGCCCGCAGCCAGCGCCGGTGCGCCCGCTCGGGATCGGGAGAAATGAAGTTGGTCACCAGGATTCCGCGCAGCGTGTCCATCGCGGTGTAGGCGAAATCGCGAACGTTCTTGCGGTCCAGCTCATTCGGCACCAACTGCGCGACGGCCAGCAGCACCGCGTTGTTCACGAACGGCTCGACCTTCTCCATCTCGACCGCGAGCACCCGATCCGTGCGGCTGGCCACCCACAGTTCGATGGCCGCGATGAACAGCGGGCCCTGATGCAGCTCCCACATGGCCTCCAGGGTGGCGCCGATCGGATCGTCGCCGCTGCGGACCCGCCGGATCTCCTGCATGGCCGCCTCGGTGCGCCGCTGCGCCAGATGACTGATCGCCGCGACCACCAGCTCGCTCTTGGAACCGAAATGATGCACCTGCGCGCCCCGGGTCACGCCCGCGCGCTCGGCCACCCGCGGCGTCGTCGTCCCGGCGTAGCCGTATTCGACGAGGCAGTCGATGGTGGCGTCCAGCAGTCGCGTCCGGGTCTCGCTGCTGCGCTGTTCCTGGGTGCGGCGCGGGGGTTTCGAGACGGCGGAGCTGGTCATGGTGGGATCTTACACTTACATACAATCGTGTATGTTCGCGCCGGGGTTGCGGGCCGGAGTCCGGCCCGCACCGGGACAGCGGGCGAGACTATGTCTCGGAGTTGTACAAACAGGCGCTGCAGAACCAGCCGGAGTCGGTCATGACGCCGGTCGAGAGCGCTCGTATTCGGCCGATAACTCGACGAGATCAACCCCGTTCGCTGTGAATTCCGCTCAATGAAGGCTGTGAGTCTTTCACCCTGAATGTGAGGTTTACATCGGTGTGCCGCAGACGTTTCCACGGCCCACGGGTGCTATCTCGATCTCACCGTTCGCCCCGGCGCAGAATTTCGCGGGCGTCGGTCGCTGCGAGCGCCCCGGCCACGAGAAGCGGCTGAAAGAGCAGCCGCACCGCGCGTTTGGTGTCGGTGTCGAGACCGAAGGCGTCAGCGCGATTGACCAGTTGTGCGATGTTGCCGGGAAAGATCGCGACAAAGAAGGCGGCGGTCGTAGCGCCGACGACGGCCCGTGCAGGCTGCTTCCAGGTTCCGAGCAAGGCCCCGCCGAGTCCGATCTCGACGACACCGGACGTGACGACGACGAAGTCGGGATCCAGTCGCAGCCAGTGCGGGACCTGCGCCCGGAACTCCTTGCGCTGGAAGGTCAGGTGACCCGTTCCAGCCGCGAGGAGCGTGGCTCCCAGAGCCGCTTGACCGGCGGCCCGCAGCACCTTCTTCAATCCCGCGGATTTCGGTGACATAAGACAAGTCTCCTGCCTGAGCCCCCGGCCGCCGATACCGCTCGGGGTGATGGATGTGAACGCGGACCAGATACATCGTGGGCGATGTTATTTCTGGCCGGCGCACCGCGTCAATGCGGCAGCGCACTGCCGCGCCGCGCCGCAACCACGGTCAGCGCGAACAGCAGCGTGCCGAGGACCGCGAGACCGGCGCCAACGGCGGTGGGCGCGGTGTACCCCAGCCCCGCCGCGATCACCAGGCCGCCCAGCCACGCACCTGCCGCGTTCGCGATATTCAGTGCCGCGTGGTTGAGGGCGGCGGCGAGGGTCTGGGCGTCATGGGCCACGTCCATCAAACGGGTCTGCAGGGCGGGGGCCAGGGCCGCGCCGGACGCACCGACCAGGAAGGCGCCGACGGCCGCGGTATAGGGATTGTGCGCTGCCACAACGTATCCGGCGAGGATCACCACCATGGCCAGCAGGGAGACGAGGATCGCGCGATCCACGCCGCGGTCGGCGAGGACGCCGCCGGCGATATTGCCCGCGACCATGCCCAGGCCGAAGAGCATGAGAACCAACGGAACCAGGCCGACGCGGAGGCCGGCCACATCGGTGAGAGTGGTGGTGATGTAGGTGTAGACCGCGAACATGCCGCCGAAGCCGACGGCGCCGACCAGCAGGGTGAGCAGCACCTGGGGGCGGCGCAGGGCCGTCAGTTCGGTGCGGGGGTCGGTCATGCGAATGCCGTGCAGATCCGGCACGAAGCGGGAGATGGCGGCGACGGTCGCGATGCCGATCACGGCGACCACCACGAAAGCGTTCCGCCAGCCGAGGTTCTGGCCCAGCCAGGTGGCCGCAGGAACGCCGACGACATTGGCGGCGCTGAGGCCCAGCATAACTGCGGCAACCGCCTTGGCTCGCTGCCCCACCGGCGCCAGCGAGGCCGCCGCCAGCGACGCCACACCGAAGTACGCGCCGTGCGGCAGGCCCGAGACGAACCGCGCCACGGTCAGCGTCGCGAAGCCGGGCGCGATCACGCTGGCCGCATTGCCCAGCGTGAATGCCGCCATCAATGCCATCAGCAGCCGTTTGCGCGGGACCCGCGCGCACAGCGCCGCGATCACCGGCGCACCGACGACCACACCGAGCGCGTAGGCCGAAACAATGTGTCCGGCAGCCGGTTCGGAGACCTTCATGGAGCCGGCGATATCGGGCAGCAAACCCATGGTGACGAATTCGGTGGTACCGATCCCGAACCCGCCCAGGGCCAGCGCCAGCATGGCGGGCACATGCCACCGCTCGCGTGGCCCCGCCTCGGTCGCGGAACCGACAGCCCCGGACGTGGAGCTGACAGCCTCGGGCGCGGAGCCGACGGCCTCGAGCACCGAGCCGGCGGCCTCGGGCGCGGAGCCGACGGGACGGTGCGCCCCGTCGGGGCTCAACTCGTCGGCGACGGATGCGGTGGTGGCTGCGGAGACGGATTCGGGCACAACCAAGCGCAACACAGTGGCGAACGGTCCCGGTACCCTCCGGTCCGGTGATTTCACTCACCGACCGGCCCGGATCATGGGCCGGCCCACGCCACGTGCCCGCCGGGACGCTGGTCCCGGCGGACGGCCCGCGCGCCCCCGGTCAGACCGTGACCGGTGCGGCGACCCGGCTGGGATCCGCCTCGCCGAGCGGCGGAATGACGGGAAAGTTGCTGCGGAACAAGCCATCCGGGTCGAACCGGTCCTTGATCTCCAGCAATCGCGCCAGCGTGACCGGATCGAAGACCGCGGCCGGGGTCTCGCCGGAATCCAAGTAGGTGAACGGTTTCCGGCCACTCAGGTACGGACGCAGCGCATCCACCACGGCGTCACTGCGCTCGACGACGGCCGCCTCGACGTCCGCGGTCGGCGCGGGGCCGAGCAGCGACAACAGGTACGGCTCGGCGATCCCGCCCGCACAGCCCGCGTCGGCGCGCGGCCGGGTCAGCGCACCACCCAGGTGCCGGACCTGGACCAGCGCGAGCGGCCCCACCCCGCCCTGCGGCGCGGCGGCCAGCAGCGCGTCGCTCACCCGTGCGGAGAACTCGGTGAGCAGCTCACCGCGCACCCGGGCAGGGCTGGGGTCGGTCGGCTCCATGCAGACGCCGCCGACCTGCGCGGCATCCAGCGGCCGCCGGGTGTCCAGCACCGCACCCGGAATCTCGTCGAACAACCGCAGCGGGCCGGTGACCGCGCCCAGCGCGACCACGTCCACGGCCACCATGGCCCGGCCGCGCAGCATCTCGGGAATCTCGGGGAACGGGGGGAATTGCAGGAGAGTCAGCCAAAGGCTCAGTCCCTCTTCGGCTTCCGCGGTGGCCCGCCGGAAGGCCGCGACGACCGCCTCGGTCCGCTCGGCCGGCCACAGTATGCGCCCGCCGAAAAGCTCGGTCGCGTCGAACAATTCGAATTCCATGCCGGTCACCAGCGCGAAATCGCCACCGCCGCCACGCAGTGCCCAGAACAGGTCGGGCTCGGCGTCCGCGGTCACGCGGCGCTGATCGCCGTCCGCGGTCACCACCTCCAGCGCTCGCACCGCGTGCGCGGCGTAGCCGCGGCTGCGCGCGAACCAGCCGACACCGCCGCCCAGCGTGTACCCGGTCACCCCGATCACCGCGGAACTTCCGCAGGCTCCGGCCAATCCGTGCGCGGCGGCCCGCTCCAGCACCGGCTGCCAGGCCACCCCCGCCTGCACCCGTGCCATCCGCGCCGCGGCGTCGATCTCGATCCCGTCCAGCGCCCGGGTGGTCACCAGCACGGTCCCGTCCGCCGCCGTGGAGGGGCTGTGCCCCGTCGCCCGCGTGCTCAGCGGCAGCTCGGCCGCCGCCGCGAACCGCACCAGCGCCGCGGCGTCCGCCGCGTCCGCGACCTCCACCACCGCCGAAACCCGCTGCCGCACCGCGAGATTCCACGGGGTGCTCGCCTGTTCGAAACCCTCGTCCCTGGGTACCAGGACCCGGCCCCGCACCACAGTGCGCAGCTCGCCACCGATCGCCGTCATCGCTCCTCCTTCGCCGCCGCGCGTACCGCGGCCGAACCCCGTCTGTCACAGGGGTATTGACCGTCCGGCCGGGTGCGTTAACCCGTTGACACGCGGCCATGCTTGCAAGGACCGTGTGAACGTTTCGTGATCACGGCCGGGAGAACCCCGAAAACAGTTCGGGCACCCGCCCACCCACCGGTTCCGGTGGGGGCAGGTGCCCGTGTGGCGCGGTGGATGGTCCTGGCCGGGACTGTGGTCCCGGCCGCCATCTTCACCGCTTCGCGCTGTTCACGTTGGTCGGCGCGTGGGAGCTTGCGCTCCTGGGTTTCAGGGGTGGCCCCTGAACAACCTCTTGCCCTTGGGGTTTCGGGGGCTTGCCCCTGAGAGTCCCGAGGGTTGGGAACTTCTTTTCTAGCGCAGCTCGCGAGCCAGGTTGGCGTCCAGCACGCCGAGGAACTCCTCGGTGGTCAGGTAGCCCTGGTCGCCGCCGACCAGCAGCGCGAGGTCCTTGGTCATCTGGCCGGACTCGACCGTCTTGATGACGACATCCTCGAGCGTCTGGGCGAAGCCGATCACCTCGGGGGTGTTGTCCAGCTTGCCGCGGTGGGCCAGGCCACGCGTCCACGCGAAGATCGAGGCGATCGGGTTGGTGGAGGTGGGCTTGCCCTGCTGGTGCTGACGGTAGTGCCGGGTCACGGTGCCGTGCGCCGCCTCGGCCTCACAGGTGCGGCCGTCCGGGGTGAGCAGCACGGAGGTCATCAGACCCAGCGAGCCGAAGCCCTGCGCCACGGTGTCGGACTGCACGTCGCCGTCGTAGTTCTTGCAGGCCCAGACGTAGCCGCCCTCCCACTTGAGCGCGGAGGCGACCATGTCGTCGATCAGGCGGTGCTCGTAGGTGAGACCGGCCGCGTCGAACTCGTCCTTGAACTCGGTCTCGTACACCTCCTGGAAGGTGTCCTTGAACATGCCGTCGTAGGCCTTGAGGATGGTGTTCTTGGTCGACATGTACACCGGGTAGTTCTGCTGCAGGCCGTAGTTCAGCGAGGCCCGCGCGAAGTCCCGGATCGAGTCCTTGAAGTTGTACATGCCCATGATCACGCCGCCGTCTTCCGGCATGCGGACGACCTCGTGCTGGATCGGCTCGGAGCCGTCCTCGGGCGTGAAGGTCAGGGTGACGGTGCCCGCCTGGTGCACCTTGAAATCGGTGGCGCGGTACTGGTCACCGAAGGCGTGGCGGCCGATGATGATCGGCTTGGTCCAGCCCGGAACCAGACGCGGCACATTGGAGATGATGATCGGCGCGCGGAAGATGGTGCCGCCGAGGATGTTGCGGATGGTGCCGTTCGGCGACCGCCACATCTTCTTCAGACCGAACTCCGTGACGCGGGCCTCATCGGGGGTGATCGTCGCGCACTTCACACCCACGCCGTGCTTCTTGATGGCGTTGGCGGCGTCGATGGTCACCTGATCATCGGTCTTGTCGCGATACTCGATGCCGAGGTCGTAATACTCGAGGTTCACATCGAGATACGGGTTGATCAGTTTGTCCTTGATGAACTGCCAGATGATCCGGGTCATCTCGTCGCCATCGAGTTCGACGACGGTCCCTTCAACCTTGATCTTGGACATGGATCTTCGTGTCCTCCTAGGAAGGTGGTGCTCCCATTGCACGGCCGGTGAGCACCGCTTGTAGCGGACCCCAGCTGTTCAACAGACAACGTATACGCATGGCGCTCGGCACGGGACCTGTGGTGCCAAGTCCACGTACGCTGTGGCGTCAAGCAAGACAAGCGTACTGCTGCTATCGATCTCACCGCTCGGGTGGCCCCCGCTGTGCGGGATTCAGTGCGGTTACCGATAAGTAGCTTTTCGCGTGACTTTACGCACTTTCCAGGATGCGAAAACCCGCGGCCCGCGGCAACCCCCAAACCCGCGGACCGCGGGATATATGTTGCCGCGACCCGCGGGTGAATAGCCGGTAGTCAGACTCCCACGTGCACGTGCTCGGAACCTTCGAGCAGATTCTCCGGCTTGTCCCGGACCATGAACGCGATGATCGGAATGGTCACCAGGAAGAATCCCGCGCCGATCAGGAACGCGATGTCGTAGGAATGAATCGCGGCCCGGGCCATCACGTGGTCGACGCCCGGATTGTTCTTCGCGAACCGCTCGGCCACCTGCACCGCGATCGTCGACAGCAGCGCGGTGCCGATCGCACCGCCCACCTGCTGCGCGGCATTGAGCAGCGCACTCGCGACACCGGAGTCACGCTCCTCGACCTGATGCAGCGCCGTGGTCTGCATGGCCACGAACAGCCCGCCCATGCCGAGCGCGATAAGAATCACTGCCGGCAGCACGCCCCCGGCGTAGCTGTCCCCGAAGCTCAGCCGCGACAGGTACAGCAGCCCGGCCATGCCCAGCACCGAACCGGTGATCATGAGCGGCCGCGGCCCGATCCGCGGCAGCAGCCCGCTCGCGACGCCCGCGGAGACGACGATGCCGATCGGGAAGGGCAGGAACGCCACCCCCGCCTTCAGCGCCGACCAGCCCAGCGTGATCTGGAAGTAGTAGCTCATGTTGATGAACATGGCGAACATGGCGATCGGCAGCAGCAGCGCCACCAGGAACGAGCCGCCCCGGTTGATCTCCCCCGGAATACGCAGCGGCAGTAGCGGATTCGACGATCGCCGCTCGATGGCGACGAAGGCGGCCAGCAACGCGACGCCCGCGATCAGCAGGGCCAGGGTGGTGCTCGCGGTCCAGCCGTCGGAGGCCGCGCGGCTGAAGCCGTAGACCACCGAGACCAGGCCGAGCGTGGCGGTCACCGCGCCGGGCAGGTCGTAGCCGCCGGTGCGCGGCGCGGGCACGTCCCGGACCACGAAGGCGAGCGCGCCCAGGAAGGCGATCAGCGCGATCGGGGTGTTGACCAGCAGGCACCAGCGCCAGTTGGCGTATTCGGTGAGCGCGCCGCCCACGATCAGGCCGATGGCCGCGCCACCCGCGGACACACCCGCGAAGACGCCGAACGCGCGAGCGCGCTCCTTGGCCTCGGTGAAGGTGACCGACACCAGTGACAGCGCGGCCGGCGCGAGCAGGGCGGCGAACGCGCCCTGCAGCCCGCGCCCGGCGAAGAGTTCCGCGCCGTTCTGCGCGAGCCCGGCCAGCGCCGACGCCCCGGCGAAGCCGACCAGGCCGATCAGGAACATGCGGCGGCGGCCCAGGTAGTCGGCGAGGCGGCCGCCGAGCAGCAGCAGGCCGCCGAAAATCAGCGTGTAGGCGGTGAGCACCCACTGTCGGTCGCCGTCGCTGATGCCCAGGTCACGCTGGGCGAACGGCATGGAGATGGTGACGATGGTGGCGTCCAGCACCACCATCAGCTGGGCCATGGCGAGTACGCCCAGGGCCCACCAGCGCGCGGCTCCGCGCCGGTCCGAGCTTTGTGATCGGTCTTCGAGTGTTGTGGTCGCGGCGGTCATGTCGTCTCCTCACGGACGGTCCGGGACACCCTCGACCATCTTGACCCCTGCGGCCAATTGGCGTCAAGAGAAATTTGTCGCACTGCGACAGTTGGCATAGTGGGACACTAGAAACGATCGAACCCTTACCATGGAGGTATGTCGGAGTTGTCAACTCACCTCGGTGTGATCGCACGTCACCGGCCGGGCCTGCGTGAGCGGAAGAAGGAACAGACCCGGGCGCGGATCATCGACGTCGCCCTGCGGCTGTGCGACGACCAGGGCTTCGACGCCACCACCGTGGAACAGATCGCCGACGAGGCCGACGTCTCGCCGCGCACCGTGAACCGGTATTTCGACAGCAAGGAAGACATCGTCATCGCGCCCATCGCCGACTGGGCGCGGGCACACGCGGACGCGCTGCGCGAGCAGCCGAGCACCGGCAACGAACTGAAAGCGCTGCTGGACAGCTTCCTGTCCATCGTGGACCGTGTCGTCGACCACGACGAACCGCTGCCCTTCCGCTGGTTCCAGCAGATGCAGCGCATCATCCGGTCCACCGCCGCGGTGCGGGCGTGCAGCATGGCTGCCACCGAGAACAAGACCGAGCAGACCGCGCAGGTGCTGGCCGACCGCCTCGGCACCACCGTCGCGGATCTGCGAGTTCGATTGCTGCTCGGCACCTTCCACGCCATCATGCGGGCCGGCACCGAATCGGACTTCGATTCCGGGTTCGCCGACGAGCGTCTGATCGAATCACCGCGCCGCATGGCGGAGGCCGTGGTCGGCGCCTATCACGAATTCGTGCGCACCTGCGCGGGGCCCGCTGTGGCCAGCCCCACTTCCGAAACAGCGGCGTCCGCCCGCTAGAATCGCGCAACAGGTCAAGAGCATCAGCGTTAAGGCCCCGGCTTGCTGATCGGCAACCCTCCAGCTGCGGCGGGGTGCTACGGGTGCAGACCGGGCGTTCGAAGGCCGAACGCAAGCGCAACTAGGAGGTCTACCGAAATGTGTTGTTGTCGAAGCCCATTCGCCTCTCGATAACGTCAAACTTCCGCCATTCGGCGACCTTGTTTTTGGAGCAGAACACATGAGTGACTCGACCGCGCCCGCGGCCGTCTCGGCTGACGGCGCCCTGGATCCGGCCGGCTGGTCCTTCGAGACCAAGCAGATTCACGCCGGACAGGCTCCCGATCCGGCCACCGGAGCCCGCGCCCTGCCCATCTACCAGACCACCTCCTACGCCTTCCGCGACACCGATCACGCCGCCGCGCTGTTCGGGCTCGCCGAGCCGGGCAATATCTACACCCGCATCATGAACCCCACCCAGGACGCGGTGGAGCAGCGCATCGCCGCGCTCGAGGGCGGTGTGGCCGCGCTGCTGCTGGCCTCCGGTCAGGCCGCGGAAACCTACGCGATCCTGAATCTGGCGCAGGCCGGCGACCACATCGTGGCCAGCCCGCACCTGTACGGCGGCACCTACAACCTGCTGCACTATTCGCTGCCCAAGCTGGGCATCGAGGTGAGCTTCGTCGAGGATCCGGACGATCTCGAGCAGTGGCGCGCGGCCGTGCGGCCCAACACCAAGGCGTTCTACGGGGAAACGGTCGCCAATCCGAGCAGCTCGGTGCTCGACATCCCGGGCATCGCCGAGGTCGCGCACGCGGCGGGCGTGCCGCTGATCGTGGACAACACCGTCGCCACGCCGTACCTGATCCAGCCGCTGCGGCTGGGCGCGGACATCGTCGTGCACTCGGCCACCAAGTACCTGGGCGGCCACGGCTCCGCGGTCGCGGGCGTGATCGTGGACGGCGGCAGCTTCGACTGGACCGTGCGGGACGCGGCGGGCGAGTCCCGCTTCCCGGGTTTCACCACCCCGGATCCCAGCTACCACGGCGCCGTGTTCGCCGATCTCGGCGCGCCGGCCTACGCGCTCAAGGCGCGGGTGCAGCTGCTGCGCGATCTGGGCGCGGCGGTGTCGCCGTTCAACGCCTTCCTCATCGCGCAGGGCATCGAGACGCTGAGCCTGCGCGTCGAGCGGCACGTGGCCAACGCCCAGGCGGTGGCCGAGTTCCTGGCCGGGCAGCCCGGCGTCGAGAAGGTCTACTACGCGGGGCTGCCCAGCTCCCCGTGGTTCGAGCGGGGCAAACAGCTGGCGCCCAAGGGCGTCGGCGCCATCGTCTCCTTCGAGCTGGCCGGCGGCGTGGACGCCGGCAAGAAGTTCGTGGAGGCGCTGGTGCTGCACAGCCATGTCGCTAACATCGGGGACGTCCGCTCGCTCGTCATCCACCCGGCCTCCACCACGCATTCCCAGCTGACGCCCGCCGAGCAGCTGGCTTCCGGCGTCACCCCTGGTCTGGTCCGGTTGGCCGTGGGTATCGAGGGGATCGGCGACATCCTGGCGGATCTGCGCGCCGGACTGACGGCGGCGGCAAGTTGACCGTGAATATCGAATCGAGCACGTCCCGGCACGCGGCGGAGCTGCTGCTGCCGCCGCCCGACGGGACGCTCGGCAGCATTGCCATCGGGGATATCGAGCTCGAGACCGGAGCCGTCATTCCCGATGTCACGCTGGCTGTGCAGCGGTGGGGCGAACTATCGGCGAACGCGGACAACGTGGTGCTCGTGGAGCACGCGCTGACCGGTGATTCGCACGTGGTGGGCCCCGCCGACGTGCACCACGGCCAGGCCGGCTGGTGGGACGGCATCGTGGGTCCCGGCGCGCCGGTGGACACCCGCGAGTGGTGCGTCATCGCCACCAATGTGCTCGGCGGCTGCAAGGGCAGCACCGGGCCGTCCTCGCTGGCCGCGGACGGAAAGCCCTGGGGCGCAAGGTTTCCCGAGATCTCCATCCGCGATCAGGTGACCGCCGAGATCACGCTGTTCGACCTGCTCGGCATCGACCGCCTGGCCGCCGTGGTGGGCGGCTCCATGGGCGGCATGCGGGTGCTGGAGTGGATGATCGCCCGTCCCGAGCGGGTCGGGGCGGCCCTGGTACTGGCGGTCGGCCCGCGCGGCACCGCCGACCAGATCGGCACCCAGACCACCCAGATCGCCGCCATCACGGCCGATCCGGACTGGCAGGGCGGCAACTACCACGGCACCGGGCGCGCCCCGATGACCGGCATGGGCATCGCCCGGCGCATCGCGCACCTGACCTACCGCACCGAGTTCGAGCTCGACCACCGCTTCGAGAACCATGCCCAGGGTGATGAGGACCCGTGGGCGGGTGGGCGTTACGCGGTGCAGAGCTATCTCGAGTACCAGGCCGACAAGCTGATCTCGCGGTTCGACCCGGCCACCTATGTGCTGCTCACCGAGGCCATGAATCGCCACGATGTGGGCCGTGGCCGCGGCGGTATCGCGGCGGCGCTGGCGTCCACGCCGGTGCCGTGCGTGGTCGGCGGGGTGGACTCGGATCGGCTGTTCCCGCTGCGGACCCTGCAGGAGCTGGCCGATCTGCTGCCGGGTTCCAAGGGGCTGGAGATCATCCGGTCCCGGGACGGCCACGACGGGTTCCTGACCGAGACCGAGGCGGTCGGCAAACTCATGCTCGAGACGATGGATCTGGCCCGCGCCCAGCGCGAGTCGGACCGCTGAAACAACGCTGCCCGTCCGCTGTATCTCCGCTGCCTCACCGGAGGCGCGTTACCCCGCGTATCGTGTCAGTTTCGCGCGAATTGCCGTGACGCGCTTCCGGTTTCACATACATGACACCTCCGTAACCGACGGCCCGGAATGCGTGTGCGCAAGGCTCGGCACACGTAATGTATTCAGGCATGACCGCCGCATTCGATGACATGGATCTCCGCGATCTCGTCGATCTGCTCTCCGAGGACGAGCAGCGTGAACTTCGCCCGGCCATACTCCGTGTCCTGCACAGACTCCCGGACCAGGAAGTGTTGCGCCGTGAGCTCGGCCGCCGCATAACCTCGGTCTAGCAATCCCCCAGCGCCGCGGGTTCGCGGCCACCCTCCGATCGAACATTCAGTGCCGCGACTCCGGTCGCGGCCCCGACCTCGGCGCGGTCTAGGTGACGCCGAGGCTGCTGATGGTCGCGGCCAGCGTGATGATCGCGCCGCCCAGCACCGTCAGCCAGGCGACGTCGAAACCCTTGCTGCGCACCGCGAGCAGACCGGCCCGGTCGGTCGGCAGAATCAGCCGCAGTGCCGCCGCCAGCAGCGTCCCGCCGCCGAAGAAGAAGGTGCCGCGCCGCCAGCGGTCCCAGGCCAGGAAGACCACGGCCACCACCAGCACCACCGCTACCAGCAGTATGGGCAGATTGCCCCGGACGAACTCCCCCGCGCGACTGCTACGGCTCTCGGGTGCGGCATGGGCTGGAGTCACCGGACGAGCTTATCCGGCCCTCTGCGATGCTGGAGCCCGTGTTCCATCTCGTGTTCTTCGAACCTCGCATCCCCCCGAATACCGGCAATGCCATTCGGCTGGCGGCCGGTACCGGCTGCGAACTGCACCTGATCGAACCGCTCGGCTTCGACCTATCCGAGCCGAAGCTACGCCGGGCCGGGTTGGACTACCACGACCTGGCCGTTGTCACCGTGCACAAGAGTCTCGCCGCCGCGTGGGATGCCATTCGGCCCGAACGGGTCTTCGCCTTCACCGCGACGGCCACCACCCACAGCACCGATGTCGCCTATCGCTCGGGCGATGTGCTGCTCTTCGGGCCCGAGCCGACCGGGTTGCCCGAGGAGGTGCTCGCCGATCCCCGCGTCACCGAGCAGCTGCGCATCCCGATGCTACCGGGCCGGCGCTCGATGAATCTGTCCAATGCCGCGGCCGTCGCCGTGTACGAGGCCTGGCGGCAGCTGGGTTTTCCGGGCGCGGTCTGAGTCTCCGGGATCAGTCGTCGATTTCGAAGCGCTTGAAGCGGGAGGTCGCGCCGCCGGTCAGGCGGACCGCGGATTTGGGGACGCCGTAGTGGGCGGCCAGCAGCTCGATGGCTGCCTTGTTGGCCTTGCCCTCCACCGCCGGGGCGCGCACGTACAGCTGCAGCGCGCCGTCGTCGAGGATCTCGACCAGGGGCCCCTTCTTGCTACCGGGTTTGATGGTCGCCCGGACCACTGTCGACACGCCGCACTCCCTTCCCGCGCCCGACCCCATTGTCGCGGACGGGGTCCGGGTTAACAGGTGGGGCCTGCGATACCACGCACAGGCTCGAGGTCAGCGATCGAGGCGGGGACGTCGTAGTGTCGCAGGCGATGCCGCGGCGGCAGGAAGGTCGCCCGGGAAGGAAAGTTCAGATGGTCAAGCGTTTGCTGTTGCTGCTGTCGGCGGTGGCGGGGGTGATCCTGCTGGCGACGGGTACGGCCGCGGCCGGGCCGGTCACCGTTCACGACGATTCCAAGGTGCTCGATGTCACCAAGGTGACGAATGCCGCGCTGCAGCTGACGGATCCGGTGCAGATCTTCACCACCGAGAAGTACTCCGACGATCGGGCCAAGTTCGACACGGAGACCCAGACCCACGTCAAGAATCCGACCGACGTGGTGCTGGCCATCAATACCAAGACCAAGTGGCTGACCATCCGCACCGGCGCGAATTCCCACATCCGCGACACCACGCCCGCGGGGACCGCCTTCGGAAACGCGCTCGGCAGCGGCGATTACACGGGTGCGACCATCGCGGCGCTGGGCGCTTTGAAGACGGCCGCCGATCAGGCCGCGCCCACCAATGTCAAGGCCGGCAACCCGGCCCCCGCGCACCAGCCCGCCGCCAAGCCCGAGAGCAAGAGCAGCGGCTGGGGCTGGCTGGGCCTGCTGTGCCCGATCCTGGTCATCGGCGGCATCATCGCGGCGGTCGTCGCGTTCGTCCGCCGTCGCCGTGGCACCCCGCAGCCCCCGCCCGCCCCGTTCGGCGGCGGTGGTTTCGGCGGCGGCTACGCCCAGGGTGGCCCGGGCTACGGCGCCCCGCCCACGCCGCCCTACGGCGGTGGCCGTCCCGGCATGAGCCCCGGCGCTGCGGCCGGTCTCGGCGCGGTCGGCGGCGCCCTGGGCGGCGGCCTGCTCGGCTACGAACTCGGCCGGATGGAAGGCGAACACGAGCGCGACCGCGGCCCGGAATACGGCCCGCCCCCGGAGTCCGGCGGCTACGGCGGTTACGACCCCGGCCCCCAGGAGTGGGGCGGAGGCGGCGGCGACTACGACTTCGGCGGCGGTAGCGATTTCGGCGGCGGCGACTCCGGTGGCGGCGGTGACTTCGGTGGCGGCGGCGATTCCGGCGGCGACTTCTAGCCGTTCGCCGATCCAGGCGAAAACCCTTGGCGCGCCCTGCATCTCACCCGAAGTGCGGGGCGAGCCGTTCGATGCGACAACGAAATATGGTGCCGGCGGCCGCGTTCAGCGGAAGTCGCGGGAACGGCCCTCGATGCGCAGGTCCATGCGCTGCAGATGGTCGGCGACGATGGTGACCGCGCCCTCGGCGTTCTGCACCCGCCCGCGGATGAGCAGGGCGGGCGCGGTGGTGGCCAGGCGGCGGTAGCGGGCCCACAGGCCGACCGCGCAGACCACGTTCACCATGCCGGTCTCGTCCTCCAGATTGAGGAAGGTGACCCCGCCAGCGGTGGCCGGACGCTGCCGGTGGGTGACCGCGCCGCCGACGAGAACCCGGGTGCCGTCGCGAATGTCGAGCAGTTGCGCGGCGGGGATGACGCCGAGCGCGTCGAGGCGCTCGCGCAGGAATTCGGTCGGATAGCTGCCGGGCGAGACGCCGGTGGCCCACACGTCGGCGGCGGCCAGCTCCAGTGCGCTCATCCCGGGCAGGGCGGGTGCGGCGGTGGCCGCGCCGGTGCCGGGCAGCCGGTCGGGCCGTTCCCCGGCGGCCGCGCCCGCCGCCCACAGCGCCTCGCGGCGGGTGCCGCCGAGACTGGTCAGCGCGCCCGCGGTGGCCAGCGCTTCGGCCTGTGGCACGCTCAGCTCCACGCGCCCGGTGAGGTCGAGAAACGTGGTGTAGGGCCCGATTTCGCGGGCGGCCACGATCTGTTCGGCCAGCTCGGTGCCGATGTGCCGGACCGCGGCCAGCCCCAGCCGGATCTCCAGGCCCCGCGCCTCCAGGGTCGCCTCGGCCAGGCTGTGGTTGATGTCGGGCCCGTGCACCACCACCCCGTGCCGTCGCGCGTCGGCGACCAGCGACTGCGGCGAGTAGAACCCCATCGGCTGGGCGCGCAGCAGTCCGGCGCAGAAGGCGGCCGGGTGATGGAGCTTGAACCACGCCGAGTAGAACACCAGTGAGGCGAAACTCTGCGAATGGCTTTCCGGGAAACCGAAATTCGCGAAGGCGTACACCTTCTCGTAGATGCGGTCGGCCACCTCGCCGGTGATGCCGTGCAGGTCCTTCATGCCCTGATAGAAGCGGGCCCGCAGCCGTTCCATCTTCTCCGGTGACCGTTTGGATCCCATGGCGCGGCGCAGCTGATCGGCCTCGGCGGCGGTGAATCCGGCGACGTCCACGGCCATCTGCATGAGCTGCTCCTGGAACAGCGGCACGCCGAGGGTGCGTTCCAGCGCGTTCTCCAGTGCCGGATGGTCGTAATCGGGCTTCTCCCTGCCATTGCGGCGCCGGATGTAGGGGTGCACCGACCCGCCCTGGATCGGTCCCGGCCGGATGAGCGCCACCTCCACCACCAGGTCGTAGAAATTCCGCGGCTTCAGGCGCGGCAGGGTCGCCATCTGCGCGCGGGACTCCACCTGGAAGACGCCGACGGAGTCGGCGCGGCACAGCATGTCGTAGACGGCTTCCTCGCCCAGGTCCAGCCGATGCAGTTCGACGGTGTGCCCCTTGTGCTCGGCCACCAGGTCGATCATGTAGTGCAGCGCCGACAGCATGCCCAGCCCGAGCAGGTCGAACTTGACCAGTCCCGCCGACGCGCAGTCGTCTTTATCCCACTGCAGCACACTGCGATCGGCCATGCGCGCCCATTCGGTCGGGCACACATCGGCGATGGGCCGGTCGCAGATCACCATGCCGCCGGAGTGGATGCCCAAATGCCTTGGCAGCCCCTCCAATTCACCGGCCAGCGCGAGCACGTCGCCGGGGATGTCGGTGTGCTGCTCTTCCGCCACGCCCGTCCAGCGGCTCACCTGTTTGCTCCAGGCGTCCTGCTGTCCGGTCGAAAAGCCCAGGGCGCGTGCGGCATCCCGCACCGCGGAGCGCCCGCGATAGGTGATCACATTGGCCACCTGCGCCGCGTACTCGCGCCCGTATTTGGCGTAGACGTGCTGGATGGCCTCCTCGCGCCGATCCGATTCGATGTCCACGTCGATGTCGGGCGGCCCGTCCCGCTCCGGCGACAGGAACCGTTCGAACAGCAGCTTGTTGGCGACCGGGTCCACATTGGTGATGCCGATGGCGTAGCAGACCGCCGAATTGGCCGCGGAACCCCGGCCCTGGCAGAGGATGTCGTTGTCGCGGCAGAAGCTGACGATGTCGTGCACGACCAGGAAGTAGCCCGGGAAGTGCAGGGTGGCGATCACGTCCAGTTCGTGTTCCAGCTGCCGGTAGGCGTCCGGGTTCCCGGCCCGGGGTCCGTAGCGGCGGGCCGCGCCGCGGAGGGTGAGCTCGCGCAGCCACGAGTTCTCGTCGTGGCCGTCGGGCACGTCGAAGGGCGGCAGTTGGGGCGCGATCAGCCGCAGGTCGAACGCGCAGTCCCGGCCCAGCGCAACGGCATTCGCCACCGCCTCGGGGCAGGCGGCGAACAGCCGCGCCATCTCGTCGCCGGAGCGCAGGTGCGCGCCGCCGGTGGGGGCCAGCCAGCCGGCCATGTCATCGAGGCTGGAGCGGGCCCGGATGGCGGCCAGCGCCATGGCTCGGCGCCGGTGCGGCGGGGCCGCGAAATGCGCCCCGGTGGTGGCGAGTACGGGCAGCCCGACCCGGTCGGCGAGGGCGATGAGCCGGGCATTGCGCTCATCGTCCTCGGGGATGCCGTGGTGGGTGAGCTCCACGCTCACGTGCTCGCGCCCGAACCGGTCGATCAGATCGCGCAGCGCCGCCTCGGCTGCCGCGTCGCCCTGCTGAAGCGCCTGTCGCACAGTCCCTTTGCGGCAGCCGGTGAGAATGTGCCAGTGCCCGCCCGCCGCGGCGGTGAGCCGTTCCAGGTCGTAGCGCAGGATGCCCTTCTCCCCCGCCGCCATGTGCGCGGCGGCCATCTCCCGCGACAGCCGCCGGTACCCTTCCTGCCCGCGCGCCAGCACCAGCAGGTGCGGTCCGGCCGGGTCGGGTGTGCCGGTACGCGGTTCGGAATTCAGTGCGTCCGACTCGGATTCGCGGCCGCGCCGCCGCCCGCGGGGCGCCAGGTGCGCACCGGCGCGGGCCGCGGTTCCGATGGACAGCTCGGCGCCGAAGATGGTCGGCATCCGCCATTCCCGCGCCGCCTCCGCGAACCGCACCACGCCGTAGAACCCGTCGTGGTCGGTCAGCGCGAGGGCCTCCAGGCCCAGTCGCACGGCCTCCTCCACGAGTTCTTCGGGCTGGCTGGCGCCGTCGAGGAAGCTGTAGGCCGAGTGCGTGTGCAGCTCGGCGTACGGCACCGCCGATCGCGCGACCCGCCCGAGTTCCCCGGCCTCGTACTTCTCCCGCTTCCGTGACCAGGCCGGGCTGTCGCCGCCGTCGCCGTCGACCGACTTGCGCGCGGGATCGGGCCGTCCGGACAGCACCCGTTCCATCTCCGCCCACGAAGGCGGGCCGTTGTGCCAGCCCATGACGCACCTCCTTCCGCAATCCGACCGGTCTCGAGTATCGAACATACATTCGAAACCGATTGGTCTCTACAGCGGCACGCGCCAAATCCCCGGAGGCCGATTCAGGGGTGGGCAACCACACCGTGGCGCGGTAACTTACTTTGGAGTAAGTTCGAGGCAATTTCACCTGCAAGGGAGCAGAAATGATGGCATCGCGAAGCGATTCGGTCAGGGGTGGCGGCGGGGCGACGGGCAGGCCCGACAGCTCGGCCGACAACGGCACCGGTTACCTGGCCCGGCGGCGCGCCCGCCGCGATCTGGCCGGCAAGCACGTCGTCATCACCGGCGCATCCTCCGGCATCGGCCGCTCGGCCGCGCTCGCCGTCGCCGAGAAGGGCGCGGTCGTCATCCTGCTGGCCCGCCGCGCCGACGAGCTGTCCACCGTGGTGGACGAGATCACCGCCGCGGGCGGCGCCGCGTTCGGCTACCCGTGCGATGTCACCGATCAGGACTCGGTCGACCGGACCCTGCAGGCCGTGCTCGACACCCACGGGCACGTCGACATGCTGGTCAACAATGCCGGCCGCTCCATCCGCCGCGCCGTGCACCGCTCCACCGACCGCATGCACGACTTCGAGCGCACCATGGCCGTCAACTACTTCGGCGCGGTGCGCATGACCCTGGGCCTGCTGCCCGGCATGCGGGAGCGCCACGACGGTCACATCGTGAACATCTCCAGCGCCGGCGTCCAGGTCGCCACCCCGCGCTTCGCCGCCTACCTGGCCAGCAAGGCCGCCCTGGACAAGTTCGCCGAGGTGACCGCGGCCGAAATGCGTTCCAGCAATATCACTTTCACCACCATCCACATGCCGCTGGTCCGCACCCCCATGATCGCCCCGAGCGGCGATCAGGGCGCCGGCACCCAGTCCCCGGAGTGGGCGGCGGCGCTCATCGTGCGGGCCCTCACCGAGCGCCCCCGCCGCATCGACGTGCCGCTCGGCACCCTGGCCGAGTACGGCTCCATGTTCGCGCCCGGCATCAAGGAGCGGGTCCTGCACCGCTACTACCGCGCCATCCCCGACTCCCCCGCCGCCAAGGGCGAGGCGGTGCCCGAACCGGAGACGGCCGACGTGGACATCGTTGTCCCGCAACGCCGCCGCACCGTCCCGCCCGCGGTCCGCGTCACCGGAACCGCCCTGCGCCGCGCGGCCCGGCTGGTCCCGGGCACCTACTGGTGAGCACCCGCTGACCCGGGAACCGCCCTGCGACACCCGGCGCTCCACGCCGCGGCACACCGAAGCCTGTGCGCCCCAAGGGTTGCCGAGAGGATCGGACCTGGCAGGATCTCGGCATGACCGAGGTCTGGCAGCCGGATCCCTGTTCTCGCGACCCGAGCTCTGGGCCGCGAGCTTTCTCGACGAGTACGCCTCCGATGTGCCCGGCGGGGACCGCGCCGACCGCGAGGAGGAGTACGACGACTTCGAGGCGGAGTACGACCTCGGCGACGGGTACGTATTCCGGGTCGCATCCGGCTTCTACGGTTCCTCGCTGACCCTGCGCCATCCCGGCGCCACCGGCCCGGTCGAGCTGGGCTGGGACGATCTCGCGCACTGGCATCCGCACGCCCTGCGCTGGTCCGAGGTCGACCTGATCTGCCGGGCCACCGCACTGTCCGACCCCGACGCGGCCTACCCCGGCCCGCACCTGGCCCTGCTCGGCCGTTTCGCCCCGCTGTGCACCGACGCCGACGCCGCGATCGCCGTCCCGCTGCTGCGTGAGGTATTCGCCGCCCTGCCGGGCCTGGACCCCTATCAGCGGCGCGCCTATGCCGCGCACGGCGATATCCGGGCATTCGGCGTGGATTGGCTGCAGGACGACGAAACCGGTTGGTGGTACCTCGATTACGTCGAGCAGCCGGACAATCCCTATCGCGATGATCCGGACTACCCCGCCGGCGACCTGTACTCGATGCGCGACCCGGACGATCCCGAATTCCCCTTCGCCGCACTGGCAACCGCTGTCGACCGGGCACGCGCCCGCTGCGCGGCCGTCCGCGACCAGCCCTGGTCCAGACACCCCGAGGTGGAGGCGGCCGCCCGGACCTTCGCCGCCGATCCGACAGCGGCGCATCGGACAGCCCTGACCACCGCGCTGCACACCGTGGGTTGCACCGACCGGTCCGTCCTGTCGGCGCTGTCCCCCGGCGCGGGTGAACTCCGCGCCCTGGTCATGACCGAACTCCTCCTCGGCGTCGACCCGCACACCCTGCCGCGAACCCGCTCCGGCCACACAGCCCCACCGCCTCGCCGCTACCACGCCCACGCCTACCTGCCCGTTTCCTCCTCCGAAGCCCCTCGAAACGGCCCGGCATCACAGCTGAAGCCTCTTCTCAACGCCGCCCTCCGGGCCGCCGGACTGGGAACCACCAAGCACGGACCCGCCCGCGTGGGCCGCAGGGACGGCAGCTGGGTCGACGATCTCCCCCTGACAGTGATCGACGATTGGCGCGCGGCGATCGAAGTAATACGCGATGTCCTGCTCACTGCCGAAGCTCCGGCAGGCAGCAGCATCGAAATAACCCGCCACGGCGAAACCGTGGTGATCACCCTCGACTGACTCCCCGCGCTGACGCTCGGGCAGCGTGACGGATACGGCGCTTGATCACACGCCTCTTGACGCGTCCTGGGATTCGAGTTCTACTGTGCATTGATCGAACAAATTTTCGATTATGTTAGGTAGCTGGCTCGGTGCTGGCTTGCGTTGCCGAGGTTGGGTCCCGTCGACTGGGAGGTGGTCACTGGATGGGTGCGGCTGCGGAGGCCAGGCGGGCGCAGTTGGCCGAGTTGCGGCGGCGGATGGCCGCCGTGCCCGCGCGCGGGGCCGAGGTGGCGGCCCATGTGCCCGTGTCCGAGGAGCCGCGGCGGGAGTCCTTGCCGGTGCCGGGCGCGCTCGAAAACCTTTTACCCGATGGCGGATTGGCCAAGGGGTCGGTGGTCGTCTACAACGGCGCGGGGTCGCTGATCTCGGGGCTGCTGGCCGCGGTGACGAGCTCCGGGGGGCATGCCGCGGTGGTCGGGCTGCCGCGGCTGGGCTTGCTGGCCGCCGCGGAGATGGGGGCCCGGCTCGACCGGCTGGCGGTGGTCTCCGATCCCGGACCGGACCCGCTCGAAGTTGCCTCCGTATTGCTGGATGGCCTGGACCTGGTGGTTCTCGGGCTGAACGGTCTCGCCGTCCCCATGTCCCGCGCCCGCATCCTCGCCGCCCGCGCCCGCAGCAAGAACTCCACCCTGATGGTGACCAACGGCTCCTGGTCCGGTTCCGCCCTGCACATCGACACCCGGGTCGCCGGATACAGCGGCCTGGGCCGCGGCTGCGGCCGCCTGCGCACCGTCCGCCTCGACGTCTCCGTCCGCGGCCGCTCCGCCCAACCCCGCTCCGGCCACCTGGCCCTCAGCCCCGCCGACGGTCGCGTCGAATGGGTCGCCACCCCCGACCCCGCCCGGCCCGCCGCCGCTCCCGAACCACTGCGCCCGGCGCGTCATGTCGCGTCCTGACCGATCGCCGACCGCCGCCCCGACCGCCGCCGGCCAGGCGATAGCGCCTGCGGCGCAGCGGGTTTCCCGCGCCTTCCGGGTGCCCCCATGTGTGGGCGGGCGTCGTGTCGCGAGCTGACCGCCGCGATTGTCGTCCGGCTGCCTACCGCTGCGGTAGCGCCGCGAGAGCAGGCCGGTCGTGAAGGCGCGGCGGGTGCTCGTGGTGTGGTGCCCGGACTGGCCCGCGGTGGCTGCGGCCGCCGAGGCGGGCACGGAGGCCACTCGCGCGGTGGCGGTGTTCGCGGCCAATCGGGTGGTGGCCTGTACGGCGGTGGCACGGGCGGAAGGGATCCGCCGGGGTCTGCGAAAGCGGGAGGCTCAGGGCCGCTGCCCGGATCTACTGGTGGCACAGGACGATCCGGATCGCGACGCCCGTCTGTTCGAATCCGTGGTGGCGGCCGTGGACGCGACCGTGCCGGGCGTGGAGGTGCTGCGCCCGGGCATGCTGGCGCTCTCCGCGCGCGGCGCGGCGCGGTTCTTCGGCTCCGAGGAGGCCGCCGCCGAGCGCCTGGTGGACGCTGTGGCGGCGGTCGGCGTGGAATGCCAGATCGGCATTGCCGACGAGCTGTCCACCGCGGTCTTCGCCGCCCGCCGCGCCACCCTGGTCCCGCCCGGCCGGGGCGCGGAATTCCTTGCGCCCATGCCGGTTTCGGAGCTGGCGGTGGAACCGGTGCTGGCCGCGCCGCAGCGCGTCGAACTGGTGGACCTGCTGCACCGGCTGGGCCTGCGCCGCATCGGCGACTTCGCGGCCCTCACCCCCGCCGAGGTGGCGTCGCGGTTCGGCGCGGACGCGATCATCGCGCACCGCTGCGCCCGCGCGGTCCCGGAGCGCCCGCCCGCCGCTCGCCTGCCCGCCGCCGACCTGACCGTGGAGCACCGCTGCGATCCCCCGATCGAACGCGTCGACATGGCCGCCTTCGCGGGCCGCCTGCTCGCCACCGAGCTGCACACCAAGCTCTCCGCCGCCGCAGTGGCCTGCACCCGCCTGGTCATCCACGCCGAAACCGAAGCGGGCGAGGAGTTCTCCCGCATCTGGCGCTGCGCCGAACCGCTCACCCCGGACAGCACCGCCGACCGCATCCGCTGGCAGCTCGACGGCTGGCTCACCCGCCGTGCCCTCGATCACGGCCGGACCCGCGCCGCGGCTCCCGGTTCACCGGAGGCGCACGACGACTGGGATGCCGGCCCGAACGCGGCCGTCACCCTCCTGCGCCTGGAACCCGTCGAGGTGGTGTCGGCCGGCGCCCTGCAGCTCGGCCTGTGGGGTGGGGTCGGCGAGGACGAGGAGCGGGCGCGCCGCGCGCTGATCCGGGTGCAGAGTCTGCTGGGCGGTGACGCGGTGCGCATGGGTGTGCTCAGCGGCGGCCGCGGCCCGGGGGAGCGCATCACCATGGTCACCCTCGGTGACGAGCCGGTGCCCGCGACCGATCCGGCCCAGCCCTGGCCCGGCCGGCTTCCCGAGCCCGCTCCGGCGCTGGTGCTCACCCATCATCCGGAGGTGCGCCTGGAGGCTGCCGACGGTTCCCCGATCTGGGTCACCGAGCGCGGCCTGTTCACCGCTGATCCTGCCCACCTGCACTGGGGCAGCAGCTCCTGGCGGCTGACCGGCTGGGCCGGACCCTGGCCGGTCGACGATCGCTGGTGGACACACCGTTTCGAGCACGGCTTCGCCGCCCGCGCCCAGGTGCAGCTGGACGCCGAGGACGCCACCCGCCTGCGCGCGCTGCTCCTGCTCGGCTACAACAGCGCCTGGCATGTGGAGGGGCTCTACGAGTAGACGCCGCTCAAATGCCCTGCGGCGGTGCTGCTCAAATGCCCAGCGGCGGTGCTGCTCAAATGCGCTGCGGCGGTGCTGCTCAAATGCCCAGCGGCAGGCGCAGATCCATCATGGTGGGCCAGAGTTCGGGCCACGGATGCACGGGTTCACGGCAGACCGCGATGGCGATATCGCTGTTCACGCCGGGGAATCCGTTCGGAATGTTCAGGTGCGCGCGGACTGTCACCTCGCCGAACTGCCGCCGCAGGGTGGGTTCGGCGCTGTCGAGGCCGACGTAGAGGATGGCGTCGGTGTCCGACGGCGGCGGGCCGAAGTAGCCGAAGCCGCGGTTGGGGCTGTAGACGGGCGGCAGGTCGTAGTCGCGCCCGAAGTTCTGGATCGCGGCCGCCTGCCAATAGTTCTGGGCGATGATCGCTTTCGGGCGTTCCGCCTCCGGGAGCTGCCGGTAGGCGTCGGCGACCTTCGCGGTCAGATCGGACCATCCCGAGGAGCCGAAAATGCTGGTCCGCATGGCGAAGTCGGCCTGGTTCCGGATGGCGCCGTGCACGCGGGAGGGCGGCTGCGGCAGGGTGGCCACGAGCGCGGCGATGATGGCCAGCGACAGCACCACGATCGGCGGCGCGACGACCCGCAGCAATCGGCCGCCGCGATCGTTCACCGAGTAGGGCAGCGAGGCCGCGCCGATGCCGAACAGCACGGGCAGGAATCCCGCTGTGTAGTAAGGCCGTCCGTGCCCGACGAGGACGACGAGCACCAGCAGCGCCGAGGCGACGAGCATGAAAAGGTAGGGCCGCAGCCAGCGTTGCCGGGCCAGGCACCAGAAGGCCCAGCCGGCGAGCAGCCCGCCCAGCAAACCGGTCAGTCCGATCATCTGCGGCATGCACGCGAGCGGCCCGCCGCCGGCCGCGTCCTGCTCGGCGCCGATCACCTTGCTCATGGCCAGCGCCGGCCAGCCGTGCGTGTGCTGCCACCACAGACCGGGCACCGCGGAGACCGCGAAGATCGCCGCGCCCTGCCACAGCGCGGGCCGCCACAGCAGCTGCCGCGGTCCCGCGACGAGCACGCCCGCGCCCAGGCACAGCAGGATCGTGGGGATGAACCATTTGACCTGCAGATCGATGGCGGCGACGAGGCCGAGCGCGATGAGCAGACGGTCGTCGCGGGTGCGGATCCAACGGATCAGCAACCAGATGACGGCGGCCTGCAGGGTGGCGTCGAAGGAGAAGGTGCTCAGCTGGACGGCCTGGGTCGCGGCGAGTGGCGAGACCCCGTAGGCGGCGGCCGCGAGCAGTTGCGCGGTGCGCGAGCCGCCCAGTTCGTAGGCGACCGCGGCACTGATCACCACTGCGGCCGCGGTCATCAGGACCGCCGGCAATCGCAACACGGGCGCCGAGCCGGGCGCCACGGCGTCGGCCAGGTGGGCCATCAGCGGTATGAGCACGCCTTGGTCGGCGTAGGTGATGCTGCGGTGCGCGCCCGCGGCGACGAAATACAGTTCGTCGCCGAAGAAGTCGTAGCGCAGCGTGGGGACGGCGAGAAAGGCCCCGCTGAGTGCGGCTAGTAGAAGGACCCACGCCGTAGCGAAGGTGGGCCGCGGCGGGCTCGGTTCCTGGAGATCCTGGAGATCGACCGCGGGGGCGGCAGCATTGAGAACCATATTTCCCCGGCAGAAAAGCTATTGGTGAATCGGGCAATGACGCTACCGTCACGGTTGACCGATTATCGACAATGTGAAAGTGATCTATTTCACACGCTGTAGCAAGCGGATATCACGCCAGGATGTGCAGGGTTTCGCCATCATTCGCCATCGGAATGAATAGGCAACCGAATCGGTAATTCGATATGGCGCTGCGCACAAACTGGGGCGCCACCCGGACCCCGATCCGTACTCTGGACCATCGTGGAGTCAGCGGTCACCCGGGTCGAGTTCGAAGACGTCCGGATCGCCTACCGGGATTCCGGCGCGACGGGCGGGCATCTCTACAGCGACACACCCGTGGTGCTGGTGCACGGCATGGGCGGGGACGGGCACACCTGGGATCGATTCGCCGCCCAGCTGGTACGGCGCGGACGCCGGGTGATCATTCCCGACCTGCGCGGGCACGGACGCAGCGGCCACACCGCCTCCTACCGATTCCCGGAGTTCGGGGCCGACCTGCTGCGGCTGTGCGATCGGCTCGGACTGGAAACGGCGGATCTGGTCGGGCACTCGCTCGGCGGATACGCCATCTCGTGGCTGGCGATGGAACGCCCGGAACTGGTGCGGCGCTTGGTGATCGAGGAACAGCCGCTGCCGCTGCGCTCCGGCGACGAGCAGATCCGGTTCACGCGCAGGCTGCCGTCGATCCCGGAACTGTGGCACGCCACCACCAGCATCATCCGGCATCCGCGCGCGGTGCTGGCCTTCGATCGCTCCATGACCGGGGTGGCGCTCGAACAGTTCCGCAAGCCGTATCCGGAGTGGTGGGAGGGGTTGTCCGACATCACCGCGCCCACGCTGTTCCTGCGCGGCGGGCCCGGCGGCATGGTGGACCCGGACAAGCTCGAGCAGGTGCGCGTGAGCCTGCCCGATTGCACGATTCGCGCCTTCGGGTGCGGGCACAGCATCCACCGCGACCGCTACCACGAGTTCGAGGCCGAAGTGCTCCCCTTTCTGGGGCACTGAGCTGGCGGAATCTACAGTTGAACGGTGTCCGCATCCGAGCGTCCCACGCTGTGGTTTCCCGACGAGCAGTCGTTCCGGGACTGGCTGTCGGCCAATCACGCAGCGGTGGACGGCATTTGGCTGAAGTTCGCGAAGAAGGGCTCCGGGTACGCCTCGCTGGACTATGACGGCGCGCTGCGGCAGGCCCTGTGCTTCGGCTGGATCGACGGGCAGTCCAAGAAGCTCGACGAGGACTTCTTCATCATGGGTTTCACGCCGCGCCGCCCGCGCAGCCAGTGGTCGCAGCGCGATGTCGGCCTGGTGGACGAACTGATCGCGACCGGGCTCATGCATCCGGCCGGGCAGGCCGAAGTGGACCGGGCCAAGGCGGACGGCCGCTGGCACAATGCCGTCGGCGGAGATCTGCCGGAGGACTTCCTGGCCGCGCTGGCCCGGCATCCGGAGGCGGCGGCCTTCTTCGAAACGCTGCCCGCGCAGTCGCGCATCGCGGTCGGCTACCACCTGGGCAGCGCGGCGCGGCCGGAGGCGCGAGCGCGGCGGCTGGCACAGGTGATCCGGAAGCTGATCGACGGGAAGCCATTGTGACGGGGTTCGAGGGATTGTCGTGTTCGGCTGCGGCGCTGGAGGTTCCGCTACCCGGAAGCGCGACCCACATCACCGGCTGGCTGTGCGTCGAGCAGCCCGGGGCGTGGGGCCGCGATGTGATCGGCGACGAGGTGCTCGGGCCCGACATCACGCCCGAACTGGCGGCGCGCACCAAGGCGGCGCACGTCCGGCCGACCCTGATCCGGCGGCCCGGGCGCCAGGAATTCACGGGTGTGCGAACGGTTCTGCTCGCCAGTTCGCGGCCGGAGGGATCCTGGTGCGAGCGCCTCGAGATCAGTGACCTGCGTGAGCTGCTGGATCTGGACCTGCACCTGCTCAACGGCCCGGCCCCGGGAATCGGTGCGGCCGTGACGAATCCGCTGGTCCTGGTCTGCGCGCACGGCAAACGCGATCAGTGCTGCGCGTTGCTGGGCCGCCCCATCGCCGCGAGCCTGTCGGCCGCCCATCCCGACCGGGTGTGGGAGTGCTCGCACACCGGCGGCCACCGCTTCGCCCCCGCCGTCATCGTCCTCCCCACCGGACTCACTTACGGCCGCCTGGACGAGGATTCGGCCCACGCCATGCTCGCCGCCGCCGACAAGGGCGAGGTCTCGCTCACCGGGTTGCGCGGCCGCAGCTGCTACACCCCGGTCGAGCAGGTCGCGGAAGTCGCTGTCCGCCAGCGCATCGCGGACGCCTCCTACACCCTGACCACCCCGCTCCTCGACGACAGCGGGCTGACGACCACCGTCCCCGGGGACGCCGATCCGACCGCGGGCATCGACGACCTCACCGTCGAACCGGCCCCGCACGACATCGAATACGCCACCGACCCGGCCACTTTCGCGGGCGCGGCCCGGGTCACCCATCGCGATGGGCGCAGCTGGCTGGTCACCACCCGCACCCTCGCCTACTCGCCTCGCCAGGCCAGCTGCGGCGCCGCCCCGAAACCCGCCACCGCAGTGGAGGTCGACCATATAAGGCAATCCGCGTGACGGCCGGCACGCGAATTGCAGGTTCGGAATTCGAGTTCACTCGGTAGCGTGCGACGTGTTCACGAATACGGCGAGCCATCGAGTCCGAAGCCACAAAAAGAAACCCCCGAAAAATAGGGGCGGGCCTCTTCACTGCACATTGTGATAAGAGGCGAGTCCGCGCGAACCTCTGCCGCGGCGGCGGTGACTGTCGCCGTTTGGTCAGTTTCGTCCGGTAAGCCAGAAGCCCCGCAAGATTCTCTCCAGGCCGGGCGCGCGGGTGCCGAGAAGCGAAACGCGCTGTGTCCGTATGGGTCTGGAAGAAATACCCAGGTCTGCACCCGGATGCCCAGCAAACCCCGGGTTTCGAAGCAGGCCAGTCAGGATGGTTTTCCGCTACCCTGCACCCGTGACCGAACGCGCCCGTCCCATTGTCGGCCCCGACTATCTGGTGGCCGGCCGCTACCGCCTGCAGTCGAAGCTGGGTGGTGGTGGCATGGGTGCCGTGTGGCTGGCGACCGATCGGCTGCTGCACCGCGATGTCGCTATCAAGCAGGTCCTCACGACGCAGGGGCTCAACGAGGAGGAGGCGCAGGAGGTCCGCAGCCGGATCATGCACGAGGGGCGGGTGGCGGCCAAGCTGTCGCACGAGCATGCCATCGCCGTGTACGACGTGGTGCTGGAGGCCGGTGAGCCCTGGCTGGTAATGGAGTATCTGCCCTCGCGCAGTGTGGCCAAAGCCCTTGCGCTGGTGGATCAGCTGTCCCCGATCGAGGTGGCGCAGATCGGCGCGCAGGTGGCGGACGCGCTGGCGACCGCGCACGCCGCCGGCATCGTGCACCGCGACATCAAGCCGGGCAATATCCTGGTCGCCGATCGCGGCGACGAGGTCGGCAAGGTCAAGCTCAGCGACTTCGGCATCTCCAGCGGCGCCAACGACGCCGCCGAGGAGATCGGTGACGTCATCACCGGCACCCCGGCCTACCTGCCGCCGGAGGTCGCGCGCGGCGCCCGCCCCACCACCGCCAGCGACGTATTCTCGCTCGGCGCAACGCTGTACACCGCCATCGAGGGGCGGCCGCCCTACGGCTTCGACGAGGACAGCGATGTCATCGTGGAACGCGCCGCCATGGCCCAGATCACTCCGCCCGCCCGCAGCGGCCCGCTCACCGAGGTGCTGCTGCACATGATGGAGCCGGCCCCGCAGCGCCGCCCCACCATGACCGAGGCGCGCAACGAAATCCTCACCGCCGCCTTCGGTCCCGGCACCGCGCCCTACATCCTGGGCGCGCCGGTCCGCACCGAGGACGGAACGATCCCGGCCTGGGCGGCCCGCAATTCCGCCGCCGGGCTGCGCAGCCCGCACTCCAGCCCGCTCCCCCGCCCGCAGCGGCAGGCGGCCGCGGCGCCGGCCGCCCCGCAACCCAAGTCGAAGGGTTTCGACCTGAGCGCCCTGGGCCCGAACGCGGGCCCGCTCGCCGTGGCGATCGGCCTGCTCATCGGCCTGCTGATCATCGTCGTGGTTCTGGTTGTGCTGTAGCGACTCTCGAAGTCTCGTCAGTCGATGCGGCGCCGGTGCGCCCAGCGGGTGAGGGCGTTCCGGTTCGACTGCTGGGTCTTGCGCAGCACGTTCGACGCGTGCGTCTCGACCGTCTTCACCGAGATGAACAGGGTCTCGGCGATCTCGCGGTAGGTGTAGCCGCGTGCCAGCAGGCGCAGCACCTCGAGTTCGCGCGGGGTCAGTGAGTCCAGTTCCGGGTCCAGCGGGGGCTCGGGCACCGGCGACTTGCCGGTGAACGAGTCCAGCACGAAGCCGGCCAGCCGCGGTGAGAACACCGCGTCGCCACCGGAGACCCGGCGGATCCCGTCGGCCAGTTCCGGCCCCGAGATGGTCTTGGTGACGTACCCGCGCGCGCCCGCCCGGATCACCGCGATCACGTCCTCGGCCGCATCGGAGACGCTGAGCGCCAGGCACACCGGTCCGGGGTCGATGCCCTGCAGCACCGCGACCCCGCCCCCGTCGGGCATGTGCACGTCCAGCAGCACCACGTCCGGCGCGGTCGTCTTGATCCCGGCGATGGCCTCGGCCACCCCGCCCGCCTCGCCGACGACCTCCATATCGGATTCGCGGCTCAGTTCCGCCCGCACCCCGGACCGGAACACCGCATGATCGTCGACCAGAAAGACCCGGACGCTCACCTAAGACTCCTCACCTGACGCCGAACCGAACCCTGAACCCCATCGGTACCACACTCCGCAGCTCACAGCTGGGTGACGTCTTCCGGGGTGTCGGTCTGCACCACCAACCGCTCGTCGCCACCGTCCTTGCGCGGCATGAAGATTCGCACCTCGGTGCCGTTGCCGGGCGCGGACTTGATCTCCACGTGCCCGCCGCGGCGTTCGATGCGGGCGTGGATGGATTTGGCCACGCCCTGCCGGTCCTTCGACACCGCGTCCGGGTCGAAGCCCTTGCCGCGGTCGCGCACGAAGACGCTCACCTGATGCGGCTCCACCTCGGCGTACAGGTCGATGGTCGGCACCCCGGCGTGCTTGGCGGCATTGACCAGCGCCTCCCGGGTGGCCCCCAGCAGCGCGGTGAAATGTTCCTTGGGCAGCCCGATTCCGCTGTCGTCGAGGTCCATGGACACGTCGCCCACGGTGACCGGGGTGACCTTCACTCCGTGCTGGTCCTCCACCTCGCCGGCGATGGTGCGCAGCGCGGCGGCCACGCTGGACTGCGCGGGCCCGGTGTCCTCGAACAGCCACTTGCGCAGCTCGCGTTCCTGACTGCGGGCCAGCCGCACCACTTCCTGCGGATCGCCGGCCTGCCGCTGGATCAGGGCCAGCGTCTGCAGTACGGAATCGTGCAGGTGCGAGGCGATCTCCTCGCGTTCGTCGTTGCGGATCCGCGCCGAGCGCTCGGCATTCAGCGCGCGCATCATGCGCAGCCACAGCGGCACGGTCAGCAGCCCGGCCCCGACCAGGGTCACCGCCACCGCCAGCAGCGCCGACCCCAGCGAACTGAGGTTGATCCGCCCCAGCACCACCACGCCCAGCCCGACCACGATGAGGGTGGCCCCGCCGACAATGCGCGCCCAGGTGACCACCGACGGTTTGGCGGGTAGCCCGATGACGGATCTCGGCCCGTCCGCGTCGAATTCGCGCCACACCAGCGCCGCGCCGACCGCCACCACGATGATCGGCCCCACCACATGCGCGGCCGTCCCGTTGAACACCCACGCGGTGGCGACCGCCAAAGCCATACCGAGCAGCGCCAATCCGATGGCCTGCCGCCGCTCCGACCCGGTCGGCGGAGCCGCGTCACCCCCGGCGGGCGTGAAGATCCACAGCATCCCGTAGGCCACGATCCCGGCCCCGGCCAGCGCGGACAGCAGCACGAAACCGATCCGCACCTTGAACACGTCGATCCCGAGATGATCGGCGAGCCCGCCCGCGACCCCGCCCACAATGCGCCCGCCGGTACGCCGCACCAGCTTGGGCTGGGTCACGGGAGTGACCGCCCCGCGGGCAGGGTCGTACAGAGGCGCGGCCGGATACATGGCTTCGATACTGGCACGGCCCGCTGACACCCGACATCAGGAAACACCCCGATTCGATCCCTGAGTGCGACGACAGGCCGCCGATAGCCCGCAGATCTTCTATGAGGCGTTCCAGCAGACCGACAACACCGTTGGTAAGGGTGTCATCTCGCGGCGGTGCGCCATGCGAAGCACGTAGCCGGCCAGTGTTTCATCAGGCAGGGGACCGTCCCGGCCGCTGGTGGGTTTGCCTGATTGCGGGGAGGATTCGGTACCGAGATGAGTGGCACAGGATCTTTCGGTACGCCCGGCATGGTGAATCGCCGGCGTGAGCGCGAAGTGTTGAAGGGACTGGTGGCGGCGGTTCGGGCCGGTGCGGGCAGAGTGCTGGTCGTCCGTGGCGAGCCCGGAATCGGCAAGACATTGCTGCTCGAACACGTGGCCGAATTGGCCGTGGGGTTCCGTGCGGTGCGAGTGACCGGTATGCAATCGGAAATGGAGCTGCCCTTCGCCGGCCTACATCAGCTCTGCGCACCGATGCTGGGCCGGCTCGATGCGTTGACCGCACCACAGCAGCACGCGCTGAGGGTTGCTTTCGGTCTTGCGGACGGGCCGGCCCCGGATCGTTCGTCGGTTGGCTTGGCCGTACTCGGCCTGCTGGCCGAGGTTTCTGGAGAATCGCCGCTGCTGTGCTTGATCGACGATCACCAGTGGCTCGATCAGGAATCCGCGCAGACGCTGGGTTTCGTAGCTCGTCGGCTCGCTGCCGACCCCGTCGGCATGGTGTTCGCGACCCGGGATCCGGGATCCGACCTGGCCGGACTGACCGAGCTGCCGGTGACCGGTCTGCACGATGAAGACGCCCGAAATCTGTTGGACTCGGTGCTGACCGGGCCGCTTGATCAGCGAGTCCGGGAGCAGATCGTGGCAGAAACCGGTGGCAATCCGCTAGCTCTGGTCGAACTGCCCCGAGGTCTGACTCCGGCTCGACTGGCGGGCGGATTCGGCCTGCCCGGCGTCATGTCGGTTCCGGAGCGGATCGAAGCCGGCTTCCGAGAGCAACTCGAGGCGCTACCCGCGCGAAGCCGTCAGCTGCTGCTGCTGGCTGCCGCAGATCCCTCTGGGGATGTGAGTCTGGTCCGGCGAGCGGCGGAGCGCTCGCGTATCCCTTTCGAAGACGCCGCGACCGCGGCGGCGGGGCTCGCGGAGTTCGAGGGTCGGGTGCGGTTTCGTCATCCGCTGCTGCGCTCGGCGGCGTACCGGTCGATCTCGCCCGAAGAACGGCAGGCCGCCCATCTGGCACTGGCCGAGGTCACCGATCCCGTCGCCGATTCCGACCGGCGGGCCTGGCATCGCGCCCACGGTGCAGCGGGGCCGAACGAGGACATCGCAGCCGATCTCGAGCGATCGGCTGAACGTGCCCGCGCCCGAGGTGGGCAGGCCGCCGCCACAGCCTTCCTTCAGCGAGCGGTGCTCATGAGCGTCGACCCGGTGCGACGCGTGGAACGCATTCTGGCGGCGGCGGATTCGGCCCTGCAGGCAGGCGCCTTCGGAACGGCCACGGATCTGATGGCGATGGCCGACATGACAGTGCACGACGACCAGCAGGCGGCGCGAATCGAGCTGTTGCGCGCGCACATTCGATTCGCCTCCGGCCTCGGCGGCGACGCGCCATCGCTGCTGCTCGCCGCCGCCAGGCGTCTGGAACCTCTCGATCGTGATCTGGCCCGTGACACTTACCTGACCGCGTGGATGGCGGCGATCTTCGCCGGCAGATATGCAACGGGGGCCGGGATTGTGGAAATATCCACCGCCGCACAGGAATTGCCGCCGCAAATGGCCGGGTCCGACCTTCCCGGCTCGATCCTGTCCGCTCTGACCGAGTGGGTTACCGCTGGTCCGGCGGCCGCGGCACCAGCACTGCGGCGGATCGTGGATACCTTCTCCGGCACGGAGATCGACACCGCTGAACGCCTCAGATGGGGCTGGTTCGCGCAGGCCACGGCCAGCGCCCTCTGGGACGTCGGCACGTGGCGTACCCTGCTCACCCGCCAGGTTCGACTCGCCCGGGAAGTGGGTGCTCTGGATCAGCTGCCTGTCACCCTGGGAGCGTTGGGAGTCGCGACCGCGTGGGCCGGGGACTTCCAGGCCGCGACCGCGCTGGTGACCGAATCCGACACCATCAGCGAGGCAACCGGCACCCAGGTCGCGCCCTTCTCCGCGGTGGTTCTGGCCGCCATGCGCGGCAACGAGGACGACGCGTCGCGACTGATCGAAACCACTGCGACCACCGCTCGCGTGCAGCGGCAGGGCGTGGCCGAAGCCTGCGCCAATTGGGCGGGTTCGATTCTGAACAATGGCCTTTGCCGCTATGACAGGGCGCTGACGATGGCCACCGAAGCCGCCCTGGATGCGCCGGGTCTGTACATCTCGCTATGGGCTCTACCGGAACTGATCGAGGCGGCCACTCGCACCGGAGATCCGAAGGCCGCCCGCGATGCCTTCGATCGGCTCACGCAGAGCACCCAGGCAGCTCGGACCGATCTCGGCCTGGGTATCGAGGCGCGGTCGCGCGCTTTGCTCAGCGCCGGTCCCGAAGCCGAGAAGCTCTACCGGGAAGCGATAGACCGCCTCGGCCGCACCGGCATGCGCGCCGACTTCGCCCGTGCCCGACTGCTGTTCGGCGAGTGGCTGCGCCGGGAGAACCGCCGCCAGGACGCGCGCACCGAGCTGCGCGCCGCTCATGACCTGCTGTCCGCAATCGGTATGACAGCTTTCGCTGAACGTGCCGGTCGTGAACTTCTCGCCTGTGGTGAGCGCGCCCGCAAACGTACGGTCGAATCCGGCGGCACGCTCACCGATCAGGAAGCCCTCATTGCTCGCCTGGCGGCTGACGGGCGGACCAACCCCGATATCGCCGAGCACATGTTCATCAGCGCCCGCACTGTCGAATGGCATCTGCGAAAAGTGTTCGCCAAGCTCGGTATCGGCTCGCGACGCGAACTGAAGGCGGCCCTGGCCGCGATCGACCCGGGGCTGGAGTGAGGCCTCCGCCACCCACTCAGGCGTGATCGGGGCAGTGTCCAGGGGAACTGCCAGGGGGAAACACAGGTGCGAGCCCGGCCGGGTGGAGCAGATTCTGGACCGAGGCAGCAATCCGCACGAGAGGAGCAACGGCGATGGGTACTCGATCCAACCGGTCCGAGACCTTCAACCAGCAGCCGGGTCGGCGCGAAGACGAGCAGGGAGTGGGAGCGTGAAGGACTACGACGTCATCATCCTCGGCGGCGGCTCGCCCGGCGAGCACTGCGCGGGCGAACTGGCCGACGGCGGATTGCGGATCGCCGTGGTCGAACGCGATCTGGTCGGCGGCGAGTGCTCGTATTGGGCTTGTATCCCGTCCAAAACGTTGTTGCGTCCCGGCGAAGCTGTCCAGCAGGCGCGGGAAGCCCAGGCGCGCGCGGAGATCGACGTAGCGGCTTCGCTGGCCTGGCGAGATTTCATGGTGTCGAACTACTCCGACACCAGCGCCGAAGGCTGGCTGTCGAGCAAGGGCATCGACCTGATCCGCGGCGCGGGGCGGCTTGCCGGACACGGTGTCGTCGAGGTCGCGGGTATGCGCTACACCGCCGATCACATTGTCATCGCGACCGGTTCGGAACCGAACTTGCCATCCCTTCCCGGGCTGGCCGAATTGCCAGACGTGTGGACCAACCGCGAGGCGACGAGCCTGACCGCCATTCCGCGTCGGCTGCTTGTTCTCGGTGGCGGGCCTGTCGGCGTGGAAATGGCGCAGGCCATCCGCAGACTGGGCGCGGAGGTCGTGCTGGTCGGTGGTAGCACCCACCTGTTGCCGCGCGAACCCGCACCGCTCGGCGAGGGTCTCGCCGAGGTGCTGAACCGCGATGGCATCGAGGTCGTGCTCGGCGTGCGCGCCACCGCGGTGCGTCGCGACGGCGCGGACTTCGTGCTGAGCCTCGGAGACGGCACCGAACGGCGCGGCGATCGGCTACTGGTGGCCACCGGCCGCAAACCCCGCGTCGACGGAATCGGGCTGGAGACAGTCGGTATCACGGCCGAGGCGACCGGCATTCCCGTCGACTGCAGTCTGCGCGCCGCGGACGGCGTGTGGGCCATCGGTGATGTCAACGGCGTGCGTCTGCTCACCCATGTGGGCAAGTACCAGGGCGAGGTCGTTGCGTCCAATATTCTGGGCGAACCCCGCGAAGCCGACTACCGGGCCATTCCGAACGTCGTATACACCGATCCGCAGGCAGCGTCGGTCGGCGTGGTCCAGGACAGGTTCAGTGCGACGGTCCGGCTGGCCGACGTGGCCAAGACCGCCACCTTCACCCGGTCCTACGCCGAGACTTCCTGGTTTCTGACGCTGCTGAGCGACGGCGAACGTCTGACCGGCGCCTACGCACTCGCGCCCGAGGCCGGCGAATGGCTGCAACAGGCCACCCTGGCCATCCGAGCGCAGGTCCCGCTCCGCGTCCTGCGTGATGTGGTGCAGCCCTTCCCGACCTTCTCGGAAGCGTACGTGGCAGGGCTGAAGGAATTGCGTACCAAAATCACCGAAGCCCGGGTGCCGAGCCTGATCAATCGACACCCCCAGCGATAACTCAGGCATCGCTGGGAACCGATTGCCAGGTCATACGGCCGACGACGGCCGGAACCCCGAGCGGTTGTGATCGTTCGCGAGATCGTGCGACCATCGAATCCCTTCCGGCGGAGAATGGTTCGAGGTCGATGGTTGCTCCGGAGCTAGGTCGCTCGACGAGCCTGGTCGGTCGCGCCGCCGAGCTCGAGACGTGCAGTGACCTGCTCGAAGCCGTGAGCACCGGGGAAAGCCGGGCACTGGTGCTCAACGGTGATCCCGGGGTGGGCAAATCGGCATTGCTCGACCAGCTCACGAGCCAGGCGACCGATTGCCAGGTATTTCGCGTCGTCGGTGTGCAGTCGGAAATGGAACTGGTCTTCGCGGGCCTGCATCAGCTCTGCGCGCCCATGCTCGACCGGGTGAACGCGCTGCCCGATCCGCAGCGCGACGCGCTCCGGGCCGCGTTCGGGCTCTGCGAAGGGCCCGCACCGAAGCCGTTCCTGATCGGACTGGCGGTGCTCGGACTGCTGGCGGAGACGTCCGCGGAACGACCGGTGCTGTGTGTGGTGGACGATTTCCAGTGGCTGGACCGGGCATCGGCCCAGACGCTGGGCTTCGTCGCCCGCAGGCTCGCCGCCGAATCGGTCGGGCTGGTCTTCGGCACCCGCGGCCTCACCGCCGAGCTGGCAGGTATTCCGGAGTTGCCGCTGCGCCCGCTGTCGTACGAATTCGCCCGGGCGCTACTGGATTCCGCGCTGACCGGGGCCATGGATGTCCGAGTGCGGGACCAGATCGTGACCGAGACCGGCGGCAACCCGCTCGCGCTGCTGGAGTGGGTGCGCAGCGCCACCCCGCACGGGCTGGCCGGCGGGTTCGGCCTGCTGACGGTGTCGGCGCTGTCGAATCGCATCGAGGACGGGTTCCGCCTGCAGCTGGCGGCGATGCCGGCACACACGCAGCGGTTGCTGCGGCTGGCGGCCGCCGATCCGTCGGGGGATGCCGCGCTGGTGTGGCGGGCCGCCACGACGCTCGGCATCCCATTCCATGCCGCGACACCCGCGGTGGAGTCGGGGCTCGCTGAGTTCGGTGCCCGGGTGTGGTTTCGGCATCCGCTGTTGAGGTCGGCGATCTATCGGTCCGCGTCGATCCCGGAGCGGCACGACATCCATGTGGCTCTGGCCGAAGCGACCGATCCGAAGCGGGATCCCGATCGCCGGGCATGGCATCGCGCTCAGGCCGCGACCGCACCCGATGAGGACGTCGCGGCAGAACTCGAGCGGTCGGCCGCTCGCGCGCAGGCCCGCGGCGGACCCGCCGCGGCCGCAGCGTTCCTGGAACGGGCCGGGCTGCTCTCGGCGGACGCGAGCAGGCGTGGCGAGCGGTTGCTGTCGGCCGGACAGGCCAATCTGCTTGCCGGCAACTACGCCGCAGCGCTGAGACTGCTGGCGAATGTCGAAGCCGGGCCGTTGAATCCGTTGCAGCGGGCCACCGCCGATCTTCTGCACGGCCAGGTGGCGTTCGCGTCGGGGATGGGCAGTGCCGCTCCGTCCCTGCTGCTGCGGGCGGCGACACGGCTGCAGCGATTCGATATCGACCAGGCTCGCGAGATCTACCTGACGGCGTGGATAGCCGCGTTCTTCGCCGGCAACCCGGTGTCCGGGGGTGGTCTGCCCGAGGTGTCGCACGCCGCTCGGGACCTGCTACCTCGCTCCGACCGGCCAGGCAAGCCCGAGCTGGTTCTGGACGCCCTGTCGTCGATGGTGGTGGAGGGTCTCGCGGCTGCCGCGCCGGCCATGCGGGTGGCGGTGGAGCTCTTCGCTCACACCGGCAATTCGGAGGACGAGGTGCTGCGATGGAGTTGGTTCGCCCATCCGGTGGCCATCGCGCTATGGGATCACGACGCGTGGCGGGCGATCCTCGAACGCTACGTCGAAAGTATCCGGGCGGCAGGGGCTCTGGACATGATGCCCATCGTGCTCTCGAGCCTCGCCACGGTCAAGGCTTGGTCGGGTGACTTCGCGGCGACGACGGCTTTGATGGCCGAATCGGACGCGATCTGCCAGGCCACCGGGTCTCCCGCGGCCGCACTCCCTTCGATTCTGCTCGCCTGCTTCCGCGGTGATCGATCCGTCGCCGAACCGCTCGTACAACCGGTGATCGACGATGCCCGAGCCACCGGCAACGGCTGCACGCTGATTTGGGCGCAATGGGTGATTGCGGTGCTGTACAACGGTCTCGGCCAGTACCGGCAAACGATGGACGTGACACAGTCGGCCACGGAGAGCACAGGGCATTACGTCCTGGCGCACTGGCCGTTGCCCGAGGTTGTCGAGGCCGCCTGCCGAACCGGTGACACTGATCGCGCGAACACGGCGCTGGCGCTGCTCGAGGAATCCGTGCGTCCCGGCAGCACGGAAGCCGGGCTGGGCTTGCTGGCGCGGTCCCGGGCGCTGGTGAGCGGTGGCGAGGCCGCGGACGCGCTGTACCGCGAAGCGATCGACCGGCTCGGCCGGACCTGCCTGCGCCCCGAACTCGCTCGCGCGCACCTGCTCTACGGGGAATGGCTGCGCCGGGCCGGTCGCCGCGTTGACGCACGGGCCAAGCTGCGAACCGCCTACGAGATGCTCGCCGCGATGGATATGGGCGCCTTTGCCGAGCGCGCCCGCCGTGAATTGCTGGCCACCGGTGAACGGGTCCGCCGACTCGGCACCGAGCAGACCGACCCGCTCACCGCGCAGGAGACACTGATCGCGCAGCTGGCCCGTGACGGCCGGACCAACCCCGAGATCGGTGCGCAGCTGTTCATCAGCGCGCGCACGGTCGAATGGCATCTGCACAAGGTCTTCGCGAAACTCGGGATCGCCTCCCGCCGTGAGCTGGCCGATGCCCTTCCTGTGGCCGACTGAGGGCGAAATCGACTCCAATGCAACTGCATTCGGATGAGTGCGAAGCTTCGCTCTCCTCAGCGGCGTCGATCGACCCCGGCGAGAAGTTCGGTCACACGGCTGTGTCAGTTCAGCCGTTCGATGATCATGGGGCAACCCGACCGGTCGCATCGCGGATCCTCGGGAGATCGGCAAGGCTGCCGTGTTCCTGTCCAGCGACGCGTCGAGCTTCATCACCGGTGTCGAGTTGTTCGTCGACGGCGGGATGGCCCAGGTGTGATCCACTCCGGCCACAGGGCGGAGCTCTGGGCGCGGAAGCCTCAGGTGGTCGTGAGCAGGCCGCCGTCGATCACGAAGTCCGAGCCGGTGATGTTCGCGGCGCGTGGGCTGGCGAGAAAGACGGCGAGGTCGGCGATTTCGTCAGGGCGGGTGAATCGTCCGGTGACCGATGCAGCCGCAGCGGACTGGGCGACGGCATCAGCCTCGTCGCCGGTGGCGTCGGCGATCGCCTGGGCGACACCGGCGTCGCCCAGCCAGAGGTCCGTGGCGACGGGTCCGGGGCTGATGGTGTTGACCCGGATGCCGTTGGGGCCGAGTTGTTTCGAGAGCGACTTCGCGGTGTTGGTGAGGGCGGCTTTCGCGGCGCTGTAGTCGATCACCGCGGGATCGGCGAGCGTGGAATTGACCGAACTGATCATGACGATGCTGCCTTGGCCCGCGCCGAGCATGGCGGGCAGTACGGCGCGGGTGGTGCGGATCGCGGCGAGCAGATCGAGTGTGAGCGTGTCCAGCCAGTCGTCATCGGTGACGTCGAGGAAGCCGGTCAGCCTCGGAGTGACCCTGCCGACGTTGTTGACCAGAATGCTTGTGTCGCCGAACTTCTCGGCGGCGGCGGCCAAGTCGATGGCGCCCTGGGGTGTGGACAGGTCGACCTCGATGGGGTGCACCCGGCCGCCGTCGGCAATCGCATGCAACTCGTCGCCGGTGTGGCGGGCACCGGCCACCACGATCGCGCCTTCCTCGACGAGGGCCCGGGTGATGGCCAAACCGATACCTCGACTCGCGCCGGTGACTACCGCGAGCGCGTCGGTGAGCCCGAGATCCATGGGGATCCTCCTCAGTCCGGTGGGTTGTTCACAGGCCCTGGTCGGCCAGCCAGGCGAGCACGGCGTCGGCGACATCTTTCCAGCCGCTGTCCACGGTGAGGGAATGGCCGCGGCCCTCGAATTGGCGCAACTCGGTGACCGCGGTGGAGTCGCGGTACTGCTTCAGTGTGGACCGAGTGACCACATCGGGCACCGTGTGGTCCTCGAGACCCGAGATGAGCAGCAGTGGCCCCCGGTCCGCGTTGCCGGTGTTCACCTTTGCCTGCGAATGCAGTACGAAGTTGGCGGCGGCGGCTTGGAACAGCGGGCGGGCCGGTGAGGGAATGGTCCAGCGCTCGAACAATTCGTCGGATTCCTGCTCGGACACCGCATTCCCGAATCCGAACCGGAATTCCTTGCTGGTCAGGGAGACCGCCTTGTGCAGGTTGGCCGGGTTGCCCAATGCCGGCAGGCCCGCGCGCAGCTGCGCGAGGGGCAACGGCAGCACTCCCTTGATCTGGGCTGGATCGATCGCCACTCCGGCGATGCCCCGTCCCTCGCCCAGGAGCTTCTCGGTGATCAGGCCGCCGAAGGAATGGCCGACAATGATCGGCGCGGCGGGCAGGGAGTCGATGATCTCGGCGAAATGCGCTGTGGCATCGTCGATTCCGACGTTGGCGACCGCCTCCGGATGCTCGCGCGCGGAGGCGACCGTATCGGGCTCGCCCGGCCAGCCGGGCGCGATCGGGGCGTATCCGGCAGCGCGGAAGTGTTCGACCCAAGGGCTCCAACTGGTGGCGTGCAGCCACAAGCCGTGAATGAAGACCACCGGGGTAACAGACTGCGGCATCTCGATCCCTCTCTGCGCGAACCTTCGAATCGGCGGTACCGGCGGTTCGGCCGCGCATCGGCCGGCGCTCACGGCCTCTACCGAGTCCAACACCGCGCCGGGGCGGATGTCCAAGTCATATCGGACCCGGATCGATAACCGAAACGGCATACTTGCGGGCGAGCATGCTTGCGAGGCAGTGGGGACCGATGAGTGAGGGCGGATTGTGGACCTGGACCTGCGCCGATTGCGGTACTTCGTCACCGTCGCCGATGAGCTGCACTTCGGACGTGCCGCGGCGAAGCTCTATATCAGCCAACCGGCCCTGTCGAAGCAGATTCGCAAACTCGAGGATCAGCTCGGCGGCCGATTACTGGAACGGGACAGCCGCCATGTGACGCTGACCGCGCACGGACACCGAGTGCTCTCCGACGCTCGGGAGATGATCGCCCTGGCCACACGCATCGGCGAACAGCCCATCGAGCCCGGAACGGTGCGCATCGCCCACATCTTCGAGCTGCAGACCAGCCGAATCGTCGCGGACGCGTTCGCTGCGGCCTACCCCGGCGTCCAGCTCGTCGAGCGCTCCCTGGACAGCCTGCGGCAGTTGGACGCGCTGCTGGACAAACGGCTCGATGTCGCGATACTGCGTGTCACGGCCGCGATGGTCGCGCGGAATCCGACCGGCTGGCAATTTCATCGCTTGCGTCTCGAGCCGATGTTGCTGGTCGGCCGCCCGGGCGATCCGCCGAAGGCCTCGGTATCCCTGTTCGAACGCCCCGTGGAGGTCTTCGCCGACACACCCGCATCCGGGCTGTACAACGCGCACGGCGACTATCTCACGACCTTCGAACGCGCCACCGGGATGTCGATGCGATGGTTGGGCAACCCCGGCACCTTCGGACACTGCTCGGCCGCCGTGCACCGTGCCACCGACGCGGGCTATATTCTCGAATTCGAAAGCTACGCAGCACGATACGCAGAGTCCGGAATACCGATTCACCATCCCGCGGAGCTGCAGCCGTACTACCCCTGGTGCATCGCCTGGCGAGACGAACCACACAGCGCAGCCGTGGCGAACTTCCTGCGAATCGCTGAACACACCGCCCGGCAGCACCACTGGCACCTACCACCCCACCATCCGGCGAAACCCTGGGTGCCTCCCGACGACCCTACGGACTCGTCCCAAGCCGTGGCCGCGACCACCGCGCCGCGGCCGCGGCCGTGAGGGTCAGCTGACCTTCACATTGTCGAGGTCGATCGAGACCAGCACCGGATCTTCGATGCGGTGCCCGGTCACGTCACGGCCGTAGACGACACGCTTGGTGGGCAAGACGATGCCCTCGACCGTCAGAAAGTCGGTCGAGTAATGGGCGGCAGGCGAATTCGCCGAGATCTCGACGGAGTAGTCGCGTCTGCGGATCAGGCCGTCGGCGTCGATGTAGAGCACCTGGTTCGGGCTGTGGGTGGCGATGGTGTCCGGGTACCGCACACCCAGTCGCCGCCAGGTCTCGCCCTGCTCGTGCCAGGCCCCCAGCTGTTCGGTGTACACGCCGGGCAGGGTGAGCGAATAGGGCTCGGACAGGTAGGTCCACATCGCGTAGCCCGAGAAATAGGCCAATTGCAAGGTCGACCAAGGGGTTTCCAATACGTGCCCGGCGAACGAGTTGCGCGGCGTGATCAGTTCCTCGACTGTCCGGGGCGCGGGGTCGTCCGTTTCGATCGCGACGCGGTCAGTGCTGAACGACATTCGAATGTCGGGCGTGGACGCCGGCCGGAGCCAGGTGCGCTGTTCGTGCAGCCTGATCTCGACGGTCGAATCGTTGATGATTCCATCGACGCCCTTCAGCGCCCACAACACCCCACCGACGCGCTGATGCACCGAGATGGCGTCGATCCGCCGCCAGCGCTCGACACCGCCGTACGCGCCGATCACATCGTCGAGTAGATCCATGACCATCGCTCCTTGTCTCGCCCCGCGGGAACGTCCCGCGGCATAAACCACGGTCCGCCAATCCGGTCGTGCTTCGCGCCCGTGATCACCCCTGGCCCGTGACCCGTGCGGTTCGAGCCAGGGATCGTCGATTCACGGCGTACGAGCCCGGTCGGGCCGTATCTGCCGGTGAACCTGCCTCGATAGGCCGCGCCGTCCCCGGCCGGCGTACAGGGATCGTGCTTGCCGTTCAGGCGTTTTCCGCGGCCGGAGACAGGTGTGGGTGGAGCGGCCGTGCGCTCGGCGGTCGTGCGCGACGGCCCGGAATCCGTCCGCCGCAACGAGATTCGCCTGGGTGTCCCGCACGTCACCTTCCGAGCAGGAGGAGTTGGTTCCACATCCTCCGGATACACGAACGCCCCGCACGAGAACTCGGGCGGGGCGAACATGGTGGGGCGGTTATCGACCCGCGGAGTTGGCGGCATCGATGATGAGGTCCGTGACCGCTTTGGCCTGGGAGAACATGGGGACGTGCGAGCTGTCGACTTCCACGGTCGTGCTGTGGGCGCGATCGGCCTCGAAACGCTCGAGGTCGGCACTGAGCGCCAGGTCCTGGCGGGCGATGAGCGACCAGGACGGAATGGTGTGCCACGCGGCGGCGGTCGGAACCGAGGAGAACGCCGCGGCGTCGGTCGGTCGCTGCTGGGCGGCGATCACGCGGGTGAGGTCGGCCGGGACGTCGGCGGCGAACACGTCGCGGAACTTGTCGGGGTTGACCGTCAGCTGGGTGCCCGTGCTGCCGTCGGCGTTGGTGTAGTTCGTCGGCACCAGCGCGGGACCGAGCTGCGACGTCGTGGCCCGCGCCACCAGCGCGCTGATCTGCTCGCCGGTGTCCGGGATCAACGCGGCGATATACACCAGTGCTTTCACCTTGGGATTACCCTCGGCGGCCTGCGAGATGACGGCTCCTCCGTAGGAGTGCCCGACGAGCACGATCGGCCCCTCGATGGGGGCGATGGTGGAGCTCAGCCGCGCGGCGTCCTGCGCCAGGCCCTCGAGCGGATCGGCGGCGGCGATGACCGTGTACCCGGCCCGCTGCAGCGATTCGGTGACCTTCTGCCAGCTCGAGCCGTCGGCGAAAGCACCGTGCACCAGCACGATGGTCGGCTTGACGGGCTTCGGCTTGCCGGGACCGTCAGGGGAGTCGAGGCGTCCGCCGGCGGGCAGGACGACGGACGGACCGGCGGCCTCCGAGACAGGCCCGGAAGCCCAGATCGGTGTCGCCGTGAAGGCGGCGACCAGCACGGCCATGAAGCCGACGGCATAGCGGGGGTTGCTGAACATTGTGGTTCTCCAGTTCGAAGCCGATGTCCCAGCCCGGTGTGGCGGTGACTCGATCAGCGTCACGCCGCCGGGTACCGGCTCGCGCCCGGGAGAATCCCTGGTGCCGACCCCGGCCCAGCACTCGACCAGTGGTGCCAGGGTGCCGGGCAGGACCGTCGCTCGAGGCTGGCGCCGCCATCGGATCCGGCGCCCGGCCCGGTCTATCGGGCGCGCTGAGCAAGGGCGCTCGCGAGTTCGCGGCGGGAACCGATGTCGAGCTTCGTGAATACCTTGCGTAGATGCCACTCCACTGTGCGTGCGCTGAGGAACAATTGGGCGCCGATCTCCGGGTTGGTGCGGCCGTCGCGGGCGAGCCGGGCGATGAGCGCCTCCTGATCGGTGAGCGCGTCCGCCTGATCGACCTGGCGGCGGCGAACGCGTTTGCCGGTGGCCAGCAGTTCGCGACGAGCGCGCTCGGCGAACGCTCCGGTTCCGATGTCGGCGAACATGTCGTGGGCCGTGCGCAGATGCTCACGGGCATCGTCACGCAACCCTTCTCGATGCAGCCATTCGCCGTAGAGCAGATGCGCGCGCGCCAGTTCCGGGCGAAGCTCGGTGCGGGCCAGTCGTTCGATCGCCTCGCGGTAGAACTGCGCGGCCGCCGCACCGGTGGACGTCAACGCCCGGCAACGGGCCACGAGCCCGAGCCCCTCCTCGGTGCCACCCGGCAATGCGACCTGTACCAGCTGGTTCACCGCCGACGTGGCGAGCCCGGTTCGGCCGGTTCGCATCGCCGCCTCCACCAGTTCGGGCAGCGCCCAGTTGGCGACGAAGAGGTCCGGAGAGCTCTCCCGGGCGCGCACGGCCTCGGTGACGGCCTCGTCGTGATTGCCGAGTCCGTTGTGCAGCACCGCCATTGCCCACCCGCAGTAGGTGATGGCCAGGCCTTGCCCCGTAGCCTTCGCCACCTCGAGCATCGAGCGGACCAGGCCTTCGGCGCCGGCCCGGTCGCCACGCAGGCAAGCGAGGATGATCGGGGCGAAGGACCACGCACTGGCCCCGGTCGCCTGGCACACGGCTTCGGACTCGGCGATGATCGCGGCCGTCGCGGCGAAGTCTCCGGTCCACGCGGTGACCGTGCCGAGGGTCGACAATACGACCGGCAGCAGGTCGGCGGCCGCCGCGCAGCGGATGACCTCCGCGTTACGCTCCAGGATCCGCCGCCAGGCAGCGTGATCCCAGAGCGCGACGGCGGCCGCGTGCGCGAGCCAGCTCCACCGCAGCACGTCCTCGGGCGATTCGGTGGTGCCGTCGAAGGCATCGACCACTTCGCGCAGCACGGGCGCCGCGTGGGCCGCACCCGCGGTGATCGCCAGCGACAGCGCATGCAGGATCTGCTCGGGCCTGCCGGGACTGGCCGACCGTGGCAAACGCTGTGCGGCGCGGGATATTTCGGCCAGATTGCCGTCGAAGGCGAGTCCACCCGCGAAGACCGCCGCGATCCAGGCGGACAGAAACGTCTCGCGCGCCTGGCCCAGATCCAAGGCCGACAATCGGATCGCCGCGCGCAACAGTCGCCCCGGCGCGTCGTTGCCCGAGCCCGAGGCAAAGGCGATCTGCCCGCGCAACAGGTCCGCGCGCGCACGCTGGGACGGATCCAGCGGATCTACTTCCATGGTCGCCAGCAATCCGAGAGCCGAATCATATGATCCCGCTTGCAGATTCGCCTGCGCGGCCGCGAGCAGTCGTTCGACGCGATGCCGGGGATCCGCGGACAGCAGCCCGGCCCGTTCCAGGAAGGCCGCTGCGGCAGCGGGGCCGCCGCGCGCCTGGGCACGGGCGGCGGACCTCTCCAGATCCGCAGCGGCGGCGTCGTCTGGGCCCACGGTCGCACGGGCCCGGTGCCAGGCCCTGCGATCGGGATCGAGGGTCGGATCGGTTGCCTCGGACAACGCCCGGTGGATGTCACGACGATCGGAGTCGCTGGCCGACCGGTAGGCGACTGACCGCAGCAGCGGATGCCGGAACCAGACCCTCGTGCTGAATTCCGCGACCCCCGCTTCCACCGCGGGGGTCGCCGCCGACAGCCCGATACCCAGCGCCGACGCCGCCTTCCACACCAGCGCGGCATCGCCCGACGGGTCGGCGGCGGCCAGCTGGAGCAGTCGGCACGTGTCGTCGGGCATCGCGGCGAGTTGCCGGCGAAATCCGTCCTCGATTCGGCTGGACAACGTGACCGCGTCGGGCAGCCCGAAACCGCCGGCGAGGCGATGCCAGGTTGTTCCGCGTGCCCACTCCAGCATGGCCAACGGGTTGCCGCGGGTCTCGGCCACGATCTGGTCCCGTACCCGCGCATCCATCGATCCCGACATCGCGGACTCGAGCAGCGAGTGCGCGTCCCGGTCCGACAACCCGGTCACGGCGAGTTCGGGGATACCGGCCAATTCCTCTGCGGCGACTCGGGTTCCGAAGACCACCCCGACGCGCTCCGCGGCCAGCCGTCTCGCCACGAATCCGAGCACCTGGGCCGAGGCCCGGTCCACCCAGTGATGGTCGTCGACGACGCACAGCAGTGGCTGATCCTCGGCGGCCTCCGACAGCAAACCGAGGACCGCCAGCCCCACCATGAACGGCTTCGGCGCCGGCCCCTCACTCAGCCCGAATGCGGTACGCAGCGCATCTCCCTGGGGCGCGGGCAGTTTGCCCACCCGATCGAGCAGCGGGCCGCACAGCTGATGCAAAGCCGCGAAGACCAGTTCCATCTCCGACTGCATGCCGATCACGCGCAACACCCGCAGACCGGTTGCCCGGCTGGTGAGATTGTCCAGCAGTGCCGACTTACCTATGCCCGCGTCACCCCTGAGTACAAGGACCTGGCTCTCCCCGGCGCGCACGGCGTCGAGCAATCGAGTGAATGCCTCGCGCTCGCCGTCGCGACCGACGAGACCGCCGGCGCGGCCCGGCCGCATGGAACTCATTGCGAGAACTCCCCTTCGAACTGTGCGGTCCCCCTGTTGGACCACGTCACAGCCTGTCCGAGGAGCCCCGGTATTCGCGCCCGTGTTGCCCCCGGTGAACACCCGGGTTCTCGCAATGCCGCGATGATCCCGCGGCGGGCATGTGCGTCGGGATCAGGTGGCGCGCGCGACCTCGCGGTCCGGGAGCGCGTCACGCAACTCGCGCCGAGAGCTGATCCCGAGCTTGCCGAAGACCTTGCGCAAGTGCCATTCCACGGTGCGGGCACTGATGTACAGCTCGCTGCCGATTTCCTGGTTGGTGCGGCCGTCGCGCGCCATGCGGGCGATCTGGCCTTCCTGCGGAGTCAGGTCGTTGAGTGTGTCGGAGGTACGTTTGCGGACCTTCTCCCCGGTGGCGAGCAGTTCGTGCCGGGTGCGTTCGGCGAATCCGTCGGCCCCCATCGCGGCGAATTCCTCGAAGGCCGCCTTCAGGTGGATGCGTGCGTGGCTACGCCGGCGTTCCCGGCGCAACCACTCGCCGAACAGCAGTCGCGACCGTGCGAGCTCGAACCGCAGGCGCGTGCGGCCGAGATGCTCGACCGCCTCGGTGTAGGAACGTTCAGCCGCGTCGCCGACACTGATCAGGGCTCGCGAGCGCGCCAGAAGCCCTGCCGCCCAGTCTGATTCGGGAACCGCCGCATAGGCGGTCAACCTGTCCAGCGCACTCATGGCGGCTTCGGTGGCCCCGCTACGAACGGCAGCCTCCACCAGATCCGGCAGCGCCTGCGCTGTGAAGGGGCCGAGGTTACCTTCGGCCGCCCGGACCGCGGCGTCGAACGCCAGGTCGTAGTGGCCGAGGCCGAGGTGGAGCAGGGCGGTCGCGCGATCGGCGATCTGCAGACCGAGCCCTTCGCCGCGAGCCGTCGCCTCCGCTGCGACGGTCGCGATCAGCGGTGCAGCCTGGGCGGCGTTTCCCTGGTAGGCCAGCAGGAACAGGTCGCCGTACGACGCTCTCTGCGTTCCGGTCACCTCTTTGACCCGTTGCTCCTCGAGACCGAGGTCGCGCGCGTGCTCGACGTCTCCGCGCCACAGCACGACCACGCGATGGGCGTTGAGCGCGTTGGCCAGCGGCGCCAGCGCTCCGGCTTCGCGCGCCAGCGCCACGTGCCGGGTGCTGGCCGCATCCCATGCCTCGAAGTCCCACAGTGACAGCGCCGCGTTCGCCACCAGCACGCCGCGACGCAGGAAGACGTCCAGGGGGACGTTGGTGTCGAGGAAGGACGTCACCGCCTGCCGGAGCGCGGGTGCCGCGGCGGCCGTTCCGTCCGTGACCAGGGTGGCCAGTCCCGAGCCCAGCGAGTCGATCGGGCTCGCAGAACTCGACGACGGCGCCGAGCAGGCGGCTCGCGAGACCAGCATCAGGTCACCGTCCGGATGCGCCAGGCTCCCTGCGACGAGTGCGGCGCCCCAGGCGTCCAGGTACGTGTCGCGGGCCAAGCTCGGGTCGAGGGACTCGAGCCGGCGAGCCGCCCGTACCAGCGCGACCGGAGCGTCGCTGCCCGATCTCGCCGCGCGTCCGGTGAGCCCGCGCACGAGGTCCGCGCGGGCGCGTTGCAGGTCGTCGACCGCATGTGCCTCGGCTTCGGCGACAAGTCCGAGGGCCGTGTCGTAGCGGCCCGCGTCGAGGTGTGCCTGGGCGGCCTCCAGCGTGCGTTCGGTGCGTTGTCGCGCATCGGCTGTGAGCGCCGCGGCCCGCTGCAGGAACGAGGCAGCCGCGGCGACTCCGCCTCGCGCCCTGGCACATTCGGCGGCGTCGTACAGCGCGGCCGCGACGTCCTCGTCGGGTCCGGTGGTCGCGGCGGCGAGGTGCCAGACCCGGCGTTCGGGCTCGGCCTCGGCATCTAGCGCATCTGCCAGCGCGGCGTTAACCGCGCGACGTTGCTCCGGCGTGCCGGCGCTGTAGGCGGCGCTGCGTATCAGCGGGTGGCTGAACCGCACTTGTTCCCCGACCTCGAAAAGCTGCGCCTCCTCCGCGGGCGCTGCGGCAGCCGGCCCCAGGCCCAGCGACTGGGCGGCTCGCCACAGCACGGTGGCGTCTCCGGTGGGTTCCGCGGCAGCGAGCAGCAGCAGCCAGCGGGTCGGGTCGGGCAGCTCCCGAATGCGCCGCACGTAGTGGTCGTGGAGGTTGCCGGCCCAGATCGCAGGGAATGCGAATCCGCCCATCAGCTCGGCCTTCCCGCGCTGTGCCAGTTCCAGCAGTGCTAGCGGGTTCCCGTGTGTCTCGGCGACGATCCGGTCGCGGACCCTGCGGTCGAGCTGTCCAGGGAGGATCGCCGTCAGAAGTGCGACCGCCTCGTCATGGTCGAGGCCGGACACGGCGAGTGCTGGGATGCCCGCAAGCAGTTGCTCGCCTGCGGGCTCGCGGACCGCGAACACCATGAGCACCGACTCCGCTGCCAGCCGCCTGGCCACGAAGCCGAGGACCTGGACCGATGCGTCGTCGAGCCATTGGGCGTCGTCGAGCAGACACACGACCGGCTGGTTGGTCGCCGCTTCCGAGAGCAGTCCGAGGACCGCCAGTCCGACGACGAACTTGTCGGGCGCATCTCCCGCCACATATCCGAAAACCACTCGGAGAGCGTGGGACTGGGGATCGGGCAGTGCGGGAATCAGGTCGAGCATCGGCAAGCAGAGTTGGTGCAGGGCCGCGAACGGCAGCTCGAGCTCCGACTCGACGCCGGTCACCTGGACGACGCGGCAACCGGTCGCCTGATCGGAGAGGTACTCGAGCAGTGTCGTCTTGCCGATTCCGGCTTCGCCTCGCAGCACCAGCGCCCCGCTCTCACCGGCGCGAGCACGGCGCAGAGCGTCGTCGAGGCGGTGGCGTTCCTCCATGCGACCGCGAAAGGCGGTGGTCCGTGGGGCCATTCCGCCACATTAGCCACCACCGCCGCGTTCGACCGCGCGCTTCTATTCGGCCGGTCCGGCGAGGAACTCGTCGACCAGCGTCGCGAACTGGCGGGGGTACTGGAAGAGGAACCCGTGGGCCGCGTCGCTGAAGATGCGCAACCGCGCGTTCGGCAGGTGGTCGACGAGCAGCTGCGAGTTCACGGTGCGGATCATCAGATCGTTGTCGCCGGTGGCCACGAGCGTCGGCTGGGTGATTCCGGCGAGGCGGGCCAGGCGGCTCGGGTCCGGGATTCCCCACTCGACGATCGCGTCGTACTGGGCTCGCGCGACTTCGGGTCCGGTCTGCCGGTCGGCGTTCTCGGTGCGGCTGAAAATGCGCTGCACATAATCGATTCCGAGTGCGCGGCTGGTCTCGGTGACCCCGAAGAAGATGTGCAGCAGATCCTCGAGGCCGTTGTCCGCCTGGTTCGCGGTGCGCTCGATGTCGAAGGTCCAGCCGTGCATCTGGCGACCGCCCCGGGGCCCGGTGCCGGCCAGTACGAGCCGGCGTACGACACGCGGGCGCAGGAGTGCGATCTCCTGGGCGACCATGCCGCCGAGCGAGAACCCGAGCAGGTCGACTTCGCCGAGGTCGAGTGCGTCCAGGAACGCGATCGCGTCGCGCGCCATCTCGGTCACCGTCACCGGGACCGTGCCGGTGGACAGGCCGACCCCGGTGTTGTCGAGCAGGACGACCTCGCGGTGCTCGGCGAGGCCGTCCACCAGGATCGGGTCCCAGTTGTCGAGGTTGCCCCGGAAGTGCTGCAGGAACACCAGCGGCGGCCGGTCGGCCGCGGCGGTGCCGAAACGGCGGTAGGCGTAGGTGACGCCGTTCGCGGCGTCGATGGTCTGGATCCGGGCGGTCATCTGCGACTGCCCGGCGATCTGGGTGGTGGTCATCTGCCTCTTCCTCTGCTTCAGGCCCGGGCTGCGGGGACGATGAGGACCTTGCCGTTGCGCTCGGTCTGCTGGGCGTGCTGGATTGCCTTGGCGAACTCGTCGAGCGGGTAGGTCGCGGTGACCTCCGCGCCGATCACTCCTTCGGCCACCAAGCCGGCGAGCTCGGCGTACATCCGCTGGACCTTCTCGCGCGGCGCATTCTGCAGCCAGCCGACGATGTAGACCGACCGCAACGCGATTCCCCGGTAGATCAGATCCCCGAGCGGGATCGCGGGTGTCCGGCCCGTCGCCGACGCGAACGCCACGACAGTTCCCCCGTCCGCCACCGCCGTCACCAATCGCGCCACCTGGTCCGGGTCACCGGTGCCCTCGAAGAGCACCCGAAGGCGTGCTCCCGCGAGCGCCTCGTCCATCCGGACGGCGAGATCCTCGCCGTCGACCAGAACGATGTCGGCCCCCAGCGCCTTCACCTCGTCGACGACCGCGTCACGGCGGACGACTGCCAGGGTGTTGAGACCGGCCCGCTTCGCCAGCGGGATGAGGTAGTGGGCGACGGCCGAGTTGGCCAAGTCCAGACCAACCCAGTCGCCGGGCCGCAGATCGACGTACTCGTGCAGCAGCACGTGGGCCGTGGCCGGGTTGACGGCGAGCATCGCGAGTTGCTGCGGGTCCACGTCTTCGGGGACCGGCACCACGTTTGTTGCCGGCACGACCGTCTTGGTGGCCCACGTGCCGAACCGGAATGTCGGGATCATGATCACGCGCCGCCCGATCAGGGCCGGGTCCACGCCCGGCCCGGCCTCGACGACACGGCCCACGCCTTCCGCGCCCATCGCCGCGGGCACGTCGGGGTAGACCCCGAACCAGCCCATGGCGAACAGCGCGTCGGCTCCGTTGACGGGCGCGGCTTCGACCTCGACCACGACCTCGCCGGCACCTGCCGTGACGTTCTCCTCCGACACGAGGGCGATGTTGTTCTCGAGATCCGTGCCCACCGCGGTCACGATCACCTTGTCGACGTCGGTCATGACCGCACTTCCTTGCGAGCCTCGATCGCGGACACCGAGTTGCGGAACGCCTTGGTCAGCACGCTCCTGCCGACGGTGGCGAGCACCGCTGCGAGGAACCACCCGCGAAGGTTCTTGCCCTCGCGCACCACGACGTAGTCGATATCGGTGGTGCCGTTGGCACGCTGAGTCAGGTCGTAAGTGTGTCCGGAGGCGCGGCCCCACGCGTTGGACGCGGTGGTGGTCAGCACCACGTGCTGCGGATTGCTCCAGTCGTACCAGAGCCGCTCCCAGACTCCGCCGGATCCTTCGGTGACGTCCGCGTGATGATCGTCCCGGGCGTGTACCTCGAGGTACGCGCCATCGCTGTTGCCGAACAGCTTCGAACGATCCGGACCGAAGTCGGTGAGGGCCGCCACGAATTCCTCGGGCGTCACGCGCGTGTTCGCGTGCATGCGGATGGTGGTCATCGCTTTCTTCTCCTCGCTGGATATCTCGGGTGATGGTTTGTGGTCTGCTACTCGGGCAGCTGCTCGCCGTGGTGCTCGGCGACCATGTAGGCCGCGTACCACTCGGGCCAGGCGGTGTCGTACTCGCCGCCGTTGCGGGCCTCGTGCTCGCCGTGGGCGGCAGCCGCGCGCTTCAGTGCCTCGACCAGGTCGCTGGTGGTGGCGTACGACGTCTCGGTGGCCTCGACGCGGCCCCGGATGCGGGTGGTGACCTCTTGAAGCAGGAAGGCATTGCCGTCCGGGTCCGTAAAGGTCGCGAACGACCCGTAACTCGCCCGTTCGTCCGCCGCTCCCGCCACGCGGCCGTCCCCCGACATGGGCTGGAACTGCGCTCCAGGCGCACCGGGGTGGAAGACCTCGCTGATCTCCGCGCCCTGGGCCGCCAGCGCGTCGCGTGCCTGTTGAACGTCGGAGACCACCAGGTACAGGCCTTGCGCCGTGCCGGGCTCCGCAGTCGTGATGTTGGTGCCGAACTGGATCGACGTCGGCGAGCCCGGTGGGGTGAACTGCACGACCCGGAAGCCATTGTCGAATTCGAAGTCGGCGTCCAGGCGCCAGCCCAGACCGTCGTAGAACTTCTTCGACCGGTCCACGTCGACGACCGGGATGACTACCGCCTCGAGCTTCAGTGCGGGAACCCCTGTGGTGTTCATTGCCCTGCACTCCTTGTTCTGTTGCCAGCGGTTGCTTACAAGTCCAAGAGTGCGATCGGACCGGCTTCGTCGAACCAGTGCCGAACCCTGGTCGACACCCGGGCACAGCCCCTTGGTTCCGGACTAGAGCCGGTCGCGTAGGTACAGGGTCTGCACCATGGCGCCCAGCAGTCGAAGAGGTTTCATCTTCGACTGCTGGGGGCTGGGAGTTGCCGATCGAGGGGTATGGCGTCGGCGGCGTCCGGGACGGTGGCGATGGGAGAGCCGCTCACCACGGCCCCGGCCGGTGGTAGGCAAGGCGATCGAGTCCCGAAGTCCCGCAGGGGTTCTGAACCTCTGTACCGTCGCAGACTCTGGTTTGTCCGCTTGTCCGCCCCTGCCCCGCCCACTGACGCAGCGGAATTTCTCCCCGGCCCGCTCGGTTGGCAGCAGCAGATCTGGAACAGGACAGGGGTTATGAACGCATTCAACGAATCCGTGATCGAGGAGTTTCGGGCCAACGGCGGGAAGGTCGGCGGGACGTTCGAGGGGCGCACCAACATGGTGCTGATCACCACGACCGGGGCGAAATCCGGCCGGGCGATCACCAATCCGCTCGTCTACGTCCCCGACGGTGAGCGCATCGTTCTCATCGCGTCGAACGGCGGCGGGGACAAGCATCCCGCCTGGTACCACAACCTGCGTGCCAATCCCCTGCTCACGGTCGAGGTCGGCGACGAAACGTACACGGGCAAGGCGGAATTCGTCACCGGGCCGGAGGCGGACGAGCTCTATGACCGCATGGTCGAGCTCATGCCGGTGTTCGCGGAATACCGGGTCAAGACGACCCGCAAGATTCCCGTGATCGCCGTGTACCGCGAAACCGCGTGAAATCCCAGACCGCCGTTCCCACCCGAATTCCGCCGGTGTGATCCATGCCACTGCCTGTCACATACTGCCGACGCGGCCGGTCGAGAGAGTGAACCCGAACAACGGCAGGAAAGAGAAGGCAATGGCTCTGCAGGTCACCACCATCATGCTGGCAGTGGACGACATGGAACGTTCCAAGAAGTTCTACGTCGCGCTCGGCGCGAAGCTCGGCCAGGATTTCCCGAACTTCGCCTCGTTCGAACTCGACGGCGGCTCCGCCCTCGGCGTCTACCCGGTGGCCCACGCCGCCGGCGACGCCGGAGTCTCCCCGGAGGGCACCGGCTTCCGCGGCGTCTCCTTCCACCACATCGTCGACACCACCGAAGAAGTCGACGCCGTGATCGACAGCGCCATCTCCTCCGGCGGCGCAATCGTCAAGCCCGCCAGTGCCGCCCAATGGGGTGGCTACTTCGGCTACATCGCCGACCCCGACGGCCACCTCTGGAAGATCGCCACCTCCGCATGACCGCGAACTCGACGGTCAACGGCCCGAAGTTGAACGGGCCGTTGACCTTTCGAATGCCGGTCAGCTCCTCGGACAGCCGAACCCGCCGCCGCGCAAGCCGCGAGTGAACACATCCCATTCGCCAGGCGCGAATACCAGCGCCGGGCCATCGGCGTTCTTCGAATCACGAACGCGGACCTTCCCCCCATCCAGGAACGCGACCTCGACACACTCCCCGCCGGCCTGGCGGTAGCTGCGACTCACCTGAATGCAGCCGCAGTACTCAGACGGTGCCGCCGTTGACGCGGATGTTCTGGGCGGTTACCCAGCCGCCCGCGTCGGAGGCGAGAAACGCGACCACGGCGGCGATTTCGTCGGGCCGGCCGAGCCTGCCGAAGGCGCTCAACGCTTCCAGGCCGGCGAGGAACTGTTCGCTCTTGCCGATCCGGTAGGTCTCGGTCTCCGTGGCGCCGGGGCTGACGGTATTGATGCTGATGCCGCGTTTGCCGAAATCCTTCGACAGGATGTGGGTGAACTGTTCGACCGCGCCCTTGGTGGCGTCGTAGACCGCGTAGCCGGGCAACATCAATCCGGTCGTCGAACTCGAGATCGTGATGATGCGTCCGCCGTCGGCCAGGTGATCCCAGGCCAGCTGCAGACCGTGGAACACGCCCTTGACGTTCACCGCGAAACTGCGATCGAACTCTTCGGAGGTGACCTGGTCGAACGGCTTGGTGATGGCCACCGCCGCATTGTTCACCAGGATGTCCCAGCGACCGAACGCGGAGAGCAACTGCTCCACCATCGCCCGGTACTCGTCCGGATTCGTCACATCCGCCGCGATCTCGATCGCGCTGCCGCCGGCCGATTCGATCCCGGCGACAGCGGCTTTGGCGAGATCGGGGGTGTGCGGGTGATTGATCACCACCTGCGCGCCCGCGGCCGCCAGGGCGCGGGCGATGGCCGTGCCGATACCGGTGGCCGCCCCGGTCACCAGGGCCGTTCTGCCGGCCAGTGATTCAGACATGCGGTGTCCCTTGCCTTCTATTCGAACCAGTAGTCGAGCCAGATCTCGGCGTTCTCACCGAGGTTGGCCTTGAAGCCGCCGGTGCCCCGCAAGCCGGCCAGCTTGCCGGTGCCCGACTCGGGTACCACGAACCACTCGCCGCTGACGACGTTGTCGGCGACGCTGCCCTGGTCCTGCAGCAGGAAGGTGCCTGCCCGGCCGGCGATGGTGCCGGTGACCCGTTCGATGCCGACGAAGCTGGCGGTGCCGTCCGCATTGGCGGACTGCAGGAACTCCACCACGCCCTCACCGGAGATGTCGCCGCTGAAGCTCTCCTCGACGTGGATCCTGGTCAGCACCGGGCCCTCGGCCGGCTCCTCGTAGGCCGCCGGCTCGTACTTGTGGACGGTGATCCGGCCGGTGGCGTGGGTGGTTTCGGGATTGCTCATCAATTTCTCCTTCATTTCTCGGAATACGGATCAGCGGTATCCGTACTTCTGCCAGTTCGACAGCACGCGCTGCTGAATCTCTGCGGGCCAACCGTTTTCGAAGCTGCCCTTCACCGGGCGCTTGCCCTCCGGGTAGAGGTCGGCGAGCAGGCAGTTGTAGACCACCTTGCCCGCCATGAAGGTGTGCTTCTCCTCGTCGTCGAGGTACACCGGCAGGTCGTCGCTGAGCTTGTGCGGGAAATGGAATTCACCGCGCTCCACGTCGGGGTGCGACCGGGTCGCGAACGCCCACACCACCTCGTCGAGGCTGGTGATGTCGACATCGTCCTCGACCAGCAGGATCTTGGGCGCGTTGACCGATGCCTTACCGGTGAACGCCACATCGGCGACCCGCTGTACCAATTCGGCCGAGGAGATCCCGAGAGTCCGGTGCCAGTCCCGGCGCACCGACAGGGTCAGCCAGTGCATGGCGGCCTCGGGGGTGTGCCAGGCCGAGGAGATCGGCAACAGGGCCTGACGCAGTTGGTAGAGCAGTTCCGCGCCGTGCATGGTGGCGGTGCAGGTGTGGTCTTCCTCGACCGGCGGGCCCGCGGCGACCACCGGCAGGATGGCACCGTCGCGATAGGTGATCGCGGTGACATCGAAACGCGCCTTCGGAGAGGCGACAGTGGCGTTGTAGCCCGGGAATTCGTTGAACGGGCCCTCCATGACGGTTTCGTCGATCGACACGAAGCCTTCGATCACGATCTCCGCGGTCGCGGGCACCAGCAGGTCGACCGTCTCGGCCGGCACCACCTCGATGCCCTCACCGAAATAGCCGCCGATGAAGTCGCACTCGGATACGCCCTCCGGCAACGGCATTCCGCCGACGAACGGCAGTCCCGGCTCCACGCCCAGCGCCAGCACGATCGGCATCGGCTTGCCGATCTCGGCCCACTTCGAGCGGACGATGCCCAGATGCTGCACCGGAGCGATCAGACAGGCCAGGCTCTTGCGGTCGTGGATCATCATGCGGTTGACCGACCAGTTCGTCCACGACCCGTCCGGGGTGCGGGCGATATTGATGCCCCAGGTCTCGATGTAGCGACCGCCGTCGTTGCCGTGAATGCGCGGCGTCGGGAAGATCGTCAGGTCGACATCGTCACCGAGCAGGATGTTCTGCTTGCACGCAGCGCCCTCCCTGGGCACCTCCACCGGCGGAATACCCGGCTTGCTACGGGCCTCGACCAGCGCCTCCATCAGCTCCTGGCCCTTCGCCTCGGCGGGTAGCCCGAGCGCCATCGTGATGCGCGCCAACTGATGTTCGGCGCTGCTGAACGCACCGGGGGCGCCCAGCACCCGGAACCCGGTATCGCCGTACCCGGTGACGTTGGTGAAAAGCGGTGCGGGAGCGCGCAGATCGTAGGAGCGCCGGGTGACCGCACCGATTTCCAGATCCCAGTCGACCTCGTGATCGATGGTCTGCAGCTCGCCGATCCGCTCCAGCTCGGAGAGAAATTCGCGCAGGCTCTTCAGATGTTTCACGATGATCCCTTCGAGGAGGTGTCACTCGCCCCAGCGGGGCATATCCGGTAGATCGATGCCGAACAGATCCAGCGCCCGGCCGACGGTGTGGTCGACCAGTTCGTCGATGCTGTCCGGGCGCAGATAGAACGCGGGCACCGGCGGCATCACGATGCCGCCGGATTCGGTGACCGCGGTCATCGCGCGCAGATGGCCCAGTGTCAGTGGGGTTTCGCGCACCATCAGCACCAGTCGGCGCCGTTCCTTGAGTGTCACGTCCGCAGCGCGGGTGAGCAGGTTGTCACCGTTGCTGTAGGCGATGGCCGACAGCGTGCGAATCGAGCACGGCGCCACCAGCATCCCCGCTGTCCGGAACGAGCCCGATGCGATGGCCGCCCCGATGTCGGCGGGACGGTAGACCACGTCGGCCATGGCCGCGAGATCCTTTGCGCTGAACTCGGTTTCGTAGGCCCGGGTCTGCTGCCCGGCGGGTGTCACCACCAGATGGGTCTGCACCCCGGCCTTGCGCGCAAGTTCCAAGGCCCGGATGCCGTAGGCGATTCCGGTCGCTCCGCTGATTCCCACCACCAGCCGACGCGGTGTCCCGGTCGTTGTCTCTGACACCGCCTCAGCGTTGCCGACCAGGGGCGACTCGCAGAAGGACCGTTCATGTCAGGCAGGGAACCGAATGCGTCATCCTCGACCGGCCGCCGCGGGGAAGGCGATCCACCACCGATTTCGCCGAGAGCGTGACCCGGGCGTCGGATTCCGGTCAGCGCTTACGATGACCATGTGTTCGATTCGGTGCCCGCCTATAGCGCAGTATTGGCCCGATGCGTACTGAACACGGCGGGCGAAGGAGTCGACACACGCGTGCTGCTGCGTGACGCCGGCCTGCCGCAGTCGGTGCTGACCGCCGAGCACGGCATGGTGTCCAGCGGCGCCTACCTGCGGCTGTGGGAGAACGCCGAATTCCGCCAGGATGCACCGGAAGTCGGATTGCGGATCGCCACGACGTACCGGATCGGCCGATTCGGCATCTTCGACTACCTGTTCAGCACGGCCGCCACCGTCGCCGAAGGGCTCGCCGCGGTGCGGCGCAGCAGCGCGCTGATGGCCACCACCAATCACCACTACCGGTCGGCTCCGGACTCGAGCGACAGCGAGCACACCATGGTGCTGGAGATGATCGACGGCGAGGGGCGCGGCGCCGATCTGACCATCCAGGCCGCCTACGCCAGCACGCTGGCTCGCATCCGGCACGCCAGCGGGGTGTCGATCACGCCGGCCCGAATCACCTTGCGACAGAAGCCACCTCGGTCCATGGGACCTTTCGTCGACGCCTTCGGTACTGCGGCCATCGACTTCGGCGCCCCCTTCGACAGCGTGACGCTGCGGACCTGCGACCTGGCGTTGCCGCTGCGCACCGCCGATCCGGTACTCGCGGAAATCGTGCGTGGGCACGCGGAGTCGCTGTCGGCCCCCCTGCTCGACGAGCTCTCCTGGCCGGAGCAGGTGCAGCGGGCGCTGCGGGAGATGCTCGGCGGGGACGACGTCTCACTGAACGCCGTCGCGCGATGCCTGACCGTGAGCCCGCGAACCCTGCAACGCCATCTGGCCGAATCCGGCACAACCTGGCGACGCGAACTGGACCTCGCCCGGCAGACGGTGGCCCGGCAGGCCGCCGAGACCACCACCAAGTCGGCGCTGGCCCACCGTCTCGGGTATTCCGATGCGCGCGCACTGCGCCGCGCGGCTCGCCGCTGGGACTCGGGCGCGGAGGAGCAGCAGGCGAGCTGACAACCGGACTTCCCATCGCCGATCCCCACAGCCGACTCCCAGGAAACCCGCAGTGATCATGGAGATTCGCCGCTGATCATCGACAACGGCCCGCGCAGCGTGCCGCAGATTTGGGCAGGATCGCGGGGAGAACAATGCAGGGCGCACGGGTATTGACGGCTGTCGCGGCAGCCGCCGGATACGCAATGATCACAGCACACGCGAGCGCGGCCTACGCGCCGCACGAGAAAACCTATTCGACGACAAGCGGATTCGCGTTCACCGTCGGACAGCGGGGCCTGGACGCCAGGCCGATCGCACCCTTGAACGGCATGCCGACCAATCGAGAAGTGTTCCTGGACAGTACTTCCTACGGGACCGTGCCCGCCGGAGCCACCGGACATCTGAAGACCGGGTACTACGTCGCCTGCCAGGCGGACATCGACGCCAAGCTGCACATCGACCCGGAACTCGACCTCAACCCCGCTGTCACCGCCACTGCCGGGCTCGACACCTCGCTCGGCCCGCACGCCGGCGTTGACCTCAGCGTCGGACCCACGGTCACCGGCGGCGTCGGCGTCGACATCTCCATCGCCCCGGGCAAGATCGCCGACGTGGTCGCCGGGGAGAAGGACCTGCCGGGCAACGGCGGCACCGGGACACTGCTGATCCAGGACTTCCACCTCATGGTCGGCGACTGCGGCGGACCACTCACCATCCGGCCCTACACGCTCATCAGCGCCGACTCCGGACCCGACGGCGGCAGCGGCGCGGTGTACGGCGACCCCATCACCCTGTAGGGCCCGGGACCGCGCCCATCGCCGCCGGTAGGGCACGGCTCCGGGCCGAAGTTCAGGTACCCATTCAGGGTGATCCCCGATGCGCCCGAACAACGCCGAACAGCACGATGGAAGCCATGACGAGAACGAGCGACTGGTCCAAGAGCGCCGGGCGTACCGGCTTCTCCGATCAGCTTCACGATCTGTGGCAGACCCGGCCGATGCGCTTCCCGAAGGACGGACCGCTCGCGGGCGTGGCCGTCGGCTTCGGCCGCCGCTACCACGTGGACCCCGTCCTGGTGCGGGTGGCGTTCGTGGTGTCGGCGCTGTTCGGCGGCGCGGGCATCGTGCTCTACCTGCTCGGCTGGCTGCTGCTCCCGCAGGCGGGCGACCAGTCCTCGCCGGCGGAATCGCTGTTCGGCCGCGGCCAGTCCTCGCAGAACTCGTCCCGGACCATCGTGCTCATGGTGGCGTTGGGGATCGCCGTGAGCACGATGGGACCCGTCGGCGTCGGGCTCGGCGGGTCCGGCGTCATCAGCTTCGCGCTCATGCTGGCCGGCTGGTGGCTGCTCTACCAGCGCCAAACCCAGCCGCCCGCCACCTATTTCGACCAGACGGCCGCCGACAGCCTTCTCAATACCGGCTACCCCGGCACCACCAACCCGTACTGGACCGGCTACCCGGGCGCCAACGCCGTCACCTTCCAGACCTACGGCCCGTACACCACCCTGCCGGACCACTACGAGCCCGACCCGAACCAGCCACCCGTACCGGAATCCGCTGCCGCCCAGCCCATGTCGCAACCCGGCACGGAGCAGCAGCCCGCCCCGGGCGGCGATGCCGGCACAGCGGTGCTCCGCGCCAACCCGCCCGAGGCCGACACCGCCGTCCTGCACCCGGAATCGCCTGCCCCGCAAACTTTTCCGGACGTCGAGGTAACCGAGGTGCTCGATACGCGCTACGCCCCGGCATCCTCCGTGGCCGACACCGTGGTGATGCAGAAGTCCGGATCTCCCTCGGGCCCGGGCACTTCCGGAGAGCCGACCGACGCCGCCCGGACCGGGACCCCGGATCAGGGTGCGGCCGCCGGGAGCCGGGCGGCGGATTCCGGGCAGCCCGGCAGCGCAGCTCCGGCGGCACCGGTCGACATGAGCAAGCCCGGAGCCCCTGCCCCGTCTGCCCCGAACAGCCCCGCCGCACCGGCCGACGACGGGAATACCGGCGGAAGCGAGACGCCCGCCCGCCCCGAGATCGGCGAACCCCGTGTGCTGCACCAGATTCCGTCGGCCACCGATCGCCCCCGGGCCGGATTCGGGCCCGCGCCGATCTCCCCCGACTTCGGGCCCACCCCGCCCGGCTGGGATCCACTCGGCGTGGCCCCGCTGGCCTGGGAGCTCCCCGAGCCGGGCATGCCGCTGCAGCAGACCGCCGTGCAGGCACCGCCGCGCCGCCCGCGCTCCCGGCTGACCGCGGTCACCATCGGCCTCGCGATCCTGGCCGCCGCCGCAGCGGGTTCCGTGGCCGCCTCGGGCGTGGACTGGATGACTCCGGCCCGGATCGGGTCCGCGGCCCTCGCGGTGATCGCGCTCGGTCTGATCATCGGCGCGTTCCTGCGCCGCGGCCACGGCCTCATGGTGCTCCTCGCCCCGCTGGCCGGATTCGTCATCCTGGCCTCGCTGGTGGGTCCCATCGAATTCGATCAGGGCGCGATGGGCGACCACCGGTGGGCCGCCGCAACGGCTTCCGAGCTCCTGCCCGAGTACCACGTCAGCATGGGTTCGGGCACCCTCGACCTGAGCAGGCTGCAGCTGACCGAGGACCGCGACGTCGCGGTGAAGGTACGCATGGGCGATGCCCGCGTGGTGCTGCCACCCAACCTGCGCGTCAATACGACATGCACCGTCCGCATGGGCGATTCGAATTGCCTGAGCGGAATGTCCGGCCCGGCGACGGGTCCCGTCCTGAACCTGACCGTCGATGTGCAGATGGGAAATGCGGAGGTGAACCGTGGCTGAGAACCAGAACAAGAACCGTCGTCCCTCGTTCGGACTCCTGCTGGCCGGCCTGCTGGGCCTGGGCGTGAGCGTGTGGGCCTTCGTCGGCCCCCACTTCTGGCCCGTCTCCGGCGGACTGTCCCTGGGCTGGATCGTGGTGATCGCGGCCATTGTCGTCGGCATCGTCCTGGTTCTCACCCCGAGGAAGAACCGGGACTAGCGAGCCGGCCGCGCTGCCCCTTCCCCTCGCCGGGGTAGCGCACGTTCCTTCGAGGAACTGCCCTTCCGAGAAGGCCGAAGGCCCCGCACCCTTCCGGGTGCGGGGCCTTCGCGTGTCAGTGGGAGACACTCACTCCCATTCGATGGTCCCCGGCGGCTTGCTCGTCACGTCGAGCACCACGCGGTTGACCTCCGCCACCTCATTGGTGATGCGGGTGGAGATGCGCTCCAGCACCTCGTAGGGCAGGCGGGTCCAGTCGGCCGTCATGGCATCCTCGCTGGAGACCGGGCGCAGCACGATCGGGTGGCCGTAGGTGCGGCCGTCGCCCTGGACGCCGACGCTGCGGACATCGGCCAGCAATACCACCGGGCACTGCCAGATCGACTTGTCCAGACCGGCGGCCGTCAGCTCCTCGCGCGCAATGGCATCCGCCTGACGCAGCAGCTCCAGCCGGTCGTGGGTCACCTCGCCGATGATGCGGATGGCCAGACCCGGACCCGGGAACGGCTGGCGCGCAACGATTTCCTCCGGCAGGCCCAGCTCGCGGCCGACCGCGCGCACCTCGTCCTTGAACAGCAGCCGCAGTGGCTCGACGAGCGCGAACTCCAGATCGTCCGGCAGACCGCCGACATTGTGGTGGCTCTTGATGTTCGCGGTGCCCGCACCGCCGCCGGACTCCACGACGTCCGGGTACAGCGTGCCCTGCACCAGGAACTCGACCTTGGTCTCGCCCTGCTCGCCGACCACCTCGGAGACCGCGTCCTCGAACGACCGGATGAACTCCCGGCCGATGATCTTGCGCTTCTCCTCCGGATCGGTGATGCCCTTCAGCTCACCCAGGAACTTCTCCACCGCGTCGACAGTGACCAGCTTGGCCCCGGTCGCGGCGACGAAATCACGCTGCACCTGTTCACGCTCACCCGCGCGCAGCAGACCGTGATCGACGAACACACAGGTGAGGCGATCACCGATGGCCCGCTGCACCAGCGCCGCCGCCACCGCGGAGTCCACGCCGCCGGACAGCCCGCAGATGGCGTGCCCGTCCCCGACCTGCTCGCGCACCTGGGCGATCAGCGCGTCGGCGATATTGGCGGGCGTCCACGCGCCCGGAATCTCGGCGATCTCGTGCAGGAACCGGCTCAGCACCTGCTGACCGTGCGGCGAGTGCAGCACCTCCGGGTGGTACTGCACACCCGCCAGCTTGCGCGCCCGATCCTCGAACGCGGCGACCGGTGCGCCCGCGGAGGTCGCGGTCACCTCGAACCCGGCGGGGGCATCGGTGACGGCATCGCCGTGGCTCATCCACACCGGCTGCCGAGTCGGCAGGCCGCCGTGCAGGATGCCGCCGTCCACGCTCAGCTCGGTGCGGCCGTACTCGCGAGTCCCGGTGTGCGCCACCGTCCCGCCGAGCGCCTGCGCCATGGCCTGGAATCCGTAGCAGATACCGAAGACCGGCAACTCCAGATCGAACAGCCGCGCGTCCAGCTGCGGCGCGCCCTCGGCGTACACGCTGCTCGGCCCGCCGGAGAGAATCACCGCGAGAGGGTTCTTCTCCGCGATCTCCTCCACGGTGATCGTGTGCGGAACCACCTCGGAATACACACTCGCTTCGCGCACCCGGCGCGCGATCAACTGCGCGTACTGCGCGCCGAAGTCGACGACAAGGACTGGTCGCTGGGTTTCTGCCACGGCCACAGTCTAGTGAGCGACACACACCACATTGACCACGCCTCCCCGGCCTTCGCTCTCGGCTGGGTATACCTGCGGATAGGTAGGTGACAACTGATCTTGTGGGATGCGGGTAGCTCAGCGGGTACGTCCAAATTCGGTTCGGCACCCAACCGCCGGCACGGGTGCGTGGCAGTCAACGGCACCGAGCCGCCCGCCGCGCGGGGAGGCGGAGCGGCAGTCCCGGGGAGGCGGGATGGACCTCCACCCCGGGCCGAGGTGCGCCGCGGCAGCGGCGGCCCGCCCGGCCCGGAAGTGGTGGCATCGGGACGGTATTCGCGTCGGGTGGGTCACCGATAGGGACTTCCGGCCCATTCCTGACGAATCTCGGCCAGTCGCGCCGGGACACGGCCGACCCGTGCTCACCGAGCGTCGCGGTGAGCAGGAAAGCTCGCCGGATTGTCACCGGTGCTGGCTATCCTCTACCTCGTGCCATTCGCCCGTGCGATCGATGCCGAGATCCACTACGAAGACAGCGGGGGCGGAGGCCCGGTGGTGCTGTTGGGGCACGAATTCCTCATGGACCGAACGATGTTCGCGTCGCAACAGGCGGCGCTGACACCCGAGTTCCGGATCGTGACCTGGGATGCGCGCGGGCACGGCCGCACTCGCGATGAGGGGCTGCCGTTCACGTACTGGACCTCCGCCCGGGACGCGCTGACCGTACTGGACCAACTCGGCGCGGAACGCGCGGTGGTGGGCGGGATCTCGCAGGGCGGCTTCATCGCCCTGCGCACCGCACTGCTGGCCCCCGGCCGCGTCGCCGCCCTCGTCCTGCTCTCCAGCGAGGCGCACGAACCCACCCCGGCCGAACTCATCAACGCCCGTAGGTTCCTCGACAAATGGTATGAGGACGGGCCCCGCCCGGCCCTCGCCGAATACCTCGCCCGCTGGCTCATCGGCGACGACGACTGGTACCGCGCCGTCTGGGTGAAACGCTGGCTCGCCCGCGACCCCACCGCCACCGAGGTGGCCGCCGGCGCCCTGCTGGGCAGGGACTCGGTCCTGGACCGACTATCCGAAATCACCTGCCCCACTTTGGTCATCCACCCCACCCGCTCCGGCGTCCCCCGCTCCCACGCCCGCGAACTCGCCGACCGCCTCCCCAATGCCCACTACCTCGAAATCGAAGGCGCCCGGCAGACGGTGAACATGACCCACCCCGTGGCCGTCAACACCGCGGTCCGCGAATTCCTCCGCGGCATACCCGCCGCTCCGCGCCTTCAGCGTGCGGCTTGGGAGTCGTAGAGACGATTGTGGACGTACCCGACGAGAGACCCGGATCGGTACGAAATCAGTTGTCACCTTTGCGAACGAAACGGCCGATCCAGGACTTCGACAGCGGCCGAAGTCAACCGGCGGCACGGACGTCGGATACAGTTCGCGCCCTTGCACATTCGGGTGAATACACAAGGGCGCGAGGCTGTGCTCCGTGGTCAGGCGCGGACGTTCAAACCGACCTTTTGGAATTCCTTGAGGTCGCTGTAGCCGGTCTTCGCCATCGAACGACGCAGGCCGCCAACCAGATTCAGCGAACCGAACGGGTCGTTGGAGGGGCCGTAGAGGACCTGGTCCAGCGGGACGCGCTCCTCGTCGACGGCGTACGGCAGCACCGCGCCGCGCGGCACCGACGGGTGCGCGGCGGCCGACGGCCAGTACCAGCCGTTGCCGGGGGTCTCCCGGGCCATGGCCAGCGGCACGCCCAGCATGACCGCGTCCGCACCGCAGGCGATCGCCTTGGCGATGTGGCCCGAGGTCAGCGTCTCGCCGTCGGCGATGACGTGCACGTAGCGCCCGCCGGTCTCGTCCAGGTAGTCGCGACGCGCGGCCGCGGCGTCGGCGATGGCGGTGGCCATCGGCACCCCGATGCCGAGCACCTCACCCGTGGTGGTGGCGCCCTGCATGGAGCCGTAACCGACGATGACGCCCGCCGCACCGGTGCGCATCAGGTGCAGCGCGGTGCGGTGATCGGACACACCGCCCGCCACCACCGGCACATCCAGCTCGGCGATGAAGGTCTTCATGTTCAACGGCTCACCGTCGCCCACGTGCTCGGCCGAGATGATGGTGCCGTGCACCACCAGCAGGTCGATGCCCGCCTGCACCAGCGACGGGGTCAGCGCCCGCGCGTTCTGCGGGCTCACCCGCACCGCGGTGGTGACACCGGCCGCGCGCACCTGCGCGACCGCGGCCGCCAGCAGATCGGGCTGCATCGGGGCGGCGTGCAGCTCCTGCAGCAGCGCCACCGCGGCCTCGGTGCCCTCCTTCTCGCCGACCTCGGTGAGCTGCTGGATCTTGGCGGCCACATCGGCGTGCCGGGCCCACAGGCCCTCACCATTGATAACGCCCAGACCGCCGGCCTTACCCAGCTCGATGGCGAACTCCGGCGACACCAGCGCGTCGGTGGGATGCGCCAGGAACGGGATCTCGAAGCGGTAGGCGTCCAGCTGCCAGGACAGCGATACCTGCTTGGACGAGCGGGTCCGACGGGACGGAACGATGTCGATATCGTCCAGTTCGTAGGTGCGCCGGGCGGTCCGGCCCATGCCGATCTCGACCATATCGCGCATCGTCAGTCCTCCTGTGTCTAATTTGCCCTCCGCTTCGCTCCGGGCGGGTTCGCGGCGCTGGAGGTCTCGTTCTTCCCTCCCTCCGCTCCTCCGCTGCGCTCGCCCGCTCCGCTCAGTCCAGAACGAGACGCGCCGCGAACCTTGTGGGCGTTGGTATTTGCCGGTTCGGTCCGGCTACGAACGGGTGGTGTAGTTGGGAGCCTCGACGGTCATGGTGATGTCGTGCGGGTGCGACTCCTTCAGGCCCGCCGCCGTGATCTGCACGAACTGCGCCGCCTGCAGATCGGTGATGCTCTGCGAACCGGTGTAGCCCATGGCCGCGCGCAGACCACCCACCAGCTGGTGGATGACCTGATCCAGCGGGCCGCGGAACGGAACCCGGCCCTCGATGCCCTCGGGCACCAGCTTCTTCTCCGAGAGCACGTCGTCCTGGAAGTAGCGGTCCTTGGAGTACGACTTGGCCTCGCCGCGACCCTGCATGGCGCCCAGCGAACCCATACCGCGATAGCTCTTGAACTGCTTGCCGCCCACCAGGATCAGATCACCGGGCGACTCGGCCGTACCGGCCAGCAGCGAACCGAGCATGACGGTCGAGGCGCCGGCCGCGATGGCCTTGGCGATGTCGCCGGAGTACTGCACACCACCGTCGGCGATGACCGGCACACCGTGCGGCTTGCACGCCGCCACGGCCTCCAGGATCGCGGTGATCTGCGGCGCGCCGACACCGGCGACCACGCGGGTGGTGCAGATGGAGCCGGGGCCCACACCCACCTTCACGGCGTCCACGCCCGCCTCGACCAGCGCCAGGGCGCCCGCGCGGGTGGCGACATTGCCGCCGACGATCTGTACTCGGTCGCCGACCTCGGCCTTGACCTTGGAGACCATCTGCAGCACGCCCGACTGGTGACCGTGCGCGGTGTCCACCACCAGCACGTCCACGCCGACCTCGGCCAGCGTCATGGCCCGGACCCAGGCGTCCTCGCCGACGCCGACCGCGGCGCCGACCAGCAGGCGGCCGTCACGGTCCTTGGTGGCGTTCGGGTACTGCTCGGTCTTGACGAAGTCCTTCACGGTGATCAGGCCGCGCAGCTTGCCGCTGCCGTCCACGATCGGCAGCTTCTCGATCTTGTGGCGGCGCAGCAGGCCCAGCGCGGCCTCGGCGGTGACGCCCTCCTGGGCGGTGATCAGCGGCGCCTTGGTCATCACCTCGGCGACCTTGCGGTCCTGATCGACCTCGAACCGCATATCGCGGTTGGTGATGATGCCGACCAGCATGCCGCGCTCGTCCACCACCGGCAGACCGGAGATGCGGAAGCGGGCGCACATGGCGTCGACCTCGGCCAGCGTGTCATCGGGGCGACAGGTCACCGGATCGGTCACCATGCCCGCCTCGGACCGCTTCACCGTCTCGGCCTGCGCGGCCTGCGCCTCCACCGACAGATTGCGGTGCAGCACGCCCATACCGCCCGCGCGCGCCATGGCGATGGCCATGCGCGCCTCGGTGACGGTGTCCATGGCCGAACTCACCAGCGGGGTGCGCAGCGAGATCTCACGCGTCAGCTTGCTCGAGGTGTCGACCGAGCTCGGAATAAGATCCGAGGCCGCGGGCAACAACAGCACGTCATCGAAGGTGAGACCGAGCATGGCGATCTTGTTGGGATCGTCGCCGCCCGTATGGGGGCGGCCAGTGTTTCGTTCGCCCGTCACGGGACTGCTCATTCGGATCGACCCCTCCTGGACCTCGGCATCATCCACCGGACCGGGCACCGGTGGACGCATGGATGAATGGCAATGCCGGCGTTTGCTACCCGGCCTTTGGTCAACCATGGTATCGGCTCGACAATTCCACGCCGCACCCCGCCCGACCCCGCGTCAGTGGGCCTGACAGCGCCGTATCGACGGCCACAACCGCTGCGGTTTGTCGGCCGTGCCATTACTGTGTCGGCAGCCACGACATCACTACACCTGCCCAGGACAACCACTGTGCCTGCCCAGGACAACACCGCGCGCCACACCGAGAGCGCACTGTGCGCCGCACCACCAGCGAAGTGAGGGCAAATCCCCTTCAGCGCTGGCGCACATGGGGTGGTTCTGCGTACCGTGGGACTGTGCGTGACCATCTACCACCTGGCTTGCCGCCGGATCCGTTCGCCGGAGACCCCTCCGACCCGTCGGCCGCGCTCGATGCCATCGAGCCGGGGGAGCCGCTGGATCCTCACGAGCGCCTAGCGGTCGAAGAGGATCTCGCCGACCTCGCGGTCTACGAGGCGCTGCTGGCCCACCGCGGCATCCGCGGTCTCGTGGTCAGCTGTGAGGACTGCCGGCAGGATCACTACCACGACTGGGACATGTTGCGCGCCAACCTCCTCCAGCTACTGGTGGACGGCACGGTGCGACCGCACGAGCCCGCCTACGACCCGACGCCCGAGGCCTACGTCACCTGGGACTACTGCCGCGGTTACGCGGACGCTTCCATGAACGAGGCACTGCACGGCGACGGATTCGACGGGTTCGACGTCTGATTCATCGAAAAGGGCCTGCATCCCAAGGATGCAGGCCCTTTTCGCATGTCCTGCGAAGGCCGTTCCGCCCCGCTGACGTGAAAACCCGATCGGCGCACGACGATCGGGTGAAGCGGGTGTCCTAGTGCGTCCCCGGCAACGGAGCCGGCGGCAGCAGGCCGCCGCCGGTCGGCAGGACGATCGTGGACGGGACGGGCGCGACGGGCGAGGGCTTTTCGACCGGCGGCGGCTGCAGGCCGCCACCCGTCGTACCGCCACCCGTCGTACCGCCACCGGTATTGCCTCCGCTCGGAACCACGGCCGACGTCGGGTTCCCGCCACCACCGGTCGGCGGCACCACCGGCGATTCGGATTCCTGCGGCAGGGACGGCAGGGTGGTCACCGGCGGAACGGTCGGCACCGTCGAAACTCCGCCTCCGGTGCCCGGATTCGGGCTCGGCGCGGTTTCGATCGGCCGCGAATCGACGGTCGACGACGGGCCGCCATCGGTCTTGGTCGGCGGATTCACCGGCGGCACCGGCTGATTCGGCGTGGTCGTCACGACCGGGGCCTTGGTGGTGCTGCCGGTCGGGGCGATCGACGCCAGCGAGCTGGCCACCTCGGGCGCCTTCTGCTGCAGCACCGCGTACAGCTGCTGCCAGCGGTCGGTCAGGTTGTCCTTCTTGCCGGAGTCGTTGACCTGGGAGGCATTGTCGGCGGCACGCTCCATCAGCGGCTTGGCCTCGTCGGCCTTGCCCTGCGCGATGAGCTGCTGCGCCTGTACCAGATCACTGTCCGCCCGCGAGACAACCGTCGATTGGGCCTGTTCGCTGAACACGACCTCCTTGACCCGCCAGAGCGGATCGCCAGGACTCGCGTTGTAGGAGAACGCCGTCAGGCCTCCGATGACGAGTGCCACGGCCGCCGCCGTACCCAGGATGGGCCGGACGAGCCTCAGTCGCCCGCGATTCGACGCGCCGATTCTGGCCTGCCGTGCGCCGATCTCCTGGTTGACCGCGGCGACAATGGCATCCAGGTCCGGTCCGGCCGGCAACGGCTCGGCCACGATCTCCGCGCGCCAGTCCGCCAGCAAAGCGGCGAGCTGATACTCCTCCGAAGTACCCGTCTGCACGGGGCCGTCGCCGGAGATGGCGTCGATCAGTGCATCGTCGCGTCGCACCGCGGCAATGTCCACCGGCCCGGTATCACCGGACGCCTCGGCGTAGGGACCGCTGTTCTGCGATCCAGGTCGCGCCTTCCAGTCGCCCCGACCGCGCTCGCCATCCCTAGCCATACATTTCACCTGCCCTCGCCACTTGAGACTTGAGTTTCGCGAGTGCCCGGTGCTGGGCGACTCGTATAGCACCCGCCGTACTGCCCACGGCGACTGCAGTTTCTTCAGCCGACAGACCCATGACCAGGCGAAGGATCAGGATTTCTCGATGCTTTTCCGGCAAGGTCGCCAGCAGAGCGTTCATCTGCCGGCTCGTTTCGGATTCGAGAGCTCGCTGCTCCGGTCCCTGGTCGGTGGATATGACATCCGGTACTTCGGCCATGGCGTCCGCCTTGTTACGGGCGGAATTTCTGTGGGCGTCTGCGACCTTGTGCGAGGCGATGCCGTAGACGAAAGCCATGAACGGCCGACCCTGATCCTGGTACCTGGGGAGGGCGGTCATGACGGCCAGACAAACCTCCTGCGCGACGTCGTCAGCGGAGAGCTGGCCACGTTCGGCCGATCCGATGCGCGCACGGCAATACCGCACCACGAGGGGGCGGATGCTCACCAGTACCTGGGAAAGGGCCGCCCGGTCGCCCTGCGCTGCGGCAGCGACGACTGCGGGATCCAACTCCTCACCCGTGTTGTTCATCGTCAGAGCTGTTCCTGGCGTTTTCGAGAGTGGCACGGCGGCGGGAGAGCCGGTGCTTCCGCCGATGGGGGCGGAACGGTCCAACAATAGCGGCTGGCGCATTCATGCCAGCCGTTACGGGGTCCTTCTCCGGGACGACTCAGGGAAGTCCCGGGGGCTACTCAGGGATGACCGAGAAGACCGCTGGCCGAACGCAATCGCCCGCCGCGAGCGTCCAGCAACCGCGCGCACTCGGCGGCCACGATCGCGCCGTCACCTCCGGGTTCGACGCCGGAGCGCAGCATGGCGCAGGCCCAGCGCAACGGCAGCAGCTCATGTTCGGCGCAGTCCCGATCGACTTCGGTTGCGAGAGCCCGGGATCGGTCGAGGTCGCCCGCGGCGGCGCTGGCGGCGGCCAGAAGTAGCCGGGATTTCACTCGATGCCGCAGCGAGGGCGAGTTTTCCGCGAGGGCGAGGGCGGCCTCGGCGTGGGCCAGGGCGGGATCGGCCGGAGCCGGGCGACCGCCCGCCGCGAGCTCGGCCGCGGGGGCGGAGATCAAACCGGAGCCGGGGGCCGACAGCGCTGTCTCGGCAGCCACCCAGTGCAGTCGGACACGCGGGCGCCACACACTCGCGGCATCGGCCAGATGAACGTCGAGGTATTTGCGGCAACGATCCAGCAGCCGGGCGGCAAGCGCCGGGCGGAGGGTGCCGAGAGCATCGGCGGCGAGTCCGGTCAACGCATCGCAAACCGCTTCGGCGCGCCTGATTTCCGCCGGGGTCGCGGCCAGCGCGGCCACGGGAGCAAGATCGCCGGCGACGGCGGGCAGGGCGAGGGCGGCCGCGCGGCCGTCGGCGACGGCGGCGTCGCCGTGCCAGCCGAGCTGGCGCAGCAAAGAGGCCTCGGTGCTGTGGGTGAGCGACAGCAGTGCGAGGTCGGTGCTGGCGCGGCGGGCGCGGCCGAGCTCGGCGCGCGCGGCGGCGTAGTGTCCGATTCCACTGAGCGAGACTGCTCGCAACCAGGATTCGGCGGCATCGGCGGCCGCGGGCAACCCGGTGGCAGCACGTTCCGGCGTGGCGCCGAAAGCGGCGTCGGCGAGTTCGGAGTTCACTTCGAGCACAGGCACAGCCGCACTGTAACCAGTGCCGGGGCAAGTGAGGGCAGCCGACATACCACAAGCCCCCAGCTATCGATCAGCATTCACGAGCGCCTTTGTGTTTCCACTCCGTAAATCTGTTCTCGCTATCGCCCAGCACGCCCGTAAGGAATTCGTATAGCGTTTCGCGCTATTAACCTGACGGCCGCGAATCGGCCATCTCTACCCTACTCAGCGCGAGATGTCCAATGGCTGAGATCACTCTGATCGAGACTCTTGCATAGATCGAGTGACAGGTACCGACCCCCGAAAAGCTGCTGCTACCAGGCATTTCGACCAGTCGGATGGGCTATCACAGCTTGGTCACGGTACTGGGCAACCGATCAGTATCACCACAGGCAGCCGGTTTTGTAAATAGCGAGGATGTTAATTCTCTAATGTGCACGTATTCGGCTCGAGTCGAATGAAGCTATTGACTCGAATTCGTTGTCCGACCTAACGTACGTCATCGCCGTCGTTGGCGTCGTGTCGAATTCGGAGCCGACGAAGTGCGATCGCCGGGCCACGGCGATGCGGCCACCTGTTTGCCACCAGCACCGCTCGACAATGCCGACGAGCTCGCACCATGAGGAGTTCACCATGCCTATGCCGACCCACCTCCCAGGTCCGAACGCCGATGTCTGGGATTGGCAGATGCGCGGATCCTGCCGCGGCCAGGACTCCGCGGTGTTCTTCCACCCGGACGGCGAACGCGGCCGCGCCCGGGCCCAGCGCGAGCTACGCGCCAAGGAGATCTGCAAGTCCTGCCCGGTGCTGCTGCAGTGCCGGTCGCACGCGCTGAAGGTCAGCGAGCCCTACGGCATCTGGGGCGGCATGTCCGAGACCGAGCGTGAGCTACACGCCCGCCGCAACCGCCGGCGCATCGTCGCCTGACCTACCCGTTCTGCGCTCCAGGCAAACTCGCGTGACTGGTGTTCACCAGCGGTATCGCTGAGGACGGCGACCGGGTGGGCTCGAGATTCCTCCCATCCGACAGCGATGGCGTGCCGAATGTCTAGCAAACACCCGGCACCGCTCGAGAGGGTCGGCGACGACCGGCGTCACGTCATGTCTCGAATGTCATGTATGCGACGTTTCGGTGCAATGGAAAGCCACTCTGCCACAGTCTCTTTGCCGATACCCCCACGCGAGAGGAGGTTATAGCGGCACGCTACCCTCGTGGCCGATGACACAGAACGGAGCGTTGTGACAGCGCGGCCGCCTGCCGCAGAGGGCAACTCGTTCCAGAGCTCGAGGGACGGAGGGGCGGAAACGCCCAGCGTGGACTCTGCGGTGACGGCGCGCGCAGCCGAAAGTCTGGAACTAGCCGCACTCCTCGAGCGTTGCGGGCAGTCGGATCAGCAGGCGTTCGCCGAGCTGTACGACCGCACCAGCGCGAGAGTGTTCGGCCTGGTTCTACGCGTGCTACATGATCCGGGCTATGCGGAGGAGACCACGCAGGAGGTCTATCTCCAGATCTGGCGCACGGCAGCCAACTTCGACCCGTCCAAGGGTTCCGCCGTCACCTGGTTGATGACGCTGGCCCATCGGCGCGCGGTCGACCGGGTTCGGGCCGAGCAGGCGCACGCCCTGCGCGAGGTCGCGTACGGCACCAGCACCCTCGGCAACGAATTCGACGAAGTCACCGAGGAGGTCGGGCGCCGGCTGGAACAGCAGGCGGTGCTCGCCGGCCTGGCGACGTTGACGGAGACGCAGCGGGAAGCCATCTCCCTCGCGTACTTCGGCGGACGCACGTACGCCGAGGTCGCAGCCCATCTGGGCGTGGGGTTACCGACCGTTAAGTCCCGTATACGGGATGGATTGACACGACTCAAGAAAAGTTTGGGAGTGACGTGAGATGAAAGAAAGCCAGATCGATCTCGCGCACACTGTCGCGCTCGGATCGATCGGCGACGAAGATCAGCGCGCAGTGGCGGACCTTTTGGATACCGACGACGCTGTACTGCGCGCCGCCTTCACCCAGGAAGTGCAGCAGACCCGAGAAGCCATCATGCTGGCCGCGTCCGCGGTGGCCGTACCGCCACCGCCCGCGCTCCGCGACCGCCTTCTCGCCGCGATAGCCACAGACCAGGCACCGCCGAACACGATCCACCGTTCCCACCCCGGTCTCCACCACGGAAACGGCCGCTCCCCCAGTCCGATCCACGACTGAGAGCTCATTTCCCGAAGTAAGAGGTCCAGAACCCGTCACGCCCGCGAGGCCCCTGTGCATGCCGCCGATTCAGGTCGCCTGACCGGTTTCGGCTGCATGCTTTGCCGGTAAAGACCGATTCGTATGCGACTCCTCAGCATCTCCATTCGCTCCTACCGCCGTGGCCTCGCGGGACTGGCCGCTCTCACTCTCGTCGTCGGGGGTCTCTACGCCTTCACCGACTCCCATTCGGGCGATCTCCGGGACCCATCTCCCGCCATACCGCTCCCGCCCGTCTCCGGGCCACTGGGCCCGAATTGGCTGACGCCGTCACCGACCGACTCCTACCCCGGGCCTACGCTGACGAACTCCCCGGCGCGCTGACTCCCGCGCGGATCCGAAAACCGGTGCGGGCCCGCATACCCGGACCGATACCTCGCGTCGGTCGGATTCCGTTCGCGCATTGGAACTTTCATGGAACGAGGCCGGCAGTGCCTCGGCGGACAGGGCGTGGCGGCCCGAAAATGACAGTGGCGCAAAGCAGTCCGGGCCTCACGGCAACCCGGCCATCACCATGGCAGTGGGCGCGGCCATGGCGAGTGCGGGCGTCACCATGGCGATGCGGGGCGTGGCGCAGTCGCGCCGACGGCCGGATCGCGCCGGAGGAAGTCGGATGGCGCGGTTGGGGTTCGGAGACGGCGAGGCCCCCGGACAGCGGGCTGTCCGGGGGCCTGAGCTGACGTCAGCGGGGCTGGGTCAGTGGGCGTGACCGTGGTGCGCGTCGGCAGGCTCGTCGACCGGCTTGTCGACGATCGCGGACTCCGTGGTGAGCACCATGCGGGCCACCGAGGTGGCGTTCTCCACCGCGGAACGGGTCACCTTCACCGGGTCGATGACGCCCTCGGCGACCAGGTCGCCGTAGGTGAGGGTGGCGGCGTTGAAGCCGTGCTTGCCGTCGGACACCTTGGACACGACGACCGCGCCGTCGACGCCGGCATTGCTGGCGATCCAGAACAGCGGCGACAGCAGGGCCTGACGCACGACCTCGACGCCGACCGCCTCGTCGCCGGAGAGCGAGTCGCGCAGGGCGTTCAGCGTGGACGCGGCCTGCACCAGGGCGGTGCCACCGCCGGGAACGATGCCCTCGGCGACCGCGGCCTTGGCGGACGCGACGGCGTCCTCGACGCGGTACTTGCGCTCCTTGAGCTCGGTCTCGGTGGCCGCGCCGACCTTGATGACGGCGACGCCGCCGGCCAGCTTGGCCAGGCGCTCTTCCAGCTTCTCGCGGTCCCAGTCGGAGTCGGTGTTCTCGATCTCCTTGCGCAGCTGGGCAACTCGCCCGTCGATGTCGGACTGCGCGCCGGCGCCCTCGACGATGGTGGTCTCGTCCTTGGTGACCACGACGCGGCGGGCCTTGCCCAGCACGTCCAGGCCGGCCTCACGCAGGGTGATGCCCAGGTCCGGGTTGACCACGGTGCCGCCGGTGACGATGGCCAGGTCGTCCAGGAACGCCTTGCGGCGGTCACCGAAGAACGGGGCCTTCACGGCGACGACCTTGAGGGTCTTGCGAATCGCGTTGACCACCAGGGTGGACAGCGCCTCGCCGTCGACGTCCTCGGCGATGATGACGACCGGCTTGCCCGACTCCGCGATCTTCTCCAGCAGCGGAAGCAGGTCCGGCAGGGAGCTGATCTTCTCGCGGTTCAGCAGGATCCAGACGTCCTCGTAGACCGCCTGCATGGTCTCCGGGTCGGTGACGAAGTACGGGGACAGGTAGCCCTTGTCGAACTGCACGCCCTCGGTGATGGCGACCTCGGTCTGCAGACCCGAGGACTCCTCGATGGTGACGACGCCGTCCTTGCCGACCTTGGTCAGCGCCTCGGCGACCAGCGCGCCGATCTCCTCGTCCCGCGAGGACACGGTGGCGACCTGCGCGATGGACTTCTCGCCGTTGACCGGGGTCGCGGCGGCGTGCAGGGCCGCGGCGACCGCCTCGGCGGCCTTGTTCATGCCCTTGCCCAGGGTCATCGGGTTGGCGCCGGCGGCAATGTTCTTCAGGCCGCCCTTGATGAGGGCCTGCGCCAGCACGGTGGCGGTGGTGGTGCCGTCGCCGGCGACATCGTTGGTCTTGGTGGCGACGCTCTTGACCAGCTGCGCGCCCAGGTTCTCGAACGGGTCCTCGAGGTCGATGTCGCGAGCGATGGTCACGCCGTCGTTGGTGACGGTCGGGCCGCCGAACGCCTTGGCCAGCACCACGTGCCGGCCGCGCGGGCCCAGGGTGACCTTGACGGCGTCGGCGAGCTTGTCGACGCCGCGCTCCATCGCCCGACGAGCCTTCTCGTCGAACTCGATCTGCTTTGCCATGTACCTACTCCTGAAATGAGTTGGGTCGGAACGCACTCCGCCCCGGGCCGGTTGCTGTATTGGCAGCTGCGACTCCGGGGCGGTGTCTCTCCATGGGGTTTCAGGGGAAGCCCCTGAGAGCCCCGAGAGTTGGAGCGTTCTTACTTGGTGACGACGGCCAGCAGGTCGCGAGCCGACAGGATCAGGTACTCCGCACCGTTGTACTTGATCTCGGTGCCGCCGTACTTGCTGTAGATGACGACGTCGCCTTCCTTGACGTCCAGCGGAATCCGCTTCTCGCCGTCCTCGTCCCAGCGACCCGGGCCCACGGCGATGACGGTGCCCTCCTGGGGCTTCTCCTTCGCCGTGTCGGGGATGACCAGGCCGGAGGCGGTCGTCGTCTCGGCCTCGTTGGCCTGGACGAGGATCTTGTCCTCGAGCGGCTTGATGTTCACGCTCGCCACGTTGAGCCCTCCACTTTCAGGGGATTCGTCGCGTCCGGGGCTGTTCCCCGGACTCACGGTTTCGGTCATGTGTGTGACCCTGCGCAATCAGCCCCGTCGTCGCGGGTGCCGGGACCTCTGCTCAGTAGTCATCAGCTGGCACCTCAGCACTAACCCAGTGCCAACTAGCACTCTATACACGGGAGTGCCAGCGCTCAAGGCCGGGCACTGCTACTCGACACCCGGTGTTATCTGTAACGCCGCTGGACAGCATGGCAACACCGCTGGACAACGCGACTCGCCGACACGACGGCCCGGGAATCTGAGGGCTTCCAAAGAAATCCGAAAATCTGTAACGTTCGGATAACGGATTGTGACACCATTGACGTCGGCCACGCGACGAGACCGACTCGGTCCCGCCACGTGCACCGTCGAGAGTTTCACAACTGCTTCACCCCGCTAACCGCGCGGCGACCCTGCGCGCGGGCTCGAGAAGAGAGCAAGACCGCAAGTGATCAGTGGCAGGTCCGGATGCCCTATCGGACAAGGGCCCGCCGCGATCCGAAGCTCGGAGACGTCCGCTACCCGTAGGACGCGTCCGGAGTCCGTTCGAGATGGTCGTCTCCACCCGGACCATCCGCTCGAAGGGAGGTGAACATGCGAACATCCCTCGGCATCTCCGCCGGAAGCGAGGTGGTGTGCTCGGCGACGGTCGCCACCGCGCCCAACGGCGCCCAGAACTTCGACTACCGCGTCGTGACAGCCGATACCGCCCACTCCGACGTCGGTGATCTGGTGGCCTCCTCGATCGAGTTGATGACCATCCAGATCCCGCGCGACAGCGTGCATCCGGTCGGTGCCCATCCGATCGCCCGCGGCAACGGCCACCGCGAGCCCTACTCGGCCCCGCCCAGTGACATCGCGGTCGCCTACCGGGACCGGGAGCAGGCCCAGATCATCCGCTCGGCGATCGGCCGGCAGCGGCACAGCGTACAGCTCATCCCGGAGAGCACCGCGGCCCTGGCCTATCTGCGGCACACCGGCCTGCTGGACCGCTGGAACACGGTGGCAATCATCGACATCGGGGCCACCGGCACCACGGTCACCGTGGCCGACCACGCCGACGACAGCGTGCTGCGCACCGAGCGCACCACCGCCATCAGCGGCAACGCCATCGACGAGCTGATCCTGCAGCATCTGCTGGACTGTCACCTGTCCCGCCGCGGCATCCGCCCCAACCGGGGCATCCTGCTCAACCGCAGCCGCGCCGCCAAGGAGCACCTATCGGTGGTTCCGGCGGTCACCATCGACCATGTGGCCGGGCAGCCGCTCAAACTGACCCGGGTGGACTTCGAGGAGATCGTCGCCGACCTGCTACGCGAGCTGGCGGTGTTCTCCCGTGCCGTCTTCGCGCGCGCCCCGAAGTTCCCGGAGGCGGTCGCCGTGATCGGCGGCGGCGCCAATGTGCCGATCATGGTGGTGGGGCTGGAGCGCGAGCTCGACGTGCCGGTCGTCACCGTGCCGGAGCCGGAGGCCGCGATCGCGAAAGGCGCGGCGCTGGTGGCGGATTCGACCACACCGAGCAGCACCTTCCCGGTGATCGGCCTGGGCTCGGACGCGCCGATCGGCACCTTCACCAAGCTCGCGGGCACGCTGGCGGGCGCGATCGTGGTGGTCGGACTGATCGTCGGGTACGGGGTCAAGGAATTCGTGGTGCCCGAGCCGCAGAACACCCACTACTCGCCGTCCACAACCGGCCCGCAGCAGCCGGTCCCGCAGACCACGCCGACGGGTCCTTCGGGCGGCTCCACCAGCACCACGACCACCCAGCGCCGCACCACGGCCGCGGCTCCGACGCCCCTCACCGGTTCGGCCGGCGGCGCGCCCGTCGCGCCCAGTAGCACCGCCCAGCCGCCGCTGCGCCCGGATCCCGACCTACCCCAGATCCCGTTCCCCGCGGATCTCCCCCGCCTGTTCGGGCCGCTGCTCGGCACCTCGCTGCCGCCGACCGAGTCCCCCCGCCTCGCCGAGACTTCAGCGGCCGGCTGAGAGCCGTCGACGGTCGCGTACCCGTGCCGGCGGTTGGGTGCCGAACCGAGTTCGGACGTACCCGATGAGTTACCCCGAACGTCACGAAATCGGTTGTCGCCTCGGCATTCGCCGAACCGCCCACGAGCCTTTACAGGCAGCGTTCACAGGTGGCTGGTGGAGACCGGAAGGCCGGGGTCGGTGGCGACACTGAGTTCGGAAGGCTCTGCGCCGCCGGCGATCACGTGGGCGCCGAGGGTGGCGATCATGACGCCGTTGTCGGTGCACAGGCGCGGCTTGGGGACGCGCAGGGTGATACCCGCTGCGGTGCAGCGCTCTTCGGCCATCGAGCGGATGCGGGAGTTGGCGGTCGCGCCGCCGCCCAGCACCAGGGTGTCGACGCCGGTGTCCTGGACCGCGCGCACCGCCTTCATGGTGAGCACATCCGCCACGGCCTCCTGGAAGGACGCCGCGATATCCGGGATGGGCAGCTCGCGGCCCTCCCGTTGCGCCGCTTCGACATAGCGCGCGACGGCGGTCTTCAATCCGGAGAAGGAGAAGTCGTAACGCGGGTCGCGAGGGCCGGTCATGCCGCGCGGGAAGGCGATGGCGCTCGGATCGCCCTCGGTGGCAATGGAATCCAGCACCGGCCCGCCCGGGTAGCCGAGACCGAGCAGGCGGGCCACCTTGTCGAAGGCCTCGCCCGCGGCGTCGTCGACCGTGCTGCCCAATTCGGTGATGGGGTGGGCGAGATCGGCGACCTGCAGCAGGTGGGTGTGCCCGCCGGACACCAGCAGCGCGACCGCCGGGGGCATGGGACCGTGTTCGAGGGTGTCCACGGCCACGTGCCCGCCCAGGTGGTTGAGCGCGTAGAACGGGATATCCCAGGCCGCCGCATAGGCTTTCGCCGCCGCCACGCCCACCAGCAGCGCGCCCGCGAGACCGGGGCCGATGGTGACGGCGAGGGCGTCGGGCTTGCTGATGCCTGCCGTGGCCAGCGCGCGGCGCATGGCGGGCACGATGGCCTCGAGGTGTGCGCGGGAGGCGATCTCGGGCACCACGCCGCCGAAGCGGGCGTGCTGGTCCACACTGGAGGCGACCTCGTCGGCGAGCAGTTCGCAGCTGCCGCCGGGCAGTCGGCGCACAATGCCGACTCCCGTTTCGTCGCAGGAGCTTTCGATACCCATGACGATCATGACGAGACCTCGGCGTCGGTGGTGAATCCGTCCTGCGGGAAGCCGGCCATGGCGGGTCGCCGCATGGTGTACGCGTCGGCCCCGCTGGGCTGGTAGTAGTTCTTGCGCAATCCGATGATGTGAAAGCCGTGCTTCTCGTAGAGCGTGATGGCGGGCGCGTTGTCGGTGCGGACCTCGAGGAACACCGGCCCGCCGCGGCGCCCGGCCTCCAGCAGCAGCGCCTCCAGCAGCAGGGTGCCGATGCCGCGCCGGTGCTCGGCGGGATCGACGCCGATGGTGTGGACCTCGGCCTCGGGATGTTCGGCGGTGCCGAGCAGTGCGATACCCGCGTAGCCGATCATGCGGCCGTCGGTGTCACGCGCGGTGATGTAGCGGTTGTGCGGTCCGGCCAGCTCGGACAGGAACGAAACCTCGTGCCAGGGATCGTCCTCCGGGAACAGCACCTGCTCGAGTTCGGCACAGCGGGTGACGTCGGCAGGCCGCATCGGTTCGATGCGGATGGTCATCGGCCCACCTGCGCGTAACTCTTCTCGACGGCATCGGGGCGGCGCAGGTACAGCGGCACCAGCGGCGCGGGCACGACGCCGGCCAGGATCTCGGCGGCGGCGCAGCGCACCAGGCCCGCCGGGGACGGCGTCTCGACCGGCAGCACCGGCAGATCGAAATAGTCGACGTGCGAAGCGGATCCGGCGATCACGGTGGCGGCGGCCTGATCCAGATCGGCGGGCTTGCTCACCTCGGGTCCCTCGGACCGCGTCAGGATGCGGCCCCCGGCCGCGGTGCGATAGCGCGCCCAGTACACCTCGCGGCGGCGGGCGTCGGTGACGACCAGCAGCTCGATCGGGTCGGCGCTCTCACGCAGATAGCTCTCGGTGTCGGCGGCGATGGCGTCCAGGCTGCACACCCCGTACACCGGCACGCCCAGTGCGTCACCGAAGGCGGCCGCGGTGGCCATGCCGACGCGCAGTCCGGTGAACGGCCCGGGCCCGACACCGGCCACGACAGCGGCGATATCGGCACGGGAGCGGCCGGATTCGGCGAGGCAGGCCAGGATCTGCGGGGTCAGCACCTCGTTGTGCGCGCGAGCGTCCACGGTCACCTTGGCGGTGATCGTGGTGATCTGCGGTGCGTTCGACCCGGGTTGCGCCGGTTCCAGTTCCACCAGTCCCGCTGTGACGGCGGGGGTCGCGGTGTCGACAGCCAATATCAGCATGATTGTCTTTACGATACCGGGTGGTACAGCCCACTCGGCGTGGTGTCTGCCTGCGGGAACTTACCGGCGCATCCGGGACTTTTCCGGTCCGGTTTCAATTCGCGGCGACCCACTCCCATTCCGCGGTGCGAACATCGGACTCGGGTTCGCGGCGCAGCTGCACGCGCAGATGCCGATCGGACAGGTGTTCGGCGACGCCCAGCCCCCATTCGACCACCACCACGGCGTGGTCGAGATCGGTGTCCAGGTCGAGGGCGTCGAGTTCGTCGAGGTCGCCGCCGAGCCGGTAGGCGTCCACGTGCACGAGCGCCACCGCACCCGGGTGGGTTCCGGCGCGGTGCTGGCGGGCGATGATGAAAGTCGGTGAGCTGACCCGTCCTTCGACACCCAGTCCGGCGGCGATGCCGCGGGTGAGCGCGGTCTTGCCCGCGCCCAGCGGGCCATCGAGGATCACCAGATCCCCGGCATGCAATTGTTCGGCTAGCTCGCGGCCCAGCGCCTCGGTGTCCTCGACGGTGGCGAGCATGCGGCGATCGGTCACCGGTCACCGCCGACGTGGCTACGGACCACGCGGCCGCGGGGATAGCAGACGATCTCGTAGTTGATGGTGCCGAGCGTGTCGGCCCACTCCTGGGCGTGCGGGTGACCAGGCTCACCACCGAACAGCACCGCGGTGTCACCCGCCCGGACCCCGGCTTCGTTCTCACCCAGGTCCACCACGATCTGATCCATGCAGACCCGGCCGATCTGCGGGTAGCGGACGCCGCCCAGCGCCACCGAGAATCGGCCGCCCAGCAGGCGCGGCACGCCGTCGGCGTAGCCGGCCGGAACGAGGGCGACCGTGGTGTCGCGGTCGGCGGTCCACTCGTGGCCGTAGGACACGCCCTCCCCCGCCGAAACCCGCTTCACCCGGAGCACCCGGGCGCGGAAGGTCATGGCCGGACGCAGGTCGAAATCGGACAGCTCCGGGATCGGTGACAGGCCGTACACGGCGATGCCGGGGCGCACCATGTCGAACGCGAGGTCCGGACGGGTCAGTGCGGCAGCGGAATTCGCCAGGTGCACCAGTTCCGGCTGCAGGCCGTGCTCCTTGGCGGTGGCGATGAACTCCAGGAACCGTTCGCGCTGCCTGTCATTGACCGGATGCTGCGGTTCGTCGGCGAGTGCGAGGTGGGAGAAGACGGCGCGGAAGCGCACCGTCCCCTCGGCCACCAGCCGCCCGAGCAGGTCGAGCACCTCGGGGAATTCGGCGGTGGGGATGCCGTTGCGGTTGAGCCCGGTGTCCACCTTGAGACTCACGGTGGCGGTCCGGCCGAGCTGCCGCGCCGCCTGCCCCACGCCCTCGAGCTGCGTGAACGAGGAGACGCCGATTTCGATATCGGCGGCGATGGCGCTCGCGTAGTCGGTGTCGGAGGTGTTGAGCCAGCACAGGATCGGCGCGGTGATCCCCGCGGCTCGCAGCTCCACCGCCTCGCCGACCGTGGTGGTGCCGAGTTCCCGTGCGCCCGCCGCCAGGGCCGCCCGCGCCACCTCGGCCGCACCGTGGTTGTACCCGTCCGCCTTGACCACGACCATGACCGCGGCGTCACCGGCGTGCTCGGCCAGGATTCGCACATTGTGGGCAATGGCATCCAGGTCGACGACGATCTCCACCTGTGGGTCTGGCTTCTTCACGCCCTCGATACTGCCACGCTCCGCTCCCCCGCCTCCCCGAGCCTTCAGCGGGCGGCTGAGAGCCGTTGACTGTCGTGCACCCGTGCCGGCGGTTTGGTGCCGAACCGATTTTGGACGTACCCGGCGAGTTACCCCGCCCTCACGAAACCAGTTGTCACCTGCGCGGCGGCGATCGCCGCTGACGCGGCGGACAACGACCCCTCGCTTGCCGGGAGCAGCGGCAGCCGGACGGCCGGGGCGGGGATGCGGCCCTGGGCGGCCAGAACCGCCTTCACGACAACGGGATTGGGTTCGGTGAACAGGGCGGCGGCCAGCGGAGCCAGGCGGTTGCCCAGTTCGCGGCCGGATTCCAGTTCGCCCCGGCGCCAGGCGGCGATCAGGTCGGCGTAGGCGGCGGGGGCGACATTGGCGCAGGCGAGAATCGCGCCCGACGCGCCCAGGGCCAGGAGCGGGGCGGCATACAGATCGTCGCCCGCGAGCACCGAGGTGTGGCCGGGCACCCGGGACATGAAGGCGATCGTGGTGTCGTCGATGCCGCCGGCGGCGTATTTGAAACCCGCGACATTCGGCAGTTCGGCCAGGCGGAGCAGGGTGTCGGCGCTGAGGGGCACGGCCGTGCGGTACGGGATGTGGTAGATCAGCAGCGGCACGGGGCTGGCGGCGGCGAGGGCCCGGAAATGTTCCACCACACCGGCTTCCGACGGACGCAGGTAGTAGGGGACGACCGCGAGGGCGGCGGTGGCGCGCGGGTCGAGGGCGGTGAGGGCGCGGGCTGAGTCGAGGGTCGTGTTGGAGCCCGCGCCGACGATGAGGGCGGCGGCGCGCTCGCGGCAGACGCTCGCGCAGATATCGATGACCCGGACCTGCTCGGCCGCGGTCAGGGTGGCGGGTTCGCCGGTGGTGCCGAGCGCGACCAGGCCCGCCGCGCCCGCGTCGAGGACCTCGTGGGCAAGCGCTTCCAGGGCGTTGGCGGCCAGGTCGCCGTCGGCGGTGAAGGGCGTGACCAGGGGCACATACAGGCCGGTGAATGTCATGCGACCAGCGTGATCGATGCCGGGCTTCAGGTCCATTTCACGATTCTTCACCCGAGCATAAGATCAGCTGATGCTGGATGTCCGTCGTCTGCGCCTGCTCCGCGAGCTCGCGCACCGCAAGACCATCGCCGCGGTCGCCGAGGCCCTGACCTACACGCCGTCGGCGGTGTCCCAGCAGCTCACCGCGCTGGAACGGGAGGCCGGGGTGCCGCTGCTGGAACGCACCGGACGCAGCGTCACCCTCACGCCGGCCGCGCTGCGGCTGGTCGAGCACGCCGAGACCATCCTGTCCGTGCTGGAAGAGGCCACCGCCGAACTCGCCTCCGCCCGGAACGAACTCACGGGCACCCTGCGCATCGGCGCGTTCCCGACCGCTGTGCACGCCATCCTCTCCCCAGCGCTGGTATCGCTGAGCCGCGACCATCCGCGGCTGGAACTGCTTGTCACCGAACTGGATCCGGCGGCCGCCCCCGCTGCTCTGCGGGCCGAGACCCTGGATATCGCGCTGCTGCAGGAGTACGACTACGTTCCCCTCGCACCCGAACCCGGCCTCGACACCGAGCCGTTGTTCGAGGAAACCATCCACCTGGCCGCCCGCGGACCCGGACCGCTTGCCGCACAGTCCGATTCGCCGTGGATCGCGGGCACACCAGGCACCCTCTGCCACGAGATGACGGTCCGCGCCTGTCTCGCCGCGGGATTCACCCCGCGCATCCGCCACCACGCCGACGACTTCGGCACCGTGCTGGCGCTCGTCGCCGCGGGGCAGGGCGTAGCACTCGTCCCCGACCTGGGCGCCCGCTCCACACCCCGGGGCGTCACCCTCACCGCGCTACCGGCCCGCCGCCGCACCCACCTCGCCTACCGCCGCGGCACCGGCGCCCATCCGATCGTCACGGCCGCGCGGACCGCCCTGCGCGCCGCCGCTACCGGTACCGCTGCGTGAAGTCGCCGGGATGGAACAGCGCGTAGCCGACGAAGGTCTCGCGCCAAGACACCGAATTCCGGGAATCACCGGAGCCGGAGGATCAGGCGGCGAGCTCCCGGAGGGTGCCGATGGCCTCGCGGACGTGGGAGAGCAACGGGGAGGCGGAGATCGGGGCTCCCGCGGATGTGGTGGCGTGGGCGGCGAGATTCGCGGCCAGGGAGTGGGCGCGGGCCGCGGCCGCGGCGGCCCAGGACGGGTGGAGGCCGCGGGCCAGGAGCGCGCCGACGATGCCGGACAGGACGTCACCGGAACCGGCGGTGGCGGCCCACGAGCCGCCCGCCTCATTGACGAAGACCGGGAAGCGCGGGCCCGCGATCAGGGTGGCGCGGCCCTTCAAAAGCACTGTCACCTGCCAGGATTCGGCGAGTTTGCGCACTGCGGCGACACGGTCGGGGCCGGGTTCGGCACCGGTCAGGCGGGCGAATTCGCCAGCGTGCGGCGTGAGGACGGTCGGGGCGGTGCGGCCGGTGACCAGACCGGGTTCGGCGGCGAGCAGGGTGAGGCCGTCTGCGTCCACCACCACGGGCAGGTCGGTGGCCAGGATCTCGGCCAGCCGGTCGCGGGCGGCGGCGTCGGTGCCCGCGCCCGGGCCGAAGACCCAGGACTGGACCCGGCCGGTCGCGGAAATGGTCTCGGCGGCAATCACTTCCGGAAAATGAGCGAGGACCTGTTCCGCGCCGGTGCCCGCGTAGCGCACCATGCCCGAGGTGGCGGCGACCGCGCCACCCGTGCACAGCACGGCTGCGCCCGGATAGGTGCCGCTGCCCGCGCAGACGCCGGTGACGCCCTGGCTGTACTTGTCGTCCGAGGGGCCCGGAACCGGCCAGCCCGCGCCGACCGCCCGCGGTTCCAGCGCGATGAGATTCGCCTCGGGCAGTCGTAATCCGATGGGCACCAGCTCGATTCGGCCGCAGTGCGGTGCGGCGAGCGCGTGCACCGGCTTGCGGGCGCCGAAGGTGACGGTGACGTCCGCGCGGACGGCCGGACCGGTCACGGCTCCGGTATCGGGATCGACGCCGGAGGGGAGGTCGGCGGCGATGATCGGACAGCGCACGCCCGCAACCAGTTCGGCCGCCACCGGGCGCAGCGGGCCACGACCGGAGATGCCGACGATGCCGTCCACCACCAGATCCGGTGCACCCAGCAGCTGCCCGACCCGATAGGGCACGGAGGTGTCGGGGTAGACGTGTTGCAGCAGCCCGTGCCGGGGCGGATCCGTTTCCCGCAGTTCCTCGGCGATGGCGGTGACGGCGAGAATCCGACCGCCCGCCCGGCGCAAGGCAGTCAGGCCCGCCGCGTGGGCACGCTCCGGTACCAGCAGGACCGCCCGTACCGCGACCCCGCGCCGCCGCAGGAACGAGCCCGCCCACAGCGCGTCGCCGCCATTGTCGCCCGACCCGACCAGCAGGGTCACGGCGCGACCGGCGACGCCCCCGGTGCGTTCGCGCAGTTCCCGCGCCACCACGTCGGCGAGGCCGAAGGCGGCCCGCCGCATGGGCATTCCCTCGGGCACCCTGGTGAACAGCTCGGCCTCCGCGGCCCGGACCTCGTCGGCCGTGTAGTACCCGCGCACCGCCGGTGCGGTCATGCTCGCCTCCCGGATGTGATTGCCTGCGCTTCAGGAGACTACGCCTGGCGGATCGCGGCGCAGGTCAGCGCGGTGCCCGCGAATGGCGCGCTAACGCCGGGTACTAACCTGGCTGGCATGTCGATCCGTCGCCAGTCGTCTTCGCGTGTCCTGCTTCTCGTCGCCGTCGTGGCCGGAGCGCTGGTGGCCGGGGGCTGCTCGTCGGAAGGCTCGAAGACCGCGGCCACCTCGACCACGGCCGCTCCGGCCGCCTCCGCGACGGCCACCACCACCGGTCCGGCGGTGGCCGCCGCGGTGACCGTCGAGGTGAAGGACATGAAGTTCTCCCCGGCCGACATCACCGTCAAGGCCGGGGACACCGTGACCTGGAAGTTCGACGACCGCGCCCCGCACGCCGTGCAGGGCATCGGCGACGTCGCGCTGGGCATCAACAGCCCGATCATCCACAAGGGCGAGTGGAGCCACACCTTCACCACGCCCGGCACCTACCGCTACCTGTGCCCGCTGCACCCGGACATGAAGGGCACGGTCACCGTCCAGTAGCCGCGCGGCTATTCGACGGTGACGGACTTGGCCAGGTTGCGCGGCTTGTCGACGTCGTAGCCGCGGGCCTGCGCCACCTCGGCGGCGAAGATCTGCAGCGGAACCGTGGACAGCAGCGGCTGGTACAGCGTTGGGGCCGACGGGATTTCGATCAGGTGGTCGGCGAACGGGCGCACCGTGTCGTCGCCCTCCTCGGCGATGACGATGGTGCGCGCACCGCGCGCCTGGATCTCCCGGATATTGCTGAGCAGCTTGGAGTGCAGCACCGCGCGGCCCTTCGGGGAGGGCATGACCACGAAGACCGGCAGCCCGTCCTCGATGAGGGCGATCGGACCGTGCTTCAGCTCGCCCGCCGCGAAACCCTCGGCGTGCATGTAGGCCAGTTCCTTGAGCTTCAGCGCGCCCTCCAGGGCGACCGGGTAGCCGACATGGCGGCCCAGGAACAGCACGGTCGGGACGTGCGCGAACTGGCGGGCGATCTCCCGCACCCGGTCGGCCGACTCCAGCACCTGGGCAACGAGTTTCGGCATGGACTCCAGTTCGGCGAACTCGCGCGCCACCTCGTCCGGATACTTGGTGCCCCGCGCCTGCGCCAACGCCAGGCCGACCAGATAATTGGCGGTGATCTGGGCCAGGAACGCCTTGGTCGAGGCCACGCCGATCTCCGGGCCGGTGCGGGTGTAGAGCACGGCATCGGACTCGCGCGGGATCTGCGCGCCATTGGTATTGCAGATGGCCAGGACTCGCGCCTTCTGCTCCTTGGCGTGACGCACGGCCTCCAGCGTGTCGGCGGTCTCGCCGGACTGCGAGATGGCGACCACCAGGGTGGAGCGGTCCAGAACCGGGTCGCGGTAACGGAATTCGCTGGCCAGCTCGACCTCCACGGGCAGCCGGGTCCAGTGCTCGATGGCGTACTTGGCCAGCAGGCCCGCGTGATACGAACTGCCGCAGGCGACCACGAAGACCTTGTCGAACTCGCGCAGCTCCTGATCGGCCAGCCGCTGCTCGTCCAGAATGATCCGCCCGCCCGCGTAGTGGCCGATCAGGGTGTCGGCGACGCCGGCGGGCTGCTCCTGGATCTCCTTGAGCATGAAGTAGTCGTGGCCGCCCTTCTCGGCGGCGGCCAGATCCCAGTCGATGGTGAACGGACGGAACCGGACACCGTCGGTCGCACCGGTGAAGTCGGTGACCCGGTAGCCGTCGGCGGTGATGACCACGGCCTGGTCCTGGCCGAGTTCGACTGCCTCCCGGGTGTGTTCGATGAAGGCGGTCACATCCGACGCGATGAACATCTCGCCCTGGCCGACACCCACCACCAGCGGGGTCGAGCGGCGGGCGGCCACAATGGTGCCCGGGTGGTCGGCGTGCGAGAAGACCAGGGTGAACGCGCCCTCCAGGCGGCGCACCACCGCGAGCGCGGAGGCGACGAAATCACCGGCGGTGTCCCCGGCCGCGTAGGCGCGGGCCACCAGGTGCACCGCCACCTCGGTGTCGGTGTCGCTGCCCAGCTCGATGCCCGCCGTCTCCAGCTCGCGGCGCAGCGGGGCGAAGTTCTCGATGATCCCGTTGTGCACCACCGCGACCCGGCCCGTGCCATCGCGATGCGGGTGGGCATTGCGATCGGTCGGCGCGCCGTGCGTGGCCCAGCGGGTGTGACCCATGCCGGTCGATCCGGCGAATCGGTCCCGGCCGGTCTCGGCGAGCTCCGCCTCCAGATTGGCCAGGCGCCCGGCCTTGCGCTCCACCGCGAGGCCGCCCGCGCCGTTCAGGATCGCCACTCCCGCGGAGTCGTAACCTCGATATTCCATGCGGCGCAACGCATCGACCACCACGCCGAGCGCATCCCGGTACCCCACATACCCCACGATTCCGCACATGGCCCCCTAGCCTAGCTGTATCCGATTTGTCCTCCGCTTCGCTCCGGGCGGGTTCGCTTGAAGCATCTCGGGCCATTACCGACTAAGTTCATCTCCGTGTCGGCGTCTGTGAAATCGCTTCTGAGCACTCTGACCCTGCGTGGCCCGCACGAGGTGCTGCGCGGGAATCTCGGCATCGCCGGGCTGCCCGGCGTGGTGTACACGCCCGGGAAGGGACTCAACCTGCCCGCGGTGGCGTTCGGGCACGGGTGGCTGACCGGGGTCGGCAACTACCGCCGGCTGCTGGAGCACCTGGCCTCCTGGGGGTATGTCGCCGCGGCGCCCGACACCGAGCGCGGACCCATCCCCTCGCACCTGAACCTCGCGACGGATCTGCTGACCACTCTCGACATCTGCGCCGGGGTGCGGCTGGGCGCGGGCAATGTCAGCGTGGATCCGAAGCGGCTGACTCTGGCCGGGCACGGCATGGGTGCGGGCGCGGCCGTCATCGCCGCCTCCCAGCGCGACGTCGCCGCCGTCGCGGCCCTGTACCCGTCCCCCACCGCGCCCTCCGCCGAGGCCCTCGCCCCCAAGATCGACGCTCCGGCCCTGATCCTGGCCGGCGCCACCGATATCGACTCGGTCAGCTCCGACGCCATCCCGCTGGCCGCCGCCTGGGGCGAGGGCGCGATCCTGCGCTCGCTCGACAAGGCCGGCCACAACGGCATGATCGAGGGCCGCCGCGCCCTGGCCGCCCTCGGCGCCGGCAAACACGAACCCAGAACCGAACGCCTCACCCGAGCCCTCCTGGTCGGCTACCTCAACTACACCGTCCTCGGCGACAAGAAGTACAAGCCCTTCGCCGACCCCGAGGCCACCCTCCCCCACACGCAGCTCGTGGACCCCAACGCCATCGAGGAAGAGCCCGAGCAGCCCCAGAAACTCCCGGTCCTCCAACTCATCCAGGCCCTCCGCAAGTAACCAGGGGCGGCCGACGCACGCTCGGCTCGGGCGATTCTGCGCGCGGCACAGCCGGTTCCCTCACCGAGGCGCTCGACGCCTGCCTCGGCACTCTCCGCCGGTCCGTCCGGACTCCCAGCGCGGGAACCGGATTCACGAGCGACGATCGACCGGCTCCCCGCTTACGGCAGCGCAGGATGCGGGACTGGTGCTTGCGCGGAGCCCCGGACAGTACCGGCAGAACGACGATTACGGCGCGAGAGGTTCGGTGGTCTCGGGTATTTCGAGACCTCCCTCCGGGATCTCCAGCGGCGTGTGCGGCGCCGTTGACCAGGGCGTGGCGTCGGCGAATGGCGTGTCGGATCCGGGTTGACCCGCAACTGTCGGCGACGCGGGGTTTTCGAGCGGGTGCGCGGGCACGGTTGGCTGGTCGATCGGCGCGGGCGGGGTCGGCGGCACGCAACCGCCTGCAGTCTGGTCCGGAGTGGGATCGGGGGTGGGCGGCTGGGTGCAGGCCGCCGGCGCACCGTCCCCGGCGGCGGGTGGGGGCGGAACCTCTGGCGGCGCAGACTGGTTCGGGGTGGGGTCCGGGCAGGGATTCGGTGGAGCGGTCGGCGCGTCGGGAACTGTGCAGGTGCGGGGTACGCAGTCCGGGCCGGGCGTTGCGCCGCCATCTGTGGTGGGTGATGCGTCCGCCGGGGTGGGTGGGGTCGGGTCCGGGTGGGCATCACTGGCGGGTGCGGTGGGGGTGTGGGCCGGGTCGTCGGTCGTGAGGACGGGACTGCCGTTCTGATCGAAAGACAGTGTGTAGGTGTCGGTTTGGCCAGACCCGTCGGTTACGGCGAGGGTCAGGTCGCCTGCGGGGGTACGTTCGAGGACGAAATGCTTTCCGGACAGGTCGAATTCGAGTCGGCCAGACGGGAGAGCCGGAGTATCCGAGTGATCCGGTTCGGGCTCGGGATCGGTTGCGGCCTCGGGTTCACCGGGCGATGGCGACGTCTGGCCCGTGAGCGAGTCGAGCTTCTCGATGGCGGCGGAAATGCCCTGCTGGAGGCCCTTTTCGAGTTGTATGAGAGTGTCTTTCAGAGTCCGGCCGAACTGGTCGGACCGCTGCTCGGCCAGGTCAGGGGCTGCTGCGGTTCCAGTGTCCGCCGAGCCCGCGGAACCCTCGGGCTCCACACCACTGAGGTCCGCAGCGCCGGCCGGTTGCGTCTCGGCGGCCGGTGCGGTGGAACCCGCTCGGCCTGTCAGGGATTCCGGCGGGACGGCAGACGGCTGGGCTCGATCAGGAGACTGCGGCTGGGCCGGGTCGGGCGCCGTTGCCCCACCCGATGACGGCGGGCATCCAGGCGGGACGACCGGCTGTGACGGCTGGGCGTGCGATGTTGGCGGCGTTGTCGCCGGGTAGGACTGCGGCGCTGGAAGAGGCCGGGTCGTGGGAATACTCGGGGCCGGGTTCTCCTCGGGCTGGGGCAGCAGGGCTTGGGCCGGTTGCGGGTAGGGATGGTCGATGACCTGGGCCAGGGCCGTGACGATGGTGCGGTAGTGGGATTCGAAGGTCTCGTTGGTGGCGGCGCAGGCGGCGGTGAAGGCCGCGAGTTTGTGATCGACGTCGGCACGGAACGTGCCGATGAGCCAGGGGTCGGTGGTGTCGAGGGCTTCGATGTCGTCCGGAGTTTTGCCGTCGATGGCGAGGCGGCCTTCGCCGTCCGGAGTGGGTTCGAGCAGGGTGAGGGTGTGTTCGGCCTTGGTGAGGACCGAGTCACGGAGGGCGACCAGGGCGGCGGCGATGGCGGTGGAGGCGGTGCGGATGGTGTCGAGATCGTCGCGGGCCTGGCGCAGTTGGGAGTTCACGATGGTGAGCGCCTCGGTGCCGGTGGCGCCGGTCCAAGCGGTGGGCAAGGCTTGCGCGATCGCCTGGTGCGACGACCAGCGCGACTCGGCATCCGTGAGCGCTCTGTCCAGTTCCGTTCGGGCGGCGTCGAGTTCGATGAGATCGGCACCTCGCTGCTCGTCGTAGCGGGCATAGAGGTCGGCGAGGCCGAGCCCTACCGGCGCACCGAATGCCTTGGTGTACAAGGGCAGAAAGTGTTCCCAGTACTGAAGGCCGGGCGCACCGTAGTCGAGAATCTGGTCGACGCTCTTGCCGGTCGGGTCGAAGCTCATCGGCCCACCCGCGTGAGTGCGGTGGCGTGTTCACGGTCCAGGCGCGCGTATTCGGTTGCGGCGCGGTCGAATACCTCGGCGGTCGCGGAGGCGGCCGCACCCCAGTAGCGCAGGCAGGCGGCCGCGCGCTCGAAGCCCTGGTGCACGGCAGTGCCCTGCGCGGAATAGTTCCGCCCGGCTTCGTCCCTGCCGATGCCGAAGGCATGTTCGCCGACCGTACGGGCATGCCGCCCCAGGGCCGCCGCATTGTCGCGCAAGGTGGTGGCCCCGTCGCGCAGGGCCGCAATGCGCACGCCGAAATCGCCGGATTCACTCATTGCTCCCCCTCGAATCCCGATGCCGTGAAAACCCCCGCCGCCCCGGCTATGTGCCGCCGAGGTGTCCTACGTCCATGCGCACCCACTCGGTGGTGCCGTCCGGATTGTGGTGGAACTCCCAGGCCGAGTAATCCCCGCCGCTGTCCACCACGGTCACATGATCGGCGTAGCCGTCGTGATCCAGATCCGTCCACACCTGCATGGCGTGATCGGTGCTGGTGGTCACGGTATCCAGCAGGCCGTCACCGTCGAGATCCTGCGTGGGGTGCGATAACTCGACCGCGCCGAGCCCGCCGAGCTCCGTGTGCGCGTCGAGATCCGGCAGCTCCAATCCGGGCAGATCACCCGATGTGACCATGATGTGCACTCCTCCGCTGTGACGTGGCTCTCATCCTGTCACTTTGCCGAGGCACCCGCATCACCCTCGATCACGGATGTGGACAACTCGCGGCCTGTGCACAACTCACTGCTTCGGGATCACGATCCACAGCGCGATGTAGATGAGGAACTGCGGCCCGGGCAGCAGGCAGGACGCCACGAACAGGGCGCGAACGAGGTTGGCGTTCCAGCCGAAGTACTGGGCGAGGCCGCCGCACACGCCGCCGATCCATTTGTCGTTGGCGGAGCGGGTCAGTCGCTTGGGGGCCGGAGTCGGAAACTGTGTCGTCATGTCTCCCACTGTGCCCAGTTCGATCTCGGCGCACATCGGTCGCACGCCCCAATACGACCCTGAACTTTCCGAGGGCCGGAGTCAGGGTGCCACCCCGAACACGGCAGAATCGCGCTGGTGAGCACCACTCTGCATGCGCGCGGCCTGGCCGCCGGACACGGTGAGCGGATTCTGTTCTCCGACCTGGACCTGATCCTCGCCCCGGGCGACGTGATCGGGCTGGTCGGCGTGAACGGCGCCGGGAAGTCCACCCTGCTGCGCATGCTCGCCGACGGTCGCGCCCACGAGGGCGAGATCGTGCTGAGCCCGCCCGACGCCACCGTCGGCTACCTGGCCCAGGAACCCGAGCGCCTGGCCGGCGAGACCGTGCTCGAATTCCTGCGCCGCCGTACCGGTGTGGACGCCGCCCAGCAGCTCATGGACGCCGCCGCCGAACGCCTCGCCGACGGCGGCGACGACGAGTATTCCCCCGCCCTGGAGCGCTGGCTCGCCCTCGGCGGCGCGGACCTGGAACAGCGCGCCGAGGAAGTGGCCGCCGATCTCGGCCTGGCCGAGAGCCTCCCGCACGGCCTCGACACCCCCATGACCGTGCTCTCCGGCGGTCAGGCCGCGCGCGCCGGGCTGGCCTCGGTCCTGTTGTCGCGCTTCGACATCCTGCTGCTCGACGAGCCGACCAATGATCTGGATCTCGACGGCCTGGCCCGGCTCGAGCAGTTCGTGACCGGCGTCCGCGAGCCCCTCATGGTGATCAGCCACGACCGGGAGTTCCTGGCGCGCACCGTGAATCGCATCGTGGAACTGGATCTGGCGCAGCAGCAGGTCGGCGTCTACGACGGCAGTTACGAGTCCTACCTGGAGGAGCGGGCGATCGCGCGCCGGCACGCGCGCGAGGCCTACGACGAGTACGCCGACACCAGGTCCGGTCTGGAAGCGCGCGCCAACATGCAGCGCAACTGGATGGAACACGGCGTCCGCAATGCCCGCCGCAAGTCGAAGGCGGACTCCGACAAGATGGGTCGCAAGGCCCGTGCGGAATCCACCGAGAAGCAGGCCGCCAAGGTCAAGCAAACCCTCAAACGCATCGAACGCCTGGACACGGTGGAGGAACCGCGCAAGGAGTGGGAGCTGCGCATGTCCATCGCCGCCGCCCCGCGCAGCGGCTCGGTGGTGGCGACCGTGTCGGGCGCCACCGTGAGCCGCGGCGACTTCACCCTCGGACCGGTGACGGTGCAGGTGGATTGGGGCGACCGCATCGTGCTGACGGGCGCCAACGGTTCCGGCAAGTCCACGCTGCTGTCCCTGCTGCTCGGAAAGACGAAGCCGGACAGCGGATCCGCCGCCCTCGGCTCGGGCGTCGCGATCGGCGAGGTCGATCAGGCGCGCGGCCTGTTCCGCGGAACCGCCACCCTGGCCGACACTTTCAGCGCCCAGGTGCCCGACTGGAACGAGTCCGACGTCCGCACCCTGCTCGCCAAGTTCGGCCTGCGCGGCCCACATGTGCTGCGCTCCAACGACACTCTCTCCCCCGGCGAGCGCACTCGCGCCGCACTGGCCCTGCTGCAGGCCCGCGGCGTGAACCTGCTCGTCCTGGACGAGCCCACCAACCATCTGGACCTGCCCGCCATCGAGCAGCTGGAGCAGGCCGTCGAATCCTTCGAGGGCACAGTGCTCCTGGTCACCCACGACCGTCGCATGCTCGACAATGTCCGGGCCACCCGCCGCTGGCACATGGACGGCGGGCAGCTCACCGAAACGCACTGACCCGTGCTCCCGGCATGCGATTCGGCATGCCGGGGGCGACAGGGGCTACTCAGACGGCCGCGACCAGCTTGGCGAGATTGTCGGCCAGGTCATGGGCCCGGGTGGGGTCGGTCGCCTCCACCATGACGCGGACCAGCTGTTCGGTTCCACTGGGGCGCAACAGGATTCGGCCGGTATCGCCCAGCAGGCGCTCGGCTTCGGCGACGGCTTCCAGCACCGACGGCGCGGCCGCGACCGCCGCCTTGTCGGTGACCGGGACGTTCACCAGCACCTGCGGGACGGTCTGCACGATGCTCGCCAATTCCGCCAGGCCGCAGCCGGTTTCGGCCATACGGGCCATCAGCTTCAGGCCCGTCAGGACGCCGTCGCCGGTGGTGCCGAACCGAGGGAAGACCACGTGGCCGGACTGCTCGCCGCCCAGCGTGTAGCCGCCCGCGCGCAGATCCTCGAGGACGTAGCGGTCGCCGACGGCGGTGGTGCGCATGGTGATTCCGGCCTCGCGCATGGCGATGTGCAGGCCGAGATTGCTCATGACGGTGGCGACCAGGGTGTTCTGCACCAGGTCACCGGAGTCCCGCATGGCCAGGGCGAGGATGGCCATGATGGCGTCGCCGTCGACGACCGCGCCGGTCGCGTCCACGGCCAGGCAGCGGTCGGCGTCGCCGTCGTGCGCGAGGCCGAGGTCCGCGCCGTGCTCGCGCACGGCGCGCTGGACCTGCTCCAGATGCGTGGAGCCACATCCGTCATTGATGTTCAGGCCGTCGGGTTCGGCATTGATGGCGATGACCGTGGCGCCCGCCTCGCGGTAGGCGGTGGGCCCGACCTCGGAGGCCGCGCCGTTCGCGCAGTCCACCACGACGGTGAGCCCGCGCAGATCGCGGCCGGTGGCCTGGACCAGGTGCTCGACGTAGCGCTCGTGGGTACCTTCCAGGCTGAAGCGGTCGTGTACGTCGTAGACGTGCCCACCGAGTCCGGGACGGCCGAGCACCCGTCCGATCGCCGCCCCGGTGGGACGAGTGAAGGCGCCCTCGGCGACGAGCGCCTCGATGCGGTCCTCGATGGCGTCGTCCAGCTTGTGGCCACCCGCGGCGAAGATCTTGATGCCGTTGTCCGGCATGGGGTTGTGCGAGGCGGAGATCATGACGCCCAGGCAGGCGTCGTACAGGCCGGTCAGGTAGGCGACGGCGGGTGTCGGGAGCACGCCCACCGACAGCACGTCCACACCGGCGGCGGTGAGGCCCGCGGTGACGGCGGCCTCCAGCATTTCGCCGCTGGCGCGCGGGTCGCGGCCGACGACGGCCAGCGCGCGCTTCTTCCCCCGACTCAGAACCTGGGCGGCGGCGGCCGAAACCTGCAGCGCCAGTTCCGGACTCAAAGACTCATTGGCGAGCCCGCGCACGCCATCGGTGCCGAACAAACGTCCCATTACCTCAACACCCCTGCTGGTTCGGTCGATACAGCACGAGAGCAGGCTTCCGGCCCTCTCCCGGACTCTCGCATTCCGCCGCGTTCCGCGGCGGAGTGCGTCCAGGAAATAAGGGGCAACAGTTGTGAAAACCGTTGCGGGGAGCCTGCTCTCGTACAGGTTGCCGTGTAGACCGTACCGTGCCCGGCCCCGGAAGGACCGGGCACGGTAGAGCCCGACGGCGCAATATCAGCGCTTCGAGTACTGAGGCGCCTTGCGGGCCTTCTTGAGGCCGTACTTCTTGCGCTCGGTGGCACGCGGGTCACGGGTCAGGAAGCCGGCCCGCTTGAGGGCGGGACGGTCCTCCGGGGTGACCTCGATGAGGGCACGCGCGATGGCGAGGCGCAGGGCGCCGGCCTGACCGGACGGGCCGCCGCCGACCAGGCGGGCGTGCACGTCGAAGGTCTCGGTGCGCTCGACGGTGACCAGCGGGGACTTCACCAGCTGCTGGTGCACCTTGTTCGGGAAGTAATCCTCGATGGTGCGGCCGTTCAGCACGAAGTTGCCGGAACCCGGCACCAGGCGCACGCGGACCACGGCCTCCTTGCGGCGGCCGACGGTCTGCACCGGGCGATCGATGACAACCGGGGCGGAGAAGGTCTCGGCGTACTCGGCCTCGGCCTCGTAACCGTCACCCTCCTCGACGACCTCCACGGCGGTGTCCTCGACGACGTAGTCGTCGTTGAATTCCTCAGGAGCGGTCACTGGGCCACCTGCTTGATCTCGAAGGGGATGGGCTGCTGGGCGGCGTGCGGGTGGTTCGGGCCCGCGTAGACCTTCAGCTTGCGAATGATCTGGTTGCCCAGCTTGTTCTTCGGGATCATGCCCTTGACGGCGCGCTCGACCAGACGGTCGGGGCGGGTGTCCAGGATCTGGCCCACGGTACGACCCTTCAGACCACCGGGGTGGCCGGAGTGGGTGTAGAGGACCTTGTCCTCACGCTTGTTGCCGGAGACGGCGACCTTGTCCGCGTTGATGATGATGACGAAGTCGCCACCATCCACGTTCGGGGCGTAGGTCGGCTTGGTCTTGCCGCGCAGCAGGTTGGCAGCCTGCACGGAAAGACGGCCGAGCACTACGTCAGTGGCGTCGATGACGTACCACTTGCGGGTCACGTCACCGCCCTTGGGGCTGTACGTAGGCACAGTGCATCCCTGTCTGTCGTAGGTTTTGCCAGCCAAGCGTGAGGTCGAGCTGATTCCCGGCGGCCGGTGGAGACCCGGGGCTCGTCGGACAACCGGTTACCCGGCCGTACCGCACGCCAACGAGCCACCTTACCAGCGGGGGTGGCCGTCTCCCGAATCGGTCCTGGCGGGCAGGGAACACCCGATCGAAGAGTGATTCATCTCACAGTCTAAGCGGAATGAGCTCCTCCGGTACGGGCATTGTATGGAGAACGGGAACCATCGCGACGGTTGGTCCAGCCGTCCTGCCAATGGAGGCCGCCATGGCGATCAGCACCCAGCCGACCTATTCGCGCGCAGCAGCGACGCCCCACCCGCATGCGGCCGCCATGCGCCGGATCCTGCTGACCGTCGTGACCGGCAGTCTGGTCTTCCTGATCCCCTGGATCGCGTACCTCTCGGTCAGCCTGCCCGCCGAACGGCAGGTGAGCCAGTGGGACATCGCGTGGGTGGGCTTCGATTTCGCGCTGGTCGGCGCGATCGGCATGACCGCCTGGCACGCCTGGCGGCGCCGGCAGGTCTTCATTCCGTGGGCGATGATCACCGGGACCCTGCTGATCTGCGACGCCTGGTTCGACATCGTGCTCGACTGGAACAGCCCGGATCTGTGGTTCGCCCTGCTCTCCGCCGGCATCGGCGAGCTGCCGCTGGCCGCGCTGCTGTTCTACGCGGCCCGGCGGCTGCTGCGACTCACCATCGAACGCGCCTGGGCGCTGACCGGTCACACCGGACCCGCGCCCCGGGTGTCCAGGGTCGAGCTGCTGACCGCCACCAACTGGCTGCGGCTCGACGATCTCGCGGCGAACGGATCAGATGTGCAGGGGCGGGCCCGGATCGGCGCCGCGCGCGGGTCCGGGAATGGTGTAGCGCAGCGTGTCGATGCCGAAGCGTAGACAGTCCTGATCCCTGGGATCACCGACGGTGGCGATGCCCGCATGCGGGAGGCCGGACACGAACGGGGTCACAGCGCAGGATTCGTTGACCGGGCTCACGGTCCCGCCACCGACCCGAATCACGGTGTCGGCGGGCGTGGTTGACGCGACCGGGTCGGACCGCTGGTCGGAGTGTGCGCCCAGCAGCGACAGCGCCGCCGCGCCGACAATGATCGGAGCGCCGAAGGGCTTGCGCATCTTGTTCCACAGCTTGCCCTTGCGCTGCTTGCGGTCGCTCTCGGAGCCGGATTCCGAATCCGGCTGCCCAGCCGCATCTTCCGGCGTTTGCGGATTCGCCCCAGGCGCCCCCGTCGACATCGACCCACCGTACATCCCGCCGGACTGACCAGGAGCATTTCCACCGGATCCAGCAAAACCCCCGCGACCCGAACCGGACGTATCCCCCTCGGGCACATAGGGACCGACCGGGTAGCCGCCGGTGTTGTACCCACCCTGCTGCCCATAGCCGCCCGAGCCGTATCCGCCCTGACCGTACTGCCCGGCGGCGCCCTGCTGCGGGGCGTACTGGCCACCCGCATTCGGCTGCGCGCCGCCCGGACCGTAGCCGCCCCGGGCGGCCGCATCGGAGCTCGGAGCATTCGCCGAACCGTAGCCCGCAGCAGCCGGATAGCCGGAAGTCCCGGCGCCCGGTCCGGATTGACCGGAACCGTAGGAACCACCGGGTCCGTACTGGCCGGCGGGCTGGCCGTAGCCCGGCTGCCCGGCCGCCTGGCCGTAGCCGCCTGCCGGCCCGTAACCGCCGGAGCCGTACGGTCCGGCGGGCGCACCGCCCGAACCCTGTTGCGCGCCTCCGGCACCCGTGCCCTGTGGCGCACCTGCACCCGAGCCCGGCCCGGCATCGGCGGCGGGTGTGCCCGGCTGACCGAATCCCTGCTGGCCCGCCCCGGCGCCGCCCTGGCCCATGACCGTGGTCAGCTGATCATCGGCCGGCGACCCGGGCGGCCGCATGAACCGGCCACCCACGCCCTCCAGCCCGGGCGGCAGCGTGCCGCGGCCGCCGGCCACCGGCTGCGGCCCGGTGCTCGGATTCTCGGTGCCACGGGGAACCCCTTGGCCCGCATCGCCACTCGGCGACTGCCCCGCCGCCTGCGCGGTGAGCCGCGCGACCTCCTCGGCCGTCATTCGCTGGGTCAGGCCGCCCGGTCCGGTCGGCGTGCCCGCGCCACCGCTCTGAGATGCGGCCTCCTGCGCGGTGATTCGCCTGGTGAGACCTGCTGCCGCGGGATCGGCGACGGCCTGTGGGCCGGTCCCGGCTGCCTGCTTCGCCTGGGCGGCGGCGGTGATGGCCGTGGCCTCCTCGGCGGTGAGGCGGACGGTCGCACCCGCCGGGTCGGCACCCGGGTGATCCGGCGCGGCGGCGGGATCGACCGTGGGCTGCGGGCCGGTGCCGCGCGCGGAATCCGGTCGCTGCGCACCGGATTCGGGTGTGGGCGGTGAATCCATGTGCCGGGGAATCAATTCCGGCTGGTGAGCCAGCGGCTCGGGCTGACGCTGCAGTGGCTGCCCGGCGGCCGGGCCGCCGGTGACATGACGCGGACCCTGCTCGATCGGGCGCGCATCGGCGCCGGCCGGCTGCGGCGCGGCGGCCGCGGGCCGCTCGTAGGCCGGGTCGCCCTCGCTGTCGGCGACCAGCAGATGGGTCGCGCCCAGGACCAGGGCGTGCATCGGGTGGTCGGCGACCTGGAAGCGGTGGCCGAGATGGTTCTGAAAGGCCAGGCGCAGTGCGTCGTTGAAGCACACATTGCCGGTGAGCAGCACGGTCGAGGTGTCGGCATTGATGGCGCGGGCCGCGGCCATCACCTCGATGACCACATTGTCGGCGGCGTGGGCCTCGTGCAGCGCCTCGGCGGTGATGGCGACGCTGACCGACTCGGTGGGCTGATCGTCATTGCCGTGGACGGCGACGACCAGGCATTCACGACCGTCGGAGTAGACGCCGACCGCGCCGACCGCCGGACCGCGACCGGGCGCGCGCACCAGACCGAGGGCGCGGACATAGCCGGAGAGCGCGACCGATTCGGGCAGCGGCTCGGCGGGCACGCCGAGTTGCTCTACGAGGCGCACGAATTCGTCGACCTTGGGGTCGGGCCATTCATCGGGGAAGGGCAGCGCGAGCACATCCGGCGCACCGCCCAGGTGCTCGACGATGGACGCGAGCGGATTGTGCAGGCGGGCCCGGAAGACCAGCTCGGCCGGCCAGGTCGCCCCGGCCACCACGATCTGCGGGTGCCCGATGATGTCGCGCACATCGGAGATGGCGATGCCGACATCGGGACGCCGGTCCACGCCGGCGGTGTGCAGCCGGCCGGACGAATCCGCCAGCAGGTATGCGGGTGGTGTGTATGTGCTTTCGACCTGGACCGGGCGAATGGGCGAACCGCCGCCACCGGCGGCCACCGACACCACGTCCCAGCCGAGATGCACTGCACCAACTCGAGCCGTCACAGTCATCAGTCTGCCTGCTCGCTTCGCAGTGCGCGCGACCGAATCCACACTTCGCACCCCCGCCTGCGCGAATGGCCGATCACGCAGCCGACTTCTTCAAGCGCAGGCGCGACCAGGTGAACAGGGCGAGCAGCACGGCGATCACGGCGAGCACGGAGACATCCAGTGCCCACGCGCCGACGGTGTGCTTCCAGAAGTGGTCCTGCTGCGCCGCCGCCGAGGCCGACAGATTGGGCAGATCGACCGTGGACGCTCCCGCGGAGTAGCCCCAGCGCGAGGGGAACAGCCAGGAAAGCTGGTCCAGCACAACGCGGCCCGTCACCGGGATCATGCCGCCCGCCATCACCAGCTGCGCCATGATGATCACCACCAGCAGCGGCATCACCTGCTCGTTGGACTTGGCCAGCGCGGACAGCGCCAGACCCAGCACCACACAGGTCACCGCGGTGAGGGCTACATCGAGATACAGCTCGGCCGGGCCGTAGGGAATCACCGCGCCCTTGCTCGGCGGCTTCTTCACCGCCAGCACGATGCCGATCATCACAGCCGACTGCAGCAGTGCCGCAAGGCTGAAGACCACGACCTTCGACATCAGGTATGCGCCGGAACGCAATCCGACCGCACGCTCCCGGTAGTAGATGGCCCGCTCGCCGACCAGGTCACGCACCGTGAGCGTGGCGCCCATGAAGCAGGCGCCGAGGATGAGCACCACCAGCAGCTGCTGGGCCTCGCCATTGTTGGCGCGCACGAAACTGCCGTCGGGCGCCTGCACGAAGCCGACGGACTCGAATCCGCTCTTGCCCTGCACGACCAGCGACAGGCCGCCCAGCACGAACGGCAGGATCGCGAGGAACGCCAGATAGCCGCGGTCGGCGAAGATGAGCCGCAGCTGCCGCCGCGACAGCGTGGAGAACTGTTTGAGCGGACTGGATTTCGGCGCCTTCGCCCGTTCCACCGGTTTGACCGGCGCGGGCGGCTCCGCGAACGCTTGGCGGGAGCGGAAATTCGCGAAGGCCCCGTCCGGATCGGTGGCGACGCGGCCGAAGATCTCGGCCCAGTCGCTGGTGCCCATGACGTGGCCGACGCTGCCCGGGTGCCCGCAGAAGGCGGTCTTGCCGCCCGGTGCGAGCAGCAGCACCTGATCGCACATGTCCAGGCAGGCCACCGAGTGGGTGACCACGATGACGGTGCGCCCGGCATCGGCCAGTTCCCGCAGCATGGTCATGACCTGGCGGTCCAGCGCGGGGTCCAGGCCCGAGGTGGGCTCGTCCAGGATCAGCAGCGAGGGACCGGTGAGCAGCTCCATGGCCACCGAGGCGCGTTTGCGCTGACCGCCGGAGAGCCGGTCCACGCGGGTGTCGGCGTGCTGGGTGAGCGAAAGTTCCTTCAGCACATCGGCGATCACCTGCTGGCGGTCGGCCTTGCTGGTGTCCGGGGGCAGGCGCAGCTGGGCGGCGAAGTTGAGCGCCTGCTTGACCGTCAGCTGCCGGTGCAGCACGTCGTCCTGCGGCACCATGCCGATACGAGAGCGCAGCGCCTCGTACTCGGCGTGCAGGTTGCGGCCCTCGAAGGTGACCACGCCCGCGGACGGATGCGTCGTTCCCGCAATGAGTTTCGACAGGGTCGACTTGCCCGCGCCGGAGGGGCCGATCAGCGCGGTCAGGGAGCCGCGCCCGGCCTGCATGTTCACGTCGATGAGCAGCTGCTTGTTGCCCTCGACGGTGAACGAGACGCCGTGCACGTGCAGGCCCTGCTCGGCGACCGGCCGCTGGCGATGGACCAGCGTGCCCTCCTGCACGACGAAGTCGACGTTACCGATGGTGACGATGTCGCGTTCACGCAGCAGCGCCCGCTGCTCGCGGCGGCCGTTGACGAAGGTGCCGTTGGCCGAGCCCAGGTCCTCGATGGCCAGGCCCTGCCGGTCCGGCACCAGGCGGGCGTGCCGGCGCGAGGCCATCGGGTCGTTGACCACGATCTGGTTGTCGCTGGTGCGGCCGATGTTGAGGCCGTCGCGCGGAATCCGGTCGGCGCGCGCGATGGCCGCGGTGGAGGCGCGGGCGCGGATCGGCGGCAGCAAGGAGGTGTCCGCCTTGGTGGTCATATTGATGTTGTCAGCGGCGGCCGGGGGCGGCGTATTCACCGGCGGGCGCGGCACATTCGGCGTCGCCGAGGTGCCGGGAGGCGGAGTCTGCCGCTGCTGCAGGGGATTCGGCTGCTGGTGCGGTACCGGGTGCGGCAGTTGATGCTGCGGCCCGGACGCGGGCCGGTTCACCGGCGGCCGCTGCGCGAGATTCGGGTTGGCCTGGGCCGGGTTGGGCCAGGCCTGCTGCGGATTGGGCCGCTGCTGCACCGGCGGGCGCTGTGCGAAGGGCTGTACCGGCGGCTGCTGGGCCTGCTGCGGCTGACCCGCCTGCGGCATCGGCCGCGACGGCGGCCGGTTCGGCGGCGGCATCATGCCCGGACGCTGCTGTTGCGGCGGCGTACCACCGCCGCGGCTGGTCTGCGGCAGCAGGTGCAGCAGCGGCCCGGTGATGGCATCGCCGAGCCGCACCTGGGTGGGCCGGTTGATGACCAGTGGCGTGGTCAGGCGGCGGGCGTCCACGAAGACGCCGTTGGTGCTGCCATTGTCGCTGAGCATCCACGACCCGGCCTCGTAGCTGAGGGTCGCGTGCACCCGGGACACCAGCGGGCTGTCGACGAACAGCATCACCTCCGGCGCCCTGCCCATGGTGATCTGCTGGGTCGCGTCGAAGACCCGTTCGGTTCCTTCATGACGCACGGTGATCTGCTGCGCCCCCGGTGAAGACATGGCTGGATAATAAGCGAAGCCCCCGGAGTCCGGCGTTGCGCTCATCGGCCGCAGGCCCGATAACGGGACAGAGATCGAATCAGCCTGCGAGGGAGTGCACGTGGCGAGACGCCAGGGGGAGGCGGTGCGCACGCGCCGGTCCGGGGGGATTCGCCGCGTGGTCGTGGTGGCGGGGGTACTGGTGCTGGCGGTCGCGCTCTTGTCCGGATGTACACGAACTGTTCACGGTCGCGCGGTTTCCATCTACGACGACCCGTTCAAGGTGGCCGGTCTGCCCACCACCAGCGGCCCCAGCGGTCCGCGCGCGGGCGCCCCGGATTCGACGCTGACCGCGCAGGATTCCGACGGCGGCCAGGTCGACCACCTGGTTCTCAACGCGCTCGACGATATCCAGACCTATTGGCAGGGCGAGTTCCCGCTGGAGTTCGGCGGCGTCTTCAGCCCGATCGGCAAGTTCATCTCGTGGAGCGCCAAGACGCCGCGCTCGCAGGCCGGGCAGTTCTGCGGGGAGTCCAGCTACCGGCTCGTCAATGCCGCCTACTGCCGCCTGGACGGATCCGTCGGCTGGGATCGCGGGGTGCTGCTGCCCGCGGTGGCCGACGAGTTCGGGAAGATGTCGGTGGTGATGGTGCTGGCCCACGAGTACGGGCACGCCATCCAGGAGATGGCCAAGCTCGTCGGCCGCCGCACCCCGACCATCGTCAAGGAGCAGCAGGCGGACTGCTTCGCGGGGGCGTTCATCCGGAATGTGGCCGAGGGGAAGGCCAAGCACTTCACCATCAACACCTCCGACGGGTTGAACGCGGTGCTGGCCGCCACCGTCGCCTTCCGCGACGCGGACCCGGACGATCCGCAGAACGTGCACGGTTCGGCGTTCGAGCGGGTGACCGCGGTGCAGATCGGTTTCACCGACGGGCCCAAGGGCTGCAAGGCCATCGACCAGAACGAGATCGACCGCCGCCGCGGCGATCTGCCGCAGACCCTCGGCAACGACTCCGGCCACGGCCAGTCCGATGTGAACAAGGCCAACCTCCAGGAGCTGGCCAAGGCCATGGCCGCCATCATGCCGATCCGGGACGAGCCCGGGTACAGCTACGACTCGGCCAAACTGAACTGCCGCAACGGCGCCGACACCGTCCCGGTCACCTACTGCCCCGCCACGAACCTGATCGGCACCGACGTGCCCGCGCTGCACGATCGCGGCGTCTCCAACGCCGACGATCAGGACGCCCTGCCCGCCGATGTGACCGGCGATTTCACCGCCTACATCGTCTTCATCTCGCGCTACACCCTGGCCGTGCAGCATGCCGCGGGACTGCCGCTGAAGGGGGCGAAGACCGGCCTGCGCGCGGCCTGCCTGTCGGGCGTGATCTCCGGAAAGCTGGCCGGCCCCAACCGAAGCAAGTCCCAGGGCGACATCTCGCTGTCGGCGGGCGATCTCGACGAGGCGGTCTCCGGCCTGCTCTCCGACGGCCTGGCCGCCAGCGACACCGACGGCAGGACCGTCCCCAGCGGCTTCTCCCGAGTCGACGCCTTCCGCGCCGGTGTCCTCGGCACCCAGGACACCTGCTACTCGCGCTACACATAGCCGCCTCGCAGTTCCGCCTCTCCGCGCCTTCAGCGGACGGCCGGGTGCCGTGAACAGTCGTGCACCCGTGCCGGCGGTTGAGAGCCGAACCGATTCTGGGCGTACCCGGTGAGTTACCCGGACGATGCGAAATCAGTTGTCCGCTGGGATACGAAGAAGCAAGAACGATTACCCGAAGGGCGGGGGCGCAACCGGCTCGAGGCGGAGGACCCGGTTGCCGAGCATGATTTCGGTGCCGGCGGCCAGGGTGAAGGGCTGATTCGGTTGCAGCCGAATCCAATCCCGGTAGCCCTGCGGGCGGACCCGGGTGCCGTTGGTGGAGCCGTGGTCGACGATGGTGATGTCCCAGTTCACCAGGCGGATCTCGGCGTGGACGCGGGACATGCCGCCGGAGTTGTCGTCGATGCGCAAGGGCAGCAGGCCCGCTCGCACCGGATCGGAGTGCTCGGGGTCGCGCCCGACGACGGCGTCGGCGGCCACCATGTAGGTCATGCCGTCGTCGAGTACCAGCATGCCCAGCGGCGGCCGGATCACCTCGGCGGGCTGCTGGGTCTGATCCACGGGCATGCCGCACACGGTGCAGAAAGCCGCCCGCGGATCGCTGGGATGCGCACGTGCGCACTTGAATCCGAGCACCTTCACGGTGAGCGCGGTGGCCTTGGCGGTGGCCTCCAGGCGGCGCTGCAGGTCCGGGTCGGGTTTGGGCGCGGGGTTGGTGCCGTTCGCCTCCCGGGCACCGCCCATCTCGGTCGGCGCGCGGTGCAGGTCGATGCCCTCGGTATCCGGATCATCCTGGGCGGGTCCGGGCTCCGGGTCCAGGCTCGCCGGAATGCGATTGGAGGTGCGGGTCGGAATCAGGTTGGGGTCCAGGGGAATCGCTTCCGGCTGCGGATCCCGCTCCGCGTCGAACGCCGCGGTCGGCGGCGGCGGTTCCACGGCCCGCTGCCGCGCCCCGGCCGGGCGCCCGGGCCGTCGCGACACCACCGGCTCGCCCTCGAACCACACCACCGCGCCCGCCGCCGGCGCGAGTCCCTCGATGAGCGAACCGATTCCGCGCCCGGGTAGCTCCGGCGGCCGGTTCCCGTCGATGAACAGGGCGGCGGCCCGCGCGGGCCGTTCGGCCACCCGGTCCACGGTGAAGGCGGCATCACTACCGCGGTAGTACTCGACCGCGGACCCGGCCAGCAGCGCCGTCACCGATCCGTGCAGGAAGATCGCGAGGCCACCGGTGTCGGCGGCGGTCAGGATGCCGAATTCGATGGGCGCGCCGGGCGAAATGCGCTCGGCCTCCTTCATCAGCCAGCGGGTGGCCTGCCGCGCGACCAACCGGCCCGGCCCGTCCGGGGCCTGATCCGTCGCGTCCGCGACCAACTCGCCCAGCGCCCGCGCCGCCACCACGGCCCGCGATCCGGGCGTGAGGGCCCCCGGCTCCCGATGCGCCACCAGGATGACCGCACCCGCCACCCGGCTCACCACATGGCTGCCCGCGACCACCTCGACCTGCCGATCCATCAAGGGAACCGACCCCCGAGGAGCACACGGCAGGGATTGTTCAACACAGCACCCAGGTTACGTCCCGACCCCGGACCACAGAGCCGCCCCATCCCTCGGTCCATTCGACTGAGGAGTTTTCGTATGCCAAAGTGGCCACTGATCTCGTACCGATTGGGGTAACTCCCCGGGTACGTCCAAAATCGGTTCGGCACCGGGCCGCCGGCACGGGTGCAGTACGGCCCACGGCTCTCAGCCGCCCGCTGAAGTCTCGGGGAGGCGGCGTTGTGATGAGTCCAGGCACCATCGTCGGCGGGTATCGGATCGTCCGCGTGCTCGGGTCCGGCGGCATGGGCACGGTTTACCTGGCCAAACATCCAGAACTACCGCGCATGGACGCGCTCAAGGTGCTCTCCTCCGATCTGACCACCAACGAGGAGTTCCGCGGCCGCTTCGAACGCGAGGCGAATGTGGTTGCGGGCATGGACCACCCGAATATCGTCTCGGTCCACAACCGCGGCGAGGAGAACGGCCGGCTGTGGATCGCCATGCAGTATGTCGAGGGCACCGACGCCTCGGCCGAGCTCAAGCGTGATCCGGCCGCGGTGCCACCGCTGCGCGCGCTGTCCATCGTCACCCAGATCGGCCGCGGCCTGGACTACGCGCACCGCCGCGGCCTGCTGCACCGGGATGTGAAGCCCGCCAACTTCCTGCTCTCCAGCGTCGACGGCGAGGACGAGCGCGCCCTGCTCGCCGACTTCGGCGTCGCCAAGTCCACCGAGGACACCACCGAGCTCACCCAGACCGGCAGCTTCGTGGCCACCATCGCCTACGCGCCGCCGGAACAGCTGTCGGGCCGGCCGCTCGACCACCGCGCCGACATCTACAGCCTCGGCTGCTCCTTCTTCAAGCTGCTGACCGGCCGAAACCCTTATCCCGCAACGCAACCGGCGCTGGTCATGATGGGCCACCTGCACGAGCCGCCGCCGCGCGCGACCGACGTCGACCCGCACTTGCCCGCGACGCTGGACGAGATCTTCGCGCGGGTCATGGCGAAGAACCCGGCCGAGCGTTTCAACTCCTGCCGCGAGTTCACCGACGCCGCCGCGGCCGCACTGGTACCCGGCTACAACCCGGCGTCGACCACCACCTCGCCGACCTATCCGATCCAGGTCGCACCGCCGAGCATGCTGCGATCCGGCGGCGAAACCACAGGCGGCATACCGCTTTCCGCGTCCGAGCCGACCGAGACGGGGCCGGCGCCGCGCAACCGCAGCCGGCTCTACATCGGGATCGGCGCGGCGGTGGTGGCGGTCGCGCTGGCCGTGGGCATCGCGATCGTGGCCTCCGGCGGCGAGACCAACTCCGCCACCACGGCTTCCAGCGCCGGACCCGCCGCAACCACCACGGTGGATCCCAATCTGAGCCCGGTGGACAAGGCGCGCAAGGACAATCCCGCCTTCGCGGGCAAGACCGTCACCATGGTCGACGTGACCGGTGCGCAGTTCAACACCAAATACAGCATCTACCTGGCCGGCACCCCGCAGGCGAAGTTCCTGGAGAGCCTCGGCTTCGTCTACAACAACGAGTACCAGCCCAAGGGCGACGAATCCTCTCCCCGCCCCTCCGATGGCTACGGGTCGCTGACCGTGCCCGACGATTCCTACATCATCGCGGTGCGCAGCGACGAAAAGGCCGGTGGCGGTGGGCTACTCGGCCTGCCGAGCGAGATCACCAGCTCGCGTGCCATCGTCGTCCCGCTCGACGATCCGGCCGCGGTGGCCGCGCTGCGCGGCTGGACCCCGGATTCCACGCAGACCCTGGTCAGCAAGCTGGTTCCGGTGCTGCACAACAGAATCAAGTAACGGTCACGACCGATAACTCGTACCGATTGTTGCTGATGGAGGGGGAAACATGCGCACGGTGAGACGGGCGGCCGTGGCCGTCGCCCTGGTGGTATCAGCGGTGATGACAGCCGCCTGCGGCTCGGATACCGAAGCCGCCCCGGCGGCGCCCGCCGAACCGGTGATCGACCTGAGCAAGCTCGACACCGGCAATCTGCCCACCCAGCCCAAGCACTACGACAAGGCGACCAACCCCGACCTGGCGCGCGTCGTACAGGCCGAGCGGCTGGCCAACTACATTCCCCTGCCGTCCGAGGTGAATCCACAGGTCAAGTTCCCGGCAGCCGCAGTGAACGGCGCCATCCGCCCGTTCATCGATTTCGGTTCGGGCGCTATGGCACTGCGCACCAACGCCAAAGCCGATGCGCTGAGGGCGGCGGCCCCCGGGTTCGTTTCGGGCTTCGTCACCACCGGCAACTCCGATGGACAGAGTGCCCTGGCCTACGAGTACTCGAACGTCGTGCTGCTGTTCACCGATGACGCCGCGGCGAGCGCCGCCGCTCGAGCCCTCGGCCAGGCCGACTTCGATGCCGTCCCGGGCAGCCAGCGCTTGCGAATCGATAAGTATCCGGACGCGTTCGTCTATCTCGACACCCGGTACAACTTCAATGCCACCGTCCGATCCTGGTATGCCACAGGCAGATTCGTCCTCTTCACCTATGTCTGGGACGACGTGATGGCCGAGACCGGGGTGAGCGATCCGGCCAAGCTCACCGCCCGGGCGCAGCTCGGCCTCGACGCCATCCCGCCCGCCCTCGCCAAGTTCCCGGTCATTCCCCAGGACCAGCTGACCGAACAGCCCGTCGATATGGACGGAGTCCTCGGGCGCACGCTGCCGACCGTGCACGACGATCAATCCGAGCGCGGCATTCCCGGCGTCTACGACCGGCACGGCGGACTGCAACTGTTCCCCGGCGACGACAACGCGGCACTGTTCGACAAGGCGGGTGTCGACCGGGTGGCGTTCAACGGCGGCACCGTCTTCCGCGCCCGCGACGCCGCGGGCGCCGACGCGATCGTCGCCGCGCGCAGCGAGACCTCGCGCACCTTCCGGCCGGCCGAATCTCCGGCGAACCTGCCGAACGCCCAGTGCCGCAAGTACGCCGGTCCCGAGAAGTTCGCGATCTCCCACTACTGCTACGTCAGGCACGGTCGCTTCGCCGCCGAGGTTTCGGCGAACCAGCTCCTCGATGCCCAGCAGCGCATCTCGGCGCAGTACGCCCTGCTGGTCAACGCGGAACACTGAGGGGGAACGGAAAACCATGCTCTCACACAAACTTCGAGTGACCGCCCTGCTCACGCTGACCGTCGCCGCGGTGGCGGGGTGCGGCCCGACCATTCAGGGCAGCGCCCGCCCCGGGGAAATCGACGTCCGCACACTGGATGTCGGCACGTACTCCACCGATCCACTGGAGTTGCGCTACCAGTACTCCCCCGACATGGCCAAGGGTTTCGAACTGGCCGAGCAGCGACTGGCCGACCACATGGTCGATGCCGCGGATGTCGATCCGGAATTCAAGTACAGCACCGGCGTTCAGCCCTTCAAGGATTCGGACGGCGCCACCGTCGTACTGGCCAAGGTCACCGCGCCCATCCTCGACGCCGCCAAGTTGATGTTCGGTGTCGCGGTGGGGCACAGCGTGAAACAGCCGGACAAGTACGGCAAGACCCCCGACGACAGCGCGTTCACCACGGTGACGGTGATGCAATTCCCCGATGCCGCGGCGGCATCGAAGGCCGCCGCGGATTTGGAGAATGCCGATTTCGGGGTGGCGGCCGAGGTGAATCAGCAGGTGTCGCTCTCGAAATACCCTGATGCCCACAGCCATTGGCGTCCCGGCGTGGCCAGCATCGGGTCGACCCTGGCGCACGGCAGCTATGTCGTGGACACCTATCTCGGGGTGCAGGACCCGGACCTGTCGAAACTGACGGCCCTCGCCGAAAAGGTCTACGACGCGCAACTGCCACTGCTGGATTCGCTGCCGCCCCTGGACCGCGAGGGCGTCCTGCGGCTGCCCTTCGACGCCGATGGAATGCTGCGACGGACCCTCGCCACACAGGTCTATTTCGCGCCCGACTTCGCCAACCAGGCGGTCGCCGAACCGCGTGGATTCCTGAATCGGGTGAGCGACCAGGACTTCTGGGGGCGGCTGGTCGCCGACAGCGGCATGGATCGATTCACCACCTCCGGTGCGTCCTACGACGGCGTCAGCATGCTCTTCCGCGCGCGGGACGCGCAGGCCGCCGAGCGTCTGTCCGGGGCCATTCTCGCGCACGGCTATTCCACCGTCACGGACGCGCCCGCCGGGGTGCCGAACGCGAAGTGCGGAGAGACCAGCGACCAGAACCGGAACAGCGGCGCCAAGCGCTTTCGGTGCATGGTCAGCTACCGCCGCTACACGGGTGCGGTCGAGTCGAATCAGCTCGCCGACGCCCACCAGCGGGCGGCCGCCCAGTACGCCTTGCTGGCGAACAGCACCTGGTAGTCGGTTCGGTGGCGAGCTGAGGCCGGGTGGAACCGGCGGGTCATGACCTACGTCCAATAGCACTGAGAGGTCGTCCGCCCGCGAATCGAGAGGAGACACCGTGGCCGGTGCATTCGAAGCCAGCAATGAGCTCATCCAGGCCAAGGCCCAGGAGTTCCAGCAGACCCACGACATGCTGATGCATGCCATCGCCGATCTGAAACGCGATGAGGACGGCATGGTCGCCGGTGCGAACTGGAGGGGCGGCGCGGCCAACGCCTTCAATGCGTTCATGCAGCGGTACTACTTCCAGGCCGACAAGCTCAACGACAAGCTGGCACACACCGCCGAGACCCTGATCAAGGTCGGCTCCAACTACGAAGAGCACGACAAGGATTACGAATCCAGGGTCAACGCGCAGATCTCGAGCCTGGACCTCCCGGCTGTCTAGCCGATTCGATCTCCCCCCCGCTATTCGGACCAGTGGCAAAGGAATTCACCATGGCAGCAGTAGACGGCCGGATCATCTCCGCCCATTTCGAGGGCGTCGCCGACGGCGCGAACTCGATCATCCGCCGCGCGGAGGTCATCCGCGACCAACTCGAGGCCTTCCACCGCAGCGTGGAGGAGTTCGTCCAGAACAACTGGAAGGGTGACGCCAACGACGCGTTCGCCGACCTCCAGCGCACGTGGAACCAGCACGTCCTCCAGCTCAACACCACCCTCAACGGCGCGGCCACCCTGGTCCGCACCGGCAACGCCGAACTCCAGGCCAAGGACACCGCCCTGGCCGGCCTGTTCTGACCCGCCTTTGGTTTCCGGGTTGTGGGCGGGGCAGTCGGCCCGCGCGGCGGGCTGACTGCCGGGTTCCACCGTGTGCCATCCGAACGCATTGCCACTCTCCGCGAGAATGCGTGTGGATCCGGCGGCGAACCCCGCTCCCTCCAAGCGGAAGCGAATCGGTCGATGACCCCCGCTATCAACAGTGCGGCGTTTTCCGGACTGTCGCAGCCGACGTTTATCACGTTGTGCGGACCATAGCGATGGAACCACCTCGTGTTCAACGAGTAATCAATTCAAGTTATCGAACGACGACGTCCGCGGTCGAGGGGCCACCGGTGGTGTCCCGGGCAGCTCGCTGTCACAAATCGGCCGCGGGCAGCCAGGCGGTTTGGATCAGGTCCTCGCTTGCGCGGGTGCCGTAGGTGCCGCGGCCCGGGGGCATGAGGGCTGGCCGGGTGTTGCCGAAGAGGGTGCCCTCGTCGCGGCTGCAGCTCATGGTCAGGGATGCGGAGTTGAGTTCCTTGAGGCGGTTGAGGGTGGCCTCGTACATGGCACGGCCGGCGCCGCCGGAGCGGCGGGCCAGGATCAGGTGGAAGCCGAGGTCGCGGGCGTGGGCCAGGTGGTCGACCAGGGCGTGCAGCGGGTTGCCGCCGGCAGTGGCGACCAGGTCGTAGTCGTCGACGACGACGTAGAGTTCCGGGCCGCGCCACCAGGACCGGTCCTTGAGCTGCTGCGGAGTCACCTCGGGGCCGGGCATGCGCTGGGTGACGTACGCGGCCAGGTCGGCCATGTTGCGGGTGAACTGCGGGGCGGTGGTGCCGTAGCCGGCGAGATAGCCCTGTGGCACGGTGCCGAGCATGGTCCGGCGGTAGTCGCCCATGATGATGCGCGCCTGATCGGTGGTATTGGACGCGCAGATGGACTGCACCAGCGCCCGGAGCAGGGTGGTCTTGCCGCACTCGGAGTCGCCGATGACGACGAAATGCTGACTCGTCGCCAGATCCAGATACACCGGGGCCAGCCCGGATTCATTGATGCCGAGCGGAAAGCGCAGGCACGGCTGGTTGTTGTCCACCTCGGCGGGCCAATCCCCCGCCAGCCGCAGCAGTTCCGCGCGCGGCAGCCGGTCGGGCAGCATGCGCACCGCCGGTGCCCGGCGTCCCGGGGTGAACCGGACGATGCCCGAAACAGCGTGCGCTACACCGGTTCCCAGCGTCGCCGGATCCGGGTCGTTGTCCACGCGCGGCAGCGCGGTCAGCATGTGCAGCCCGTCGGCGGTCATGCCGCGGCCCGGGCGGCCCATGGGCACCAGCGCCGCGAACTTGCGCCCCAGGTCGGAGTCCATGGGGTCGCCGAGCCGCAGTTCGACGCGGGTGCCGACCTGATCCTTGAGCGCGGGCCGCGCCTCGGCCCAGCGGTTCAGCGACATCACCACGTGCACGCCGTACGAAAGTCCCTGCACCGCAAGGTTCATGACGGTCTGATCCAGCAGTTCGAACTCCTGCCGGAACGCGCCGTACCCGTCGATCACCAGGAACACGTCGCCGAACGGATCCTCGTGCACGCCCGCGGCGGTGGGACCGGCTCCCTGGTCGGCTGCGCGATCATCAGTCCCCGGGTCGGCGCGCAACCGCCGGAACTCGGCCATGGACTCCACGCCGAGCCGCCGGAAGGTGGCCTCGCGGCGGCGCACGATGCCCACCATCTCGGCCACCGTGCGCCGCACTCGGTCCTCCTCCATGCGGCTGGCGACCGCACCCACGTGCGGCAGCCCCTCCAGGCCGATCATGGTGCCGCCACCGAAGTCCAGCAGGTAGAACTGCACCTGTTCGGCGGTGTGTGTCAAGGACATCGCCATGACCAGTGCGCGCAGCGCGGTCGACTTCCCCGATTGCGGGCCGCCGACGATCGCCGCATTGCCACGCGAGCCGGACAGGTCCACCACCATGGGGTCGCGGCGCTGATCGTAGGGCCGGTCGACGATGCCGATCGGAGCGCGCAGGGCCGCAATGGGATTCCAGTCCCCGGTGAGGATCGAGCGCGGCAGCAGCTGATCCAGCGTGGATGCCGCGCCGAGCGGCGGCAGCCAGATCTGGTGGGCCGGACGACCGTGCCCGCGTACCCGCGACACCAGCATCTGCAGGTTGGAGATCTGATCCGCGTCGGCGGGGGCGGTCATCGGTTCCGGCAGGTCGGGCAGCGGAATCCGGTCGGCGGCACGGAAGTCCACGCGGCCCGCGGTGAACGGGCGTGCGGTCACATCGACGTCGCCGGACCGGGTGGCCACCGCGGCATCGCGTCGTGATCCGCCGCCGGCACAGGGTCCGGAGACATAGGCGGACCGGAACCGCTGAATCTCCCCGGAATCGGATTTCAGGTAGCCGCCGCCGGGATTATTGGGCAGGTTGTAGGCATCCGGCACGCCCAGCACCTGCCGGGATTCATTGGCGGAGAACGTCTTCAGACCGATGCGGTAGGACAGATGACTTTCCAGCCCCTTGAGCCGCCCTTCCTCCAGCCGCTGTGAAGCCAGCAGCAGATGCACATGCAGCGAGCGGCCCAGCCGGCCGATCATGGTGAACAGTTCCGCGAAATCCGGATGCTGCGAGAGCAATTCGGAGAACTCGTCGAGCACCACGAACAGCGCGGGCAGGGGATCCAGATCCGCGCCCGCCGCCCGCGCCTTCTCGTACTCGGAGACATTGGCGAAATTGCCCGCCGCGCGCAGCAGTTCCTGGCGGCGGTTCATCTCGCCGGCCAGCGCGTCGCGCATCCGGTCGACCAGATCGGCCTCCTCCTCCAGATTGGTGATGATGGCCGCGACATGCGCCACCCCCTCCAGCCCGAGGAAGGTCGCGCCGCCCTTGAAGTCCACCAGCACGAAGTTCAGCTGATCCGGCGAGTGCGTGGCGATGAGCGAAAGTACCAGCGTCCGCAGGAATTCCGACTTACCCGACCCGGTCGCGCCGATACACAGCCCGTGCGGCCCCATGCCGCCCTCGGCCGCCTCCTTGATATCGAGCACCACCGGCAGCCCATCGGCCCCGACACCGAAGGGCACCCGCAGCCGCTCCCGGCCGTAGCGCGGCTTCCACGCCGTCTCGGGGGTGAAGGCGCCGATATCGCCCAGGCCGAGCAGCTGCGACCAGCTCGAGATGACCTCGCCCTCCTCAGCGGTGGCCCCGGCGGTGCGCGCGACGGCGGCCCGATACGGCGCGAGCCGGCGCGCGGCCTGCTCGGCCTCGCGGGCGGTTATGCGGTCGACGACGGCGAAGCGCTCCATCGTTCCGGAGACCCCGCGTCCGGCGCACTCGCCGTTCTCGACCACCATTTGAATGCCCCGGGAGCCGGCCAGCCGCGGCGCGTACCCGCACAGGTCGATGACCGTCACGCCCTCGAAACCGTGCTCCCGCAGGGGATCTTCCTCGGCTTCGAGTAGTCCGCCGTCCACCACCAGCACGATCTGGGTCAGGTTCGGATCGGGCGGCTGATTGCGGGAGTACCGAACCCGGTTGTGCAGCAGGGGATTCAGATCGGCGTGCGCCTCACGGATGGAGCCGTATACCATGCGCCCGCTGCCGACGCCGTCCTCGGATTCGGGGTGCTGGGTGTGGGGCAGCCACTTCGTCCATTCCCATTCGCGGACGGCGTCCGGTCCGCAGACCACGGCGATCAGTACCTGGTCGGGGCCCTGGAACATGGCCAGCTGCAACAGCATGGCTCGCGACATGTCGCGAGCCTGGGCAGGGTCGCCGGTGAGCTGGACGGCGGCGAAGCCCTTGACGGCGAGAGCGGTGGGCAGATCGGGCACGGTGGAGTGGGTGCGCACGAAGCGCCGCAGCGCGACCGCGGCGATGGGTTCGAGCTCCTCGACGGGCCCAGTTTCCGGGGCGACCAGTCTCGTAGCAAGCCTTTGGCTACCGATGCCGATGCGGGCGTGACAGAAATCCCTGTCCCCCGGCCGCCGCTCCCACATCCGCGTGGTCCCCGCCAGCATCCAGATCAGCCCGGGCTCCGGATGACTCCACTCCACGGCCGCTCGCTGCTGCGCGGCCGTCTCCTCCACATCCCGGCGGACCTGGTCCAGATAGCGCAGATAGTCCTTGCGATCCTCGTCGGCCTCGGCCGCCTTCTGTCCCTTGCCGCCCTGCCCCGCATACATCCCGACCATGGAGAACACCATCATCATCGGGAACATCAGGCTCATCGGATTGGTGGCCAGACCACTCCCGGAGGTGATCATGAGCGCGACCATTCCGAGCATGCCCACGCCCATCACCACCGGCATGAGCTTGGTGAAGAGATTGGCCGGAACCGTCCGCGGAATCTCCGGCGGCGGTTGCAGGGTCACCTCGCCGCCGGGTGAGCGGGGCATCACCCGGCGCGGCCGGCGCTGGAACCGTACGGTGCTCATCGCGGAAAGTCCCCCACGAATTCGAATTGAATTGCGGCTCAGTGTACGAACGGCAACCATCATGCCGTACAGTGCGGGCGTGGCGCAGTCGCGGACCGATCACCTCGAGGCACTTCGCGGCACGGTCCGCGCGCCCGATCTGGCGCGAGTCACCATTCTGGCCAAGCACACTCAGGCCGACATGGCCATTCCCGTCGATGTGCCGGTGGCACTGGTCATCCCGAGCGTGGTCGACATGGTCGATCAGCACAATCGCGTCAATGACTTCGACCACGACGGCGAACCGTTCGAAGCGCACGAGTGGGTGCTGGCCCGTGTCGGGCAGCCGCCCTTCTCCAACTCCCTGAGCCTGGCCGAGCAGGGCGTGCGCGACGGGGAACTGCTCATGCTGGAGAGCGCCGAACACATCGCGCCCACACCGCTTTTCGACGACATCATGGACAACGTCGCCATCGCCGACGCCGACCACGTCCGCGGCTGGACGCCGCGCACGGCCCGGCTGACCGGTTCGGCGCTGGCGGTGGCCATCATGCTGACCGGCTGTCTGGCCCTGCTGACCGCGCCCGCCGCCTTTCCCGGCTGGGTGAGCGCGATCGTGGCCACCGTCGTCACTCTGCTGCTGGTCACCGCGAGCACGGTGCTCAGCCACATGTACCGCGACCGCGCGAGCGCACTGGTGCTGGGCGGCTGCGCACTGCCCACCGCCTTCAGCGCGGGCCTGCTGTTCGTGCCCAGCCACTACGGCTGGGCCAACATGTTATTGGGCGCGGTCCTGGCCGGGGCCACCGCGATGCTGGCCTGGCGGGTGAGCGGCGTGGGGCCGGGTCTGTTCATCGGTGCGACCACGTTGGCGTTCTTCGCCATCCCCGCGACGCTGGTGGGCCTGCTGACGAATCTGCCGGTGCATGCCATCGGCGCCGGAGCGGCGGCGCTGGGCCTGGCCGGATTATCCCTGGCCCCAAGGCTTTCCATGCTGCTGGCCAGATTGCCGCTGCCACCCGTCCCCGCACCCGGCACACCGATCGACCCCACCGAGGACGACCCCGACGACCATCGCGCCATGCCCACGATGGAGGTCTTGCGCGCGAAATCCGAACGGGCGCGCGACTATCTGGCCGGATTGGTCGCGGCGACCACCGCGGTGGTGGTGGCCGGGGCGGTCGCCGCCGTGAATCCGAGCGCCGGCACCCCGTACTGGCCGGGCCTGGCCCTCGCGCTGGTGTGCGCCGTGGTGCTGATGTTCCGCAGCCGCACCTATGCGGGCGCGGAACAAGCCGTGGTCCTGATCGCGGGCGGCGCCACCATCGTCCTGCTGGTGCTCCTCGGCGCGGCCCTCACCCAGCGACAGCCACTCACGATTTTCGGTGTGGCACTGGTGCTTTTCACGGCGGCGCTGGTCCTGGGCATCATCGTGCCCCACCTGCAGGCGCCCCCGCCCGCGCGGCGGGCGGTGGAACTGCTCGAGTACGGCTTCGTGGCAGCCGTGGTTCCGCTGGCGTTCTGGGTGACCGATCTCTACGCCCTCGTACGCGGACTGTGATCGTCGACGGCCATGCCGGATAAAACACTGAGCGCCAATGGTTCCCGCGATCACGCGGCGTCTCCCGGCCTGCGGGGATTGCGGGTCGCGGCAGCCGCAGCGGTCCTGGCGCTCGGTACGGCAGCCGGAACGGGTGCCGCGTTCGCGGACCGGCCGCCGCCCATCGACGGGGGCCTGCTGCCTCCCGCCGGTCCGGCCGGGCCGCCGACCGAGACCGAACACCCTGCGAACTCGCCGTGCTCCAGCACCCAGGCGGGCGGTGGCGGGTCGACCATTCCGCCCACCCAGCGCACCCTCGAACTCCCCGAAGCGTGGCAATTCTCGCGGGGCGCAGGGCAATTGGTGGCAGTCATCGATACCGGGGTGTCCCCGCACCCGCGGCTGCCCGGCCTGATTCCCGGCGGCGACTATGTGGCCGCGGGTGGCGACGGCACCGAGGACTGCGACGCTCACGGCACCATCGTCGCGGGCCTGATCGCCGCTTCCGAGGTCGGCGGCCAGGGCTTCGCCGGGGTCGCGCCCGAGGCGCGGATCATGACCATCCGCCAGACCAGCGCGCTGTACCAAACCAAGGGCGCGGGCCGGGAGAAGGGCCCCGACGATATGCCCGACGGCTACGGCAAGATCTACGCGCTCGCCGCGGCGGTGCGCCGGGCCGCCGACGCGGGCGCGCGGGTCATCAATATCTCCCTGGTCGCCTGCCCGACCACCGAGCCCGCCAGCGCGGAAATGGGCGCGCTTGGCGCGGCGGTGCAGTACGCGGCCGTCGAGAAGGACGTGGTCATCGTGGCTTCGGCGGGCAATACCGATACCTGCAAAGCGAGCAATCCGGGCCTGGATCCCCTGCACCCTGCCGACGATCCGTGGGATCACGTCACGTCGTATGTGGTGCCGGCCTGGTGGGACGCCTATGTGCTGTCGGTCGGCTCGGTGGACGCCTTCGGTCAGCCGTCGAAGTTCACCGTCCCCGGGCCGTGGGTGGGGGTGGCCGCGCCGGGCGAGAACATCGTCTCGCTGGATCCCCGCGACACCGGGCTCACCACGGCCAAGGTGACCAATCAGGGCCAGGTCGTCCCCTACAGCGGAACGAGTTTCGCCGCACCGCAGGTCTCGGGCGTGGCCGCGCTGGTGCGGGCCCGCTACCCGGATATGCGCGCCGCCGAGGTCATCGAGCGCATCGAGGCCACCGCACACGCGCCGGGCGAGGGCTGGAATCCGGCCATCGGTTACGGCACGGTCGATCCCGTGGCCGCGCTCACCGCCCAGGTGCGAAACATCGTGCCGCCCAAGCGTCCCGCCGGTCCGCGGAATCGGCAGCTCGCCCTGCCCACGCCGCCGCCCGCGCCCGACCGCACACCGCGCAATGTCGCCCTGATCGGCACCGGCGTCGTCGCGCTGCTGCTGGTGCTCGGCTTTCTGGCCTCGTTCCCGCTGCGCCGCCGGTTCGGCGTGCGCGATACCGACGCCTGACTCGGTGAGACCGCTGCCTGAGCTCAGTTCCCGTTCGGCGCTGGCGTTTTCACCGGTTCCCTGGCGGGATTCGGATCGGCCGCGACCCCGTCGTGGGCGACCATGGCCGCTTCCCGGCTGAGAGTCGGTCCGGGCGCGAGCAAGCCGAGAATCTGCCACGGCACCGGTTCCGGCCGCACCCGCTCCGGGTCCATGCCCAGTGCCGCGGCGGAATCCAGATTCTGGATCCCGAACCGTACTCCATAGTCGGACACGAAGAACTGGCTGTCGTGGCGCTGGCTGTCCGGCTCGATGCCGGTGGACTGCACGTACGCCCCCGAGCCGGGATTCATATAGAAGCTGTCCACATTCGGGCCGCTGCCGTCGGCCTGCGCCAGCGGAACCAGCCTGGCGCGGTCGGGAATCGGTACCGCGTGCCCGGTGAGCACCGCCAGCTCGGCATGCTTGCCGCCATCGGACGTATCGGCAGAACCAACCGGTTTCCACGAGAGGCAGTCGACGGGCTGGTCCTTGCCGTCCACCAGGACCGGGGCCCGGTCCGGATACTTCGACACCTGCAGCGCAGAGGAGACCGGCGCGCCGGTGCGGTCGGCCTGCGCGATGTAGTCGTCGGCGGCGCTGGCGCGGTGGGCATTCCGGATGATGTCGGCGGTCAGCACCGAGACCGGCTGCAGGCCGTCGGGCAGCACCACGTAGTACTTGCCGTCGGTCCGCACCTGCACCACATCGCCGATCCGATGGTCACCGAGCGGGTAATCCGGTACGGCGCCGGCATTCTCGATGCGCGGCGGAATCAGCGGCGGCACTTCGGGAATCGCATTCAGCAGGCCGTCGCTGATCGGGCGCGGGGTCCGGCCCCGCAGATCGAGGGCATCGACCACGGCCCGATCGTGCAGATCGATCCGGGCCCGCCGATCGTCGTAGATCAGGTAGGTGTGGTCCCGGCCCTGCACCAGCAGCGCCGTGCCGGACGCCATGGGAGATGCCTTGTCCGCCCGGCCCGTATCGCCGGCCAGCACCGAGGTGGTGAGAGAGCGGCTGCCGTCATTGGACAGCATGTCGCACACCATCCAGCTGCGACCGTCGCCGCCGGTGAAGTTCAAGGAGGTCGGCGCTCCCGGTATGCCGATCAGCTGCCCGCGCGGCTTCTCGTCCAGCTCGGACTCCCGCACGGTCGCGGGCTTGACCGCGTCGCCGGCGGCCAGCCGCGCCGAGGCCAGGTTCAGCGCCGGATGCACCACATTGCCGAGCACCACGTAGACCGCGCCGGAGTCCTTGCCGATGAGGATCTTGTTGGACCCGATCCGGTCCTGCGGCCGCAGCAGAGCCAACACTCCGCAACCTGCCAGCGCGACACACGCGAGGACGAGTCCGGCAGCGTACGCCCGCGACTGTGAACGCATGGGATCGTGCAGCATTCGCACATCCCGGCGAACCAGGGCGTGCTCCATGCGACGGACCAGGAAGCGATAGCCGCTCACCTGCCATCGGGTCGTGGGTTTCGAAGGCATTCCAGTCCCCCGCAAGTCGTTGCGTTCGCCGAACACAGTACCTTGACAAGGACATTCATTCGCACTCGGCCGCCGCGCGAGCGCACTCGGGCAGCGCGCGCGGCCGATATCGGGGAGCCGGGGACCGACGATGACGATCGAATCCGGGGAGACGGCGACGCGGCCTTTGCTCGGCCGGATCTCCCTCGCGAACCTGATCTGGGCCCAGGTTGCCGGACTGGTCGTTCTGGTCCTCGGCATACCGTGCGGGCTGGCATGGTGGGGCGCACTCACTCTCGGCATAGTGGTCGGTCTGGTTCTTCTGTTACCCCTTGGCAAACGAACCGTTTCCGACTGGATAGCCACCGGCGGCCGCTTCCGCACCCGGCGCGACCACCCGCCCGCCGACCTCATCGATTTCCGCGCCCCCGACGGGCGCTCGCTCGGGATCTACCGGGACGGCAGCCGCGTGGTGGCGGTCGTCGAGGTGCTCGCACCCAAGGGCGGACTGACCCGGCTCGGGCGCCGCACCGTGCAGTCCACCCACCTGCTGCCACTGCCGGAACTCGCGAAAAGCCTGAGCCGGCACGACATTCTGCTGTCCGGCATCGACATCGTCTCGCACGGCTTCCGCAGCCGCTCCGGCACACCCGCGGGCGCGATCTACGACACCCTGCTCGGCCCGCTGCCCGCCACCGCGCACCGCACGGTATGGCTGGCCATCGCCTTCGACCCGATCACCTGCCCCGACGCCGCAACCCGGCGCGGCGGCGGGCTGACCGGCGCGTGCCGGGCGGTCACCATCGCCACCCAGCGCATCATGCGCACCCTCGAGGACGCCGCCTGCTCGGCCCGGCTGCTCACCGCACCCGAGATCCGGCAGGCCGCCCTGCAGGTCACCGCGGGCGTCGACCCGGGCGCGCTGACCCAGCGCTGGCGCTACGCCGAACTCGGCAACGGCGTGAACATCGGTGCGGCCGTGGATCCCCGGCAGTTGGCCTCCGATCTGCTCGCCCAGCTGTGGGTGCCCGCCTCACGCGGCACCACGGTGGCCGTGCGGCTGCGGCCGGGCCGCAGCGCCGACACGGTGCGCATCGGCGCGGCCTGGCGGCTCACCGCCCGGGAGCTGCCCGCGGAACCGGTGCAGCAGCACATGATCTCCATGAACGGCCGCCACCGGGAAGGGCTGCTCGCGCATCTCCCCTTCGCCGTACCGGGCCTGGACGACACCGTGCCGACCGAGATCCGCGATATCGCCGGCATCGGGGCCCTGCAGCTGCCCTCCGCCGGATGCGGCCAGCTGCTCGGCTCCGACGACGACGGCAATGGCGTCGCCATTCGACTTGTCGGGCAGGGTATTTCGAGCGTCCATCTGGCCGGGGAGCTCTATCTCGCCCAGCAGATCGTCTTCCGCGCCCTGGCCGTCGGCGAACGCATCCTCATCCGCACCGACCGGCCCGAGGCCTGGCAGCAGCTGGTCACCACCATCGGCAATCCCGAACGCCTCACCGTCGCCGTCGAAACCCACCAATCCGACGCCGATTTCACCGCGACCCTGGTGGACGGCGTCCTGGCCCCCGCGCCCCACGCCGGCGTCACCACCATCTACCTGACCGGAGACCCGCTCGGCTGGCCCGGCACCAGACCCGACCTGTCCATCCGCCAGCCCGCCGCCGCAGGCAACCGGATCGTCCTGCGCACCGGAACCACCGAGGTGCCCCTGACCCTCGTCTCCATCCCCCGCGAGTCCACCTACATCGGACAGCCCCGCGCCGCCGTCGCGCTCGCGCGCTAGCTGCCCGGATACGGATCCGCGGCGCGGGCGGTGCGCAACGCCGCCGCCCACCAGGCGAGCTGGCGCAGCATGCGATCGGCGGCGTCGATGGCCGCGCCGTCCCGAGTCTCGCCCTCGGCATCGAACTTGCGTTTGGCCTCATGGAAACTCACGGTCTCGCGGATGGAGACCATATGGATCTCGGCGACCACCTGCCGCAGCTGCTCGACCGCGCGCAACCCGCCCGACAGGCCGCCATAGCTGACGAACCCGATGGGCTTGCCGCGCCATTCGCGCTTGACGCTGTCGAAGGCGGTCTTCAGCGAGGCCGGGTAGCCGTGGTTGTACTCGGAGGTGACGGCCACGAACGCGTCCGCGGCCCCGATCCGTTGCCGGAACGCCTGCACCTCCGGGGAATCCGTGAGGTTCAGCGGCAGCGGGGTGCCGAGGAGGTCGATGACGCCCACCTCGAAATCCGTGTCGGCGCGGGCGCGGCGCAGGAACCAGTCCGCGACCACCGGCGCGAACCGCTGGGGACGCACACTGGCGATGATGACCTCGAGCCGCAGCGGGGTGTCCATGCCGGGAGCCTATCGGCTGGGCGGTCAGCGCCGTCCGATCCCGCGCGCGGCATAGTCGGCCAGCCCCTTGGCGGGCTGGGTACGCGCGGTGAAATCCAGCGCGAGCCGGGCTCTTTCGGGATGCGCGACGATATGGCGGATATCGGTGACGCGGCACTGCCCCGTCACCACCGGGGTCGGCCCGTCCACCGCCTTGGCCATGGCCGAGGCCACCTCCCACAGCGTGAGCGGCCGCCCCGAGGCGATATTCAACGGCACGAAACCGGGCAGCCGGCGTTCCACGGCCGCGACGGTGGCCACCGCCGCGTCCCGCACGTGCACGAAATCCCGCACCTGACCGCCGTCTTCGAACACCTGCGGCGGGCGGCCCGCCATCAGTTCGGCCCGAAAACGCGCCACCACACCGGATTCCGCCGAGCGCACCCTGCGGCCGTCCGCCACCGGCTCGCCGTAGAGCTGGTGATACCGCAGCACCGCGGCATCCCCGCCGGTATTGGCGACCCACGCCAGCGCATAGTGCTCCTGTGCGACTTTGCTTGCCGCATAGGCGCTCCGGGGCCGCAGTGGTGCGTCCTCCCCCATCGGCTCCCAGGTCAGCACCTCCCCCGACCGCGGCGCGCGATGATCGAACAATCCCCGATCCAGGTCACCGCGCCGCCGCAGCCCCGGATAGAACGGTCCGCTGCGCACGCCCCGATACCGGCCCTCGCCGTACACGGCCACCGAGGACCCGAGCACCAGCCGCGGCACCCCCGCCCGCTCCATGGCGGCCAGCAGGACGGCCGTGCCGACGTCATTGTGCGCGCCGTAGAGCGCGGCCCAGCGCATGCCCTCCGCGCCCGGCCGCGCCGCGCCGGCCCGGTCCGCGCCGAGCGGGGCGCGCACGCACGGACCGGCGCCGTGGGCGGCATCGTCGCGACCACGCTGTCCGGCCACCGAGCCGCGGTGCAGATGCGGAACGTCCTGCGGGGCAGAGAGATTCGAGGAGTCGGCGGGCACCAGCTCGATCGCGCCCCGCTGCTGCGGCAGCGGCACGGCCGCCGCCAGGTGGCAGACCACGTCGATATCGGCGAGCAGGGGCTCGAGCGCGTCCTGATCACGCACATCGAGGCGGGAAACATCCTCGGGGCCAGCAGCATTCGCACCGTGCACGCTCTCGAGCAACGCATCGATCGCGACAACCTCGTGACCGGCCGCCAGCAGTGCGCGGTGCACATGGGAGCCCAAGTAACCGGCCGCGCCGGTCAGCAACACGCGCACGGGGTCGGGACTGCCCGCATTCATGGTTCCAGCCTATTCGACCGGCCTCCGACGCTCAGGTCCGCTGGACAACGTCGCGACCACATTCTCATTCAGGTCTCTTCGAATCAGACGCAACAACTGATTTCGCGCCGATCAGGGTAACTCGCCGGGGACGCCCAGAATCGGTTTCGCATCCAACCGACGGCACGGGTTGCCAACGGCGGACGGCTCTCAGCCGTCCGCCGAAGGCGCGGGGAGGCGGGGGAGCTCAGGGCAGTTCGAAGGGGAGCTGGACGCCAGTGCCTGTGAGCACGCGGCACTTGTCGCAGGTGTCGTCGCCCTGGACGGCGGCGACGGCTCGGCGCACCAGCGCCTTGAAGGGGACCAGGTTGCGCTCGAACTCGGCGAAGACGGCCGCGGCGCTGACGCCCTCACCGGTCTCCAGGCCGGCGTCCAGGTCGGTCACGAGAGCGATTGCGGCGTAGCACATTTCGAGCTCGCGGGCGAGCACGGCCTCCGGGTGCCCGGTCATATTGACCAGCGCCCAGCCCTGTCCGGCGTACCAGCGGCTCTCGGCGCGGGTGGAGAAGCGCGGGCCCTCCACCACGACCATGGTGCCGTGATCGTGCGCGGGCAGCTCGTCGCCCAGGGCGCCGATCGCCGACGAACGCAGCTCTTCGCAGTACGGATCCGCGAAGGCCACGTGCACCCCGCCGGTGTCGTAGAAGGTCTGGGCGCGACCGGAGGTGCGGTCCACCAGCTGGTCCGGCACGGACACGGTGCCCGGGCCCCAGTCGGCACGCAGGCTGCCGACCGCGCACGGACCGAAGATGCGGCGCACGCCCAGCGAACGCAGGGCCCACATATTGGCCCGGTAGGGCACGGTGTGCGGCGAGAACTCGTGTTTGCGGCCGTGCCGCGGCAGGAACGCCACCGCCCGCCCCTCCACCTGACCGATGGTGATGGGCGCGCTGGGCGCGCCGTAGGGGGTCTCGACCTCGACCGTGGTCGCATCATCGCCGAAGAAGTCGTAGAACCCGCTGCCTCCGATGATGGCGAGCGTTGCCCGTGGATCCTCACTCATGCCCACGATTCTCGCGCATGCGCGCACGAGTGGTGGGACCAGGGCGAACCATGTACCCTAGGGGGGTATTAATGCCCGGGAGTGAGGACAGCGCAGGTGACCAACGACAAGACCGCGACCACAGACCCGGCTGCACCCGCCGAAGCCGCCGAGTCCTGCCACGACCACGCCACCCACGGCTACATCACCGCCAAGGACGACTACCTCAAGCGCCTGCGCCGCATCGAGGGTCAGGCCCGCGGCCTGCAGCGCATGGTCGACGAGGAGAAGTACTGCATCGACATCCTCACCCAGGTCTCGGCCATGACCAAGGCCCTGCAGGCCGTCGCCATGGGCCTGCTCGAGGATCACATCAGCCACTGCGTGGTCGACGCGGCCATCGCCGGCGGCCCCGAGGCCGAGGCCAAGATCAAGGAGGCCACCGACGCCATCGCCCGCCTGGTACGGAGCTAGCCCTCAGCAGGCGGCGATGCCGCCGGGATACGTACCCAACGACACGGGCAGCGCCCAGCGGTCCGGGCCGGACTGCCAGCCGGAGGCGACCCGACGGGACCCGCGGCGGACCGGGACGGAGTCGCGCTGCTGGGTGTCGCCGCTGCCGGCGTCCAGGTCCAGATCGGCGTAGAGAATGCCCTCCTCGCCGTCCCTCAGCGGGGTCACCACTTCGCTGCCGTCCGCGGCGTAGATGCGAGCGCGGCCGGTGGGGCCGCTGATCCGAGGGGCGCCGCCCATACCGTCGAACACCGGCTCCCCCACCACCGCGGTGGGCGCGAGCACGAAGGCGCCGACCTCCAGCGCGTACATCCGGCTGACCGTGATGCTCGAATCAGGTCCTGCCGGATCGGCGTACGGACTGCCGGGCCAGGCGGCCACATGGATCTGTTCCTCGTCGGCGCGTAGCGCACGGGTGAGCAGCGGCCGCTGGTTCTCCTGCCCGGACAGCGCGCCGTACTTGCCGATCGGAGTGTGGTGCACCGCAGGCAGATTCGGAGTTCCGGAGGCGAATATCTTGCGCTCCACGCTGTTCAACCCGGCCTTGCGGCGTACGGACAGCAACTTGCCGGAATCGTCGATCACGGCCTGCGACATATAGATTCGCCGATCCTGCCGTTCACCGAATCCGAGGACGACGTGAATGCCGTGCGCGGCGGCGGCCCCGGTGATCGCGCGCATTTCCACGCCGTCCCGAGTCATCGAATTCTCGCGGCACCGAGTCGAGTACTCGACATTCCACTGATTGGTATCGATCCAGCGCCACCAGGGATATCCCGGGAGAAACGCCTCCGGGAATGCGATCAGCCGGGCGCCCCGCGTCGCTGCTGCTCGGATCAGCTCGACGACCTGCTCCACGCCGTCGGACAGCCGTAGCCAGCTGGGTTCGGCCTGGACGGCGGCGACTCGCACCGTAATCCTCATCGCTGTTCCCTCATGGAACGTGATGCTTGCCAAGAGTTTCCGGTCAGACAATGGCGACGAGTGCCGAATCACCGACTGATCATGCCAGGGTACGAAAAGCCCCCGGAGTCGTTCCCATTTCCAAACGGAAGCTTCGATAGAAACTACGCTCGGTGAGGAATCCCGACGCTTTCGCAACGGCCGAAAGCGGCAACTGTGGCGCATTTCGTAGTAGGTCGCAAGCACGTTCGATTCGCATGCGGCGCAGCACCGTTCCCGGTCCACCCTCGAACTCGCCGAACACCCGGTAGAGAGTACGGCGCGACATGCGGCAGCCCTCGGCGATTCGATCGACTCCGAGATCCGGATCCGCACAGTTGCTGCGCATGAAGGCCAGCACCCGCTGCCGATTCAGGGCGTCCGCGGACTGGTCGTGCGGGGTGCGCCCGGCCGCCGCGAGCACCGCCGCCGCCAGCAGATCCATCCCCGGTTCGGCCAGCAGTGCCGCCCCGGCCGGATCGGTGCGCTGCAATCCCGCGACACCCCGGAAGAATTGCGCCACGATTCCCGGCGCGGTTCCACTGGAAAACACGGTGGCCGTGGGGACTTCGGGATCGGTAACGCCGTAGTGATCGCGCAGCCGGCTCAGCGGGACCTGCACCACGACCTGTTCCCACTCCTGCTGCAGGTCCCACCGATAGGGGCGAGTGGTGTCGTAGAACACGATCGAACCGGGACGGACATCGGCTACACGGCCGTCCTGTTGCAAGCGCGCGTGACCCGAAAGCGGAATACTCGCGATCAGATACTCGTCATTCGCCTGCGCTATCAGCCGATCGGTGCGGCGGATGAACTGAGCGGAGGATCCAGCGACGGTCAGATCGAGGTCGCCATATCGAGCGTGTTCGATATAGCCAACAAAACGATCGGTCGGTTTTGGTGAAACCGCCAAGGGCACATAGGCATCGCTCACGTGCGCTTCCCAGCGCTCGAATGCCTCCGCCGCCGACTGCTCCGGTCCGGACCGCACCTCGATCCGATCGACCGCTTCTGACCGTTCCACTCCCCATCCCTCGATGACAATGGTCGGCCGATGTACGGCCGAATACTCGGGAGAGTGTGTCAGATCAGGGGAATTCGAGCCAATACCCCGGAGCGGTACGCAGTGATACCACTAGGCCGCGGACTCGAAACTCAGGTCCAGTTCCAGATCGGCGTACAGCAAACCCTCTTCGTGCCCGGCCAGCGGCGCCGCCAGTTCCTCACCGCCCGGCGCGAAGATGCGCGCATGCCCGCCCGGCCCGGGTACCAGCTGCTTGGCCGGCTCCGATCCCCGGCGGCTCTCGCCGCCCGCCACATCCATCACCGCACACGCCGCGATCACGTTCAACTGCCCGACCACCGCGTACCAGAGCGTGGCCGCATTGTTCACGCGCACACCCCAATCCACGTCTCGCGCCACGATGAACCCCGGCCAGGACACCACGTGGATCTGCGCGCCGGTGCGCTCCAGCTCCCGCCGCGCCGGCAGATGCAACTGCTCGGAGCCGCCCTGCACCGCGATGCGGCCGATGCCGGTGCGGAAGACCTGCGACTCGCCCGGCTCGCCACTGCGGAAGATCTTGTGCTCCAGCGGCGTCAGCGCGGGCTTGCGACGGATTCCGAGCAGTACCCCGCGATCATCGATGAGGCACTGCGACATGTAGAGCGCACTGGCACTGCGCTCGCTGAAGCCGAGCAGCACGTGAATGCGATGCCGCCGCGCGGCGTCGGCGATACGCCGGAACTCGGTGCGGCCCACCGTCATCGAATGCGTGCGATATCGCGCGAAGAACCCCTGTCCCCAGCTCACCGATTCCAGCCACAACCACCACGGATATCCGGGCAGGAAGGTCTCCGGGAAGGCCACCAGCTGCGCGCCGCCCGCGGCCGCGTCCTCGATCAACTCGATGGTCTGCTGGACACCGGCGCGCAGATCCAGCCATCGTGGCTCGGCTTGGACGGCTGCGACTCGCACCTTGGTCGGCACGTCGGCTCCTTCGACGGGTATCGGATGATGTGCAATCACCCTTCGCCGAACGTGAACCGGTCACAGCGACATCCTGTGCCGGGCTACCGACCGCGCGTGCCTGCGTCCAGTTGTGACCGAAATTGACCGGGCGTCACCCCGGTTTCCTGGCGAAATGCGCGGTAGAAATGGCGATCGGTGGAGAATCCGGAAGCCGCGGCAATCGCCGAGAGCGGCCGGGTCGGGTCGGCCCGCAGCAGCCGCCGGGCATGCTCGACCCGCATGCGGCGCACCAGTGCGGCGGGGCCGCCGATGTCCTCGCACACCCGGTAGAGCGTGCGGCGTGATACCAGGCAGGCGTGCGCGACCTCATCGACGGTCAGATCCGGATCGGTGTAGCGCTGGCGCAGCACCGACAGCACCTGCTGGCGCGTGTAGAGCGAATCGGCCGGCGCCGGCGAGTTCTGCCCGTTGGCCAGCAGCACCGCCGAGGAGAGCATGGCCGTGATCTGCGATTCGAGGGCATGCGCGGCCCGGTCGGTTTCCTTGACCGTCAGGGCCGCCATGCCGCGGAAGAAGTCGACCACCACGCCCATCGCGCCGGTGGCGGGTAGCGCCTTGGCGATCGGTAGCTCGTCGCGCACCAGCCCGGCATGATCGAGCACCGCGCTCATGGGCGCGCGCACGATCGTGGACACCGCGTTCTCGGTGGTGCGGCTCTCGATCGGACGGGCGCTGTCGTAGAAGGCGATGGTCCCCGCGCCGCCCTCGGTGATCCGGCCGTTCTGCTCGGTCCAGTTCGCGCCCTCCACAACAATGTTCACCAGCAGGAAGTCCCCGGCGGCCTGATCGAGCTGGCGCTTGTTACGCACCACCCGCTGCGCGCTGGAGGTCATCATGGTGAGACTGGAGTGATCGAACTGGGTGAAGCGCAGCTTGCCGTGCCACTGACCCTTGCCGAGCGGCTCGCAGATCGACGGCAGCACCGCGTCGGCCACGATGGCCTCCCACTGCTCGAATGCCTGCCGCGCGGAAACCTCTGAGGTCGTACGGACTTCGGCGCTGGCAGTGGACGCAATACCCACACCGTGCATCATTCCACTACCGGACGCCGGGAAACTGCGAATGAAGCCGACCGATGCGACAAAACGGACAAGTCGTCCGGATTATCCTGGTAATCAAGCCGATCCGGATAGGCCGCCTGCCCGGTCGCCGGCGGCTCGAAGGCGGCGACCGGGCGGCGCCTCACCAGTATTCCCATCCGCCGCGCCGCTGTGACTGCCCGGGCGTGCCAGATCACTGCCAATTGACGTCAGCCCCGACACACCTCCTGATCAGGCATGACTCGACCGGAATTCGCCAGGGGTCATCCCCATCTCGCGTTTGAAGGCCCGATAGAACTGCCGCTCGGACACGAAGCCCGATGCCCGGCCCACGGACAGCAACGGCCGAGTCGGATCGGTGCGGATCAGGGCCAGGGCCCGCTCGATCCGCATGCGCCGGAGCATGGCCGCCACACCGTCCTCGCCGTGCTCGAACAACCGGTAGAGGGTGCGGCGTGACACCGCGCAGGCGCCGGCCACCTGATCGATGGTGAGTTCCGGGTCGGCGTAATGGCCTTGGATGAACGCCAGCGCCCGCTGTTTGGCCAGCGTCTGCGCGGGTTCGTCGCGCGGCAGCTCGCCCGCCGCCAGCTGCACCACCGAAGCGAGCAGTCCCGTACCGTGTTTGGCCAGCACCGCCGCCTGGTCCGGTGCGGTGTACTGCAATTGCGCCAGGCCGCAGAAGAATCGGCCCACGATGCCGGCCGCCCCCTCGGGCGGGAAGCGCACCGCGGTCGGCAACCGGTCCGCCGGCACCCCCGACGCCCCCACCACCTCCGCCAGCGGCACCTGCACCGCCACCACGCCCCAGGACTGCTCGAAATGCGCGCTGAAGGGCCGGGAACTGACGTGCAGGGTGAGCCCGCCGTCGGCGAGTTCCCCGACCCGCCCGTCCTGTTCCAGCCAGCCGTGCCCGTGTGTGGTCACGCTGGCGAACAGAATGGGTTCCTGGGGCTCGTGGAGGAGACGCGGTATCCGGCTGAGGTGCTGACCGCTGGCCGTCACCATGGACACATCGATGCCGTCGAATCGCGATTGCACGATGCGCGCCCGGAACTCCCCCGACCGCACCGGTGTCACCACCAGCGGAACGTAGGCCGCTGCGACAACGGCCTCCCATTCCTCGAAAGTCTCCTGCTGCGAAACCTCCGGTGTGGACCGAACCTCCATCACCGCGGGCTCGACGCCGCCCCTCATCGCCCGATTCTCGCACCCCACGACCGCCCCGATCCGCGAATTCCCTTAACAACATCCAACTTTCATCACATCGCCCGGATTTCCCCATTCCCCGCAACTCGCACCACGAATCTTCATCCCGGACTTGCACTTTCACCCATACCCCCTTCCACAATCACATGGCCGTCATTTCCACCCGACATCGAATTCGCCGCCCTGTCCGCCGTGCAGGCCGGACCACATCGAACGGTCGAGTCGATCGTCCGCAGCTGCGCGCGCAGTACCGTCGCGGCGAGCGCATACGGCGGCAGATCGGCTTCCGGGCCGTCGTCGTCCGGGTCGTCGAACACGTCGAGATCCGCCATCAGCGCCGCACGCTCCCGACGCGCCCGCCGATCCAGCGCCGCCTCCACCTGCCGGCGAAACTCCCACGGCGACAGCCGCTCCGTGACGCCGGGCAGGTCCGCGCCGGCCAACTGCCGCTCCACGGCCGTCCGATAGCCCGGGAGCAGGTCGATGACCTCCGCGATCTCGCCACCGTCATGGAGCATCCAGACCAGGAAGGTATGGATGCGGTCCGCGCGTTCGAAACTGCCCACGAGCACCGAAGCGCCCATGGCAGTCGAGCGGGTGCACGCGACCGCTCGCAGCGGGGCGGCCGAGCGGACCGACCAGCCCGGCACGCTCACTCCCTGCGCCTCGAGCCGATCCGCCGCGGCTCGCGCCGCACGCGACAGCTCGGCGGTCGAGAGCCGGGCCAGGGCGCGCAGCGTGCCCAAGGCATCCGAGGTCGCCCGCTCCTCGAGCACGAGCACCGCCCACGCGCCGAACAGCTTGGCGAACCCTAGATCCTCGTCGCCCCCGGCGAGCAGATCGGCGACCAGGAATTCGACCTCCAGAGGATCGGTGTCATTCCCCAGCTCGGCAGCATCCGCCAGCACACGGTCGATCGGCTCCCGCAGATCGAACCCCTGTCCGTCGAACCGGGCGAACTCATCCTCGTGCGATGCGAGCGCCCGCTCCGGCCGTCGCCCGCCGCCACGTCCGCCCTTGTGCTTTCGACCCCCGCGGCCCCGCTTCGATTTCCCCATACCGAGGACTATCCGCCCGCACCTCGGCCACCACATCGCAAAGCGAAACTTCGCACCCCCGAACCAAAAAGAAGTTCACCCTTTGCTTTTCGTGCTCATTCACGCCGCGGCCGAGCGCGCCGCCGGCGACCGGCCGGTGGCTGAACCGGTGCAGCCGACGCATGTGGTCCGGCCCGGGTGCGCGGGGTGCTTCCGAAAGCCCGAAACGGCCCAGACCTCACGACAGTTGGTGGAACGCTGCGTCAGCGCGGTCGCTTGTCAGCGCTCGGTCGGCCAATTGCCGTGTGCCACACGGGTTCAGGACGAGTCAGTCGCCGCAGCAACCTTCGGGGTCAGGAACGGTGCGGACCTCGCGGGTCTGGGCATTGCGGGCGGCCAGGTCGGCGTCGTCCGGGTAGTCGACCGCGATCAGCGACAGGCCGTGGGCCGGGGCCACGGTGACAGAGCTCGAGCGCTCACGCTCGTTCAGCAAACCGGCGATCCAGGCGGGCGTGCGGCGGCCTTCCCCCACGGCCAGGACACCGCCGACCAGGCTCCGGACCATGGACCAGCAGAAGGCGTCGGCGCTGACATAGGCGGTCAGCAGGTCGCCGTCCTGGACCCAGTCGAAGCGCTGCAGTTCGCGGATGGTGGTCGCGCCCTCACGGCGGCGGCAGAAGGCGGCGAAATCGTGCAGGCCCAACAGTTTTCGGGACGCCTCACGCATGGCCTCGACATCGGGGCCCGGGCGGCAGGGGACGACACTGCGCGCCCGAAGCGGTTCCGCGCCAAAGGGAGCCGTGGTCAGGCGGTAGGCGTAGTGGCGGCGGATCGCGGAGAAGCGGGCGTCGAACTCGGGCGGCGCGAGGCGGGCCGCCTTGACGCGCACATCCTTCGGCAGGAAGCGCGCCAGCCGGTGCACCAGCTTGGGGCCGTCCACCTCGGTGTGCGTATCGAAGTGCGCGACTTGACCTTCCGCGTGCACGCCCGCGTCGGTGCGCCCGGCCACGGTGAGCTGGATGGGCTCGCGCTGCACCTTGCTCAGCGCGTCCTCCAGCACGCCCTGCACGGTGCGCAGGCCGGGCTGGCGCGCCCAGCCGGTGAAATCGGTGCCGTCGTAACTGATGTCCAGCCGTACCCGAATCGAAACCGGTTCGGGCGTCGGATCCTCCACGGTCACAGCGATCTCCTGGTTAACATGGAGAAAGCCCGCCGACCCGGAGGGGACGGCGGGCTCACTCATGGAATCTCACCCTCGGGGTTTCCGGGGATGCCCCTGAAACCCCTTGTCGAGTCCGAAGGACCGGATTTACTCCGCGGCCTTGTCCTCGGCGGCAGCCTCTTCGGCCGGAGCCTCGGCGACAGCCTCTTCGGCCTTGGCCTCGGCCGGAGCCTCGGCAGCCTTCTGCGAAGCGGCGACACGACGGGCACGGTCGGCCTCGTTGGTCACGGTCTTCTCGCGGACCAGCTCGATGATCGCCATCGGAGCATTGTCACCCTTGCGGGGGATGGTCTTGATGATGCGGGTGTAGCCACCCTCACGGCCCTCGAACGAGGGACCGATCTCCGCGAACAGGGCGTGCACGACGTCCTTGGAGCGGATCACCTTCATGACCTCGCGACGGTCGGCCAGGCTGCCGCCCTTCGCCTTGGTGACAAGCTTCTCGGCGTAGGGGCGCAGCGCCTTGGCCTTGGCCTCGGTGGTCGTGATGCGACCGTGCTCGAAGAGCGCCGTCGCCAGGTTGGCGAAGATCGCCTTCTGGTGCGACGCCGTCCCGCCGAAGCGGGCACCCTTCTTGGGCTTGGGCATTGTTTGAATCTCCTGTGTTGAAGGCCGATTCGGGGCGCTACACCCCGAATGACCTAAAGCTGTTCGGTCTCGGCGTAGTCCTGCTCGCCGTTGTCGGTGTCGCTGAACGAACCGCTGTCGCTCCAGGTGCCGCTGGCCGCGTCGTAGCCGACGACGGAGGACGGATCGAAGGAAGCCGGAGAATCCTTGAGGGACAGGCCGAGCGAGTGCAGCTTGACCTTGACCTCGTCGATGGACTTCTGACCGAAGTTGCGGATGTCCAGCAGGTCCGACTCGGTGCGGGCGACCAGCTCGCCGACGGTGTGCACGCCTTCACGCTTGAGGCAGTTGTACGACCGCACGGTGAGATCCAGGTCCTCGATCGGCAGGCCGAACGAAGCGATGTGGTCCGCTTCGGCCGGCGAGGGGCCGATCTCGATGCCCTCGGCCTCGACGTTCAGCTCGCGCGCGAGACCGAACAGCTCGACCAGGGTCTTGCCCGCCGACGCCAGCGCATCCCGCGCGGAGATCGAGTTCTTGGTCTCGACATCCAGGATGAGCCGGTCGAAGTCGGTGCGCTGCTCGACACGGGTGGCCTCGACCTTGTACGTCACCTTGAGAACCGGCGAGTAGATCGAGTCAACCGGAATCCGGCCGATTTCCGCACCCGACGCCTTGTTCTGGACGGCCGGGACGTAGCCGCGACCGCGCTCGACCACGAGCTCGATCTCCAGCTTGCCCTTGTCGTTCAGGGTGGCGATGTGCATGTCCGGGTTGTGCACGGTCACGCCCGCCGGGGGGACGATGTCACCGGCGGTGACAGTGCCCGGACCCTGCTTGCGCACGTACATGGTGACCGGCTCGTCCTCTTCGGACGACACGACCAGGCCCTTGAGGTTCAGGATGATGTCGGTGACATCCTCCTTCACGCCCGGGACGGTGGTGAACTCGTGCAGCACGCCGTCGATGCGAATGCTGGTGACAGCGGCACCAGGAATCGACGACAGCAGCGTGCGGCGCAGCGAGTTGCCGAGGGTGTAGCCGAAGCCCGGCTCCAGCGGTTCGATGGTGAACCGCGACCGGTTCTCGGACACAACCTCTTCGGTCAGCGTCGGTCGCTGTGAAATCAGCATTTCTTCCTCCTTCGAGCGCCCACCATTTGACGCTCACGATTGGGAACTGTTGCGGCCCTGGCGGTTACACCGGGGCCGCAACCAGCGGCGCGCGTACGCGCACCTATTACTTCGAGTAGAACTCGACGATCAGCTGTTCCTGCAGCGGAACATCGATCTGCGCACGCTCGGGAAGCTGGTGCACCAGGATCCGCAGACGGCCGGGAACGACCTGCAGCCAGCCCGGGATCGGGCGGTCGCCGACGGTCTCACGCGCCACCTGGAAGGGGTACATGGCCAGCGACTTCGGCTTGACATCGATGATGTCGTACTGCGAGACCTGGAAGCTGGGCACGTCCACCTTCACACCGTTGACGGTGAAGTGGCCGTGCGAGACCAGCTGACGGGCGCCACGACGGGTCCGGGCCAGGCCGGCGCGGTACACGACGTTGTCCAGCCGCGACTCGAGCAGACGCAGCAGGTTGTCGCCGGTCTTGCCCTTCTGGCGGTTGGCCTCTTCGTAGTAGCGGCGGAACTGCTTCTCCATGACGCCGTACGAGAAGCGAGCCTTCTGCTTCTCCTGCAGCTGCATGAGGTACTCGGACTCCTTGATCCGCGCGCGGCCGTGCTGGCCGGGCGGGTAAGGACGACGCTCGAACGCCTGGTCGCCTCCGACGAGGTCGACACGCAGACGACGCGACTTGCGGGTGATAGGGCCGGTATAACGAGCCATTGTTTTCTACTCTTCCTTCCCGCTAGACGCGACGCCGCTTGGGCGGACGGCAGCCGTTGTGGGGCTGCGGGGTGACATCGGAGATCGTGCCGACCTCGAGGCCGGCGGCCTGGAGGGAACGGATCGCGGTCTCGCGGCCCGAACCCGGGCCCTTCACGAAGACGTCGACCTTCTTGACGCCGTTCTCCTGCGCCTTGCGGGCAGCGTTCTCGGCGGCCAGCTGCGCGGCGAACGGAGTCGACTTACGCGAGCCCTTGAAACCGACGTGGCCGGAGGACGCCCAGGAGATGACGTTGCCTTCGGGGTCGGTGATGGACACGATCGTGTTGTTGAACGTGCTCTTGATGTGCGCGTGGCCGTGCGGGATGTTCTTCTTATCCCGGCGACGCGACTTCTGAGTCTTCTTCGGGCCCGAGGCCCGGCTCTTCGGAGGCATGCGCTATCCCTACTTCTTCTTGCCGGCGACGGTCTTCTTCGGACCCTTGCGCGTGCGGGCGTTGGTCTTGGTCCGCTGGCCACGCACAGGCAGGCCACGACGGTGGCGGATGCCCTGGTAGCAGCCGATCTCGATCTTGCGACGGATGTCGGCCTGCACCTCGCGGCGCAGGTCACCCTCGACCTTGAAGTCCTGCGTCTCGATGTAGTCGCGGAGCTTGGTCAGGTCGTCATCGCTGAGGTCCTTGGAACGCAGGTCCGGGCTGACGCCGGTAACGTCCAGGATCTCCTTGGCGCGGGTACGGCCGATGCCGAAGATGTAGGTCAGCGCGATCTCCATGCGCTTTTCGCGCGGGAGGTCGACGCCCATCAGACGTGCCATGGTTGGCGATTCCTTACTTTCGCGGAGGTCTGCTCCCTGTCCGTCCCCTCGTGAGTGGGGCCCCGGCCTCCGTACCGGGGGTGGGCCGCCATCCGTCCCCTACGGGACTCGGCGACGGCGACTGGCGCTGGGAGTTTCTTCTTTGTTGCCAATCCGAACTGCGTTCGGTGCTTGGCGGTGAGCGACCGGGGGCGTGAAGAATCCACTGTCCCGGCGATCACGGCACGAGGCCGCAATCAGCCCTGACGCTGCTTGTGGCGCAGGTTCTCGCAGATCACCATGACCCGACCGTGACGGCGGATCACCTTGCACTTCTCGCAGATCGGCTTGACGGACGGCTGAACCTTCACGTCAGATCCAATCTGGGTTGGTGTTCACTGGCCGTGAACACAGCTTTTCCCCGGCCGGTTTGACCGGGGAAAACCCGGGACTCGCGCCCCGGAAGTCTTTGGCACCCGCGGGGGTGACTCACTTGTAGCGGTAGACGATGCGGCCGCGGGTCAGGTCGTAGGGCGACAGCTCCACGACGACGCGGTCCTCGGGCAGGATGCGGATGTAGTGCTGCCGCATCTTGCCGCTGATGTGGGCCAGCACCTTGTGACCGTTTTCCAGCTCGATCCGGAACATCGCGTTGGGCAACGGCTCGATAACCCGGCCCTCGACCTCGATGGCCCCTTCCTTCTTCGCCATATCCTCCGCGATCCCGGTTAGGCTGAACCTGGTTGGTTCAAGCTCATTACGGCAGGTCGGCCCCGAAGTTGGTGGTGCATTGCGGCCAACCCGGTGACATACTCACTGGAGGCGGCACTAGGACATGCCACAACCACTATGTAAGTCACCAGCGACCTAGCTTACCCGTTTCCCCAGACCCGGCCAAATACGGGTGCCGTGACGTGCCCCGCTGTGCACAGCCGATGCCACCGGTTGGGCGCAGCACGCCACCGGGCGGACGAGATACGCCGGGCGCGCACCCGTCGGAGATCGTTAAACTACGCGCTGTCCTGCACGCTCAATCGAACACCGGGGGTAGATGTGAGTCGCGAGAACGACGGACTCCCAATGCTCCCGCCCTGGCTCTCCGAGAGCGAAGTCGCCGCAACCGGTTACGAGGCTCCCGTCGAGAACCTCCCCCAGGACGAGGTCATCCCCGAGCAGAAGGGCGGCCGCGGCCTCTTCGGCCGGCGCAAGCCACGCAAGGACGCGCCACGCGAGCCCACCGCCCCGCCCGCCGCGAATCCCGCCTCCACCTCCGGTGGCGCCGAGCCGAATCCGTGGGCCTCGCAGCCGGCCACCCCGATGCCGACCCGCGACCCCGGCACCCACTTCAACCTCCCGCACCGCGGCGATCAGTCGGGCAGCGCGAATCAGCAGTCCAACGGACACGACACGCGACCGCCACAGCCCAGTGGCCACGGCCCGGCGCAGCCGCCGAATGGCCAAACCCCGACCCAGCTCCCGCAGAACGGCCAGCGTCCTGGGCCCGGGCCGCACAATGGGCAAGGCCCCAACGGTCAAGGCTTCGGCGGTACACCGCATCCCGGCCAGGCGCCCAACCTTCCGCAGGGGCCTCGCTTCGACATCCCTCCGGCCAATGGCGGACAACCCGGACACCCGGCCGCCCCGGAACCGGCTCGCCCGGGCCCTCATTCGGGCCCGATCGGACCCACGCCCGGTCCGCAGTTCTCGCCCCCGCCGACGCCCCCGGTTGATCCGACGCAGCGCATCCCCAGTGCCGAACCGGCTCGGCCGGCCCCGCATCCGGGTCCGCTGGGACCGGTGCAGAGTCCGCAATTCTCGACGCCGCCCACGCCGCCCGCCGAGCCCATGGATCCGGCCGCGCTGTCCGCTCCGGCGCAACCGCAGCGGGCCAAACCCGACTTCACCCCGCCGCCACTGCCGTCTTCGCCGAACTCACCACAGGACCCGAGTGCCGCTGAGTCGCATCCGAGGGGCGCCTCCCTCGCCGGTGCATCGGCCGCGGGTACTCCCGGCCCGGCCAACCCCGCGCGTCCCCCTGCGGATCCGGCCACCCGGGCGCCGCTCCCGCCCTCCCCCGGTGAAGTCGACCCGGCCGCAAACGATCCGGCGTTCCGCGCCGCACGTCCGCCGCTGCCCCCGTCCCCCGGCGAAGCCGGCACCGCAGCCGATCCGGCCGACGCCACCACCAAGATGGCGCACCCGCCCCTGCCCCCGGCCCCGGGCGACCTGGACGCGACCGGCTCCGGCATCATCGCCCCGGCCGCCCCGACCACGCGCACACCGATCCCCCCGGCCCCCGAAACCGGCCCCGCCGCAGGTCAATCGGATTCCCGTCAGCCAGATGACGCCAACCGGGCGGACTCCGACCAGGCCGCCATCCCGGGTCGACGCGACACGGACAATGGCCTCGGGGACCCTCAGGAAGCTGGCGGTCAGCGTCCGCCCGCCGACCTCACCACACGCATTCCCAACCCGTCTGCCGCGAATGACGCTGCGCCCGTACCGAACACGACGGCCGCCACCCACGAACTGCTCGAGGCTCAGCCGGCCGGCCTGACCGGCGCACCCGCCGAGGGCGAACAGGCCGACCCGAAAGCCGATTTCGACCAGTCGATGGTGCCGGGCCGCCACCGCGCCATCGAAGGCCCCCTCCCGCTGCCCTCGGACCCCCAGCTCGGCGGCCCGATACCTCCTGAACAGCAGGGCAGTTCCGCGGCGTCCGCGCACGGCCAACGCGACGGCCGCCCGCCACTGCCGCCGAGGCACGGCACCACACCGCCGCCCTCCGCGGCGGGCCCACAGGGCCCCAGCCCGATTGGCGAGATCCCCGGCATCGCACCGCAGAGCACGGGACCGATACCCCAGGTCCCCGCACCCGGTCCACAGGGAGCGGGCCCGCTGGCGCAGGGCGCTGGAGCCGGCCCGCTGCCTCACACTCCTGCGCCTGGGGCACAGATGTCCGGCAATGACGGCCAGTGGATGCCGCCCGCGCCACCGGTTCCGGGACCGATGCCGGGAATGCAAGGAATGCCGCCCGCAGCCGACTCCGGAGTTCCGGTGATGCAGCCGCATCCCGGCTTCCCAGCGGGTCCCGTTCCGCCGCAGCCGAATCCGTGGGCGCAGGCACAGGGTCCGAATTCCACCAATGCGGATGTCCAGTACGGCAACCCCGATGGGGGTGCGAACCCCTGGGCGAACGCACCCATGTCCGAGGCAGCCGCTGCCGGTTTCAGCGGACCTCAGGCAGGTGGCCCGGGCCGGACCGACTCGGGAGTGCCGCCGATGCGGCAGAGCTCGGGCTTCCCGGCAGGTGCTGTTCCGCCGCAGCTGAATCCCTGGGCGCAAGGACCGGACGGTCCGATGTCGGGTGGCGCGGATGCCAACCCGGACGCGAATCCGTGGGCGAACGCCCCCATGTCCGAGGCGGCCGCTGCCGGTCTGACCGGTCCGCAGGCCGGTGGCCACGGGCCGCATGGGATGGGCGCGCCCGGCGAACACGCGCAGGGACAGCCGGTTTGGGGCACGCCAGGACAACCTGGTGCGGACGGGTCTCAGGGCCCGGGTCCCGGCGGGCAAATGCCTTCGGCCGCACCGGGACAGGAACAGGGTGCCGTTCAGCCGAACGGTTCCGCGCCTGACGCGGGCGCGATGCCCGGCGGCCCGGGACAGCCGGCTGACATGGCAGCAGCCGGGCACTCGGGTGTCCCCGGGCAGTACGGAGTGGCTCCTGGCCGGTACGGCACCGGCGCTCCGGGGCCGGGTGGCGCAGGGCAGCCCGGGCCCAGCGGTTTCGGGCAATACGGCATGGCTTCCGCGCAGCCAGGGGTTCGTGGGCCGGGCACCTGGGGTGCGAGCGGGCCGAGCGGTTTTGCCGGCGGGTCTGTGCCGTCGCTGGATGATGTGCCGATGCGGCGGGCCAAGAAGGCTCCGGAGTCGGGGTGGCGGCGGGCCGTGCACCATATGTCCGGTGGCGCCATCAATCCCGGGATGTCGGCGGAGGAGCGGCGGCTGCAGGAGTTGGTCGCGCGGATCCGGCAGCCGGTGCGCGGGGATTACCGGATCGCGGTGCTGTCGCTGAAGGGCGGCGTCGGGAAGACGACGACCACCATGGGGTTGGGCTCGATCTTCTCCTCGATTCGCGGGGACCGGGTGATCGCGGTCGACGCGAATCCGGACTTCGGGACGTTGTCGCAGCGGGTGCCGCTGCAGACGCGGTCGACAGTGCGGGATCTGTTGCTGGACGAACAGATTCAGCGGTATTCGGATGTACGCCGTCATACTTCGCAGGGCAGCAGCCGCCTGGAGGTGCTGGCCAGTGAGCGGGATCCGGCGGCGTCGGAGGCGTTCAGCGAGGAGGAGTACCGCGCGGTCGCGCGCATCCTGCAGCGCTTCTACAACATCATCCTCACCGACTGCGGTACCGGCCTGATGCATTCGGCCATGGCGGGTGTGCTGGATCTGGCGCACTCCCTGGTGCTCATCTCGTCCTCGGCCATCGACGGCGCGCGCAGTGCCGCCGCCACCCTGGACTGGCTGTCGCTGCACGGCCACGATCATCTGGTCCGCAATGCCGTGGTGGTGATCAACCTGCCGCGCCCGGGCGCCCCGAATGTCGGCATCAATCAGCTGCGCGACTATTTCCTGTCGCGTTGCCGCGCAGTGCACATCATTCCCTACGACGCGCATCTGGGTGAGGGCGCTGAGATCGATCTGCACCGCCTGAGCAAGCCCGCCAAACGCGCGTATGTCGAGCTGGCGGCCACCGTCGCCGATGATTTCGGGGCCGACCACCGGCACTATCGGGGCTGAGCCGGGGCCGGTTCCCGCACCGGTTCCGAATCCGTTCGCGGGCAGTGGCTTCGGCCGGGAAGGCTGCGCATGACATGGCACCGGCCGGGTGCTAGTTTGTGGCTCGATCGCGCCGCTCGCCTCGGCGCGATGCGGGTTTTGCACGTACGGCCGGCCCGCCACTGACCGGTGGGTGAGGGGAACGGATGCGTCTGAGGTCCGGGCGATGGTGCACCGCCGGAATGGGTGCCGCCGTGCTGGTCCTGGCCGCCGCGTGCGGGAACGACGGCGGTGCACCGGATTACGGGCCGTACGCGATTCACGGCGTCGATGACTTCGATCGGCGGCCGAGCCGGATCCGCGGGATCTTCGCCGAGTCGGTGCGGCTGGCCGATTACATCATTTTCGCGACCGATATCGATCCCGACCTGACGACGGTGCGCGGCGGCGGGATCTCGGCCGACGATCGCGGCTTCCACGAGACCACGCTCTCGCCGCAGCAGCGGGCGGCGGCGCGCCCCTTCGGGGTGGCCGGTTCCTTCGGTATCGCGGCCGCGAACCGGCCTGCCGGTGACGGTCCGCCGCAGAAGTATCTGGCGGTGTCGCTCACGGCATTTCGCGATGAGCGGTCGGCGACGGCGGCCGCGGCGGAGATGGCCCGGGTCGATTTCGAGGCGAGTCCCGACAACGCGCCGGTCGGGGTCGATGCCTTCCCGGCTGCGCTCAGTCATTGGCGGCCGGGCGTCCCGTCGCTGGGCAGTCTCATGGCGTGGAAGAACGTGGTGATCCGGGTGTACGCCGAACTGCCGGATCCCGATCTGAACCGGCTGGTCGACATGGTCACCACCACCTATCGCAAGCAGGTGGCCGGGCTGGCCGGTTTCGACGCCTCCCCCGTTCCGGATCCGGCCACGGTGCCGCTCGATCCGGACGGCTTGCTGACCCGGCTGGTGCGCACCGGTGATCCGCTGGCCGACCCGAAGACGTTCGCCGCCTTCGGGGTCCGCGCCTTCTCGGCGCTCTCACCGGAGCCACCGCACACTTTCGGCAAATATTCCGGCAGCGGCGTCACGGCGCTGGCGGTGTCCCACAACAAGTACCTGTATCGGATGCGGGATTCGAAGGCCGCCGCACAGTACGGCCGAGACCTCGCCGCCGACCCTGAGAACTCGGAGTACACCTGGATGCGTAATGTCCGCGGCCTGACCGCCGCAACCTGTTCGCAGGCGACCCGCCCGGACCCGAAATCCGTGCCGGCCCGCCGCTATCGCTGTGTGGTGGTGCGCGACGGGTATGTGGCGGTGGTCTACAGCAATACCGAGACCGATGTCCGGCAGCTGGCGGCGGCGCAGTACGCGATCATGGGAGGTCCGCGATGAAGGCACTGCTGCCCGACGATCCGCGCTGGATCGGCCCGCACCATATGATCGCCGTCATCGGCACCGGCGATATGGGCCGGGTGCTGCTGGGCCGCACCCCCACCGGAAAGCTGGTGGCGGTCAAGCAGATTCACCGCTCGCAGAGCGTGGATATGGAGTTCCGGGCGCGCTTCCAGCGGGAGCTGGAGACCACCAAGCAGCTGACCGGACCCTATACGGCGGCCGTGGTGGACAGCGACGCGGATGCCGAACGCCCCTGGCTTGCCACCGAATACCTGCCGGCGCCGGATCTCGCGACGGTCGTCGCGGCCTGCGGTCCGCTGCCGCTGCCGGCGCTGCGCCTGCTGGCGACCGGCCTGGCCACCGCCCTGACCGAGGTGCACCGGGCGGTGCTGATGCACCGGAATCTCAAGCCCGGCAATGTCCTGCTGATGCCCGAGGGCCCGCGCATCATCGATTTCGGCATCACCCGGGCACGCGACGGCGAGGGCGCTTCGGCCGCCGTCGCCGACGCCGCGCCCTACGTGGCCCCCGAGCAGGCCGGGGGCGAGCCGGTGACCTCCGCCGTCGACATCTACGCGGTCGGCATGCTGCTGGTCCTGGCCGCCACCGGATCCATGTCCGCCACACCGGATCTGCAGGCGGTTCCGCATGCGCTGCGCAAACTGGTGGAGTCCTGCCTGGCGCCCGATCACGCGCATCGCCCGTCCGCGCGTCAGCTGCTGGAGCAGGCGGAGCGGATTCCCGCGGAATCGGCGTGGCCGCAGCCGGTGCTGGAGTTCATCGAGACGCATCGAGCAGATGCCGAATGGTGGGCGTCCAGCGGTGAGCAGGAGACCCGCTACCGGGATCAGCTGGCGCGCTTGGCCGGTCGGCGGCGGCGCACGATCGGCTGGGCGGCGGCGGCCGTCACCGGACTGGTGGTGGTGAGCGGCACGCTGGCGGGGCTGAGCCGGTCGTCGCAGACCGACGGCCATGCGCAGCCGCGCACGGACCCGTCACTGGACTTGACGGCCATGGAATTGCGGCTGCTGGACTTCTGCGCGGTCATCGACAAGGCGGTGCCCGGCAAGCTCGGCACCCGCACCGGTGATCCGCAAGCCTCGCCCGAGGGCGGCTGCGGCACCACCGTGGTCGATTCGACGCAGCGAAAGGTCCACTACAACCTGGACATTCCCGACCACGCCATCGGTGTGGACCAGTTGACGCCGACGGGCCGGACCGCCGGCTGGGGCCCGATCCTCAGCGCCGGAGCCGCGGACAACAAATGCGACACCGTGCTGGTGACCCAGTCCGGCGGGAATGTGCCGCTGCGGATGTCGGCCGAGGAGCTGGACCCCGCGGCCCAGCCGGGAACCGCCTGCACCGCGGCGGAGGACGCGCTGACCGCCGTCGCGCAGCAGCTCACCTCGTACGTGCCGCAGCGGACGGTCCCGTCGAGTTCGATTCTGCGCGTGGACCCGTGTTCGCTGGTGCAGGACAGCACGATTCGGGAGATCGTCGGCGATATCGCCGACCATCAGCGCTCCCCGCACGCCTGCGCCACCATCGGCCGGGACGGCTGGGTCCGCGTCGACCTGGTCGACCAGAGCCGCCCCGATCAGGGCGAGTGGACCTACGAGACCCTGCAGGCCGGCGAATTCACCGCGTATGTCACCGGCGCACGTTCCAGCAACGACTGCTACCTCAGTTATCCGGTGCGGCCCACGGATAAAGGCAACGCCGAGCAACTGAAGCTCACGGTGTCCGATCTGTCGAATTCACCAGATGCGTGCGGCAAGGCCGTGAAACTGCTCGACGAGGCCATCCGGCAACTGCCGAAGTAGCCAACTCCGCGCACTGCAATTGCAAATGATCTTTCGCGCGGAACATGGCGGTCCGGGCCGCCCTCGGGCCCGGACCGCACAGTTGTTGCGTTATTTACCAGGCGGGGAGCCGCCGCCGACCGGCGAGCACATCACGAACGAGATCGTCGTAAGCGTCCGACAATTCGGCTAAATGGTGCCAAGCGCCGTGTAGCATTTCATCATTCGCGTCAAGGGTCATCAACGCGTGATGAGCCCGAACCGAAGCCTCTGCGAGGCGATCGATGACCGAACCGACCGTTTCGGTGTGCAGGGTCGCACCCAGCCGATGCTGGGGAACCGAGCGCACGATCCAGTCGTCGATGGCCATGACCAATTCGATTCGGCGGCGCTTTGTTTCGACGATCGAGGTGGGATCGGTTTCCGGACCGATACCGCCGCGCCCGACCAGCCGCCGCTCGTGCAGCACCGCGAGATCGTGGGCGAACCACAGCAGGGGTCCGCCGATCACCCGGTGACCGCGACAAGCGCGCAGTAGTAGGTCGGAGGTCGGCAATAGGCCGGCAGCCAAGGGCTGCGCCTCCATATCCGCATACGAAGCGGACACGTCGGGCAATGCCACAACGACCGTGTTTGTTGTCTCCGAACCTGCCACGTTGCCTCGCGTTCTTCGACGTATAACAACACCGCATTCAGGACGTTCATTACAATAAACCTCAGAATGCTGGTGTCAAGCCTTACACGGCAGTAGTACTACCGGAGTAGACTTCTGAGCCTTGAAGCAACAACCGAGGAGCGAGATGGCGGACGGTCCGAGATATCAACGGATCGCAGACCTCCTCCGCGAGGAGATCCGCGCCGGCAAGTGGGAACCGGGCGATCGACTGCCGAGTCACAATGAGCTGGCCGACCAGATGCAGGTTTCGATTACGACAGCTCGCAACGCAATTCAGCTCCTGGTTGCCGAAAACCTGGTTTACACAGCCACTTCCCGGGGCACGATCGTGCGCAGTCAGGAAGTGCTGGAATCCGTTGTCACCAACCATATTCGGCCGGACCGGCCGAAGGCCGCGCACGACATCTTCTCCGAGATCGCGCGCGCCGCGGGGCGGGAGCCGTCCAAACAGTTCAGCGCCAGAATGGAACCGGCCAGTCCGGAAGTGGCGCACTGGCTGGGTGTGGCGCGCGACGAGTGGGTCGTGTCACGCACGATCATGCAGTATCTGGACAACGAGCCGTGGTCGTGGGAGGTCAGCTTCTATCCGCGAGATCTGGCCGAGGCCACCGGAATCGACGCACCATACGATATCCCGGAGGGCACCACGCGGCGGCTCGCCGAACGCGGATTCGCCGAGACCGCCCATCGCGACACCATCGTCGCCCGACCCGCCACGGCCGAGGAGGCGGCGCTGCTGGGCGTGGGCCCGGGTACGCTACTGCTCGACCATCTCCGCATCGGAGCGAATCACGATCACGTCACTCGAGTGACGCGCCATCGTTCCACAGCGGCCCGCAACCGATTGGCATACGAATTGGGCGATGACGAAGGAACGGACATAATTCGTAAAACTCTGGGCGCTCCATTTCCGTCCGGAAATTCCCATTCCTTCGGTAATTCCCGGCTACCCGGTTCACCATGAAACCGCACCTGCGCCGCGCCCGTATTGCCGATCTTGGGACCATCACCCGGTTCCGGCTGCAACGTACGAGCTGGCTGGCGGCGCGCGGCAGTGACCAGTGGACGCGGGCCGGGCGAGGACTCCCCATCGAGACCTTCGTCCGGTCCGTGGCCCACGCGGTCCGCCAGGACGAGACCTGGATCGCCGAGTTGGACGGTGAAGCGGCCGGCACCATCACCGTCAACGACCGCGCCGACGAAAACCTCTGGTCTCCCGGCGAACTCGCCGACGCCGTGATCATCCACTACATGATCGTCGACCTGCGCTTCGCCGGAATCCGTGTCGGCGAAACCCTCCTGGCCCACGCCGCCCACCTGGCCCGCGAACAACACCGCACCTGGGTCCGCCTCGACGCCTGGACCACCAACACCGACCTCCACGCCTACTACCTCCGCGCCGGCTTCCACCTCGCCCGCATAGCCGGCCCCGAAGCCACCGGCCCCTCCCGAGCCCTCTTCGAACGCCCCACCGCAGCCTGGCCCCACCCCGTCGCGACGCGCCCAACCCTCACCCTGGCAGCAGGCGAGACCACCCGCTTCACCCTGAACCCGGACCCCACCACCATCTGGTCCCTCACCCACAACCCACTCCTGCGCACCCTCCCCGGCGCGATCACCGAGCCGGGCCCGGCAACCACGTGATCCCTGTGGCTACTGCATCTCAGCGGCGCAGTTTCGGATCGTCACTGGCATAGACGCTTTCGGCAGGTCGCGCGTCCGCAGACGGCGTGCGGTGGACGGCGACGATGTTCGCAGGGTCGGGGGGCACGGCGAGATTCGCTTCGCGGTCCAACCGGGCACGGAATTCGAGATCTTCGGCGAGGGGGCCAGAGGACGTCGCGGCGGGGCAGGGCGGGGTGGGCGGCCAGGTAGACCGTGCCCATTCCGCCGCTGCCGAGCGCGCGCGTTCGATGCGGTGGCCGCCGGATATCGAGCCGGGGCCGATGTGTTCATGCGACTTCCTTGTGCGCCACCCGGTTACAGCGCGGGGAGGTCGGCGATTTGGATCATTTCGTCGCCGCGGGAGCGCGACCAGAGGATGCCCCGGCCGGGTGGGAGGCGCATGGGGCGGATGTCGCCGATGAGTTTGCCTTCGTCGCGGGAACCGCTCATGAGGAGGGCGGGGACCGACAGGTTCTTCATCGAGCCCAGGACCTGGTCGTAGAGGGCTCGGGAGATGCCACCCATGTTGCGGGAGATGATGACGTGCAGGCCGATGTCGCGGGCCTGCGGCAGGAGTTCCACCAAGGCGCCCAGGGGGTTTCCGCCCGCGACGACCATGTCGTAGTCGTCGACGACGACGTAGATCTCCGGACCGGTCCACCAGTCGCGATCGCGCAGCTGCTGGGGGGTGATGTCGGAGCCGGGGATGCGCTTGGAGAGGTAGTTGACTACCTCCTTGATCATGCCGCCGCAGGTCTGCGAGGAGGTCGAGTACCCGGCCAGCTGGTCGCCTTCCAGCACCCCCAGCAGAGTGCGGCGGTAGTCGATGAGGATGACGCGGGCCGTGTCGGCATTGGAGCTCTCCGCCAGGCCGCGAATGATGTTGCGCAGCACCGTGGTCTTACCCGATTCGACTTCGGAGAAGACCATGAAGTGCGGGTCGGAGCTGAAATCCAGGACGATCGGCTGCAGCTCGGATTCGCCGATGCCGATGACGACCTTGGTGGGACTCTGCTGAATTCCGTGGCGGCGGGCCAGTTCCAGCGCCTGTTCGCGGGGCACGCTACCGGGCAGCGTGCGAACGGCGGGTGCGCGGCGTTCGCCCCAGATGGCCTGCATCTCGGTGCGTGCGGCGGCCACACCCTCGGCCAGATTCTGGACGTTGGTGTCGGAGTCCAGGCGCGGCATGGCGATGAGCATGTGCAGCTGGTCCGGGGTGAGACCGCGGCCGGGCCGGTTGAGCGGGACGTTGACCGCGACGCGGCGGCCCATCTCGGAGTCGGAGGGGTCACCCAGGCGCAGCTCGATGCGGGTACCGATCATGTCCTTCACGGAGGCGCGGATCTCGCCCCAGCGGTTCGCGCCCAGGATCACGTGGATGCCATACGAAAGACCTTGGGCGGCAAGCTGTCCGACCACCGGCTCCAGGCTGTCGAATTCCTCGCGGACGACCTGCCAGTTGTCGATCACCAGGAACACGTCACCGAATCGGTCGGCCAGTACCGGGTCGTCGGCGCGGTCCGAGGCCAGCGCGGCGTGCTTGCGCCGCCGGAATTCGGCCATGGATTCGATACCCTGGGCGGCAAAGCGCTCTTCGCGTTCGCGCAGCAGGGTGGCGAGTTCGGCGATGGTGCGCCGCACTTTGTCGGAGTCGAGCTTGCCGGCGACCGAACCCACGTGTGGCAGGCCGACCAGACCCGCCATGGAGCCACCACCGAAGTCGAGGCAGTAGAACTGCGCCTGTTCGGGCGTGTGCGTGGCCGCCGCGGACATGATGATGGTGCGCAACGTGGTGGACTTGCCGGACTGCGGGCCGCCGACCACGGCGACATTGCCCTGCGCCCCGGCGAGATTGATGGTGAGCACGTCGCGGCGCTGCTCATAGGGCTTGTCGATGATGCCGATCGGCATCCACAGCTGCCCGTGCCGGTTGACCGGCGACCGCCAGTCCGGATCCGGCAGCAGCATGTCCACGGTCGGCGACTCGTCCAGCGGCGGCAGCCAGACCTCGTGGGCCGGGCGACCATGACCGGTCAGTCGTTTCACGACGGTCTGGAGCAGGCTGTCGGGCAGGCCTTCGTCGCCCGTCGGCGGCGGGGGCGGCAGCAGGTCGAGCGGATCGAGCGGGTTCTCCGGTTCGGGCTGCTCGAGGATTTCGACCATCGCGGCGGTGAATTCGCGCGGCGGCGCTTCGACGACGGTGGTGCCGTCCGCGGCCTGCCGGGCGGCCCGGGGCGCGACGTAGGGACCCGATACATAGGTCGCGTTGAACCGCAACGGATCCGAGGCGTCGCTCTTGAGGTAGCCGGAACCCGGGACACCGGGCAGGTGATAGGCGTCGGTGATGCCGAGCACCGCGCGGGATTCGTTGGCCGAGAACGTACGCAGACCGATGCGATAGGACAGATGCGAGTCGAGGCCGCGCATCTTGTTCTCCTCCAGCCGCTGCGAGGCCAGCAGCAGGTGGACGTGGAGCGAGCGGCCCAGTCGGCCGATCATGACGAACAGATCCGCGAAATCCGGCTTCTGCGAGAGCAATTCGGAGAACTCGTCGATGACCACGAACAGCGCGGGCAGCGGGTCGAGCGGCACGCCCGCCGCGCGGGCCTTCTCGTACTCGTTGACATTGGCGAAGTTGCCCGCGGAGCGCAGCAGTTCCTGCCGCCGGTTCATCTCACCGGCGAGCGCGTCGCGCATACGGTCGACGAGCGAGAGCTCTTCTTCGAGGTTGGTGATGACCGCCGCCACGTGCGGCAGCGGGTCCATACCGAGGAACGTCGCACCACCCTTGAAGTCGACCAGGATCAGGTTGAGCTGATCCGGCGAGTGCGTGGTGACCATCGAAAGAATCAGTGTGCGAAGGAATTCCGACTTACCCGAGCCGGTGGCGCCGATGCAGAGGCCGTGCGGCCCCATACCGTTCTCGGCGGATTCCTTGATGTCGATCTCGACGGGCGTCCCGTCCGGGGTGATGCCGATGGGCACACGTAGTCGCTCGCGTCCGGCGCGCGGCCGCCACACCTTGGCCGGGTCGATCTGGGACGCGTCCGGGATCTTGAGCAGGTTCATCAGACCGGGGTCGGCGGCGGAGGTGTTGTCGCCGAGGCTGACGATCTGCGCCGCGGTGGCGATGCGGAAGCGAGCCAGGCTGCGCGAGAACGCCTCCGCCTCGGCGAGGGTCACGCTGTCGGCATTGGCGAACTTCTCGGTGCCCGCCGCGCTCTTGGCGAACACCTCTCCCCCGGCCGCGACGAGCTGCAGCCCGCGCCGCGCGGCCAGGCTGTTCTCGGCGGCGCTCAGATCGATGACGGTGACCGCGTCCAGACCGGACTCGCTGATCAAACGCTCACTGCCGCTGACATATCCGTCGTCGATGATGACGACCAGGTGCATGCGCCCCTGCGTCGGTTGCGGATTGCGCATGAACCGCCCGCGTTCGAGCAGATCGTCGGCCAGCGCCGTCTCCAGCTCACCGAGCGAGCCGTAGATCATGCGGGCCGCGCCCATGCCGTCGCGCTGGCTCGAATGCTGCACGTGCGGCAGCCATTTCGCCCACGCCCAGGCCTCGCAGTCGGGTTCGGCGGTGACGATGGCGACGGCGACGTGGTCGGGGCCGTGGAACGCGGTGAGCTCCATGAGCATCGACCACACCAGCCCGCGCGTATCCTCGGCCGGCCCCTCCACATTGATGGCGGGGAAGGCGCGCAGCGACACCGCGGTCGGCAGGTGGTGCACCACGGAATGCGTTCGCACGAAACGACGCAACGCCACGGTGGAGACCGGTTCCAGATCCTCCAGCGGACCGGTTTCCGGCCGCGCCAGCTTGGCCGCGAGCCGATGCGTGCCGATGCCGACGCGCACATGCCCGAAGTCGGGATCGTTGGGCCGCCGCTCCCACATGCGCCGGGTGCCCACGATGGACGGCAGGTCCGCCGGTTCCGGATGACTCCAGACCAGCGTCTCCAACTGCTTCTGCCCGGTGCGCCGGACCTCGCGGCGGGTCTGGTCGAGGTACCGGAAGTAGTCCTTGCGTTCCTCGTTCAGCTCCGAGGAGCTCTTGCTGCTGCCGCGCTGACCCATGAGCATGCCGGCCATCGACATGATCATCATCATCGGCATCATCATCATGTACGGGTTGGACAGCATCGACCGGCCCATCAAGCTCATCATGGCGAGCATGCCGATCATGGCGACGACCATGATGACCGGCATGAGCTTGCTCATGAGCGGCGCGGGCACCGGACGCGGAATCTCCGGCGGCGCGGTCAGCGCCATCTCACCGCCCGGGGCGCGGGGTGGGGCGATGCGGGGCCGGCGCACGAAACCTTCGGTAGCCATGGGTATTTCTCCGGTCGTTAGGAATCGAGGTCGGGTAGCTCGTCGTCGCGGCGGCGTCGCCGGAACGGAATCGACACGGCGAGACCGATTCCCAGCGCGGACAGACAGACGATGGTTCCGACGGTGGCGACCAGCCGCGGCAATCGCGCTGGGCCGACAGGCTTTTGCGGTGTGGGGAAGGCCTGGGATTTCGCGGCCCCGACATGGATCGGCAGCTCGGGCGTGTCCGCCGTGAGCGTGCTCGCCGGGAACTGCGCGGTGAGGGCGGCGACCGGATCGATCAGGCCCGCGCCGACGCGGTCATCGCGGCCGGTGCCGGGCTGATGCGCGGTGAGCATGATCTGGTTCATCACCTGCCGCGCGGTCCAGTCCGGGTACTTCGCCCGCACCAGCGCCGCCAGGCCCGCCACGTACGGCGCCGCGAAACTGGTTCCGTTGATGGCCTTCTGGCCCGAGTCGAGACCGGTGGCGTTGACCAGCCCGGTTCCGCCGGGCTTGTTGTCGAGCGAGACGATGTTGGTCCCGATCGCCGCGACACCGACCCACGGGCCGTAGAGCGAGAAGCTGGAGGGTCCGCCGCTGGGGTCGACCGAGGCGACCGCCAGCACGTACTTGTTGAACCAGGCCGGGCTGGAGATGGTCTTCACCTTGTCCCAGCTGGTCTTGGTATTGCTGTACTGGTCGTTCTGCGTTCCGCAGCCATTGGCCTGGTCCACATTGCCGGCGGCGACGACCACGACCACGTTCTGTTCGTAGGCGAACCGCACGGCGTCGCCGAGCGCGCTGTCCGCGGTGTCGCCACCGGCGGCCGTGCAGGCGTCCTCAGAGATATTGATAACGGTCGCACCCATATTCACCGCGCGCACCACGGCCGCGGCGAGGGTCTGCATATTGCCGTACCCCGACTTGCTCATGCTGCCCGGCGTGTCCCCGCCATTGGAGTCCTTGGCCTTGTAGGCGTCGCTGAGCTGACGGATCGACAGGATCTCCGCGTCCGGCGCGACTCCCACGAACGCGTCGTCCGCGCTGGGCTGAGCGGCGATGATGCCCGCGACCAGGGTGCCGTGGCCGTCGCAATCCTCGGTGGTGCCGTCTCCGTCGGAGACGTAATCCCCGCCGCCCTGCAGGTTCGCCAGCCGCGGATGCCGATTCACACCCGTGTCGATCACCGCGACCTTCTGCCCCGCGCCCCTGTGGTTCGGCCCCGGATTGGCCTGCCAGGCCCCGGGCAGGTCGAGCACCTTCTGCGCGACGGGTTCATCGCGCGGGGTGTCACCCTTCAGCGACTGTTCGACACAGACCGCGTTCTTCTGGGTCGGCACCGGTGGCGCGGGCTTGCCGGCCAGCGCCTGCGCATCCCCGATATGGGAGAGGTCGGGATCGGGCTGGGTGACGGTGGCCGCCGCGGTGCCCTGCGGCCCCAGCAGCGCACCGCCGAGAATCGCCCCCGCACACAGTGTTCGCGCCCAGTTTCCGGGACGCCGAATCATATGTTCCGAGCCGTCGAGTAGACGTCCATGATCCACAGCACCAACGGGACGATCGACACGATCAGGCCGTATTCGAACAGCTCGTTGAAGCGCCGGGTGACCGGGGTGACCTCGACGTGCGGGCCGATGACGCCGAATCCGACGGCTCCCACCGCGAATACCAGCAGCAGTCCGGCGGAGACGAGCAGCATCCCGTCATCGGACAGTGCCAGCAGCACCGCCAGACCGATGAAAGTGACACAGCCGCTGGCGATCAGCGTGGCGGCCTGGGTGAGATCGGCGAACGAGCGTCCGCGCAGGCAGAGAATGATCGAGATGACGACGGTCAGGGCGATACCCTGCCAGCGGTCGGAGTGCAGTGGGTCGGCCGTGCCGAGCGCACCGGCGACGGCACCCAGCGCACTGCCGATGACGATGCCGGTCTGGAACTGATTGGCGGTGCGGGCACGCTGCCCGAGTCCGTGCGCGGAGGGCAGCACGGTCGCGCCGATGGCGCCGATGCCCTCGATGGTGGGGCGGGGTTCGTGGTCGGCCGGATCGATGGCGGCGCCGGCGGTGGGCACCGGCGGCACGGGTAGTCGCGCCAGCATGGCGGCCAGCCGCGGCACCATCGACAGCACGATGATCGACGCGACCAGTACGCCCGCAGCCACTTTCGGCACTCCGGCATCCCAGATCATCCGCACGGCCGCGCCGATTCCGGAGAGGATCACCACGGTCACGACAGCGGACACCACCGCGGCGCCGGCCCCGATGATGCGGTAGCCGACCACGGCGAGCAGCAGGGTCGCGGCCGCGCCGAGCATGAGGTGCGGACTGCCCACCGAGCCGGGCACGGCCAGCGCCGCGCCGCCGAAGGTGAGCAGCAGCATGCACAGCGTGAGCACGGTCGCGGTCAGCTCGTCGGCGTACTTGCGCATGGCGATGGCGGCGGCGACCAGCGCGGCGACGGCGCCACCCAGCAGCAGCGGCGGCGCCACGAACTTGTCGCCCCCGGATCGCGAGATCAGCCCCAGCACAACCGCGAACGCGACCGCGGCCACCCCGGCCACCAGTCCGGTCCACCGTGCGGCGGTCACGGACCAGCTGCGGAACTCCTCGGCCGTGAGCCTCGACACAGCGTCGATGACGTCGTCGAACAGCGCGGGCGCTTCCTTGGCGGAAACCGCCCGCAGCACCAGCAATTCGCCGTCGTAGATCTCGGCGTCATTGAGCGTCTGACTGGGCGCGATCATATCGCGTCCCAATTTGGCCAGCGTCCAATGCTGCGACTGGAGTGGTGTTCCCCCCTCCTCGCCGCCGATCGGGTCCGGATTGCGGGATTCGATGAGGCGCACCAGATCACCGATGAAGGCGGCGATCGGAACGTTGGCCGGCAGACCGACGTCGAGCTGGGTATTCCCCCCGATGACGGACACACGGCACAATTCGGGTTCAGCCGCCCGCGGGCCACTGATCGACTGTGCTGTCACTAGCTGAACTGCTCCCCTGTAGCTCTCAACAGTTGCCCGCCCAGGGCGGTTAACCATAATGTATCCGACTGTCCGCAGCCGTGCGATTCGCATGGTGTGGGTGGGGATTGTGAACGAAAGACCAACCAGGCTCGACGAATTCGGGGTTCGACTAGGATGATCGACACTCGCCAGGCCCAACGCGCCTTCGATGCGGGAGTGCTGTCACTGGGGTTGAGCATCGAGGGCCAGGAGTCGAACCGGGACCTCGACTACGCCAAACTCGCCTTCCAGCGCGCGACCGAATGGGACCCCACCATGGCCGACGCGTGGCTGGGCCGGGCCGCCGCCGGCGAGGTCACCAAGGATGTTCTGAGCAATCTGTACAAGTGCAGCACCGTCTCGCTCGGGCGGGAACAGCGCCGGTTGGGGCTGGCGCCGCGACAGCTTGCCGGACGTTTCCTGCCGGGCCTCTACATCGATTACCCGCTGGCCGGTTTCACCGAGATCCATCTGGCGTGGGCCGCGCATCTGATCGCCGAGAAGCAGTACGACGAGGCCGAGCAGGTGCTCGGCGAACTCGAAAAGCACCGGCGGGCACGGGCTTCCGAGCCGGATTTCGAAATCGACGGCCGCATCGCCAAGTACGTGCGCGGCATCCTGCACTACAACACTCAGCGCTGGCCGGATGTGATGACCGTGCTGGCCGGTTCCGAGGGTTGGGAAGACCCGTATCTGGCGGCCGGCGCGCATGTGATGGTCGGCACAGCGTGTGCGCAGCTGGGTCTGTTCGGTGAGGCGATTCGCCGGATGGAAGCCGCAGAGGCGGGCCCGATTCCGGCCGCGCGCACCGCGGCCATGTTCTGCCGCGGCCTGTGCCTGCGCGAACAGGGTCAGGCCGATGAGGCGCAGTCGCTGTTCGAGAAGGTGTATTCGCAGGCACCGGATTTCGACGCCAACACCGCGGCCATGCGTGACCGCACCTACCGGATCACCCTCACCACCAAGGAGGTGATCGAGGCCCGCACCGACAGGTGGGATCCGGCCTCGGCGCCCTCGCTGGAGGAGAAGCAGGCCGCCGAGCACGAGGACCGGGCCAAGGAGATCCTGGCGCAGGCGCGCGCCGAGCTGGACAAGCAGATCGGCCTGGCCGCGGTGAAGACGCAGGTGGCCAAGCTGCAGTCGAGCGCGCAGCTCGCGAAGATCCGTGCGGAGAAGGGACTTTCGAGTTCGGCGCGCGGTCAGCATCTCGCGTTCACCGGCCCGCCCGGAACCGGTAAGACCACCATCGCGCGCGTGGTCGCCAAGATCTATTGCGGCCTGGGCATTCTCAAGACCGACAAGGTCGTCGAGACCAAGCGCTCCGACTTCGTCGGCCAGCACCTGGGTTCCACCGCCATCAAGACCGACGCGCTGATCGACACCGCCATGGACGGCGTGCTGTTCATCGACGAGGCGTACACCCTTATCCAGCAGGGTCTTTCGGGTGGTGACGCGTTCGGCCGCGAGGCCGTCGACACGCTGCTGGCCCGCATGGAGAACGACCGCGACCGCCTGGTGGTGATCATCGCCGGATACGACGGCGAGATCGACCGCTTCCTGGCCGCCAACGACGGTCTGGCCTCCCGCTTCGCCAAGCGGCTCCAGTTCCCGTCCTACACGGCGGAAGAGCTCGGCCGGATCGGCGAGGTCGTCGCGTCCAAGCGGGATTCGGAACTGTCCGAGGACGCACTGCGCGCCTTGGTCACGACCTGCGAGAAGCTCTACACCATGGAGAGCACCGACCAGAGCGGGCAACCGCGCCGCGGTGTCGACGTGGCCGGCAACGGCCGTTTCATCCGCAACCTGATCGAGGCCGCCGAGGAGGAACGCGAATTCCGGCTGGCCAATGACGAATCCATCGATCTGAGCGCCGTCGACGAGTCGGTGCTCATGCGGATCGAGGGCCCCGACATGAAGGCCGCGCTGAGCACCCTGCTCGCGTCACTCAACCTATCGTCGGCCGCCGACTGAGGGGCAACTGAACTGTGAACGACTTTCCGCGGGGAGCGGGCGGCTATCAGCCGGGCGGAAATGGTGGGAACCCACAGGGCGGGGACGGGGTCTACCCCGAACGAGAGCGGCACGCCCGCCCGCCGAGCGGGTATCCACAGGGCGGTTCGGACGGCATGAGCCCCGGGGGCGGCCCCGGCAACTTCGCGCCGAGCGCACCGGGCTTCGGGCCGGGCGGTCCGAGCAACTATCCGCAGGGTGAGTGGGGCAATTACGGGCGGGGTGAGCCGGATGGCTCCGGCCCCGGCGGACCCCACAACGTCCCGCCCGCGCGATCGGGCAGCCATCCACGCGGCGAGAGTGGCGATGTCGGGCACGGCGGGTTCGACCCGTTCTCGCAGGGCGGCAATGGCCCGGATAGGCCCGGCGAATACGGGCAGAGTAGACCGGCAGCCTTCGACCGGCGCGGCTCGAGTGTCGCGGCGCCGCCGCGTCCTGCTCCGCCGACGCGGGAGCGGGAGTCCGCTCCGGAACCGCCGAGGCCTCGACCGCCCAGTGCTCCCGAGTCCGCCGCTCGGCCCACGGGCTCGGATCCCACCGCTGTCGCCGATGCGGTCGCGGCCGAGTTGCGGTCCGACAATCTGTGGCTGCTGCGGAATCTTCCTCTGCGGCTGGTGATTCCAGTCATGTTGATCGGAGTCGCGGTCTCGTTGGTCGTGGTTGCGCTGCGCGCACCCTGGTGGGCGGCCTTGGTGGCCGGGCTGGTGCCCGCGCTCATCGGACTGGTGCCGGTGGCCGGCACGCCGATCGGGCTGCGGCTGGGACGATGGGTCGGGTATCGCTGGAAGCAGGCACGCCGCGCGAGTCTCGACGAGAACGCCCTGGTCGACGTCCCGCTGCCCGATGGCGGCAGCTGCGGATTGCGCTGGGACGGCACGCTGTTGACCACCATGCTGCGCATCGATCCGCCGCCGGACACGCTGACGTTGCTGCGGCGCGGTTCACTGAGTACCGATCAGCTGTTGCCGCTCAACGAGATCGCGGCCTGCCTGCGGCAATACGATGTCGAGCTGCATTCGGTCGATGTCATCAGCACCGGCACCCGCACCGCCAGCACCGAGGCGGTGATCTCCGGCTACGCGGCCAGCATCGCACCGCTGGGCCGCCTCTACGACGAGATCCTGGGCCCGCTGCCCGCCATCGCACACCGCACCATGTGGCTGGTGCTGCGCCTGAATCCGCTCGACAACGCCAAGGCCGTCGACAATCGCGGCGGTGGTCCCGAGGGCGCCCTGCGCTCGGCCCTGGTCGCCACCCGACGGGTCGCGAATCGCCTTGCTGGGCACGGTATTACGGCGTCGGTACTGACCACGTCCGAGATGACGACCGCAGTGCGTGAGCTCACCCGCGGTATTTCTGTCGGCGAATTCACCGAGCACCCGGACAACCTGGAGCACAACGGGGTCCACCTGACGAGCTACCAGATCGATCCCCAGCTGTTCAATTCCGATGGCCTGGCCAAGATCTGGGCCGTGCGCAGCCTCGCCACCACGGTGACCGTCCGCCTGCAACCGGTCCCCGAGCCGGGCGCGAAGCCCGGCCAGCCCGCGAGCATCATCGAGGTGGACGCCCGAGTCCGCTACGACACCCCTTACGAGCACGGTGAACCCCCGGTCGCGGGCCTGAAGGAACTACCCCGCCGCCAAATGTGGGCGCTCATGGACATCCTCGCGTACGGCACCCAGGAGATTCGACCCAGCGGCTACCGCGGCCCCGTGGACGTCCTCACCGACATCACCATGCCGACAGCGGGCTGCGGCCAGCTGATCGGCGCCGACGCCACCGGCAGCGGCATCGCGGTCCCCCTCATCGGCGACGGCTCCCGCCGCATCGACATCATCGCCAGCCTCCAACTGGCCCAACAGGTCATCCTCCGCGCCATCGCCCTCGGCGCCGGCGCGGTGGTCCATACTTCCCGCCCGGGAGCCTGGCAGGGCATGGTGACCAATGTCGCCGCCCCCCACGCCCTCTCCCTGGCCTCCTCGGTAACCCACAGCTCCCGCGGCACCGCCATCACCGGCCGCCTCCCCAGCCCGGCCGCCACGGTCATCGTCTTCGACGGTGTCCCGGCCAGCGCTCCCCCGGGCTCGGCCACGGTGGTCACGATCCACGAATCCATCTCCGCCGATTACCAACCCGACGCCGACGTGACGATCGTCCAGCACCCGGATGCCCCACACACCATCTCGGTGCACACCCCCGCCACCATGACCACCGCGCAAATGGTCACCACGCCGGCCGAACAGCACTACCTGAGCGGGGCTGCGACCCGGCGGTGATGACGACCCGGAAGGGTCGTCATCTTTAATTGGGCGGCTCAGAACAACGCTGCGGATTCTGTTCCATCCCAGCCCATGCTGGTAGTCTTCTCGGTAGTCTTGCACTATGGCGATCGAGTGGTACTGGGCGCTGGCACAGATGTTGGCGAAAACCGGCGTGGACATCAACGAGGTATTCGACATGGTGAACGCATGGCAGACCGGCAAACGACGCGTCCGACTCGAGCTCGCCACCGACACCGCGACCGGGCTGCGAACCTTCGTAATATCCGGCCGCGCCGACAACGGCCGGGCCCTCGCCGTCTATGCCCGCCACACCGGCCGCGACATCTATATCTTCGACGCGACCTATCTCACCACTGAGCAGATCGCCGACTTCGCACTCTGGGAGGCGACTCAAAATGACTGACCCGTTCTACGACATGAGCCCAGCCGAGGTGGCAGCGATCAAAGAGCGCCTCGAGTTCACTGGCGAGACGGTGACCGAGAAGGATCTGGGGATCACGGTCGGCCCTGACGCCGAACCTGTCTTCGTTCCCCGGTCGATCAAAATGCCCTACGACCTCGACCAGGCGTGCAAGGCCCGGGCCGCGGCGCTGGGGTTGTCACAGTCGGCGTATATCCGCTCGCTGATCGAACACGACATCGCGACCGCCGGAATCGGCAAGCAGCGGCCGGCGTGGGTACGCGAGCTGCTCGCGGTGATCGCTCACCACGAGAACGATGACAACCGTAGGGCATCCTGAAGCCGCCCATCGAGGAACCGGGGCTGGTCGCCGACTTCGAAGCGTGGGAGCCCGCCATGACTGATCCGGCAAACGATTTCGAGAACATGACCCCCGATCAAATCCTGGAGATGATGCAGCGCTTGCGCATTCAGACCGATCAAGCGCAACTGTTGCCACCCCCGGCCGATGCCGAAACCGAGCTGGCCAATATTCCACGGTCAGTGAAGCTGACCCCCACCCAGGACCGCCGGCTGAAGGCCCGCGCCAAGGAACGGGGCATGAGTCAGTCGGAATACCTGCGGTGGCTCGTCGAGCATGATCTGAACCAGCCGGTGGATCGCCCCCTGACGCTGGCGGATCTACCGCTGATCGTCAAACTGGTTCGCGCCCAAGCGGCGTAACCCGCCCCGCGCGTGAGCAGGGTGAGGCGCGGGGCGCGATGGCTCGTGTCGCGCGTGACCTCGGGGCTGCCCTGCGGCGTTCTCGTGTGGCCCTGGCTGACCTACGCTGTCGGCACCCACGCCGATCCAGACCGTCCTGCGGCACCTGCCCTCGCCCGCCACACGCTGGCAGACCCTGATGGCCGTGCCGATGGGACCGCACCAGCTCGCCGAATACACCGCATGGGAGGCCGACAAATGAACAACACGCCAGACCATGGCTACCCGCGCACCGTTGAGGAAGCCAACGCCTTCCTCAACGGGTCACCTTCGACGACACCACTGCCGTGCCGCCCCTGCCGCCCACTTATGACGAGATCGAAACCGGCATGGCCACCACCTCGCTGAAACTGCCCGCAGAGCTGCGTCAGCAGATCCGTGAGACAGCCGCCGAACACTGCGTCACCGCATCGATGCTGATCCGCCAATATATCGAAATGGGCTTGGCCACCGAGGACAGCCCGAACGGATGATCCCGCTGTCCGACGCCATCCGGGTCTTGACCGCCCTGCGTAAATCGGCGTGACCGTGATGACCGACGACCATCGCGAGGCGTCCTGAACCGGGGCCAGGCGAAGGGGGTTGCGTCCCGTCCTACACACTGGTCACCGAGGTTGTGGGACTGAATGATTCGGCGAGTGCCGGGGAGCTGCCGACTGGATGGTCCCACGTTCGCGGATCGGTGATCCCAGCGGCGCCGGGCGCCTGATCCGAGTTCCGCCGATCGTCTGCGCAAATGGTGACCACCCCGGCCGAACAGCACTACCTGACCGGCACCCCGGCCCTGCGCTGATCGCCGACCTTCCGGTCAGGCGGGCTGATCCTTTTCGGCGGGGAGCCAGGCTTGGAGGTTCTGGGGGTTGATCGGGATCGAGACGTGTTCGTGGGTGATCAGCCAACCGGCCTGTGAGTATCGCAGACATACGGTTTCGCGCACCCAGATCGAGGCCTGGAGGCCATTCGTGCGAGTTCCGGTGTCCAGATGCAGCATGTTCGTTGCGCGCCAAGCCTTACTACGGCTCGGATGACGGCAAGGCGTTCGCGCTGGCACGGCTGGCCGACAATGTCGTCACCGGGACAGACGTCGACGCAAAGTTCGGCCACAATGTCCTTGCGCTGCCACTGCTTACAACCAGGACGACGAGGTATTCGATGGTGCTCGCCGGTGCCGTCCAACCCGTGCTGGAAAGCAACGGCATGATGTTCGGCTTCTCGGCCGCGGCCAGTACGCATGAGCTGACGAAGTCCACCAGCTGGGATCTCTCGGGCAACTTCAGCCCCTTCGCCGGTGCCGCGGGCAATCCCGACGCCACCTCGTTCAATGTGACGGTCCTGCAATTCCCCGACCAGAATATCTATGTGGCCCGACCCAAACCGGACCTAGATGGCCTGTGCACCCTCGCCGACCAGATCTTCGCGGCGCAACTCCCGCTCCTCGACCATGCACCCGCGCTATCACCGCGCGAGATCTTCCGCATGAAATACGACCCGGACGCCATGCTCCGGCGCACCCTGCACCCCGGCGATTTTCCCGACCCAGACCCCATCGTGGAAGTAACCCACAACCCCCGCGGCTACCTCCACTACGTCAGCGACCAGGCCACCTGGAAACCCCTCCTCACCGACAACGGTGTCGACCGCATCTCCACGGCCCGCAAGGGCGGCCTGCTCTTCCGCGCCCGAGACCCCAAGTCCGCCACCGCGCTCTGGTCCGGCATCAACCGCATCATCCCCGGTTCCGCGGCACCGCCCGCCGGTGCGCCGAACGCGGCCTGCGTCGAAAACCCCGAACCCAAGTCCGGCAACTCCTTCGACGCCTGGAACGCCTCGGACAAATACCTCTGCACCCTCCACTACGACCGCTACGTGGCCCGCGTGGCGAGCTCCCAACTCGACGACGCCCAGCAAAAGGCGGCGGCCCAGCACGCGGTCCTGGCGAACAGCCAGTACCTGTGACAAGTCACCGATCTGATTGGCACGATGCGCCCCACACCCCAACCGCCCAGTACACTCTGCACACCAGAAGCAAGATCGCACAGAAAACTTGGTATCGGCGGGGGGATGCTCGACATGCGTCACGGCTTTGGCCGACTACGGTCGGCTCGCATCGGAGTGCGCGTGGCGGCAGCCGCTGCGGTTGCGGTGTCGGTACTGGTGAGCGCTGGATGTGGGTCGGAATCGCATGCGGCTGAGGAACAGTCGGTCGATCTGAGCAAGCTCGATACCGGAAATTACGGGACGAAGCCCCGGAATGTCCAGGCCAAGAATCCGGCGCAGATCGGCAAATACCTCGAAGCACTCCGGATCGGCAACATAATGCCGCTGGCACAGGACATCGATCCAGCCCTGACACATAATGTCCCCGACGTGAACCCGTTCACCAGTGGCGACAGCTTCCTCGCTGATCAATTGGCGGGGAATGCGGCCGCCTTCGGCTGGCTCAATATGACCGAGTTCGATGCAAATACACCTGGATTCATCGCCGGCTTCCAGACCGGCGCACGCTCCAACGAAGACTCCGCGATCTCTTTTGAGCTCAAGGATGCCGTCATGGTCTTCGAGAGCGATGACGCGGCGACCACGGCCGCAAGCGCCCTGGCACGCAGCGGCTTCGGCAAGGACGAGGGGACCGAGCCTGCGCACTCGACCACCTACCCCAGTGCTCAGATCGCGTGGACAGCCAAGGACCAGGCGCTCGCATCGTGGTATGCCACCGGGAAGTTCGTCGTGCTCGCCCTCGCTATCAACCACGAGAACGCAATGCTTCACGAGTCGGATCAGCCCGGCTTGCTTTCCCTGTCCGACAAGGCGATATCTGTCACGGTCGACCGCCTCAAGGCATTCCAACCAACGCCGAAGGACAAACTCGCCGATCTCCCATTGGATCCGCAGGGGATCATTCGGATGACCCTGATACGACCGGCAGGAGACTCGACCGCCTTCGCCTTCGACGGCACACTCGACGCGCACGGTGCGCTACACCCGGCCGATGACCCGAACACAACTCGGGCCCTCTTCGATAAAACCGGCGTGGATTTGGTGAGCTACGGCGCAGGCCAGGTGGTCAGGACCCGGGACTCCGCGGCGGCCGCAACGTACGTCACCGATAAGGGCTCCGCCAAGTTCCAGCGCCCGGTCGACCCACCATCAGGCTTGCCTGGTGCACGGTGCGTCGAGTACCACGGGCCGAGCAAGAACGAATTCCCGTTCCGTTGCCTTGCCGCGTATGGGCGGTACGCAGCCGAGGTCTGGTCCACACAGAAACAGGATGTGTACCAACGAATCTCGGCTCAGTACGCCATGCTCGCCAATAGCAGATAGGAACCGTTGTGAAGATTCTCGGCGGCCGCCATCGCGGTGGCAGAACCGTGCTCGGCGTGCTCACCTTTTTCGTGACCACAGCCGTACTCGCAGCCTGCGGAACGGTCGCAGGAAAGCCCGAAGCGGGCGAGTTCGATATTCGAAAGCTCTCGGTCGGCAAGTACCCAACCGATCCACTCGACGTCCGCGCGTCTTTCACTCACTCGCCGTTCAACGGTCGGGAACTCGCAACCGCCCGACTGGCCGACGCGGTGGTCACAGGCCCCGACGTCGACCCGAGCTTCACCCACGGCGTTCTTTCCATCAGCCTGCAAATTTCTGTTGGTCTCCAATCAGTGCTCTCGCTCAGCGCCAAGCCGGTCGTGGAGCGCAACGACATGATGTTCGGCTATGCCGCATCTGCCAGCACCAAGGAGATCTCCGAGGCCTCGGACGCCGTCGGCCCCCTCGTGTTCAGTCCGTTCGGCGGCAAGAAGCCCGATCCCGATGCCACTTCCTTCAACGCCACCGTCTTCCAGTTCTCGGATCAGCAGCGAGCGGCAGCGGCAGCCGAACAGATGGAGGCTGCCGATTTCGACGTGGCAGCCGATCAGAACCAACGAGTCGCGGTCGACAAATATCCTGATGCCAAATCTCATTGGCGACCGGGTATCCCGTCGATGGGAACGACCATGGCGCACGGGCAGTATGTGATCAGCGTCTTCGTTCAGCAACCACAACCCGAAATCGCTGGATTGAAGAACCTGACCCAAAAGGTCCTCGACGCGCAACTGCGATTGCTCGACCAGACGCCGCCATTGTCCGCTCGCGATGTCCTGCGCCTGGACTACGACCCGCAGGGGATGTTGCGCCGAACCCTGCACCCTGGAAACACCCCCCGCCCTGCAGCGGACACCGAAGTCACCCGCACACCCCGCGGATTCCTTCACAATGTCGACGATCAAGCCAAGTGGAAATCGCTTCTCGGCGACAACGGCGTGGACAGCACGGCCACCGCCCGCGACGGTGCACTGCTTTTGAGGGCACGCGACGCCACGGCGGCCACCGCCCTCTGGTCCGGTATCACCAGTGCTGCAACCACTCCGGCGGACAAGCCGACGGATGTCCCCGGCACGGCCTGCACTGAAACCAACAAACCCGCGAAGCCCCACCGCATCGAGCAAGAAGAGGCGTGGGACAACTCGGACCGTTTCGTCTGCACCCTCCACTACGGCCGCTACGTCGCACAGGTCGCTGGGACACAGCTTTCTGACGTCACCCAACGCGCCGCCGCACAGTACGCCCTGCTGGTCAACAGCCAGTACATGTAAGGAATCAGGATGAACATCGGACCGGGCACCATCATCCGTGGCTACCGTGTCGAGCGCATACTCGGCGCGGGCGGTATGGGCACCGTGTACCTGGCCAGGCATCCGGAGCTACCGCGCTGGGATGCGCTGAAGGTACTCAGTCCGCAGTTCAGCCGCGATGCAGAGTACCGGGCACGGTTCGAGCGCGAAGCGAATCTTGCTGCGGCTCTGGATCATCCGAATATCGTCGCGATTTACAACCGCGGTGAGGACAATGGTCAACTGTGGATCGCGATGCAGTACGTGAATGGCATCGACGCCGCAGCGGCCGCTGAGCAGGACCCACGTTCGATCACGCCTTGGCGGGCATTACACATCGTCACCGAGGTCGGGCGAGGCCTCGACCATGCACACCGAAGGGGTTTGCTGCACCGGGACGTCAAACCCGCCAACTTTCTGCTCTCCACGGGTGATGGTGGCGAAGAACGTGTGCTGCTCACCGATTTCGGCGTCGCGAAGTCTACAGAAGATGCTAATGAGTTGACCCAGGCCGGTGGCTTCGTTGCCACCATCGCCTATGCCTCCCCGGAACAGCTGAGCGGGCAGCGGCTTGATCATCGCGCAGACATCTACAGCCTCGCTTGCTCCTTCTACCGTCTGCTCACCGGCCAAAACCCCTATCCGGGAACCCAACCGGCAGTAGTGATGATGGGCCACCTCAACGAACCGCCACCGCGCGTCACCGCGGTCGATCCCACCCTTCCCCCGGCCGTGGACGAGGTCATCGCAGTCGCCATGGCAAAGAACCCGGCAGATCGATTCGAGACCTGCCACGAGTTCACGACGGCCCTCAAATCGGCTCTGGAATACGGGGTCTCAGGGCTTTCTATGCAGACCGTGCCACACGACCGTCCACTTTCTGCGGTGGCGCCGTCGAGAACCGCAGCGCCCGCGTCTGCGAAATCTGCTAGAAGCAAGCGCGGTTGGCTCATTGGCGGGGTGGCCGCAACGGTTGTTGCGTTGGCGGCAGGCGTGGGCGTGTGGGTTACCCACGATTCGTCCGCGTCGACCACACGGAGCGCGATCGCCGATGCCCGTGCACAGAACCCCGCTTTCATCGGGAAATCCATTATTGTAGTCGATATCTCGGGCAAGAGCGGGGGATACTCCGCGAACATGGATATCCAGCTGAAGCCGGGTCCTCAATCGAAGTTCCTCGAGGACTTGGGCTTCACTTACAACCCCAACTTCCTTCGCGAGGGAGACGAGCCGAACCCTCGCCCGATCGCGTCTGATTCCACTACCCAGTACAAGGCGCTGACGGGAGCTACTACCGGATATTTGCTCGCTGTTCGTAGCGACAGCAGCGCTGGCGGTGGTGGCCTGGTGAATCTCCCTGACGCGATTACGTCAAACAAGGCAGCCGTCCTCGTCCTTGACGATCCGACCGCCGTGGCCGCTATCCGCCAATGGTCGGACAACTCCGAACAGGTACTGCTCGACAAGCTGCTGCCGATCCTGCGAAAGAGCGTCAAGTAGTCAATCGATCATCGGCCACTTGACCTCGGCTACTGAGTGGGCAGCGTATCCCAGTTCTTCAGTGCGTCTGTCTTGGACAGAGTCTGGCCTGGAACCAACTGGCCGATGATCTCCCACGGGGCCAGGTGCGGCGTAGCACCCAGACCGAGAATCTGCGCGGTCGCGAGATCTGGAATGCCATAGCGAATTCCGTTGTCTGCGATGTAGAACAGATTTTCACGACGCTGGCTACCCGGCTCGATGCCGGTGGTGCGCACGAATTCACCGGTGGTCGGCGGCACGTAGACGGCATCGACTCGATCGCCCGAGGCTCCGTCCTTGGTTGCGAGATCGACCGGCTTCTGTGAATCCGGCAACGGCAGACGTGTGCCCAACAGCAACTGGACCGTAGCCCGGTCGGAGGGGCCTTCCGTGGCGTCGGGCTGTTCCTTGCCGAGACCGCTCTTCTTCGCCCAAGTAATGCAAGCGACAGGATTATCTTCTGCGGTAATGATCTTCGGTGTGGCCTTGGGGAAGTCGTCGACCGGCAATGAATGCACTTCCGGGATGCCGTTGAGCACATCGGGTGTCATGGACTTGAAGCCATTCATACCCTGCGAGTTGTCGGACCCGATGACCTGCGCGGTGAACGCCGAGATTCGCTGCACACCGTCGGCCAACACAACATAGAGGTCGGAACGGTCCGAACCGTCCAGTGCCGCAACCTTGATGATGCCGCCGACCGGCACTGTGTTCAGCTTGCCCACGCCGTTTTCACCAACGCGCGGGATGGTAGGCGGAACCAAGGGAGGAACCTTGACACCTGCACCGATCAGATCACTGGTGGCGGGGCGGGGCCGCTTACCGCTCAGGCCCAGGGCCTGGGCGATCGAGTCTTTGGTCTTGTCGAACTCGGCGACCTTGCCGTCGTAGATCAGATAATCCTTGCCGCCCTTGCTGGCCCAGATGGCCGAGTCCCTGTCGGCTACCTTGGCGCGGTCGCTGAGCTCCAAACTCCCAGAGATGACCGTCGTTTCCGCACCCGTCGATGAGGCCGACCCACCTGAGGCCGAGAGCGGCACGCGGTCGCACAGAGTCCACTGGGATCGCTCGCCCTGTCCCGTGCCAGGCAAAGCCGCGGGCACGCCGGGAATTCCGAGGATTGGTCCGCGCGGAGTGGAATTGAGCTTGGCGTCCTTGACAGACGTCGGCGTCTCGCTTGTGCCCGAGATCAACCGCGCCGATGCGAGATTCAGCGTCGGGTATAGCGTCATCTTGTTCTTGTCGTCTTTATCCCGAACAACGACGTAGAGAGCTCCGCTGTCCTTGCCCATGACGATATTCGCGTTGCCGATGGAACCTTGCGGCCGGATGAACGCCATGATCGCCGCGCCCGCAACCACGAGCATCGCGAGAACCGCGCCGACCATCAGCGATCGGAACTGCGATCGCATCGGATCGTGCAGCATCCGAACATCGCGGCGCACCAAGGCGTGATCGAGTCGACGCAGCAGGAAGCGGTACCCGTTGACCTGGGCACGGGTGGTCAATTGGGCGGGCACTAACCAAATCCTCCGTCGAACCGGAAACTACGGGCACGTACGTTACCGGGTGCCAGCCGACGACAGCGCACCCTCCAACGTGGAGGCGTGCGCTGTCGCTGGTGGCACCGAAGTCCTTACTAGGAGAAGGACTGACCGACCTTGGCGTCCGCGGCGAGGGCGTTCTGCAGCGCGTTTTCGACCGCGGTCGCGACCGCGTCCAGAGTCGTCAAGCACTTGCCCGCGTACCGGGAATCCCAGTGGGACTTCGCAGTCATGACGGCCTCCAGCGCGCCGTTCTCCGCGCCGCTGTTCGGGTCCGACCACGCCTGCTTCAGCTTCTCGACCGCCTGGCCGAGGTCGCTGGAGGTGTCCACCACGGACTGCCCGTCACCGGCGACGGCAACCAGGTCGCGGTGGTACTGCCGAAGGGTATCCACGAGGTGGGTCATCTGAGTCTTGTCGTAAAGCATCTGCGTTCCTTTGCAAGTGTCGGAAGATTGGAGCAGGACTTGCCTCGATTAGCCGAGGTTCGTGAGGGCCTTCGAGAACTCGTCCTGGTTGGAGATGTCCACGTTCGAGAACACGTCGGTTCCCGCGCCGACCTTGTCCTGGAACTCGTCGAGGGCCTGGTTCAGGGACGCGGACTCGTCGTCCCACGCCTTCGCGGCAGCCTGGAAGGAGTTCGCCGCGTCACCCGCGAAACCGCTCTTGGAGTTGTCCACCGTGTCGGTAATCTTCTTCAGGATGTCCTTGATGGACGCGACTACGTCCGCCATGTGGCTCTGCGCAGCCTTCGCAACTTCCGCTTCATTTGCAACCATCGTCTGTACCTTGCCTTTTCTTGGGAATGGATAGGCGATGCATTGCGCACCACCGGTTTCGGGGAACACAGCTGCGGGTCACGGGTGACTCACGGCAGCCACCTCCCCCCGGGCAGCGAGTCGATCAGAGCCGAGATCGACTGCGCGATACGGTGATCACTGCCCGGTGTCAGCGTGGACCAGAGTTGCTGGTCCGGGGCGACCCCCGGTGCGGCCACGATGCGGCCCCGTGCGGTGTCGTAGACAGCGACGGCTCCGGGCGATCGGTCTGTGAGGCCGTCGGCGTAGGCGTAGGCCACGATTTCGGCGTAGGCGTGGGTGGCGGACAGGGCGAGGCCGTAGGTGGTGGCGTCGGTGTCGGGGACGCCGAGGTTGTAGACGGTGCTCGCGTAGTCTGCGGAAGTTGTTGCGGTGTCGAGGCGTTCGGCCAGATCGGTGGACTCTGCGCTGAAGGCGGCGAGGTCGGCGGACGGGCAGGGGCCGAGGGCGTCGAGGAGGGGGCGGGCGAGGGAGGCGCCGGAGCCGTCGGACCACAGGGGGTGGATGTCGAGGGTGTCGCCGCGGCGGATGGCGACGGCGTGGTCTTCGGCGCGGCGGGTGACGCAGACGCGGATGGGGCCGTTGGCGGTGTGGACACGCATGGCCAGTTCACGATCAGGCTGAGCTAGTACGAAAAGTGCTGTGGCGGTGTCGGTGTCGACATCACCGTGGGCGTCGACTATGCGGCGGGCGCGTAGGTCGGCGCGGGCTAGCTCCTGCGCCTGTTCCCATTCCTGGTACGAATCCTGCTGCGGGCCGATCGATAGCACCAGAGGTAGGGTCTGCACACCTAGGTGTCCAGCGAGCGCGATCACGCCGTCATTGGTGAGGGTCGTCATGAGGCGGCCTCTTGACCGGATTCCTTCGCGCCAGAGGCACTTTCAGATCCAGTGCTACCCGCGTTGAACGCGATGTCGACCGGCGCGCGCTGTGCGGCCGGGTCGATTCCGCCGAGCACGGCGGGCGCGACCTGCATACCGGAGGTGAGGCCCAGCTCGGCGTCGCTGGTGGGTGCACCCACGAGTCCGGCGCGCGGGATGTGCTCTTCGTCGTTGTCCTGCCCTGTACTGCCCATGGCGGTGGGTGCCATCGATGTGCCGGTCTGCTGAACCGTAACCGGCTGCGTCACCACGCGTTGCGTCGTCGTCTCCTTGGCCTCGACCGTTGTCGCGCGTACCTGGGTCAGTGGAATCGGCGGCAGGTTGAGCGAGTCGAGGGACAAGGTCGGCAGCGAGGTCGGCGCGATCGACGGCGATTCCGGGTTCTCCACAGGTTCGGCCGGTTGCTCTGTAGGCGTCAGCCCTGCGGTCACCTGTGGCGGCGCCTGATGTTCCCAGGGTTTGGCCAGCGATTCGGTGGCAGCCTCGTATGTCCGCATCACCCGGGCTGCCTCGGCTTTCGCCTTCTCGGCGTCGCTGTCGGTCGTCGCCAGCCCGCCCAGCAGCGGCAGGCCGGCGGCCAGACCGAGCTGCTGCATCAGCTGCTGGAGGTCTTTGAGCTTCTCGACCTCGTCGACGTCCGGCATGGTCAGCTTCGCGAGTTCATATGCCGCAGCGTGTGATTCGGCCTGTGTGGCGTTACCGGCGGCGGCAGCCGCGGACGCACCGAGCCAGTCCCGCAACGACTTGATGCGTTCGATGAACGGCCCGCTGTTCTTGGATTCCCAAGCGCTGTCCAGGATTACAAGAATCCGCTCGTATTCGACGGCGGCAGCCGCGAAACCCGCGCTCAATCGCGTCCACGCGAGACCGGCCTCGGCGGCGGGTACCGCACCGGCACCCGTCACCAGGTCGCGCGCCAGCTGTTCGGGCGGCCGGGATTCCCAAACCGTCTCGGTGAAGCCGGGTTTCGTCGGTTCGAGCATCGGGAAAGGTCTCTCCGCTCAGCCAGCGAAGCCGAGGACGGACTGCTCCTCGACCTGTCCGAAGGCGTCGAACTGGCTGCGCAGCGTCGAGGCGAGGTTGCGCAGTTCGGTGACGCCGTCGGTGCCGGAGGCCACGAAGGACGCGGCCACCGCGCCGAGGGTCTGCGCGGCGCGCTGGGACACCTCGTCGGCACCGGCAGGCGCGAAGTCGAGCTTGACCTGCTCGACGCCCAGCCCGTTCGCGAGGCGGTCGGCCAGCGCGTCCAGCTGGGCCGCGGCGTCGCGGGCGGTCGAGGCGTCGAACCGTAGACCGTCGAATGCGTTGGTGCTCATGCCAATCCTCCTGTTACCCCTGGCTTTTCGGTACTAAAGCGTCAGCGCCTTGTCCGGTGGTTCTTCGATGGCTTCGATCGCGCCGACCACCGGGAGCACCACGCCCTCGATGACGCCGACCACCTCGTCGCCGTGCGCACCGGTGACCAGACCCGAGCGGTCCGAGGTCGACTCCTCGTCCGCGGCCCCGGCCCGGCCCGCGGCACCCGTCGCGCCCATGCTCGGCGAGGTGGTGGCGGTGGTGCGGCCGTTCGCCTCGGTCGTGGTCTTCGGGATTCCCGCACCCGTATTGCTGACCTCGCCGGCCGGAATTCGGCTGGTGCCCACCGTGCTCGCCGGTGACGTGGTGGTGGGCGTGCCGCCGAAAATGGTGCTGAGCGGGCTGCCGCCGCCATCGTCGGTCTTGGTTGTGTCCGGGCTGTCGGTCTTCTTGTCGTCGGTCTTGACGTCGGTGACCGTCGGCTGGTTGGTCTTGGTGTTCGTGTTGGTATTGGTGTTGGTATTGCTGTTGTTGCTGTTACTCAGCGCCGAACTGATATCGCTGACACCGGTGGAGACCACCGACGCGCCCTTCTCGACCACCTTCTCCGCGACCGTCGGCGCGACGCTGGCAATGGGCTGCAGCGCGGTGCCGACCATGTTCACCAGGGTCTCGATATTCGAGGCAATCGGCGCGCCCGCGATCATGATCTTCGTTCCGGCCTCGACGATCTGGGCGGTGCTGCCCGCCAGCTGGGCGCTGGTCTTGGCCGCGATGGCCATACCCGCGTTGATCGTCGTGGTGGCGGTCTCGATCAACCACGGGATTCCGGCCGGGGTCGCCAGCAGTGCCACGGCACCCGTCACCTGAGCGACGAATTGCGCGATGAGAGTGGTCATTTCGGCATAGCCCTCGGCGACGATGGCCTCGGCGGCGAGCAGGATGCCGTGCTGGGCCACCCCCTGCTGGGCGACTTCCAGACTCTGGCCCTCGACCGTCGTGCTCTTGTCCTTCGCGGCCAGCGCGGCGTCACCGGTCCAGGTGTTCATAACCGTATTGGTCGCGGACTTGCTTTGCGACACAGCGGAAGTAAGCGCGCTGATCAGCGAGGTCAGGATGGTCGCCGGATTGAAGCTGCTATTGCTCAGGCTCCCCGTCCCGAACGACTGCAGCAGGCTGGTGACCGGTGAGATCAGCGAGGTCAGATCGATGGTCGGCAGCGTGGGCAGCTGCAACCCCGACAGGTCCGGCAGGCTGATCGACGGAAGTTGTGGCAGCTGCGGCAGTCCCAGGTTGCTCGAGACATCCGTGACCGGCGTGTCGAGGTAGGGACCGATGGGACTGCTACGCAGCTCGTCCAGAACGGTCGGATTGGGGTTGGTCACAGCACCGTCGAGAGGAAGCTGGCAGCGGAGGTGACCTCATTGGTGCCGTACGCGCCGACGGCCGCGTACGCGGTGGTCGCCGTGTTCGCGTGCACCGCGGCGATCTCGGCCGAGGACATGAGGAAATTCCCCTGCGCGACAGCGAAAGCCGCGAGGAACTCCTGCCCGATCAGCCCGAACACCGGCACCGCCTGCGCGAGCGCGGTCCCCACATCGGCCGCGGCCGTCCCCGCGACCTGCGCGGCAATGCCCGCCTTCTCGGTGCCGTACGCCAGAATCGGCGCGAATTCCGCCGCTACATGATCGGCCATGGTGTGTCCCTCCCACTACCTATGATCTTGCTCAGACTACAAGTGCGAATTCCCTTGTGCCAGACCGCAAGGTGCAAACTCTGGCTCAAAGTTCTGTTAACAGCCCGGGCGCTACCCGGCCATCTCCTCGTTGAACGCGTCCACGATCTCGGCCCGCCGCTCGAATGCCCGCCGTGCCGCCAGCGCCGCCGTGTGCACCACGGCCTGCTCGAACTCGGCTGGCGTCATCCGCGAAACAGCGCTACTGAATTGCAGATCCGTGAGCGCCCCGTTCCCGTCGACCTCGGCCATCACGGCCCCGTCCTCAGAAGTCTCCCGCCCCCTGACGGCCTTCATCTGATCCGCCAAATCCTGAAACCGATACAGCTGCCGCCGAACCTGCTCCTGCAACTCATCCATCGACGAAACCACGAGCGCCCCCTCTCACACCGTCCTGAGCCAACTCTGCGGCTCAGTATCGTAGTCCTGCTCTTCGACGATTTCCTGCCGAGCGACCTCGGCTTCGGTGGGAAGGTTCGCCCGGGCGATGCTCGCCGCATCCAACCCGGCCTCCTCGAGCTGCTTCCGCAGAGCAAGGCCAGCCCGGTTGGCCGCCTTCTGGCACAGCCGCAGGACCTCGTTCGCGAGCTGACTCGGATCCCGATGCAGCTCAGCAGATTCAACCTTCACGGCAAGCGGTAGCCCCTGATTGGTGGCTCGCACCCGAATCGACCCAGACGTATTCGCCACCACCAGCGAGGCCCACTCCCCCTCACCGTTGCCAGAACCGACTGCCCCCAACTCAGTCACAGCGAACTCCCTCCCAGTTAGCGTTGCGTATGAGTACCATACGACAGCCGTCGAATGCCATCGATATTTTCCCGGCCGGTACCACGATCACCGACGCTCGTCCTTGATCGCCTGCACCACCGAAGCAACGTATCTGTTGAGTACCGATACGAACCGGGTCTGGTCAACGGCGAGTGCTTGCGCCGGATTCTCGGTAATCACGTACCGGCCTTCGTCCTCGAGGTCCCGAAACAGCACCTTGTGACGAGCAATCCCACGCGGGCCGAACGCCGAACTACCTTGCACGATGGCGATCTCACCCGTAGTGGTCATCGGGGCCTTCAAGAATGCCTGCCCAGCAGAAACCGTAGTCTCGGAGCGAGCAGCGATAGCCGAACGCCCGAAATCGTGATCCAGATCCTGGTCGGGCGAGATCAGTGGAATATCACCACGGCTCCCGGGCTCCGCGGACGGCATTGCGGCGACAATCGCATCGGAAAGCCGCAATGGATCGCACTCCTCCACGACGTACCCACCGCGGATCCAGTAAGTTTCGCCTGGCAATTGGGTTATCAGGTACCCTTTCGGGCCCTTACGAGTCGCCCGCAGACGCTTCATCGAACTCGTCGCCCAGCGATCCTGTTCGTCCCAGCCGTACGCCGTCAAATACAGATCAGGGTTCGCGATCGCATCGAAAGCGGTCTGAAAGTCGCCACCGAGCTTGCCGGACAATCCCTTTCGAGCCTCCCGCAGATCGTCCTCGAACTCGTCCGCAGTCTTTGCGGTGGAGGTGAACATGAACGGCTCGGGCAATTCCTCTCCCGTCCGGTCCGTCCACAGTGCGTAGAACTCGGCCTCTGTGAACCGCCAGCTCGCCGTCATTTCTCGGCCACCGGGGTGACCGCAGCCGGTGCCTCACCGAGCACTTCCTCGAAGTTCTCGAGATTGGTGAGGAACTGCGGACGCTTGTGCTCCTTGCCCTGCCCCTGCGAGCCCGCCGCCATCGGTGAACCGCCCATACCGCCGGTTGTCCCGCTGGACGACGAGGACGCCGTGGACGTAGACGCCAGTCCCGCACGCGATGTCGTGGATGTTTCCGCTTCCGTCTCGGTCGTCGATGCCGGAGTGGCGGAACGTGGAGACAGCTGGGTCTTCGGCGTCTGGGGCGAGCCAGGGCTGGTCGGCGACGCCGGACTACCGCCGGTGGGGGTTCCGGAAGGACTGCCTGAGGGATTGTCGGTCTTCGGAATCAAGCCCAGATTCTGCAACTGCTGGGTGAGTTCATTCGTCGGATCGGTGGTCTTGCTTGTTGTCTGCGTTTGCGTCAGAGCCGTCTCGACCGCCGACGCGAGCTTCTCGACACCTTGCTCCGCCGCGGTGATACCAGCCTGAATCACAGTACCGGCCTGCGTGATCAGCGTTTGCAGAGTCGTGTCGGTCGTTGTCGTCGGCGTGTTGGTGTTCTTGGGATCAGTACTCTTTGGGTCAGTGTTCGTCGGCTGCTTGTCGTCGACCGGCTTCAGGTTGTCGAGGTTGGGCGTCTGGGTGTTCGGAGTCTGTGTGGTGGGAGTGTAGGTCGGCTGCTGCGAATTCGGGTTCGGCTGATTGTTGGGGATCTGCACATCCGGCGGTTTGATCTCCATTGACGACTTCGGGCTGGGCATGATGGGGATAGCACCGCTGGAATCCTGCACTCCCACGACGTACCAAGCGTCCCAGGCTCGCTTCACGTCCTTCACGAATGCATCAACGTTCGACTGGTAAACCCAGGTACCAGGTGGATACTCTTCCTCAAAACTCTTGGACGGCAGAAAGTTCTGCAGCCTCTTGACCCACCCCTGAGTGTCAGCAAGGTTTGTTGCAATCACATCCATGGACGTGACCAAAGTGTCCGTACTTGCAAGGTATTTGACGATGGCATCCTTGGCCTGCTTGGCCGCAGGCGAGGCCCAGATCTTATCTATGGCGGAAGTGTTTCCTTGGAATGCCTGCAGATACTTGTTAGTTGCCGCTTCGAATGTCTGCGCCTGGACCTTCAGATACGTTTGAGCCTTGTGCCAGGCCTGCGCGAAGTTCTCCAGCTGTCCGGGAACATCATTGTCCTTGATGTACTTCCAGTGATTGTGGAAGTCGTTCCATTCGTACACCGCAGACGTCTCGGGCGTAATCGGATACGGATCGATCACGACCCCGTTCTGCTTCACCAATTCGTCCATCAGACGCTTCATCTGACTGGTATCGGCAAGCTTGTTATCGTAATCCTTCTTTGCAGTACCCGAGTAGCTGTACCCGTCAGTAGAATCCGAAAATGGATTCCAACCTTGATCGTAATCAGACTGCTTCCAACCTGGCATATCCAGGGATTCAACAGGAATATTCGGTACAGCCAGACCAGGCTTCCCGCCACCTGCGCGAAAATCCTTAAATGCATCAGAAAGCTGCTGATCAGTGAACTTTCCGTTTTGAATCGCGTCCTTCGACGCCTCATCAGTTCCGATGTATAGCTTCCCGGCAGCCACGAAGGCTTCACCCATGTTAGTCAATACATTCTGATGATCTCTCAGCACGGTGTCGACGAGATTCTTTGCGGCCGCGTTGAACTTGTCCGCCAACTGATGTCCCGAGTCGTTCGCCGCCTTCTGGCTCAGCGGTTTCAGGTCTGTCGCCGACTGAACAGCTTGGATTGCCGCGTCCACGATCGACAGCATGCTGGCGCATTGCTGAGCCATAGTGGTCGCCACTTCGGGATCGAAATGCACACCCTGACGACCATCATCCTTGAGACCGGCCATCGCGTCGTCCGCCATGAACGCGCTCCCTCCCACGTCTAACAGCGTTGCAATCCAACATCATTACGACTTCACCGCGTTGCGCTGCCCGGCCCCCGGTGACGACTCGGGCCGACCGTACCATGAGGTATTGCACCGAGCCGATGCTGTTTGCCCGGATGTCAGAGCAACAGCATGCAGTGGCTCGGCATCTCCCACAGCGCGATCCGGCCGTCTGGTGAGGCGCGTCCGGTGGTCGCTATCAGCAGCGACGAGACCCACGATCAACGCGGCGACCGATACCGCAGTCATAGCGTCGATTAGCGACCCAACCGAGCGATGGCTAGGCTTCGGCAGGTCGAGACGGAGGGGAGCCATGGCAGCCGGCATTGTCATCGGGGTGATCATCCTCGTGGTCTTGGTGTCGCTGGGATGGTCCGGCAACAACAAGGGACGTGAGCAGCACCGGCGTGAACGCGCACAGAGCAGCATCTCGGATGTGGCGATACGAGCGGGGCTGGGCGGACACAACAAGACCTTTGGACCGGTTCCGGCGGACTGGCATGGGATCGGGCGCCTCGCACAGATTTTCGTCGGTTTGGTCGGGGTGACGGTGCTCGGCTTCGGCGTCCATGTCGTGTTTCTCCAATTCGCAATGTATTTGGCGTTGATCGCCGGTCTGGGCCTCGTCTTCTCGATCGTTTCGGCGGTGTTCTATGGGCAACGGAACGCAGGTGGGCGGCTGGACCTTTTTGAGCATGGACTGGTGTTCACGCTCAAATCGCGCCAGCAGGTGGTGCGATACGACTCGACGACCCTCATTCAGGACTTGGTCGAACACAGGCGGAATGGGGTCACGATTCGTGTCACTCAGGCGTACGAGCTAACTGATGTGGATGGCCGCCCGCTGCGGCTACGCGAGGGAATCGCTAATCCTGAGGAGTGGGGGCCACGCCTTCAGCAAGGGGTCAGCATCCACCAAATGCCCACTGCGCTCGCCACACTCGGGGCCGGATATCCCGTGGAGTTCGGCAAGATCGCCCTTCAGCCGGCGGGAGTCGCTGCCTTTGGCACCGTGGTGCCGTGGGCGGAGATCACCGATGTCGAGATCGCGGAGGGACAGCTCCGCATCAAAACCACCGCCAGCCGTCCGGCGATCGCTGCCAATATCAGCTCGCTGACCAACTTCAACTTGCTCTACGCGCTGATCAGGCGCGGACGGGGAATCCAGGACTAACCAGGCGTCGGCTGGAAGCTCTTCTGCAGAGGGTCTTCCCGCAGAGCGGGATCAGGGTTTGCCTGCTGGGAGCGCTATTCGAGGTCGAACTGACCGTCCGCAACACCCTTCGCGAATGCGTCCCACTCAGGGGCCGTGAACAGTAGTTCAATGCCCTGCCGATCAACGACGGCGGTGTCGCCGCCCCGGCGGCGCTCGAGCACCAACGCTTCGCCCAGTTCACCAACGCCTCCCGACAAGGCGAGTTCGAGCAGCGTTGGCCATGCATCGTTCGGAACCGCGATGATGGGGCGACTCTCCGCAGGGCGGGCGTACTTGCTGTCACGGACGAGAACCTGGCCCGCTGCGGGACAGACCTCGACGCATTGGCCCCCGTTGCTTCCGCTGTAGCTTGATTTCCGCAACCAAAATGTGCGACCGGGGCCATAGGCCGATTCCCTCACTTCCAATCGGCCGCCCGGCCCCGAATCAGTTCGGCGGATTCACTTTTCGATAGAGCCGCCGTGCGGAGGTGGTCGGCCAGCATCTCGTACACTGCCACCCCATCGTAATCCTGCAGGTAGAGAGCGCCCGTCGGGTATTCGATGTAGCCGACCGTCTGCGCTTCGTCGAAGCGCAGCAGCGTGAACTCACCGACATTACCGGCGTGTGCGTAGGTCCTGGTCGGGAGAATGCGAATCTCGATGTGGTCGTGGTCGGTCAGGGTGAGCAGATGGTCGAGTTGTTCCCGCATGACACCTGGGTCGCCGACCTCGCGGTGCAGGACCGCCTCCTCGATCACCGTGTCCAAACCCATCGGGCTGACCTCGTCGGCGATTCGCTGCCTAGCCACGCGGGCCCTGACGATTTGCGGGACGTCGACAGAAGCGACCAGCGGGCTACCCGAGTGCAGCGCAGTTGCGTAGGCCTCGGTCTGCAGCTGACCGGTGAAAGTCACTGCCTGATAGATGAACTGGCTTCGAGCCAGACCCTCGAGACCGACGAAGGTCTTGAACCAGTTGGGCAGCACTTCGGAAAACGGCGCCCACCAGGTCTTCTGGTCTGCGCGTCCAGCCAACGAAGCCAGCCGGTCGATTTGGGCCACATTCGTCCGATACAACTTCAACAGAGCAGCCACATCGTCGGGCTGTTGGAGATACTTCCAGCTTCCATCGCAACGATCTTCGGCTGACTGCACCCGATCGCCGCCGCGGCCTCGCTCTGCTTGACCCTCGCGCGCTCCCGGGCAACCCGAAGCTCATGCCCGATCAGGAACCGCAACGCCGATGGATCCGAACGCTCACTCACTGGGCCTCCAACCTATCGTCCGGCGAATCCCCTGTGCCGACCAACATCATCAGCAGCTAGCTATTGAATCCGCTGATATATCAGCCCATGCCCTAGCTGTGGCTTGCGCCACAGTTCTCTTCCTTCTTGTATCCCAGATTGCTTGCGCTACAGCCCAAACCGTCGAAGGGACGGCCATGTTCGAGCAGTTGAAGGTCGGCACCTGGGCCTGCGTCGACGACCAGTGTCCCATCCGCCCCGTACTCCACACCGAGGACAACGCGATCACCCTCGTCTTCGGCGAACCCGAAGGCTTCGAACTGTTCGTCAGCGCCGCAGCACTACAGACGCTCATCCGAGTGCGTGGCACCGCGCTCGAACAGCTCGCCATGCATCCGAATTCCCTCCTGCTCGACGACGCGGATCACGAAGAGGGAAGCCATGATTGCTGAATTGACCTTCCTCCTCCTCGGCACCGGCCTGGGAATCATCCTCGGCTGGATCTCCTTACCTGCTCGCGCTCGTCGGCACCCCGCCCCAGGCACAACCGTCGCCGAAATCCGCGCCCGCCTGGACCGCGAGACCGCCTCCCATCGCTTCCTCCCCACCTGACCTGGAATTCATCTCAGGCCAACGTCGGTGGAGTGCTCGGAGTTAGTTCGAGTCAATCATCTCCGGCAACCGAGGGATTCCCACCGAGTGGCACACCAGTGAGGGGATTTGTCCGAGTCCGCCTCCATCCTGTGCCACTCGATGGTTCGGATTCAGTCGTTGCGGGATGGCGGGGGTGGAGGTAGGGGCAGCTTCTCATGTGCGCGCATTTCGCCGGGTGCGATGGTGTTGTCATCGGTCACCGGGCCGAAGCCCTTGTTGAACTTGGGGCTGCTGTCCACGATCGGTTCGTTGGCCGGGATCGCGTCGCGGGCACGGGTGTCCTCGACCATCTGTCGATCGATCTCGTGCAACCACTCGACCGTGATACCTATTCTGGCCGCGAGCTTTTCGTCGATCGCACGCTGATCATCGTCATTCCGGCGGTGTGATCCAGGGCGGAAGTGTCATCGAGCGCTCCCTACACGTCAGAAATAGGCCGCGATCGCGGCATCGAATTTCGCATCGGACACATCGACATCGGTTGCGGGGCGGTAGTTCCGAGCGCGTACATGATCCAAAAAGGTGGGCGGAATCGTCCAGCAATGTTCGCGATCCCCCATGATAGCGACTATGCGGTCGTGATCACATGTACCGCAAGCCTTTTCGCTTCTGGGCTGACCTCGCCAAGTAGGAAGTCACGGGCAACGATGTGGCGCAACAACTCCGGGTCCGGCGGAAAGGCATGTTTGCGCAGGTAATGGGACACCGCACCCGACCAGATCCATTCACCGTCGGTGCGGAAGATGAGCGGTACGTCTCGGACCGACGGGATAAACTCATCGACCTCGAAACTGCGAGCGGCCAGGACGATCGGGGCGGAGTCGAGGTAGGCGAGGAGCCGGTCGCGCAAGTGCGTGGGCAGCGATGCCCGGACTGCGACCGGGCGGCCGTTGGCATCGCGATGGTCGTAAACGCGTGCGAGCCTTGGTAGTTCGGCGAACTCGGCAGTCATCGTCGGAATCCTTCCGCCTTCGGCTTTCGAAGTTGTCAGCTTTGGTCTGCGACCCGTCGGAGCTCAGAGAGGGAGGGGGTCTGCTGCTCCGGAATGGGTTGAATCTCACCGAACGTTCCAGCGGCGTTGGCCGGAAGCGAGCGGCAACGGCGGACCGCATCAAGCGCCGATAGACCAGTCCTGTGTGCGTCGATGAGCCGTGCGCGCCACAGTCCACCTGCGACCACGCCGACATCGCCGACCGCGGCGCGAGGGATGTATCCGGCGGCGTCATCGCTGACCGATGCCCACACGTACCCGACGATCGTCCCCTTCAGGATGACGCTCAAATAGATGACAGCTGAGCCAGTTTCGTCGGGGTAGATAGATGTCGGCACAGGTGCGATCGCGCTGAAGCCCTCGGATCGATCCTCGGGACTACCGCTGGGGAACGTGCCGTCCTGCACCCACGGACCTTCACCGATCGGATGATCAGGGTTCAAACGCAGCGCCAACTCCTGAATGGTCCGAGCCTCCCCCATCTCGGCATCACCGGCGATCCCACCGAACCGCGGATCCTCCGGCTTCCCAACCCAATACCTGATCGCCTCAGCCGGCGTAAGACCCATCCGATAGCACTCCTCGAGCCGATCATTCCAGTAGACAGCAGATTTCACCCGATCGGCCCCAAAGGCCATGTTCGTGAAGAACCCCGCAGAATTCCCATTCTGCGACCCCCACAGGTAGCCCACAAGTACGTCGCCGAGCGTGACCGGAAGGTAGAACACCGGAAGACGCGTCCAGGCATCATAATTCGGTGTTATCGCATCATTTTTCACAGTTAGCTTTTCAACGATTGCGCTCTCCCAATCCAGACTACAGCCGACTCAGCTCTGCGGCGACTGTCCTGCAATACCGAGCCGATACCACTCCGGCATGTTCTCGTCGGAACGCGGGAAACGTTCGCTCTCCACGGCGAAATCCGAACTTGTGGGCCACTTCTCAAATCGCGGTGTCTGATCACGGTTGTACTGGATGTTGAAGCGTCCAGGTGGATCCAGCAGAAACTTGAACTCTACCCAGGTGCCAAGGTTCGGCACATACATGGCCTCCCGCAGCTCCATGAACTTCCGCCACACCTCAGGATCGAAGGTCCAGCCCTGCACAGAGCCGTCCGGCAGCTTCACGCCCGTTTCGCGCTCCGCGTGTCGCCCGATAGACCGTGCCCGAATCACAAGACGTGTCCATCCCATCGGCAGCGTTGGCAAAATATCATTCGCGATCTCTGCGAGCCGTTCCTGCTGCTCCATCGGGCTCAGCGGCGATGGGTTCGACATTACGTAAGGCCTCCTCGGTCAAGCTGGCTATCGGCTAATCCTACTGCTCATCCTGGGCGGCTTCATGCTGACCTTCCAGCTCGTGGCCCCGATCGACCAACTCGCGAAGCCATGGCGGAATATATCCGTCTGCACGGGGATACGCCTCGAGATCACGTACGAACATCACAGGATGCAACGCCGGTGTCCAGTTCGGATCTTCGTTATAGTTGAACGATATCTCGGGATCTCCGGTTCGGTGCAGAACAAATCGTGCCGACAGCCACGCACCCTTGTCCGGCTCATACATCTGGTCGCGCAATTCTTGCAGCTGATCAGTAAGCCCCAGCTGCCGCATCTCACCGACGAAGCGACCATCGGCGCCTTGTGCAGAAACCGCAACCTCGTACGCTATCACGTTCGCCCATACCTCCAGGGTGATCGACTCCCAGCCGAGTGGAGCCCCCGCCCTCGCCACTGCACATATCTCAGCGATTCTTGTATCGATCCTGCGGTCCAAAGTTTGCCTCCCTATTGGGGAACACTCGTTCTTTCGTAACGACTGATTGCACAACGGGTTTACCATCGACATCGAGATGCACACGACCGTCTCCATTACGGACGTAAGTAACCTCCTGCCATCGCATGATGACGTCGCTGGGCACGCCGTCCGCTTCACGGGTCATCTTGACCTGGTAGTTGCGGATATCTTGGTATTCCTCATTCGCGAACGCGACCAACTGGTTTTCCTTGGCACGCCACGAAGCCTCGTGCATCCAACCGTCCTTTCGGTTTCCCGAGTTCGATGCCGCCATCTGCGGATGCATGTTCAGGTACTCACCCAGGCCTCCAAGCTCGTTCGCCAGGAGATGCCCTCCAGCCCATTTGATTCGGGATTTTTCGAGCTCGGCGGCGGTCAGCTCATACCCCGGATTGCTCGGGTAGGCCGCCTCGCCTTCTTGGTATGCGCGCTGCTGCGCACCCTTCCCGCCGTCGTCGTCCCGGTACGCCCTATTTTGACCGCCAGCTTCAATATCACCGGTCAATGCATCGGTTTGGCCATGCGAGTCGGTATGGAACGACAGGAGCTTGTCGTTGTTGTGAACATTTGGAACCTGATATTGGACGTCGGGTAACAGTGGAAAACTCAAGTCCGGGTTGAAGCCAGACCATGGCCCCTTCTTATCGAGTGCCAACGCCCGCGAACCCGGAGTTGCCTCAACCCATTTAACCGTTCCGTCTCCGTTGGTGAAGAACGTTGTCCTTGTGCCGTTCTCATTGACCACAGGGTACGCAGACCACGGCTTCAGAGGCTCGTCGCCGAAATGCGCGCGCAGTGGCTCGGGCACGGTTTCAGGGTGCTCAACGGGTTTCAGCTTGCCGGGCTCCGTGTTTCCGTCGGGCACAGTTTCACGGTCACGATGCGGAGCCACGATCTCATGTTGAACATCAATCGGCTGCCTCGGCAGGTGAGGATTCAGCGGATCCGGTGGCTTGTGGGTTGGACGATTCCATTCGACAAATAATTCATCGAAGTCAGAGTCATCCGTATGGATCACCCTGTCCTCTCCAGGAAGTTCATATGGCGTTTCAGGCGTACCGTCCTCGCCTCGATCTCGGGCATCGGCAGCATCAATGCCGTGCTTGTCTTCCTCCCGGGTGCCGGGGACGAAACCATCCTCGGAGACTTTGGTTTTGGTGCCGTTGGGGTGGATTAGATCCCAGTCGCCGTCGGGTGGAATGCGGGGGCGGCGGGTGCCCTGGGAGGTGGTGTCGGCGGTGGAGGAGTAGACGTGGCCTTCGGGGTCTGTCCAGGCTGGTTTGGTGGGGGCTAGGACGTAGTTGTTGGTGGCTTCGGCCAGGCGGGCGGCGGCGTCGGTGGAGGCGGCGTCGCAGCCGATCAGGCGGATGGGGCGGCCGTCGTAGCCGAGGTCGGGGAGGCGGGCGGCCAGTTCTTCCATTGTGTATTCGCGGCCATCGAGGAGGACGGTGCCGCGCTCGGTTAGGTGGGCGTCGATCGTGAAGAAGCGGGGGTCTTCGGGGACCTGGTGCGCGAGGGCGTGCAATTCCGGGTCGTTGTGGAGGGAGAGGCCGGCAGGGGTGCGGTCGGCGTAGTGGCTCAGTGGGTCGGCCGGTGGGTTGTGCTCGTCGATCGGGTGAGATGAATTCGGTTGGGGGTCATCCGCGTTCGTACGATGTTCCGGATCGTTCGGGCGATGTTCGGGGTCGGTCGGGCGATGTTCGCTCGGCTCCGGTGAGTGGTCGGTCGTGTGTGGAACGGGTTCGTGTGGCGGTGTCGCGGTGTCCGAGGGGTGGGGTCGGAACGTGTCGTAGTTCTCCGACAGGTACTTGGCCAGATCGGGGCGGTACTCCTCGAATAGCCGCATGGCGGTCGGCGATGTCTCGTGGTCGAGCATGCCGAGCTTGTCCATCAGGTCGTTCAGTCCGAGACGCAGGCCGGGTAGCTCGGGGGCGCGGGTCGGATCGTGGTGTGCCGAGGCGACGTCGTATAGGCGCTCGTGCAGCTCTTTGAAGCGGTCGATCAGATGCGGGGTGAGTGTTGAAGGGCGATCGGGTGATTCGACGGGGCGTTGCGGCTCATTATCGAGCCGGAGCGGAGTGTCTTTGTCGGGCACATCGATCGGATGGACCGGATCGGCTGCCCGCCTGTCCGGCGTCGTATTCCGATCGGGGGCTTGCGGGACCTCGGCATTGGGCTCGTGGACGTAATCCGCCGACACGAGCTTGCCCTTGACCAAGTAGTCGACGTACCCGTCGTCGTAGCGAGCGCCCTTGGGGTCCTCGATGACGTCGGTGATCAGGAATTTCGATTCACGCTGAAGGATGAGTTCGTTCTCGGGTCCGGCCAAGCCCTTGTCGCCGACCCATGCGCCCTTCGAGTCCGCCGGAACCTCCAGTTCCACACGCACTTTGAGCCTGAACTCCTGAGGTGGAGTCGGTCCCAGACTGGTCGACATGTAGCCGTGCTCAGTCTGAACGGTGCCCTTCAACAACATTGGGTTGCGGCCGTTCAACGGCTGGCCGTCCGGGCCGATGAAGCGGTCCAGGCTCCGCATGCTGATTCCGCGGGAAACCTCCACGCCCTCGGGAATCGGGCGGTTCATCGCTTGGTCGAGATGTTCGACCTGGGATCGGAGGACGTCCATGGTCGGTTCGCCGCCGAAGTATTCGCGCATCATAGGCAGCTTGTCGGCGTTGCGCGACAGCTCCTGGAGCCGACCGTGCGGGTTGGGATCGTTGACTACATGCTCGATCGTGGCGCGAAGGCGTGGATCGAGGTAGGGATCGCGGCGGTCTGGGTGCTCGGCCAGAATCCGGTCGAGCACTTCCACTCTCGGCATGATCGGACTGCCGTTGGTGACTCGCCTGAGTTGCTGGTAGTGGCCTTCGTCCTCGGCGAGCTTGGCGAGCATCTTCACCGGGTTCTCCGCACGCAGGAATTCGTTGATCCACGACTTCTTCGTGTAGCGCTGCAGCTCACGTAGTTCCGGTTCGGACATAGTGTCCCGGATCGGAGCGAGCATTTCGTCGCCGTAGTGGCGCGCGGCTTCGGGCGTGTCGAAGCGCTGAATTGGATCGTGCGCGGGCGCCACAGCTTCCGGCTCTGCCAGGTGAATCAGTTCCTGTGCGGTGAGTTCGTGCTCGGCATTCGGATGCGCACCGTCGTTCGTGGGCTCGCTGTGGGGGGATCGCTCCCGCGAATCGGGGTGTAGCTTTTCGGGCTCCTGACGTGGTGCGGCCTGTTCCGGGTGGCTAGGTTCGGTGGGATGCGGATGCACCGAGTCCGGTCGCGGCTGCCCGGAATCCGCGAGGAACGGGACGTAGTGTTCGTCCGGCCCATTGATATGGCTCGGCAGTTCCCGATGCGGTTCCTCGGGATGCGGAACCTCGTTCGGGTGGGTGAGAGATGGCTCCTCGTGGGTTAGTCCGTCTCGCCCCGCTCGCGGTTGATCCGGGTGATCTCCGACTCGCCCCACGCCTGCCAGATCTTGATCTGGTCCTCGGTGGCCGACGGGCGTCCCTTCGCCTCCTTCTCGCGCAGGACCGCCATCTCGCGTGCCACTCGGGCTTGGATCTCCGGGTCGTCCGTTCCACGGCTCATGGTGGGACCGAGCACTGTCCGCGCGATCCGGTCCATTTCCTCTCGGCTGATCGACATCGGATGTCCTTCCTAGATCGGTCAGGTGGATGTAGTGCTTGCCGTCTTCGTAGTGGTGACTCTCGACCCGGAACTTGGTGCCCGGTGGGAAAACGACCTCGGCCTGCGACGGGCTCGACCACGAGATGTCCTTGCCGGAATGGGAGTCGATGATGAGCTCGACATTGCCGCCCGGCATCGAGCTGTCCCGATCCGACGAAGCGAAGCCCCGATCGACCGGTTCTTTCCCCGGGGCGTACTCGTCGAGGAATTTCACCAGCTTCGCCTCGTCGTCGAAACGCAACGAGCGGTATACCGTTCCCTCGTGGTCGGGCAGCTTGTTGTAGGCCGACATCAGGGTGCGGATCTCGACATCCTGGTCGTGCAGGGCCCGTGGATTGCCGTTGCGGGTCGCGTCGTTGACCGGCTCGTTGAGGTTGAAGAACTGGTTGCGGCGGATCGCGTCCATCTCGGCGTCGGATAGCCGGGAGATCTCGGGGTAGTTCGCCGTTTCGATCTCGCGGGTCGTTTGGATTTCGCGGTGGTTGACGTTGTTCTTCGCCGCGTATTCGTGCGAGACCCTGGGGTCTTGGTAGTGCGGATTGGCGTAGTACGGCTTGTCCTCGACCGGCAGCCGCGGGTGCGAATCCGGTTGTCCGATACGGGCTTCCGGACCGAACGCGGCAGGTACCTCGTGCGTGCTGGATTCGAGGGGATGGACCGGGTTGCCATGGGAGTCGTAGACGATGGCGTGGGTGGATTTGACGTTGGTGTGGTCCGGTGGGAAGGGATGCGGTCCGCCGGGGACGGCATTGTCGTGGACTACGAGGCGGCCACCGTCGTTGGTGATGGTGTAGGCATGCGCACCGATGTTGTTGGCGTCCATGGGCCCGCGGAATTCGTCCACGACGAGAGCGGTTGCGCCGTCGCCTAGTCGGTGGAGCTGGTCGGCGATGGAGCCCAGGGTCTCGTGGCGGTCGAGGTGGGCGCCAGCGGCGTTCTCGAGTTCGGCCGCGGTCATGCCGTGTTCGGCGATGTGGGGATCGTCGGGGACGTGAATCTCAGGGTTGCCGGTCAGTTCGTGGACTTGGCGGAGCGCCTGAGGGCCGCAGTCATTGACCGGTTCGTGGGTGCGCTCGGGTGCCGTGGGGGCCGGTTCGGTGGCGCGATTGTGCTCGACCAGATCGCCATAGCCGTAGGGGTTTTTCCCTTGGTGCACTTCGGGTTCGGGCCCGCGGAAGCGGGCCGGATCGTGAGGTAGGGAGCCGACATTGCGCTGCCACGCGTTGAGATCCTCGCGACCGGGACGAGAGTATTCGGGCAGGATGTGGGGTGTTTCGCCATTGGCAATACGGGCGAAATTGTGCAGGGACTCGGTGGGGACCGTGGCGCCCTTGTCGAGATAGTTGTAGTAGCCGGTGTGGGTCGAGATATCGCTGAGTGTGTGTATGCCGCCTGGGAATTGGGCGGCGATACGGTTCGCCCCGAAGGCGGCGATGGCGGGGTCCATCCCGAGGCCATTGCCGAGTCCCGGTGCCATACGGCTGATTTCGCCGTGCGTGTTGGCTCCGATCCAAGTCACCGGGTCACGGGAGGAGCTGGCGACGTAGACATTGTGCGCGCCGATACCGAAGTCGGCGGCATGGCCGACAGGCCCGGTACCCGGCGAGCCGAGCAATGTGATGGTGGAGACGTCCCCGGATAGTCGCCCTCCGGCACCGGCGAAGCTGGTGGTGGTCGAGCCGTAACTATGGCCGAACAGGTGCACGTCGGGTGTCGGCGAGCCGCCCGGTAGACCGGCCTCGAGGCGACGAGTTTGACTGAAGGCGGCCATGTCCCGGGCCAGCAGCTGCCCGCCGCGCGCCGCCATTCGCGCGTCTGTCATTTCGCGCAGGATCTTCGGGAAGCCGCTGGGCGCGTCGTATCCGATCCACACAATCGATGCGACCTCGGCGGGATCTCTACGTTCCGAGGTGGCCTTGAAATGGTTGCAGGCGTTGTCCAGATTACTACCGAGGCTCCGAACCGTAGTCGTGATACCCGGGACGTGGACCGACACCGTGGACGCGTGCTGCGTGTCGCCGAACGCAACGACCGCACGACCCTCGCCACCGAAGGCCGTGGAATCGTAGGAGAGAACCTGCACCGGCGGCTCGTGTCCGGCGTTGTCTCTGGCGAAGTTCCGAGCTAGCTCGTCTGCGTGTTGCAGCGCCTCGACCGTGGATTGCAGGTTCTTCCACTGCCGGAAGCTCTCCGGGTCGGTGAACCGGGTCATGAACTTGTCGATGCGGGGATTCTGTTCGCGCATCTCGTTGATATCGCGCGCGATCGACAAGCGGTTGGCTTCGTCGCGAATGTGCGGTGGGATGCCATCGGCATTGCCGAGCTCGTGCGGATGGACCCGCAGCATTGCGTCCTGCTGTTCCGGTGTGAGCGATTTCCACCACTCGTGGTTCTCACTGGCCCGGTTGTGTGCTTCGGCAACGGACGTATCCAGCTCGTGCGCAAGGTGTTCGGGTGTCGCTTCGGGTCCTAGTCGGTCCAGCGCCTCACGCGCATGCGCGTGCTCTGCCTCGGTGAGCGGCGAATCCTTCGGCAGCACAGGGTTTTCGGGGTCACGACCAGCCGGATGGAATGCGGCCGGATCGTGAGTCTGCGGGCCGTGCGCGCCAACGGGATCGGCCGGAATACCGGCTCCGTGATTCGGACTGCGCTGCTCGGCAGGAGCTTTCGGATGTTCCGGAGATCCGGACTGGTGATTCGAAGGCCCCTCGGGGCGCGCGCCGATTCTGGCCGCCGGTCCGCTACCCGCACCGACCAGATCCCTGGCGTCGGGGCGACCGGTCACCGGTTCCGCCGTCCGTCCGCTCTGCGCGAGGTCGGTGTGCTCGATCACCCGCGGCTGAGCTTCCAGGCCGGTCGCCCTAGTGCTCATCGGATTGAGCTGAACGCCGTCACGCACCGCAGCGGCCGTTGCCCGCGGATCGGCTGCGGGCGTGGTGGATCCCGGTGCGTCCGCGCGTGCCTGAGTCGCAGCCGGCGCGTCGGCCTTCGGAACGGAGGGAGTGTCGGCACGCGGTGCCACCGGTGTCTCGGCACGTGCCACCGCCGGGGTTTGGCGTTGATCGGCCGATGTGGGTGTATGCCCCGAGTTGGTGGCCTGGGCATCGATCGGTCGCGCCTCCGCCACCGGGCCGCCGTGCGCCGGGGCTTGCGCATTCGGAACCACCTGCGCTCCGGTCGGCGGCGGTGCGTGCGAGACCCCGGAGTCGATCGGCCGCACCTGGGTGTCCGTCGCTTGCAGATGCGCCGGAGTTGCTCCACCCGTGAGCTTTTCGCTCGTCGGAGCGCCCTCACGCGGTGCATTCTCGGTGAGCGAGGCATCTCTGGCGGGCCCCGGCTGCACATGCTCGCCCTGCGACAGCTGGCCGTTTCCAATCTCATTGGACTTGTGCTGCTCGCTCAGTGCCGAAGGAGCGCCGTCGGTCTTCGGGCCCGCGTTGTCGAGTTTCGGCTCACCGCCCTTCCATCGAGAGGGAGCCTCGTGGGCGACACCGGGCAGCGTGCCACCCGCGATACCGGCCGTGACGACACGGGGGTCGAAGTGCCAGTTGTGCGTGATGCCGCCGCTGACCGCCCAACCGCCGAGACCGGCCACCCCACCGGCGATCCCGCCGCTGAGCAGGTTCGCGGCCTTCTGCGTCACCATCTTCTCGGCAACGTCTTTTCCCCACTGCTTCGTCACCGCGTTCAGCATCGCCTTGGGGGCGAGCCGTCCAATGGGAGCGGCCAGCAGACCACCGGCGGCACCACCCGCCGCCGACAACCCTAACTGCTTCATGTCGATGCCGTCACGGCGGCCGAATTGACTCTGATACGCCTGAATGGCACCGTCCTGCAGCGCACCCAGGGCACCACCGATCAGCACCTGATTCCGGATGAACTTCATCATCGCGATCTCGGTGGCCTTCTCGGCTTCCTTGCCGAGGAAGTCGATTGCCCGCCGCGTCAGGATCCGAACAGTGATCCGGCCGACCCCGATGATCGCGCCCTCCGCCATTGGCGCGGTCGGCGGGAACAGCCATGCCGCAGCGATATCCGCCGCCAAGGTGAGCAGCGTGGTGTAGAACATCAGCTTCGTGTATTCGAGCTGCGTTCCGGTGTTGTTCGCGGTCCCGGAAATCGTCTCGAACCACTCGGCGAGCTTGTCGATCGACTGATCGCCGGTACGCATGCCCTGCAACTGGGCGATGATCTTGTCGCCGCCGTCACCCGTCGGATAGGCACGGCGCACGGCGGCGATCGCCTCGTCGATATCGGCGTCGATGCCGCGAAGCTTTCCCGCAGAAGACTTCCAGTCGTCGGCAATCGCCCACATGAGGTCTTCATTGCCTTCGGGCCACTGCATGCCGACGAGCCAGCCCAGACCGCTCGCACCCGGCGGCCGCCAGATCATCGTGGACTGCCTGCGATGAGAATCACTCGCGCGGCAATGGTTTCAACCGAACACCCCCGTGACGCCACCATCGCCCCCGAATACGCGCTGACCTGCTCTGCTGATTCGCTGTCCGGCACCGCGTTTCGCGTACCGACAGTTCACGATCTCGCGACACGCTGCCACAGAACGCGCCGAGGATCAACTGGGAAGGCGATCGCCGTTACCGATCGGCTATGGTCGGCGGCAGGACCGGGACAGCCGCCGAGGAAGGGACGTCACCGTGCGATCACTGTGGTTCATTCCGCACGGCATCGCCGTCGTCGGGCCCGAGGAGAGCACCGGATATCGCGGCGGATTCTCCTCGACTCTGAATCCCATTGGTAAGCACCAGGCCGCGGCCGTTATCGCGCACGGGCGCAGGCGCGCGGCCGAATTGACCTCGCTGCTGGAGGGCGCCGGATTCGTCGCCGAGGACGAAGGCACCGAAACGTGGAGCACGACCGCCTTCGTGGGCGAGGGCTTCAACAGGGTTCACAAGGGGTCCAATGGCCGACTTCACGAGATTTCGGCCAACTTCTCGGGCCCCCCAGCGGAATTCGGCGAACTGGCGAGCCGCTTCGCCGATATGCCATTCGATGTCGTCACCGGTATCGAGAACCGTTCAGCAGCCCACCGGCAGAGTTGCCTGGTGCGATTGACCGAAGGGGCTGGGCACAGCGGTGTCATCACACTCGTCCAGCCGAGGGATTCCAGGCAGATCACCGCGACCTTGCAAGTGACCGGGGGGCCTTACTTCTACGGCTGGGACAAGCGCCCGGCTCTCTGGCGGATTCCGTTCACCAATACTTCCGACTATTACCGGCACAGCGAGAAAAACCAACGCCGCGAGGCCGAGCGGCTCGGATTCTTCGATCGCCGACCGTGGCCGGTGCACGCAGCTCCCCCGGGCGGCCTGTCCGAATCCGAGGCTTCGAGTCGAGTTCGGATGTACCTCATCGGCGCTGGCGTGGATACCGCGCCGATGACGTTCACATCACAGCGCGTCGATGATGCATGGGATGTGGTCCTCGCGGGCAGTCCGACGGCCGCCCTGGACGCCTTGCGCATCACCGACGACGGCTACATCGGTCCCCGCGAACACTGAGCGAACCTCGCCCCGAGCCGACACGCGTCCCTTGAATGTGTAAGGTCGCACAGGTATCCGACCGGGTGGAAGGTGCGAACCGGTCGAGGAGGGGAGTCGGGACGTGAGCACACCTCGGGCCGGGGATCCGGACGACGAATTCATGAAGTCGTTCATGGCCGGGTTCGCGGAGGCGAACAGTGAGCCTGATATCGGCTTCAGTCTGGTGTCGCATCCCGGTCCGGAGACTGTCGTCGACGAACAGCAGATCATCGAGCAGGCCCGGGAATTGACGCACCGGGTCGCCCGGGAGCTGGCCGCGGCCGCGCCCGAAGGGTGGGAGCGAGTCGACGCGACGTTCGCATGGACGGTCGCCGCCAAAGCCTGGAACGTGGTGTATTCCGCCGGGGAGCAGGCGGTTCGGGTCGAACCCGCGGAGTCGGTGCTGCAGCTCGTGCAGGAGCAGCGCGAGATCGCAGCCCGAATGAGCGAGGGTCCGTGGTGGCGGATGCGGATCAGTCTCAACAATGCGGGACAGGTGCAGACCGATTACGACTACGGCGACGAGCCCTTCCCTGATGATCAACTGTTCCCGGCGGAGGCGTACCTGGCCGACCTGCGGGAGTACCCGCGCAAGCGACTACCCGCCTGGCTCGCCGCCTATGTGAGTCACGAAGGTCGACTGATGCGACCGCCGCGGGTGGCCGCGGAACAGGCTCGGACGGACCGGGCCAAGGAGATTCGCGGTCGGGCGACCACCGAGGTGTTTCCGCCGTTGCCGCTGATGTGGTCGCACTGGACGGCGCTTGCCGCGGTGTTCGTGGCGCTGGACGCGCCCAATGGACCGCGAATGCTGCCGTCGCTCGGATGGTTCGAGGGACCGAATCGCAGTGGCAGCACGCTCTATGTATTGCCTGGCGACCGTGCCGTTATCTCCGGTGGCGTGCTGAACGCGCCGGAACTGAATGCCGTGTACAACGACGGCGCTCCGCTGCCACGACTGTATGCGGGAGCGCCGGATTGGGTGACCGACGCGGTACTGAATCCGCGCGCCGCGACCGGACAGCTGACCTTCTGTTATTGGTGGGAGGAGGGTCAGTGGATCCGCGGCGAGTCGCCGGACGGCCCGGGAATAGCCGCCGCCGTCCCTGGAATCTGGACGACCGGCTCGACCGTCGACGTGATCCTCCAGGTGATGGCTTCTGCAGGGAAGACCATCACAGACGCGACCAAATCTGCTGTATCGGTTCTGGTTTCGGCGGCACAGGCCGGGTTGGTGACCTACGAGACGCTCGCTGCGGTATTCGATCCGGCCGAGCATGATGCCGATGCCGCACTAAACCAATTCACGTTGGCGGGGCTGCGGACCTTCGTCACCGCGCCCCCACTGAGCCGGATCGATGCGATCGAGCAGGTGCGGCGGTTCATCCTCGCGCGCGGTGTCGATACGAGCGGATATCCGCTCGATCAGCTGACCGCCGAGCGAATCGACAACGGCTGGATGGTTTTCGTGCCCACGCGGCCCGGCGAGATCATGATCGGCCGCGCGATTTATTACATGGCCGATGACGGAGTCATTGAGGCATCGTCATCCTCGGTGCCACCGACGGTGTACATAGCGGGGTTCACCCAGCGATTCCACGAGCGGAGGAGTAATTCCTGATGGTGGATAAGGTCGAAGTCGATCCGGAGCTATTGCGGCAGGCCGCAGTCAAGACCGACTATGTCAACAGTCGTCTGCGGTCGGTGGTGGACGGACTCATGGGCAGTCTGTCCGCCAAGGGCGAGCCGTGGGGAAACGACAGCTACGGTGAGGAATTCGCCGGATCGGAGGATGGATCCGGATACAAGGCGGCTCGTAAGACGCTGAAAGATCTCTCCGACACTCTGGCCAAGAACGCCGAGACCAACTCCGACGGACAGAACCAGTCCGGCAAGAAGCTCGACGGCACTGATCAGAACAGCGCCAGCCAATTCGGTAAGTAGTCATGGCGAACGAGAGCGCGAAGGCCGAACTGGCCTCGATGATCGACGAATTCCAACAGCAGATGCGGGTGCTCGGCGAGATCCAGCAGAAGCGGGCGCAGTTGATGGCGACCGGATACGCCCTGCAGAAGCGGGTCACCGTGGTCGTGAACGCCGACGGCACCGTCATCGAAACCAAGTTCGATGACGAACTCGAAGGCCTGGCGCTCTACGAACTGAGCAAGGCCGTCACCGAGGCCGCCCAGGCCGCGGCCACCGAATTGGCCGGCAAGAGCGCCGAACTCACGAATCCGATCCAAGAACGCCGCGGTCGCATGCCGAAAATGTCAGACCTCATCGAAGGCCTACCCGACCTCACCGACCGAATCCCCGAACCTATCCCAGCCTCCACCGCTCCCCCGAATTCGCCCGAGCGACAGCAACACAACGATCCCGTCATGACCTTCACCGACGTCGAGGACCTCGACGACATCACACCCGGGCGAATTCGCGCGGACGACTGGTGAAACGACTAGCTCATGGTGAAGACCCAGGAGCCGTTGCAGTCGGAGACTAGGGCTCAGTCGGATTCGTAGCGCCAGGAGCCTTGGGCGTAGCCGGGTGAGTAGCTGATGTTCCAGCCGCCGGTAACTGTTGAGATGGGGTTGCCGTCGTAGGTCAGGTAGCTCACGGGATACCCAACGGCTGGAAATGGGTATAGGTGTAGCTGCCGCCGTGGGAGGTAGATGCTGTCTTCCAAGCGAACTCCTCCGTTCGAGGTAGTCGCGGTGCTGGCGGTATTGGGTGGCGTACTGCTGCTTGCCGGGGTCGGGCGACGGCCCGGATGTCGGTGGTTCGGCGCCTTCGTCGCCGGAGTGGCGGCCGCGTTCACGGTTTCGATGGCGTCCAGCCTCATGTCCACGGGCGAGGATTGCAGCTATGGGCTGGGATTCTGGCTCTTGGTCGTGGCCATTATCGGCTCGATCACCGCACTGGTGAACATGATTCGCGAGAAGGCGATCGCGCCGCCGGATGGCGCGGGCGGCGCTGCGGATCGGACCGCCGGGTTGTTCCTGATACTCGCATCGGCGGTGACGGTCGGTTCGGGAGTGCTGATAATCTCCGGGATTACGTACGAGAGAACCTACAACGGGGTACGCATAATCGGTCACGGCTGGCACATCGGCGATGCGATACCCGTGGTGATCGCGGTGGCGGCGAGTGTCGTGGCCGTGCTTCTTTTCGCCGCACGTGGGGTACGCAGCAGGGCAATGCGGATCACCAGTGGGTTTGCAGCCGGAGTCGTCTTGGGGTCAGCGCTAATGCGAGTATTTTTCAACCAGATCGCTCTGGGCTTCCCATCCGGATTTGGTGCGCTCACGATCGGCTACGGGCTGGGGATTGTGGCGGTCTTGCTGTCGGTACCAGCGGCGATCGCCAGCTTGGTGGCACAGTTGGCCAAGCCGCGCATGCCGACACCCCCAATCCGATACGCGCCAGGATTTCATGCCGCCTCCGGGCGCGATGCCGGTTGGCGCGCCGAATCCGTTCATACCGGCCGCGTCTGCGCCGAATCCTTTTGCGGCGGCCTCACCGGCACCCAATCCGTTCGCGTCCCCATCCAATGTTGGAGCGACCGTGAAGCTTCCGCCGCAGCCGCCTCGGATGGCGAAGGTGTATGACGGGAAGGATGGTGAGGGGCGGCCTGTGGTGGAGCGGCCTGTGTTGGAGGGGAATGTGCGGACTGCGGTGCTTGCTTATCTGGAGTCGGCGCCGGTTGTGTTGGCGGCTCGGAGTTTTGAGCAGGATGAGTTTGTGCCGGCGGATCGGGATGTGCCGTTGAATTTCCGGACCGATGGGACTTGGGTTTGAGCGGGGCCCGTGTCGCATTACCTGCATAAGCATGGGTTGCCGCCGGAGGCGGAGCTGGTGCGGCACATTGCGAACCGGGGGTATCGGGTGGGGGAGGTGGATGAGGCTGCGAAAGATGCGGCGGTGCGGGTTATTACCGGGGGGTGAGGGCGGCGGTGTAGGTGTCGCGGAGGGCTTCTAGGCGGGGGCGGGTGAAGCGGCCGGGTTCGGTGTTGTAGGTGGCTCGGCCTTTGTCGGAGACGAAGGCGGAGGCGGGGATTCGGTCGGCGGTGGGTGGGAGGAATTTGAGGGCTTCCTCCACTGCGGCCAGGGCCGTGGCGAGGGTGTGGCGGGCGGCTCGCGCGGCGCGGTCGTCCAGGCCCTCGAAAGTCGCCGGGACCTGGCGGATGCAGACGTCGGAGTACCAGAGCCAGACGCCGGGGTCGAGGAGTTCGGAGGGGTTGTCCAGGCCGAAGCGGACCGAATCGGCGGGGGGCGGGAGGATGTCGGCGGGGAGGCGGAATTCGTAGGTGCGGGTGGTGCCGCAGCGAGGGCAGTCGCCGGTGTAGCGGCTGGCCAGGTCGCCGTCGTCGGTGGTGATGACCGCGCTGCGGTATTGGCAGCGGGTTTCGCCGCAGGTGGGGCAGGGTTGGAGGGTGAGGTAGAGGCGGGCCTCGGCGTTGGTCCGGGCCAGCGGGAGGGTGTCGGGCATGGGGGCTCCTTCGGCCGGGGTGGGCGGTTCGGGATTGATCTTGCCAGGCGCGGGGCGACGCGTCTCGTTCATGTTGTGTTCACTGATCGGTTGTGGGACAGTCGATCTTATGGCCGGGAGAGTGCAGGTAAATCCGGAATCGGTGCGCGACGCCGCGGGGTTCGCCGCGGATATTCAGGCCCGCTTGCAGTCGATGGCAGACAATGCGCGGGCGGCCGTCTCGCCGGGGGCCGCCGGGTGGGGCGATGACGATTTCGGGGGCAAGTTCGCCGACGGCGCGAAGGGGTTCTCCACCAGTAGCGAGAACATGGCCAGCGGGACCGAGAAGCTGGCCGAGTCGTTCAAGAATCTGCACAGCGGGCTGACCGATTCCGCCGACAAGCTCGACCAGATGGAACACGGCAACCGCAGCACTTTCGCGTAGGCGGGCGAAATGGTCAGGGAGAACGGTGAACTCGCGAAGGCCGACATCCTCGAGGGGTTCACGGCGCAGATGCGGGAGATCGCGGAGGCCTCGCGCCAGCGGACCAAGTTGATCGCCAGCGCCTCGGCGGCGGGCGGGCGCGTACAGGTCACGGTGAACGCCGACGGGGTCGTGATCGCCACGCGGTTCTCCTCCGACATTGACGAACTGAGCTATGAGGAGATCGCCAAGGCGGTGACGACGGCCGCGCAGAACGCCGCGACCGATGTCGCGCGGCAGGGGCGAGAACTGTTGCAGCCGTTGCGGGACAAGCGGGCGCGGATGCCCAAGCTGTCGGAACTGATCGAGGGCATGCCGGATATCGAATCCCAAGCGCCGACCGTCGAACCCGCCTCACTCGCTCCCCCGCGCTCGCGGGAACGGCTGTCCCAGCTTCACGAGCCCGGACCCGACTTCAGCAATGCGGTGGGCTACGAAGCGTGGACCGAGGACCAAGACAAGCGGGGAGCCACCGACTCCGGCTGGTGAATTACTCCGAGGGCCCGCGCAATTCGGGGTAGTAGGTGCGCTGGAAGGGTGACAGTTCGGAGGGGGCCAATTGGCCCGCGCCTCGGCAGATAGGGCAGTAGCGGGAGCCGTTGCATTCGGGGCAGAGGCGGCCGCTGGACAGTCGGCCCCGGCCGTCGCATTCGGGGCAGGCACCCAGGCCGTCGCACTCGTAGCAGAGGACGTAGCCGGGGGTCAGGGTTTCGGGTGTACGCGCCGGCTCGGGGCGGGGGTAGTCGCCCGCGGCGCGCAGGGCCAGGGCGGGGGTTCGGCCGCTGAACATCACCGATGAACTCTGGTCGCTCACACGGACTTCGATGGTGCTGCCGTCGCGGTGACCGGTGACCAGCACAGCGCGGTTCTCCACCTCCTGCGCGCTGACCTCCCAGCCCGCGGCAGCGAGCAGGGCGCCGGCGCGCTGGACGATATCGGCGGGTGGGACCTGTGCCGGTCGCTGCCCGCGGATCAGCCCCGAATAGTGGTAGCGCGGCGGTTCGGCCCAGTCGACGACGGTGGGATCGTCGAGAAACAGCAGGCTCAGGTCGGTGCCGGGGGTCAGGTCGGTAATGAGTTCGACCAGTTGCGCCCGCAGGGCCGCGCCCAGCCGGTCCAGTTCCTCGCGTGCACTCGAGATGTCGCCCATGCGGCCTCCTTCCAGCCGGACCCTATCACCGCAGGAAGTATGCGGGCCGGTCACCGGTGACTCATTCGGCGTTCGTGTTGAGTTCACCTGCTTGGCTGTGGCACAGTCGGTCTGGCCAAGATCAGATCCCGACCGGCGTGAGGTGGCCTGTGGCGCTGGAGTTTCCATCGTGGCTCGAGTGGCTGAGCTGGTTGGTGGGCTCCGAATGGCCGCATGGCAACGAAGACACCATGTGGCACATGGCCCGTGACCTGGAATCGGTTGGCGGACAGGCCGATAAACTTCTGGATGACCTCGATCATCTGATCGGCGCGATCGGCAAGGCCTACCCGGACGGCACCGGCGGCGAAGAGATCCTGAAATGGCTGAAGCCGCTACGCGACGGGGACGGCTCCGGGCACGGCTCGATCAAGGAGTTCGGCGACAACTATCGTCAGCTGTCCACGGCCGCCGACGGATTCGGCGATCAGCTCCAAGGCGCGAAGCTCAACTTCTATATCGCGGGCGGATGGCTGATCGGGGAGCTGGCCTGGGCCGCGGCCACCGGGCCCTTCGCGCCGGAGTCGGAGGCGGCGGTCTTCGCGTCGGCGCGCATCGCCTTCCGCAAGCTGGGCCAGCTGTTCGCGGACCGGATCGCGGAACTGGTCGAGAGCCGGATCACCAATGCGCTGCTGCGGGAGGTGTTGACCAAGGCCATCTACGAGATCGGCAAGGGCGCGGTCATCTCCACCATCCAGGCCACCACCCAGGAATTGCTGGTCCAGTCCATTCAGAACATGGACGGGCACGGGCACGGTTTCGACCTCGGCGCGATCGGGAAGAATGCGCTGGTCGCGGGGCTGTCCGGCGGTGCGGGCGGCGCGATCGGCCTTGGCGCGCACCACATCCTGCCCAGCGAGGCCGGAGGCGGTTTCAAGGGCGCGTTCAGCGGCATGCTCACCGGCGCGGCCGCCGGAGCGGGCGGAGCGGGCGCGGGCTGGCTGGCCAATGGATTGGTCAACGGCGACTGGTCATTCGACCCGCGCTCCCTCACCGGTGGCGCGTTCGCGGGTGCGGGTCCCAGTGGACTGCACGGCTACAACGGCGAATCCCCCCACGCCGGAGCACCCATGGGCAGTGAACGCGGCGATGGCAGTGTGCGCGCTCCCAGCGAAACCAGCACCAAGGTCGACGTACCCGAGCAGCCGGGCACCACCTCGGACGGCCGGACGGCCAACGTCGATGCGCCCGGCAACGGACAGACCACACCCGGAGACTCGGGCGCTGGACAACACGGCAGCCCCGGCGAGACGAACGCCAACGGCCAGCACGGCACCACCGGCGACACGAGCGCCAATGGGCAGCACGCCACCACCGGGGATCCGAACGGGAACGGACAACACGGAGCCCCCGGGGATACGAGCCCCAACGGGCAGCACACCACCGGGGATCCGAGTGCGAACGGGCAGCACGCCACCGGTGGCGACCCGAATGGCAATGGGCAGCACGGGAATACCGGTGACTCGTCCGGTGGCGGCGACAACCCGCACGGGCAGCAGTCCGGCGGGCCCAGTCTGCACGCGGCCAGCGCGCCGGAGGCCACCGCTACCGACACCGCGCCACCCGCCCACGATCAGTCCTCCGACCACAGTGACGACTCCCAGCGGTCCGACAACAACGGCTTGTTCACCTCGGACAGCCGCCGCGCGCCCGCGGACCCGAATGTGCAGGACACGGGCGGCGCAACCGATTCCGGGGCGCATCGCGCCTCCGACACCCACTCGGTCGGCGACTCGTCAGCCGGTGACACCACACGCGCGGATGCGAGCGGAACTCCGGAACATCGCGCCGGAGACGCAACGTCCGCCATCGACCCGACCGGTCGCGCGCACGACACCGGAATGGACGCGCGCACAACAGAATCCACTGCGGACCACACTTCGGAAGCATCCAGGGACGCGAATTCCACGACGGCGACGAACTTCTCGAACGAGAACAGCACCCGTCCCATCGGCGAGCCCGGCAAGTCGGCGGATACCAGCACCTCGAACAGCGAAACGCGGTCCCCGGCAGCGGATCCGGCCAAGGTCGCCGCACCGCGCGACCTACCCCGCGGTACGACGGACGGCAGCATTCCCAAACCCGCCGACGGCAGTGCCCCCAGAGCCACGGACGGCACCGCCCCCAAGCCCACGGATGGCGGTTCGCCCCGGACCCCCGACAGCCGCGCCGGAGTCGGACTCGACCGCGCCACCCGGCCCGACGCCCCGGTGCAGGCGCACCGCACCGGCGTCGAACCGACTGTGCGGCAGGCCGACTCGAATACCGGCAATCACGAGCAGCCGGTGACCGCAGACGCGCCCAACGACTTCCTGAACCTCTCCGGCGACACGACGCGAGAGCCGGTCGAACCGACCGCCACCACGCACGACCGAGCCGACCAATCCGGCGATCGGGTCGGCCGGCCCGGCGATCACACCGACCGACCTGGCGACCGCACCGTCCGTCCCGGGGAGCAGGCCGACCGCCCCGGGGACCATGCCGCCAGGTCCCGCGACAACGACGGTCCGGCAGACGACCGCGGCGGGCTGCCCGGCGATCACCGCGTATCCCCCGATGACCGCGCAGGTTCCCCGGGTGAGCATCCGGATGGCGTGGCCATCTTCCCGCTTCCCGTCGACACGCCACCACACGCCCGTCCGGACGCCCGCGAGTACGCGCCCGCCGCGGCCGGTCCGGTCGGCGACTTCCACGGAAACAACCGCGGCTCCGGCGAACTCACACTCACGGACGTGCACGGCCAGATTCAGGAAGGCCTGCGGATCATGACACCCGAAGGGATGTCGTGGAATCCGGAGAAGGGCCATTTCGTCCTGTCCGACGGGCGTGTCGTCCGGATCGAGGTCGGCGAGACGTCGAACCGGAATGTGGCCGAATTCCGGCCCAGCGCCGACGGTTACGACGTGCGGCTGTCGAAGCACGCCCGCAACGAGGATGTCGTGCGCGCGCTCGCCCACGAACTGGCCGAGATCCGTCTGTCGCAGGACCCGGACATCCTGATCGATCCGCACGATGATCGACCCACCCGGATGTCCACCCAGCTCGGCGGACGCTTCGCCGAGCTACGGACGCTCACCACGCAGATCGATCACGCCACCATGAACCCGGCCCGGGCGGAACAGCTCCCCAGGTTGCGGCACGACCTGCACGACCTGATGGATCATCTCGGGTTCAACGATTCCGAGCACGCGCCGACCGTGGAACGGCTACTGGCCGAGCATGCTCCGGACCTCGCGCACCGGCTGCAGCTGGAGGCCGAGGGTGTGCTCGCCGAGCGGCCGACCTTCGACCAACACCTCACCGAGGACGAGTTCCAGCACGCGGCCGAGCAACATCTCGACCGACTGCACGAGCTGATGACCGGCGACCACGCCGAAGATCTCCTGCGCGCCGAACAGCAGGGCCTCAACGGCCGGATGCGCGAGGAGCTTTCCCGTCGAGTCTTCGAGCCGATCTTCGAAGAAGAGGCCAGGGCCCCCCGCAAGCAGGTACCCGGGCTGCTCCCGGCACTCGACCCGGTCAACGCGGCCATCAACCATCCGACGCTGCGCGGGCACGAGCAGGCCGCCGCCATTCACCGGGCGATCGACGCCTTCCACGACGGCATGCCGCAGTCGGCGCGCGACGCCCTCGGCCCCGAGCGCTTCGCGCGCATGCACGCCGCCGCGGACGCCTTCGCCACCGCGCCCGACCGCGTCACCGGCGTCATCGACCACGCGACCGGGCGCATGACCATCGGCGGCGAGCAGACCACCCTCGCCGATTTCCTGCACGGCATCGACCGCGCCAACCGGGGCGCGACCGACAACAACCTCACCGTCGAGTACACGGTCATCCTGCACGACGCGGTGGACGGGCTGTCCACGGTCGAGGTACTCCCCCGCCCGCAGCCGCAGCATCGACTTCCCCTGGAGCAGTATCGGTTCGGCGACGACAACCATCCCATCGACCACCAACCCCGGCCATCCGCCCCGGCGGCCGCGGCGGGCGGGCACACCATCGATGTCGGTGTCGGCCGCGGCGCATTCGCCGTCGAGATGACCCCGGCATCCGACAAGGCCGGTGGCGGGCTGATCATCAAGACCGAACTCACCGACGCCGCGATCGGCGGGCAGCGCCGCCGCGATCTCGGCATCCTCGACGCGGGACCGCTCATGGAACCCGGCTCGGTCATGGTGTACGGCGATCTGCTGGGCAATGGGCACCTGCTCGGCGGGGACATCGCGCGCGTGTTCATCAACAATGTCAGCGCCAAGCTCCCCGACGAGGCGTATCACCCTATCGCCGAACACCTTTCGAAGATCATGGCTCCCGGCGGCCAAATCGAGATCCAGTGGGACATGAAGCCCGAGAAGCCCGGCGGCGAGGAGGGCGATCGGAAGCACATTCTGGGCACCAAGCTGTGGGAGGCGATGGAAGCGCCGTACCCCGACGGCGGGAGTCCGTTCAAGCTGGTGGAGCGCAAGGAGTTCCCGCACCCCGGCAATCCGGACTACTACTACACCATCGACGCGGGCTCCAGTAACGAGCTGCCGCACGAGCGGATGGCCGGGTTTTCGCCTCCGCAGCCCGAGCATCGGTGGATCATGGTCTACGACCCGGATTCCACTGCCACACACGGCGTCTCGGAGCACGAAGGGGCGTCGCTCCCGCACGACCAGGACACCGACCACGGAAATGCCAGCCCGATCGGCGACTTCCACGGCGACGCTCGTGAGGGCGCGGAGAATCTGCAGCCGGAGTTCGTGCTCGACCAGATCCGGGACAATCTGGGGCTCATCACCCCGGAGGGCGTCGCCTGGAACCGCGACGAGCACCACTTCCTGCTCCCCGGCGACGGTGGCACCGTGAAGGTCACCGTGGGCACCACCAGTGACGGCAATGTGGCCGAATTCCACGCTCGGGCAGACGGTTCCGGGTATGACGTGGTGCTCTCGGAGCGGGCTCGCAACGAGGACGTGGTGCGGGCGCTCGCGCACGAACTGGCCGAGATCCGCCTGTCGCAGGACCCGAACATCCTGATCGATCCGCACGACGATCGGCCCTCGACCATGACCCCCCACCTGGGTGGCCGGTTCGCCGAAATGCGGGTGCTCGAAGCGCATATCGACCGCGCCAGCGCCGATCCGGCTCGCGCGCACGAACTTCCACGACTGCGTCAGGACCTGCGCGACCTCGCCGAACACCTCGGGATGAACGATAGCGACCACGCGGCCACCGTGCGCGACCTACTGACCAGGCACGATCCGGAGGTCGCGCAGCGATTCAAGCTCGAAGAGCTGGGCCTGCACAAACATCGGCCGATCTTCGACACCCACCTGACCGAAGACACCTTCGAACACTCCAGCGCAGAGCATCTGAATCAGTTGGAGCACTCGCTGTCCGGCGATCGTGTGGCCGATGTGGTGCGGGCCGAGCAGCTGGCACTCGACGGGCGCATGCGCGAGGAAATGGCGCGCCGCGTCTTCGACCCGCTCTTCGATAACAGCACCAGGGCCGCCCGCAAGACCGTCGATATCGAATACCTGCTCAACGCGCTCGACCCGCTCAACGCGGCGATCAATGACCCGACGCTGAGCCCCGGCGACCGCGCCGAGGCGATGAAGATGGCCATCGCGCGCTTCCGCGACGATATGCCCGAGAAATTCCACGAGGCCATCGGCACACAGGTCTTCCACGACATGTACGACGCCGCCGATAGGGTCGCGTCCGGCATGGACCGGATCAATGCCGTAATGGACCACGCCACCGGCGTGCTCGTCATCGACGGCGAGGCCACCAACCTCGGCGACTTCCTGCGCCAGGTGGACAGCGCCAATCGCGGCACGGGCGAGAACGGGCTCAATGTCGAGTACACGGTGGTCGTGCACGACGCCGTGGACGGCAAGTCCGCCGTCGAGGTGCTGTCGCGACCACGGCCGCAGCATCGACTGCCGTTGGACCAGAATATCTTCGGCGAGAACAACACTCGCATCCAGCACGAGCGACTGCCCGCCACGGGCGTCGAGGGCCACACCATCGATATCGGCGTCGGCCGCAGCGCCTTCGCCGTCGAGATGACCCCGGCCGCCGACCGTGCCGGCCGCGGCCTGATCATCAAGACCGAGCTGGCCTCCGAATTCCCCATCAAGGGCCAGCGTCGACGCGATCTCGGCATCCTCGATCCCGGACCGCTGACCGAGCCGGGCACCGTCATGGTCTTCGGCGACCTGCTCACCCAGGGCAATATCCTGAGCGCCGCGCCCACCGGCGAGGTGGCGCGGATCTTCATCAACAATGTCAGCGCTGACCTGCCCGAGCATGTCTACCGCGACATCGCCGCGCGACTGCCCGAAACCCTCGCTCCCGGTGGGCGAGTCGAGGTGCAGTGGGACATGAAGCCCGAGAAGCTCGGCGGCGAGGAGGGCGATCGCCACCACATTCTGGGCACCAAGCTGTGGGAGGCCATCGAATGGCACTACCGGGACGCGGAGAACCCGTTCCGTCAGACCGGGGAGACATTCCCGCCTCCCGGCAATGAGAATTACGACTACACCATCGACGCCGGTGCCAGCAACAAGCTGAACACCAAGGTGATGGCGACCTACAACCCGCCGTTGCCCGAACACCGGATGGTGATCACCTACGACCCGCATTCCACCGGCGAGCAAGGATATTCGACTCCGGAAGCACCCCACACCGAGACACCCCACCCCGAAACGACGCGCACCGAGACACCGTCGACAGAGCACGGCACGGCGAGCCCGGTCGGCGAATTCCGGGGTGACGCGCGACCCGAGGGCGCGGAACCGCTGACGCGGGAGAACGTGGTCGACAAGGTCGAGGGCAATCTGCGGCTGATCCAGCCCGAGGACGTCGTCTGGAATCCCGAGGCGAGCCGCTTCGAAATGCACCACGACGGCCGGACCCTCGACATCACCGTGGACGTCGGGCCGACCCGAGACAACGCCGTCGCCGAATTCACCTGGCGCACCGACGAATCCGGTCGGGTCACCGGTTACGACATCCAGGTCTCACCGCACGCCCGCGACGAGGACGTGGTCCGCGCGGTGGCACACGAACTGGCCGAAATCCGACTCGAACAGGACGACCACGTACTCACCGACCGCACCGACGACCGCCCCACCCGGCTGACCTCACACCTGGGCGGCCGCTTCGCCGAGCTGCGGGTCCTGGTCGACCAGATCGGCGAGGGCGTCGCGGCGCGCGTCAAACCGCATCTCCTGGCGCCCCTGCGCCGCGACCTGATCGACCTGATGCACCACCTGGGTCTGCACGATCCCGAGCACGCGCCCACCGTGGAACGGCTACTGGCCCAGCACGATCCGGACCTGGCGCGTCTGATCGATCAGACGCGCCTACCGGACCCCGGTGTGCTGCGCCCCGGCCCGGTGGACCACGACGCCACCCCGACCGAGCATGATCTCGGCCGCATTCGACAGTTGCGTGAACTGGCCGAGGGGGCACAGGCGGGGCACGATCCCGCCACCCGCCGGGAAGCGCTGTCCCTGGTCGAACGGCTCGGATTGCGGGAAGGCACCCCGGGCGCGGCCGACCGGCGTGCGCTCGTCGCCGAATACCTGACCGAGCACGCCCGCGGGCACGTCGAGGACCTGCTCGCCGACGTCGGCCGTCGCGAGACCGAATTGCCCACCGCCGATAGGGAATACGTCGAGACGGTCCGCCTCGAACGCCGGGCCGCGGACGCGCTCGACTACCTGTCCATCCCGACCCACGGCGCGATCATGCGGACCCACATGGTCTATCGGGCCGAGATGGCCGAGCATCTCGCGCACCCCCAGCGGGCGGAGTCGGGACCGCTGCGGCTCACGGACGACCCGCACGTGGTCCAGGATCCCCGAACCGGTGAGCGCTGGTTCCGGTGGCCGCCGAGCACACACGAGTACCCCGACCACACGCCGGTGCCGGACATCGGGCTCCCCACCGATCCCGACCACCGACTGCCGATCGATCCGCACCAGCTGCACGACGAATGGCAGCACCTCTCCCCCGAGGAACGCGACGCGTGGCATCGCGCGGATCCGTTCATCGGAAACCGCGACGGCATACCGCACGCCGACCGCGATCATTACAACCGGCAAACCTTCGACATGCTGCGGCACCAGGCCGAGCAGGACATGCTGCGGGCTCAGGCCGAACCCGAGACGCCGGAGGTGCTGGCCGAGCGCAAGCGGATCCAGGAGCGCCTCGACATCCTCCGGGACATGTGGGACAACTACCTGAGCCTGCCGACCGAGGAGGGCATGCCCGCCGTCCACCTGGCGTATATCGACGAGAAACTCCAGTACATCTACGCGCTGGGCGATCCGGATACCGCCCAGAACGTGGCCGTCGAAGTGGCCGGTGCGTTCAGGCGACGCAGCGGTGTCGGGTACGCGCTCGAGACGCTGGCCCAGGTGCGGCAGGCCGCCCTGGCGATCGACCCGACCGCGGAGACGTCGGTCATCCTGTTCGGCGCCTACAACAATCCGAATTCGCTGGTCCAGGGCATGCACTCCGAGCACGGCGAGGGCGGTGCGGCGAAGCTGCGGGAGTTCCACGACGGGCTGCGGGCCACCCATCAGGGGCCGCCCGCGAACACCACCACCATCGCGCACTCGTACGGCGGTGTCACCGCGGGGCACGCGGCCGGGCACGGGCACGAATTGAACACCGACACGGTGGTTTTCATCGGTGCCATCGGCAGTGGTGTCACGCATGTCGGGGATCTCCGACTGACCGGTGTCGATCCGACCGAGATCGGCGACCACGTGTTCGCGACCATGGCCGAGTACGACTCGCTGGTGCTGATGCCGCCCACCCACGGTCCCCTGCCCAGTGATCCGGGGTACGGCGCTAGGGTTTTCGAGTCGGGCAGCCAGCCCACGCAGACCCGGCTGGGCTGGAATCCGGACGATCACGGCGGCAAGAACTACTTCAGCGCCGCCCACGATTCCTACCGGATCCTGGGCATGATCCTGACCGGCAACGCGCACCGGCTGCGGTGACAACACACACCACGGGGCCGAGCGCGCGCCCTTCGAAGCGAGGAGACGAGGACCGGATGCCCACGGCGACAACGCAGAGTGCCGCCCGCGCACAACTACTGCGGCACCTCGGCGAGACCCTGCGCACGTTGCCCGCGGAGCTGTCGCTGACGGTCCGGCATCCGGACCTGCCCAAGGCGGTGTTCCACCGTGGCGTCACCCTGCCCTGGGACGACGGCGATCCCGACAGCCCGCTGCGCTTCCTGGACATCAGGTACTGGGTGCTGGGCACCACGCCCGAAACATCGGAACGGTATTTCGAGTCGGTGCTGCGCGCGTGGACCGAGCAGGGCTGGGCCACCAGCTCCGACCCGAACCAGCTCCCGCGCGCGGCGTACGCGCGCACCCCCGATGGATTCGGTTTCGCCCTCACCCAGAGCGTGAACGGCTACCTCAGCCTCGCCGGCTCCACCCCGCCCTTCGAGCCCGAATCGGAAGCCGCGGAACCGCTTCCCACCACGATCGAGCACCCGTAGGGACCCGCCTCCGAGCGCTCTCAGGCGCAAGCCGGAGCGCAGCGCCGAGCTCCACTCCCGGTACCTCGCGAGAGTCCGTCATCCGCAGACGCGCCCCGAGCCCGACGAGGGCTCCCCAGACCAGGCGGGCTCCCCGATTCGCGCATCCGGTCGGATCACCGCGAAACCGGCTGGAGTTCCCGGGGCTTCGCGGCCGAGCTGGATCAGAGGTTGGTGAAGTCCACCGCGTTGGCGGTTTCGACCTGGCCGAAGGTGTGGGCCTGGTCGCGGACGACCGCGGCTAGTTTGCGCAGTTCGTCCACGCCGGAAGCACTCTGGCTGACGAAGGATGCGCCGACCGCGGTCAGGGTGTCGGCGGCGGCCAGGGATACCTTGTCGGATCCGGCGGCGGGGACGGACAGGGCCTCGCCGTCCGCGCCGAGTGCTGCCTCCAGGCGATCGGCCATGGCCTCCAGGTCCGCGGCCGCGGCCAGGACCTCATCGGCGTCGAAACGTACGCCGCGCAAGTTGAATTCGCTCATCGTCCCTCCCTTTTCAGCGCATCTTATCGCGTCGCACCGACCGATACCGACTGGGTTTCACGACTGTGCGGGACGCGGGCCGTTGGTGCCGACCGCGCCGACCACCGGCACACCGGTGTAGCCCAGCTCGCCCACGACCTCGTCGCCGTGCTCGGCGGTGACCATATTCGTGCGGACTTCCTCGTCGGCGTCACCGGCCTGCGCGGACGCACCCGCGGCGGCACCCATGGGCGGCACCATGCCGCCGCCCATGCCCACGCCTCCGGTGGCCGACACCGGCACGGGAGCCGGAACGGGCGGCGTGGTGGTCGTGCTCATGGTGCGGGGGCTGGCCTGGCCCAGCGGGGTCGAGGGCGTGCCCACTCCGCCGAGACCGCCGATCGGGGCGAGACCGCCGCCGAGACCGCCCGAATCCGTCTTGGCGGCAATCGGTTCGGCTTCCGGGGTCGGATCCACCTGGGAGGTCTGGCTGATCGACTGCAACTGCTGCAATTGCTGCACGCCCGTGCTGGCCGCACTGCTCACCGGCGAGATCAGGCTCAGCAGCTGCGTCACCTGCGACAGCGAGTCCACGCCCTTCGGGGCGTCGGTGACCTTCACCTTGTGTCCGGCGGTGGTCATATTCGCGCTGTGCACCGTCATTTCCGCGCGGGTCTTGGCCACGGTGGCGGTCGCCTCCGCACCCGTCTCGGTGGCCAACGACAGCAGGAACGCCTGCCCGGGCGGGGTGGCGATGAACGGGGCGGCCATGGTGACGCCGGTGACGAACTTGGCGATGATGGCCGACATGGTCGCCGCGCCGGTGGCCACCGAGGTCGCCGCGCCCGCCATCACCGTCTTCTGCTGTCCGTTCTGGGCTTCCAGCTCGAGCGCGTTCGTCTGTGCCGCCGTGCCCTTCTCGGCCGCGCCGGTCGCGCCGGAGCCCTGCCAGGAATTCGAGTTGGCCAGCGACATGACCGACTGGGCGATCGACATCACCTGCTGCAGCGCGCTCGACACACCCGAGAGCATCTGCGTGGCGTCCAGGCCCTGACCCAGTTGCCCGGTGCCGAACGCGGAGGCCAGATCGGTGAGCGGCTTGGTGAGCGCGGTCAGATCCAGGGTGGGCAGCGGCGGCATATCCGGCAGCGGCGGGATCGACGGCAGCTGCGGCAGCGCGGGCAGGCCGAGCGTCTGCAGGACATCGCCCACCGGGCTGTCCAGCAGCGGCGCGAAGTTGGTGTCGCGCAAGGCATCCGCCACCGACTGGCCGGTGGCGACGGTCGGCGTGGCCTGGGCGGCTCCCGTCGAGCCCGGGTCGAACGGCGCGCTCACAGGTCCAGCGACAACGAGAGGAAATCGACGCCCGCGGCCTCGTCGGTGGCCTGGTAGCCCGCCGCCGCCTCGTGGGCGGTGACCGCGGTGCCGGCGTGCACGGCGGCCAGTTCGGCCACCGAGGCCAGGTGATTGGCTTGCGCGCCCGCGTAACTCAGGAGAAAGTCCTGTCCGATCAGACCGAAGACCGGGACCAATCCGGCGACCGTGGCGACCTGATCGACCGCGGCGGCACCGGCGACGGCGCTCGCCATGGTGGCCGAGGCGTCTCCGTAGGCGCGGATCGCTTCCGGTGTGGCAACGAGATGGCTGCTCATGAGACCCCCATCGGGAAGATCATTTCAAATCGAACTATACAGAGCGGACATTCGCCCGGCATAGGGAAGAGTTCACGAACTGACGAACAGACCGGTGAACGCCGGGTATACAACTCCGCCTCCCCGGAACTTCAGCGGACGGCTCGGGGAGCGTCCAACGCCATACACCCGCGCCAACATACAGTGCCACAACAATTTTGGGCGTGCCCGGCGAGTTACCCGCGCCTTCCGAAACCAGTTGTCACGTCCGATATCCAACCATGCTGGCGCACTGGATATCTCACTCGGTTCAGATCGGTCGCAGCCAGCTGTCGGGCTCGGTCTCGTACTCCTGTTCCTCGACATATTCCTGGCGAGTCACCTCTGCCATGGTCGGTAAACCGGTCAGCGCCAACAGTTCGGGCGCGAGACCGGCGGCTTGCAGCTGGGCACGCCGCTCGACCCCGGCGCGGGCCGCGGACTGGCGGCACAGGCGCAGAATCTCCGCGGCCAGCAGCTGCGGGTCCTCGCGCAGGCGATCCCGTTCCACCGAAATCGCCCGGGGCAGGCCAGCTTCCGTGGTGGTCACCACGATCGCGCCGGTGCGCGAGGACAGGGTGAACTCGGTCGGGAAGTCGGGGGCTGCCGGGGTGTCCGTGGATGCGGCGGGGAGGTCCTGGGATTCCATGGGGTCGTTCCCTTCACTCATCGGCCATCACCTGCACCACCTCGGCGATGTGGTCTTCCAGCACCTGAACCAGGCGGCGGCGGTCGGCCGCGGCGGCCACCGGGGGATGCTCGCCGATGATCACGTAGCGTCCGTCGTCCTCGAGGTCGCGCCACTGCAGTCGATAGCGGGCGATGCCGCGCGGGCCGAAACGCGAACGGCCCTGGACCACCTCGATGGTGCCCTGGCTCGGCGTGGGCGCGGCCAGGAAATCGGCGGCGCGGGTGACGACGGTGCCCTCCAGGGTTTCGTGTGCGGGCGACATGCCGAAGTCGTAGTCGGTCTCATCGGTGTCCTCGGTCTCGGCGAGCACCAGATCGCCGCCCTGCGCACCCGGGAAGTCGCGGCCCGCCGGGGTGTCCGGCAGCGCCGCCACCACGCGCTCGGCCAGTTCCTCGGCATAGAACTCCGACAGCGTGAAACCGCTGCTGTGCCGGTAGGTTTCACCCGGATGCTGCACCAGCAGGTACCCGGCCTCACCCGAGCGGATGCCGAGCAGGCGAATGGTGCCCGACGCCGAGAGGCGATCGCGGCCGTCCCAGCCGTGCACCTCGACCCGCACCTCCGGCCGGAGCAGGGCGTGCAGCACCTCGGTGTAATCGGCCTCGTCCTCGGCCTCCCGAGCGCGCAGGCTCTCGCGGGCGCGGGCCATGTTCGCCAGGTGGTCGTTCCACCACTGGGTGCGGCTGGCGAAGGTCAGCGGGTGCGGCAGGAACTCCTCACCCAGGCCCTGCCACAGCGACAGCAGCTCGAGATCGGTGAATTTCCAGGTCCGGAGCACGAATTCAGCCCTCCACCACGGGCTTCGCCACGATCGGCGCGGTGCCCATGGCCTCGTCGAGGTACTCGTTGGAATCCAGGAAGTCGGGGCGCTTGTGCTCCTTGCCCTGGGCTCCGTGCGCGCCACTGCCGCCGTGGCCCATGCCGCCCATGCCGCCGCCCATGCCGCCGGTGCTGGTACCGGAGGCGACGCCCGCGCGGGCGGCACCGGCGATATTGCCCTCCAACGCCTCTTCGGCCACGGCCGCGCGCGGGAACAGGCGCGCATTGGCCACGTCGGCGAACGGCTTGAGCGGGGCACCACCGCCGGGACCGCCGCCGCCGGGGGAACCGCCGGCCGGCGTCTTCAGGTTGTCGAGCAGGTTGGTCAGCGGCGAATCCTTGAGCTGATCCTTGAGCTCCTGCGCCTTTTTCTGATCGGTGCTCTGCGAACCCGTGGAGGTCAGTGATTGCAGCGCGCTCTGCAGGCCCGACAGCGCGGACGTGCCCGAATTCGACGAGGAGCTCGGATTCGACGAATTCGAGTTGGTGCCATCCGGATTCGAGCCGTTTGGCGAGGTGCCGGTCGGGTTCTTGCCGTCTGGGTTCTTACCCGTCGGATCCTTGCCGTTGGGGTCCTTACCGTTCGGATCCTTGCCGTTGGGGTCCTTGTGGTCCTTGCCGTTCGGATCCTTGTGATCCTTGTTCGGGTCGTCCTTGCTCGGATGCGCGCCCTTGGGGTCGGTCTTCCCGCCCGGCCTCTTCGCGCCCGGGTCGCCGCCGCCCGGGCCGGTCGGCGAGACCCGTCCGGTCGGGCCGCCCGAGCGTGGATCCGGCCGGGAGCCACCGTAATCCGAGCGCGGATTGTCCGAGGGATTCTGCGTGGGCGGTTTGGTGGGATCCACCAGGATCGGAATCGTGGTGCTGGAGTTGCCGATTCCCGGGATGTACCAGGCGGTGAAGGCGGCGGTGCCGGTATTGATGATGTAGGTCTCGGTGGAGGTGCCCTTGAAGCTGTCCTCCCAGTGGCGCGGCATGCCGGCCTTGGTCTGGTTCAGCCAGGTGGCGGTGTAGAGCAGGTTCTCGGCGACGGCCCACAGGTCGGTGGCGAAGGCCGTGCCCTGTGCCTCGAATGCCTGACACGCCGCGACCGCGGCGTCGGCGCCCTTGCCGGTCCAATGACCATCGGACTCCAGCCTTTTGACCGCGCCGGTCAGGGTCTCGAACGAGGAGCCGACCACCTGCGCGATCCACTTCCACAGGGCGCTGCGATTGGCGATCGGCGTCGGGTCGATGCCCTGGCCCACGTCGAAGAACCACTTGCCGCCGTGGTGGGTCGGGTCCTCGGAGCCGATCGGATCGGTGTAGCGACCCGATTTCTCCTTGGCCACCTTGGCCATATCGCCCATGCCGTTGCTGTCGGAGGGCGTCGGGGACGAGGCGTCCGACCAGCTCGACAGGTGCGTGGTGCCGTCCAGCGGGATGCCGTCGAAGTGCATGTCGACGACGGCCTGGGTCTTGAGCTTGTCGAAGTCCGACTTCGATTGATCGTCGGTCTCGCGGTAGGACTTGCCCGCCGCCACGAAGGTGTCGCCCATGGCGTTCAACAGGGCGACGTAGTCGTCGATGATCCCGGCGACCCGGCCGCCCTCCTTGGCGAACCGATCCTGGAGGTTCAGGGCCGACTGCAGGACACCGTTATTGCTGAAACCGGAGTACTGATCGAGCAGATAGGCGTAGCCCCGGGCCGCGTTGAGCGCGTTGATGGCCTCGGCGGCGTACTTGGCGCCCGCCTCGGCCGAGCCCGGGTCCAACTGCAGCCGGTCGTGTCTCGAGTGCGCGTCCCGCGACAGCCCGAGCCAAGGGTTGTAGGTGTCACCCATGTACCGCTCCTAACTCGACCAACGCCTGAAAGATTACGGGTCGTCGCCGCAGATGCCACAGTCGTTCGACCCGTCTCACTGCGAATGTCGTTGGCGGAACCGCTGTTCCATGCCCGGCAGGTAGACCGAGGCGGGCATGCTGGAGGTGGTCTGCTCCACCACACCGTCGTCGGCGACGTAGTAGAGGGCCCGATCGATCACCAGCTCGTCCGGCTCGGTGGGCACGTACACCATCCAGCCGACCGGAAGCCGTTCGGCGCGAAGGCGATCCAGCGGATAGGCGGAGGTGTCCGTGCCCGCGGTGCGCACCTGGTGACGGACCGCGTCCAGGGCCTCGGACTCCGGCAGGGGGTCCGGACCCAGCCTGGCCACCCCGGCCAGGGTCAGCTGGTAGTGGGCGCCGTCGAGGTCCGCGGTGGGTCCGAAGGCGGATGCGAGGACGGCGCGGGTGACATCGGAGCGTTCTGCGGCGGCCACGAATTCCGCTACAGCCGAGCGCTGTTCGTCGGTGGGTGCCTCGGCGATGAGTCCGCTGATCACGTCGGCGACGGTGGCGGTCGTCCAGATGCCCGGGACCGCGGCGGCCACGTCGGCGGCGGCCGGGGATTCGCCGCGATACCAGCGGCCACGCTCCCACCAGTAGCAGAAGGTGAGCAGACCACCGGCCGCGCGGGTGTTCAGCACCGGGTTGGCGACCCACTCCGGTGCGCCCGCGAACGGGCGCGGCAGGGCGGCGCGACCGTTGTAGGCGGCCACCAATTCCGGTGCGTTCCAGACACCTCCGGACAGGACCGCGCGGCCACCGGGCAGCAGGTACAGCGACGAACCGGATCGGCGCGAACCCTCGAACCAGCCGAAGGACGGCAGCACCCGGGGGCCCCACTCGGAGCCCACCGCCACGAAGGCGGCGGAGATGGCGGCCCAACGCGACCACAGCAGTGGGAAATTCGGGAAGCCGTCCTCGGAAACGACGGGGAGATAACCGGATTCGCGGTCCGCGCGCGCGGCGATGGCGGCCTGGCGCGGATCGCGGGACTGGCGGTCGTCGTGGCGCAGGTACGCGGCCAGCCACATGGGTAGCTCGTCGCGCGGGTGGGCCGCCAGGTCGGCGAGGTAGTCCTGCGGGGCGAACATCTGGTCGGCCGGGAACGGCTCGTCGCCGTAATCGTGGTCGACGGTGAGTTCGCCCGCGGCGGTGACCTCCAATTCGAGCCGCCACCAGGGATCGCCGAGTTCGGCGGAGAGCTTGCGATGCTCGGCCACCAGGGCGAGGATCTCCGTGGGCGGCAGGATCTGGGCACTGCGCTGTTGATCGTCGGAGAACACGACCCGCGTCCGCTGACCGTTGACCGTGAGGGCGAAGGCGGCGCTCAGGTGCACCCAGCCCTGCGGGCCCAACTCGCGCAACTCCCCCGCGATGCGGTGGGCCAGGTTGCGGGCGCGCTGCGGGATGTCGATCACCGGGGCGGTCATGCTGAAGCCGATGTCGGGATCCGAATCGGCGGGGGCCTCGAAGGCTTCGATGAGCTCCTCGGCCTCGGCCGCCGGGGGGACGAGTCCGGCGGATGTGGCTGCGCCGGTGTGGTTTTCGCTGTGGTCAGGGGGAATCGTCACACGCAATCTTCTCCTCGGCCCGCGACGGTGCCGCCGCCGGGGCGAGCCTGGTCGGTCCGTCAGCTGCCCTCGGCCGAGCCCGGCTGTCGTTCGCGGGCGGCCTTGCGCTCCTCGCGTCCTTCAAACCAGTTGTCCATTTCCTCTTGCCAGCGTTCGGCATTGCTGCCGTCCAGCTGACCGGCGAAGGCTTGCCGGGCGGCGTCGATCAGGTCGGGGGTGGCGTTGGGGTACGCCTCGGCGATCGCCCAGAGCGCGTCCTGGGTGTCGTCGTCGAGACCGGTGGCGGTGTGCACGCCACGACCCGCCAGGACATGCGCGAGCACCTCGTCGAAATTCTTTCGCAACTCATCGTCGCTGGGGTGGCCGTGCCGCATGTCCCTCTCCTCCCGGTGCCGAGCCGGATCTCAGCATCACATATTCCGATCGACCGCGCGGTTGCGGTAACCGTAAGAATCGGCGAACTCGCCCGTGGATCACCCGAAAATGCCCGCCCTGCGATCCGGATCGGAGAGCACATCGCGAATCAGCAGGCCCAGATCGGCGTCCTGCGGGACGGTTCGATAGCGCACCTCGCACTGCGGAGTGCCGCCGACACCGACCAGCAGGCGGTTGAAGCCCTGCTGGGTGCGCTCCCAATACACCTCCGCGCCCATGCGGTCCACCTCGATGGCCTGATCACCGACGCGAAGGACCAGGCCCGATTGGGGATCGCGGTAGAAGATCACGCGCAGGCCGTCCATGTCGTCGTAGACACCGGCCAGTGAGCCCGCGCCGACCGGAGCCGAGTTCAGTTCACCGGTCAGGGGGTTCAGCGTGGCGAACTCACCGAAGCCGGAATGCGAGCGCAGGTAGACACCCGAGCCCGAGGACGCCGGACCCGACGCGCGCGGGAAACGGTTGCCGCCGCCGCGACCGCCATTGGACGCACCAGGCTGCTGGCCGCCCAGCGCGCCACCCATCGGACCACCCGGGAAACCGCCCGGGGTGCCGGACGCGCCGTTCGCGCCATTGCCATTCGTGCCGTTCTGGCCGTTGCCGCCGGATGGAGTGTTGTCCGGCAGGGCATTCCAGCCGGGAGCACCGTTCGGAGCATGCGGCGCAGAGCCATTCGGCCCACCGGGACCGCGCGGCCCGGAGGCCGAAGGCGAACCCGGGTAACCGGGACTACGCCCGTCGGGCGAGCCGGGATAGCCGGGATTCCGTCCATCGGGCAAGCCTGGGTACCCCGGGTTTTGTCCGTCGGGCGAGCCCGGGTAGCCCGGGTTCTGCCCATCGGGCGAGACCGGCCACTGCGGCGAACCGTTGGGCCACTGGGAGGATCCGCCGGGCTGCTGCGAGCCTGGCCACGAACCCCACGGCAGCTGTTGACCGTTGGTCGGCAGCTGCCCGCTCGGCCAGCCCGGATCCGGCGGCGTCGGCACACCCGGATAGGAACCGCCCGGCGGCGTCTGCCCGTACGGCGGAGTCTCCGGCGGCTGCGGCAGCTGCGGCGGCTCTGGCATCTGCGGCACCTGAGGCATCTGAGGGATGTGCGGCGGCTGCGGCATAGCCCCGCCGGGCATCCCGGGCCCACCGGGATACGGCTGCCCGCCCGGCCCACCCGGCGGCAGCGGATACGGCGGCTGCGGCGGATTCGGCGGTGCCGGAGGATTGGGCGGAGCCGGTGGCTGCGGCGGATTCGCCTCCGGCGGCAGCGACCACGGCGCGGCCTCCTGCGACGGCTGCGGCGTGTACTGCGGAAACTCCGGATCGAAGAACCGCGGCGGATGTGGAATATGCGACCGCCAATTCGGATCCCAATTGAACCCACCGCTCTCACCGGTGCTGCGCGGCTCACTATCGAGCGGCGGAACTGCACCCTCACCGGGTTCGCCGGAGGTCTTCGGCGGCAGGGCCTTTCCAAGCTCCACCGGCCGCTTCGAATCGGGTTCCTCTCCGCCTCCGGTCGGCTCCGGCTCACCGCCCGCCGACTTCTGCATGCCGACAGTCGCCGAATCTGACTCCTCAACCGGGACCGATCCAGCCGCGAAACCGTCGGAGGTCCTGGGCGGCAACAGCTTCTCGGACTCGACGCCGTGCTTCGCCGCGTCAGCGTCGTTGTCGGCCGGATTCTCCGATTCCGCCCGCACCGCAGGCGGAGTCTCGACTACCGCCGACTTCTGAGGCTCGGCTTGAACCGGACCCGACATCGGTGCAGCAGAATTCGTCTCCCGAACCTCAGGGGGCGTCGGAGACGGGGTGTGTGCAGGCCCGCCCGGGGCATCAGAGGTCTCGCCGGGAGTGAGTACCTGGGTGACCGCGAAGTCGGGGTCGGGTTGTGCGGGGCTGTTCGGCTCGGGGTGCGCGGCGCCGCCGTCGAAGTCGCTGGGTGGCTTCGGGCCGTTGCCCGCAGGGCCGGAGGCGGGATCGGGGCCGTCGGGGCCAGAATTCGGTGTGGCCGTGCCGGGTTGGGGGTTGTCGGGGTGGGGGATGTTTTCGTTGACCCATTGGGCCAGGGCGTCGGCTTGGTGGGAGTGGGTGGCAGCGCGGTGGAGGTCTTCGAAGGCGGTGGCGCTGCCGGGGCCGATCAGGATGGTTTTGCCCTGGAGGTATTCGATTGTGGGGTCTAGGGATTCGGGGGTTAGGTCGGACTCGGCTACGCGGAGGCCGGTTGCGGTGTGGAAGTCGGTGATGGCCTGGCGGAGGGCTGCACGGGCTTCGTTGCGGGCTGTGGCGGCTGCCTCGTGGGGGGTGATTTCGGCTCGGGTGTAGGCGGACCAGAGGCGTTTCAGTTCGGTGGACCAGCGGTTGGCGGCGGCTTGGGCCTGGTCGACTCGGTCGGTGGCGGCGCGGAGGGCGTCGGTGTGGGCGGCGAATTCCTCCGGGTTGGTGGGCTTCGGGGCGGTCATGAGCAGGTCGCGGGTGGTTTGGGCGGCGCGCAGTTCCTGTTGTGCGGCACGGGATTCGCGGCGGGCGGTGTCCAGGGGTGTCTCCGCGGCGCGGGACTGTGCCTCGGCGGCGGCCTCGTGTTGGGCGATGAGTTCCTGGATCTGGTGCACACGGAGGGTCGCGTCCTCGAGGCGCTGGATGCGCGGGGTGGCCGCGGCCTGTTCCTCGAGGGTACGGGCGTGCTGGGCCGCCTCGGTCAGGGCCTCGCGGTAGCGCTGCGGGGTCAGGTCGGCAGGGTCGACTCGCACGCCGTGCGTCGCCTGCCGCTGCTCGTGTAGCGCCTGGTCGAGGGCGCGGCGCAGGGTGTCCACCGGAGCCTCGTCCGGGCGGGCATCGGCCATCAGGGATCGGTCGAGCTCGTGCTCCGCCGCACGCAGCTGGACTTCGGCGTCGTTGTGATGGTCGGCGGCCGTGCGCAGTGCGGCGATCCTGGCCTCGTGGCCCGGCCGCATGGCCTCGGGTACGGGCAAGTTTTCGAGGTGCTCGATCGTGGACGCCAACCGCTGCGGGGTCAGATCCGCGGCGTCGATGCGGCGGCCCGGAGCGCCCTCGAGATGCGGCTGATGCTCATCGGGTTGCGTGATCCGCGACAGCGCGTAATCGCGGGCATTGCTGGCGTGCTCGAACTCCACACGCGCACTCTGGAGTTCGCGTGCGGCCCGCACCGGTCGCAGCGGCTGCGTGGGGGTCTGCGCCGGCGTGTCCGCCTCGTTGTATTCGTGCGCGAGCTGTCGCAGCTCCTCGATGGCGGCGGCCCGCTCGCGGACCTCGCTGCGCAATTCCTCGACGGTGGCGCGGGTTTGGGCATCGTCCGGACGCTCGAACTTCTCGATCTTGCCGTCGCGATACGCCTCGTAAGCCTTGGCCAGGCGCGCGGGATCGTCGCCGAGTTCGAGGCCCTGGAGCCTGGCCCACGCCGAATCCACCCAGGAGGGATCGTCCAAACGCGGTGGCTCGCCCATCAATTCGGGGTCGAAGTCGCGTAGCAGGGCGGGTGCGGCCGGATCGTGAATGGGCAGCTCGCCCTCCGCCACCCGGGGATCGGTGCTCGGATCGAAGCGCAGATCGTTGTGGTAGGGGTCGATGCCGCTGAGCGTGCGCGCGTATTCGGCCAGCGCGTCGACCAGCCGCGGCTGTTCCAGCGAGCGGTGCTGCATGTCGTTGATCGCGCGCAGCAGGGCCTTGGGCGCGATGCTCTTCGCATCGGGTTCGAACCGGTCGGCGGACTTGTTGTACTTGCTGGCGAGCAACTCCTCGCGGGGCACACCGAGGCGCTCCGCCAGGCGATCGCGCGCGGCCAGCGCTGCCCGTTCATCCACTCCGCGTACCGATTTCGCGTAGCGGACCAGATCCTCGACCGCCTGCAAACGTCGCACATTGCGCAGTCCGGGGTCGGTCAGTGCCCGCGCCAGGCTCTCCGGCGTCAGCGCGGACGGCTCGAGATCCAGCCGATGCGCCAACTGCTGCAGTGCCGCGTTCAGATCGTTGAACGACTCGATATCGTCACTGCTGCGCATGAAGTCGCGGATGCCCTCGATCTGCGCGGCGTGTAGTGCGTTGTCGTGCTGCAGGGCCTTGATGGTGTCGGCCAGCTTGTCGGGTGTGAGATTGTCCAGATCGACGCCCAGCTTGGCGGCCAGTTCATCACGCGCCGTGTGCAATTCGTCCGGCGTGCGCGTCGGCCGCGCGGGGGTTTCGTGCGGGGTCGGGTCGGCAGGCGGGTGTTCGACGACCCGCCACGGGCCCGCGGGATGGTCGCGCACGGTGGTGGTGGGAATCGTCTCGCCACCGACCTCGGGCTCGTGGAAACGCACCTCGGGTGTGTGTTCGGCGACGACCCGCACCCAGCCCTGCTCGTCCATGGTGACCGTGCGGAAGTCGGGTCGCAGGTGCTCGTCGTTGAGCTGACGGCCGATCTCGGGATGGTCGGCGAGGTACTCGGCCAACGCGCGCTCGTGGGCGCCGTCGGCGCGAATCACGGTGAGGCGCGGCGGTTCACCGGGCAGGACGGCGATACCGCGATCGAGCGGTACGCCGCCATGCTCGCCGGACCAGGTGCGGGCCGCGTCGTCGGCGATATCGTGCGCGGTGGCGCGCAGGTTAGCGTCGGCGCGCACGTATTCGTCGACGGCGTGGCCGAGATCGGCGATCTGGTCGGCGTGCTCGCGCACCGCCATGCGCAGTTCGGCGACGGTGTGCGGCAGGCGTTCCGGGGTCAGGTCGTCGAGGCCGACACCGAGCAGCTGCGCCCAGTTGCCGCGCTCCTCACGCACCTGATCGCGGTCCAAGCCCTGGGTGAAGAGCACGCCCTCCTTGCGGGTCAGCAGCTCCTCGGGCGAGAGGTCGTCGAAGTGGAGGGCGGGCTCGCCGCCATTGGGGGTGCCGTCCCATTCGAGGGTGGTGAACAGCGGGTCGTCCCTGCCGAACAGCCCGAGCTTGCGGGCCAGCCGCGAGACCGCCCAGTCGTGACGGGTCGGGTCGCTGTGCACCAGCTCGCGCAGGAAGCGGCCCAGTGGATCCTTTTCGAAGTAGTTGACGTTGCGGCTGTAGGGAATTCGGGCGTCTTCCGCGTTGTAGCGCTCGGCGGCGTCGAACAGCGCCTCCACGGCTCCGGCGCGGCGCAGCATCACGTAGGTCGTCTCGTCGACCAGGTGGCGCAGCGTCTCCGGATCGGCCGTACGCACATCGATGCCCTGGCGGGCCGCCTGTTTCAGGACTTCGTTCAGGGCCGCATCCCGGACGTCGAGGCCGTCGGCGAGTACCTTGGGCAGCGCGTCGCGCGACACCGGCGGGTCGGGTTGGTACGCGGTCGTCGGATCCGATTGTGTCCCAGCATGTTCGGGATCATCGCCGGAGGGCAGTTCCGGCAGCGGCTCACGCTGAGTGACCTGCGCGGGGTCCGTGGCGGGATCGTGCGGCGGGTGCGGTCCGACGGGCTCCGGGTCGCCCGGATCGATACCGGCGAACTCCAGTTCCGCGGCCATGCGCGCCCGGGTGGCGGGATCGACCTCGCTGTACCAGGGCTCATACTCGCCGCCGTCTCGGGTGCGCATGGGCACCAGTTCGGAGGCCACATCCGCGACCCGGGCGGTGAGGTGGTTGACGAACGGTAGATCCTCACGCGCCTTCCACAGGGTGGCGAACTCCTTGCCCAGGCGCGAGGGGTTGATCTCGACGTGCTCGAGGAAGTTGTTGTGCAGCCAGCCGCCGACCTCGTGAATGATCTGCTTCTGACCGGTGCCGTCGATGCCCGAACCCGAGGCGTATTTCGGGTACTGGCCCTGGAATCCGCTGCGCACCATGTCCCACAGGCGGCGCAGGAACGGCGGACGGGCTGCGGGCCGCTCGGCGGGGAGACGGTCGCCGGGCAGGGGCGGGCGGGTGGCGGGTTCCAGGTGGCGCACGCCATCCGCGTCGGTGCGGACCGTGGCGTGGATGCGCTGGCCGTCGACCTCGAGGACCAGCCGCTGGGGGGCGGACGGGTCTGGATCATGGAAGGTCGCGGCCATCAGGTCGGCGACATCGTTGGCGCGGCGGAGGGTTTCGGCGCGCAGGTCGGCCAAGGTCGCGGCGCGGTGCTCCGGGGCGAGACGGTCGGGCTCGACGCCGAGCAGGCGCGCCCACTCGTCGCGGACCTCGGCGAGCCGTGCGCGCTCGCGCGGATCGGTAGCGGCATCGTGGCGGGCTGCCGCCTCATCGAGCGCCTCGATCGCGCCGGCGCGCAACATGTTTCGGAATTGCAGCTCGCCCGCGACCTCTGGCAGTCGCTGCCGGGTGAGGTCGGCGTCGGACAGGCCCAGGCGGGTGGCGATGTCCTGACGCAGCTCTTCTAGTGTCAGGGCGCGCGGCGGGGTTCCCGCCGGGTGGGTGGTATCCGACCACGGCTCGAGTGGGAGATCCCGGACCGGACCGGTGGGGCGAGACGCGTTCTGCTCCAGGGCTTGTCGAGCGGTGGCGGCCTCCTCCAACTCCGCCTGGTGCAGGCGGTCGGCGATGCCCAGATCCCGGAACTCGGCCTCGATGGCGCGCAGTTCGCGAGGGTCGACCTCGGAGCGCCAGTACTCCTCGCCGCCGTAACGCTCGTCGGTGGTGAGCGGGCGGAAGTCGTCGCCGTGCATCGAGGCGGGGCCGACACCGGTCTCCGGATCACCGAACAGACCACGCGCCCTGGCCATTTCGGCCAGCTCCTGCAATGAGGCCAACGCGTCCGCACGCTGCGACAACGGCTCGACCAAACCCAGGCCCTCGGCCAGCCGGGCCAAGTAGGCGAGCTCCTCGGGAGTCCGCTGATGCGCATTGTGCTCGAGCGGAGCATCGGCCAGGAAATCCGCGACCGCCTTCAAGGTGGGCGAGACCACCGCCGGATTCACCGACAGCGGATCCTCCCCCGGCGTCGGCGAAACTTCCACCGTCGCAACCTCGGACGACGGCGGGGGCAACTCCACCGTCGGATCCCCGGCACCCGGCGGCGGCAACTCGACCGTCGGATCTCCGGAGCCTGGCGGCGGCAACTCTACGGTCGGATCCCCCGATGAGTGCGGCGGCACTTCCACGGTTGGGTCGCCGGACGAATGCGGCGGTACCTCCACCGTCGAAGCCTCGGAGGCCTGCGGCAATTCGACGGTCGGACGCTCCGATATCGGCGGCAACTCGACCGTGGGGCGCTCCGACAGTGGGGGCAGCTCAACGGTCGGGCGCTCGGACGAAGGCGGGAGCTCGACCGTCTCCGCGTTCGGGTCGACGGTGCCGGTGGGCGAGGTGCCGGGGGCCTCGGCCTTGTGCTCGGTCGTCGGACCGCTGATGTCGCCGGAGTCATTGGCCCCGGGTCCCTTGCCGTTGGAACTCGAGTTGCCCTCGGGCTCTTCGGGGTCCGGGGTGCCGGTGGCTGGGTCCGTGCCGCCGTCCTTGCCGCCGGAGCCAGAGGGATCTGGGTCGCCGGGGCCGGAAGTCGGTGTGCCGGAGCCATTGTCGCCGGGGCTGCGGCCGCCGGCGCCGCCAGGCTTGCCGGGGCCGGAGTCGTCGCCGGAGCCGCCTGGGTCGGAGCCCGGATCGTGGTGGGAGGCGGTGGGGTTCGAGGGAGGACGGATTTCCTGGACGGTGATGGTGCCGTCCGGGCTTACCTCGACTCGGTGGAAGCTGATGTCGATGCATTGCGCAGCCAGGGAGGCGCGCAGGTCGGGGCCGACGATGATGTCGTGGTTGTCGAGGTGGCTCACCACGACCAGGCGCGGGGGCTGGCCGGTGACGCCGACGCCGGGGTTCACGACGCGGTCGGTGGAGGAGGTCAGGACGTCGTCGACGGCTGCCTGGTAGGCGGAGGTGATCGAGGCGACCGCGTCGTTCTGGCCCTGGTGATAGCGGCCCAGATCCGCGGACATTCGGGCGCGGGCGGCACTCACCTCGGCCGAGCGCAGCGTTGCCGCATCGCGTTCGGCGAAGTACTCGACCATCTTCTCTTTGGGGATGTTCTCGCGGCCCTGCACCTCTTCGCAGCGCGCGACCTCGGCGTCGAGCGCCTGGGTCAGGGCGTGCTCGAGCTCGCGCGCGGACAATCCGGTGGGATCCACGCCGAATTCGCGGGCCAGTTCGCCGACCCTGGCCAGATCGTTCTCCGCATCGGTCCGGGACTGATTCCCGGCCCGCATATCCTCCGCGATCCGGGCCGCGACCGCGGGATCGGCGGGCACGTGAACCCGGCTCGGCCCGACCGGCTCCCATGCCCCGGTCGAAGTCGGAACAGGCTGAACTCCAGTGGGATCCACACCCGAATTCGGGTCATTGCCCGCGTTCGGGTCCCGGCCGGGGTTGGGGTCCGCTCCCTCGTTCGAGTTGGTCGAGTTGTCGCCGGACTTGCCACGCCCCGGGTCACCCGACCCATCGGGATCGCCGGGACCGGTCGGAGGCTTGGACGAGCCATTGCCGTCGTCGCCGGGGCCGCTGCCGGAATCGTGGCCGGAATTGCCGTCGGGATCGTCGCCGGGGGTGTGGTCGGTGAGGTGGCGGTCGACCCAGTCGGCGAAATCTTCTGCGTTGTGGAGGTTTTCGGCGGCGGAGCGGAGGTGTTCGGCCGCGGCCATCGCCACGAGTGGGTCTTCACCCGGGACGGTGATGATGGTGCGGTTCGACAGGCCCTCGATGGTTTCGGCGAGAGTGGTTCGGGTGAGCTCGGTTTCGTCGATGTGGATGCCCAGTTGGCGGCGGACGTTCTCGATCGCGGCGGCCCGTTCGGCGCGGGCGGTGTCGACGGCGCGGGCCGCGGCGGCACGGGGCGTGTCGGCGGCGTGGCGAGCCTCGGCGTCGAGGTGGTCGAGTTGGGCCTGCCAGCGGGCGGCCCGGTCGAGGACGTCGAGATGGTGTTCGGCGACGTCGGCGAGGCGGAGCAGGCTGCGCTGGTCGGGGGTAAGGCGGTCGGGTGGGGTGCCGCCGAATTCGGTTCGGGTGCGGTCGATCCAGTCGCGGGTAAGGTCGGCCTCGGTGACCGGCAGACCCGCCCGCGCCGACTCCACGGCCAGCTTGGCGATGTCGGCGTCTTGGTGGGCGTAGTTCAGTTCACGCTCGGCCTGCTGTCGCGGCGACTCCCCCGCGCGCACCGATTCGATGGGCTCGGGCCGCACCGCGCCCTGGAAGTCCAGAGCGGTCTGGTAGCGCTGTACGGCCTCGCGGAGCGGATCGAGTTCGTGGGTGAGCTCCGCACCGCTCTCGGGGAGTCCGCGGGAGATTCGGTCGAGCTGTCCGACGATCTGATCGCGATCCTCGGGCCAGTGGCCCGGTGTGGCGGCGGCCTTGGCGACCACATCGGCTCCGGCACTGTCGACTTCGCGACGCCACACATCGGCCGGTGTCTCGCCGGGGCCCGCGGCGGCCTCGACGGACGCGCGCACTCGCGCTTCCTGATCATCGACGCGGGCCTGCGCTTCATTGAATTCGGTGGCCGTGCGGGCCAACTCGTCGATGCGCTGTTGGGAATTGAGCGGGTGACCATCCTCGGTGGTCCGGGTGGCCAGGTAATCGAGGGTGCCGCGCAGTCGCTCGGGGGTCAGATCGCTGGCGCGCACTCCGCGGTCCGAGCCGGTCTCCAGGTGGCTCAGCGCGGCCTCGCGCTGTTCGAGGGCCAGGTCGCGGGCATTCCTGGCCTCGACCAGATCACCCGCCTCCGCAAGCGGACTCCGGTGTGGTGCTTGCGGTTCCGGCGTCGAGGTGAGGGCGTGGTGTTCGGCGGCCAGCCGCTGCAGCTCGTCGATTTCGGCCTCGCGGGCGCGAACCTCGGCGCGCAGTTCGTCGAGCATCTGCCGGAACTTCTCCGGCTTGGGTCGCTCGTGCTCCTCGATCTTGCCGTCGCGATAGACCTCGTAGACCTCGGCGAAACGCGCGTCCCGGACGCCCTGAACCAGTTCGACGTACTCGCCGATCGACAGCGGACGCTGCTCGGACGCCAGCCCCGACATGTACTCGTCGTAGGACGCTCGGAGCGCGTCCGTCTCCTCCGGCGAGAGCTTGCGCTCCCGGAGCCGCTCGAGCGTGGCGTGCTCGGGCAGCGAGCCCAGGGCCTGCCGCATCTGCTCGGGCGACATCCGCTCGTGCAGGCCCGGCAGCTCCTTGGAATACGACGCGACCATGCGGTCGACATCGTGCAGATCGGTGCCGAGCAGATGCGCCCAGACGCCGCTGGCATGGGACGGGTTGCCGGAAAGCGGTCGCTCGCCGACGGTTTCGCTGAGCAGGCTGTGCAGGAGCGCGGTCGCGGACTCCGGATGGATGGGCAGGACTCCGTCGGCCGCGCGCGGATCGGTGCGCGGGTCGAATCGCAGGTCCGGGTGGTAGGGGTCGACGGCTCCGAGCGCGCGGGTGTACTCCTCGAGCGCGGCGGCCACGTGCGGGCGCTCGCCGTCACGGCCCAGCGCATTGTTGATGGCGCGCACCGTCGCGCGCTTGCTGGTGGCGTCGGCCTCCGGCCCATAGCCGGTGATCCGCCGCTTGTCCTCGCTCTTCTGGTACTTCGATCCGTGCAGGTCTTCCGGGTCGACGCCGAGCCGTCGCGCCAGCCGGTCGCGGGCGGCGATGACCTCCGGGCCCTTGGTCTTGCCCAGCTGTTTCGCGTAATCCAGCAGATCGCCGATGGCCTGGGCGCGACGCGCGCGCGGCGTCTTCGGATCGGTGATCGCCTCGGCCACGCGCTGGGGCGACATGTGCTCCGGATCGATGCCGAGCACGTGGCCCAGATCGCCGAGCTTGTCGCTCAGTTCGTGGAAGTGTTCGATGGCATCGCTGCTGCGGATGTAGTCGGCCATGCCCTCGATCTGCGCGGCCCGCAGCATATTGTCCTGGCGCAGGGCGGCGATGGTCTCGTCGAGGTGCTCGCCGAGGTCCATGTGGGAAGCGCCCTCGAGGCGGGCGGCGACGGCATTGCGCTCGGCGCGGACCACATCTGGATCCCTTGGCGCACTCGGTGTTTCATTCCGGGTGGAGGTCTCGGGCTCCGGTGTCGCGGGCCGGGCTTCGGGCTGGACCACTTCCCAGGGGCCGTGGCCGTCGCGCAGCATGAGCACCGGGGTGCGGTCGCCGCCGGGCTCCAGATCGGCGAAGCGGACCTGCGGTGTGGCCTCGTCGACGACGTGCAGCACGCCATCGTCGTTCATGCCGACGGTGCGGTAATCCAGGTGCAGCTCACCGCGATTGAGCAGGTCGGCCAGCCGCGGATACTCGGCGAGGGCCTCGGCGAGGCGGGCGTGGTGGTCTTCGTCGCCGCTGATCACGACCAGGCGGTTCGGGTCCCCGACGTGCTCGCCCGGGCGCACGCCGATGCCGGGCTCGAGCATGGCGCCGCCATTGGCGTCCATCCACTCGTGTGCCGCGCTGTCGATCAGCTCTCGGGCCTGTTGCTTCGAGGCCTCGTCCAGTGCGAGGAAATGGTCTACGGCGGTGGACAATTCGTTCAGATGGTCGCGGGCGTCACGGATCGCCATCCGGTGCTCGGCAATGGTGCGATCGAGTTCGCCCGGGCCGAGTTCGTCCAAACCGATGCCGAGCAGCTGCGCCCAGTTCGACTGTTCCTCGGCGAGCTGGTCGCGCTCGAGGGCGTCGCGGAACAGATCACCGCGCTCGCTCTGGCGGAAGCCCTCGTCGGCATCCTCGAAGTGGTTCGCCCACTCGCCATTGTTGTTGGTGCCGACGGCGTCGAGGAAGGTGCTGCGGGGCTTCTTGGGCTGGAACCGCTCCGACGGATCATCCGGCGCGGCACCGTGTTTCTCGCGCTTGCGGTCGGCCTGGGCCTGTCGGCGCTCCAGTTCCTGGACCGCGTGGACCTCACGCACGAAGCGGCCCAGCGGATTCTTGTCATTGTGGGCGACCGGACGCCGGGGGACGCGAGCCTCGACCTCGTTGAACTCGTGGGCGGCGTGGTTGAGGGCCTCGAGCGCGGCGGCCCGGCGAAGCAGCTTGTACGCCTCGTCGGTGACCACGCGACGCAGCTGCTCCGGATTCGCCTCGGAGAGTTCGTATCCGTGTTCGCGGGCCACCCGCGCCAGTTCCCGCAGGGCGGCGTCGCGGGCCTCGATCGCGTGCGCCACGGGTTCGGGCAGATTCGACGCCCAATGGTGTTCCGGCGGAGGGGGCAGTTCCGGGGTGTGTGAACCGGCCGGAAGCTCCTGGGTGTCGCCTTCCTGACGTTCGCGGAGGTAATCCGCCTCGGTCTTCATCTCGCCCAAGCGCAGGCTGTGCTCGATCTGGGCGCGGAGATGGGGATCGGCCTCGGAAAACCAGGGTTCGTACTCGCCGCCACGGCGGCCGCGCATGGGGACCACATCGGCGGAGATGTCCGCGACGCGGCTGGTCCAGCGCTTCAGGAACGGCATGCGCTCCCGGGCCTTCCAGATGGTGGCGCCCTCCTTGATGGCGCGGGCGATAGGAGCCTCCGCCAGCACCTCGATGGTGTGAGGTTTGTGGCCGGGGGCGACATGCTCGTGCGGGTTCGCCTCCTCCTCGAGGGGGAAGTCGTGGCCGAACATGTGGGCGACGCCGCGAATGATCTTGGCCTGGCCTTCGCCGTCGCCGTGCTCGTAGCCGGACATGTACTTGGGGTACTGGCCCTCGTAGCCCTGGAACGAGCGCCAGGCGCGGCGGAGTAGGCCGATCTTCTGTTCCGGGGCATCGGGTTTCGGCTCGGACTCCACCGCCGGGCGATCGACGGTGCGGAGGCCGTGCGTGCCATCCGGACCCGCGGTGATCTCGACGTGCACGCGGTGGCCATCGGCCTCGAGCACCAGGCGCGCGCCGGCGGCGGGGTCGGGGTGGTGGAAGGTGGCGGCCATGAGGTCCGCGACATCGTTGGCGCGGCGCAGGGTTTCGTCGCGCAGGTCGGTGAGGACGCGCTCCGGATCGCGGGCCAGGTGTTCGGGATCGACGCCCAGCAAGCGGGCCCACTCGTCGCGGATCTTTCCGAAGACCTCACGGCCCTCGGGTGTGGCAGCACGATCGTGCAGGTTCATCACATCGGCGAGGGCTTCGATCGCACCCGCGCGCAATAGATTCCGGTACTGGAGTTCACCGGCCACCTCGGACAAGTGCTCCGGAGTGACATCCTCGGGCCGCAGACCCAGGCGGTCGGCCAGCTCCTGACGCAACTCCGACAGCGTGTATGTGCGCGGTTCCCCCTCGACGGGACCGTGATTCGCCTCCGACCACGGCTCGAGCGGCAGCTCACGGGGCGTCTCCCCCGCAGGCCGTTCCACCGGCTTCGGAAGGAAGCGATCCTCGTCCGAGAGTCGACCGAATTCCTCGGGACGCAGGGCACGCGGCGGACGATCGCCTCGTGGATCTCCGAAAGCGCCACGCGCACGCGCATTCTCGGCCACATCCCGCATGGCGGCCAGCGGATCTCGCTGCTGCCCAATGGAGCCGTCCATACCGAGCGCGTCCATCAAATGCGCCGCGTACTCCAAATCGGCCGCGCTGTGCTCCCGAAGACTCGGCGGAGCCTCGGACCGCCCCAGGTAATCGGCCACCGCATGCAAGGCCGGAGAGGCGTCCACCGGATCAACGGCACGCGTCACCTCTCCTGCCGGGATAAGCAATTCCTGAGTGTGAGCCTCCGGGAACGTCGGATCGACCAGGATATCGGTATGCAGGCGCGTATCCGGCAACGTCGCCGCAGCAGTCGATCCCGGCCCTTCTCCCGGCTCCTCGCGCTGCCCCTGGCTCGACTCCGTTTGCTGCCCTTGGGCCGATTCCGCGCGCTGGCCCTGACCCGGCTCCCCGCCCTGGCCCTGGCTCTCTTCCGTTCGCTGCTCCTGGCCTTCTCCCTCGCGCTGCGACTCGCCTGGCTCCTGTTGCGGCTCCGGCGGATTCGGGTCTGGGTCGCTGAAGGTGACCGGCTCGTCGGGGCGGCCACCGGCGCTTTCCCACGCCTGATCCGCGGTGGTCTTGGCGGTGCGGGCCTCGGCTTCCGCATTGGTCGCGCGAGCCTCGTACAGGGCGCGATCGGGGCTGCCCTGCGGGAGTGAATCGGCTATGCCGCGCAGCCACTTCGCGCGCTGGTCCGCCATTTCGGCATTCCAGTCGGCTTGGACCGCTTCCTCGCGCCGCAGCCAGGGGCTTCGCGTGTCCGGCTCGGATCCCCCCGCTGCACTGGGAGTTTCGGGCCGGCCACCGGTGGGCTCGGAAGCCTCGTTGTTGGCGCTGTTCGGCTCGGGCTCGGGACCGGGGGCGGCCTTGTTGCCGGGTGTCGGCGGTTGTTCGCCTCCGGCACCACCGGCCGCCGGCTCAGCGGGGGGCTCGGCCTCGGGGTCATTGCGGCCCGTGCCTTCGGTCTCGTTCTGACCACCGGCCTTGAGATCGCGAGCGCGAGGGTTGCCCTCGTCATCTCCCTGGGACTTGCCGGGATCGACCGGCTCGGCCGGGGGTTCCGCTTCACTGCTTCGGGGCTGGGGCTCGATCGAGGCCGACTCGTCGTGTGCACCACGGGTATTCGAACCGTCTGCCGGATTCGGCGAGTCCGGACGCGCACCGCTGGCGGGCGCATCGTCGACCTTCGGAGTGACGGCGGGACGGCGGGTGGCGGGGGCGCTCTCCTCCCCCGGGGTCGGCGGGGTCGGCCTCGAAATCGATTCGGGGGGCATGTGGTGGGGGGCGTCGACGCGGGCGTGTTCGGCCATGCTGTCCATCAGGTGCCAGTAGAGGACCTTGGCGGGTTCGGAGGCTCGTTCGCCGTTGTATTCGACCTCTTGGAGGGCTTCGGCCATGGCCTCGCCGCCGTCGAATTTGTACTTGGGGCCCAGGCCCACGCGCTCGGTGCCGCCTCGGCTGTAGCCGCTGAGTTGATCGAGCCAGTCTTGGAAGGCGGTGCGGAACTCCTTGCGGCCCAGGTCGGGGCGGGTGGCTTCGAAGTAGTCGCGCAGGACGCGCAGTGCGCTTCGGGATGGGCGGTTGCGGATGGCTCCGGCGGGGGTGGCCTCGACATCCATGGCGTGTGCGAGTTCGTGCACGATCACCGCGTGCACGGGGCGCAGGGAGGCGCCACGCGGGGTGACGCCCGCTTTCACCTCGATGGAGATCGCCTTGCGCAGTAGGGCGTAATCGTGCGCGTAGTGCGCGTTCAGCACGATCGCGTCGGCTTCCAGTCTGCGCGGACCGCCCTCGAAGCGGCCCGGGATCGTGCGCTCGCAGTAGGCGTAGACGTTGTTGTCCGCCATCTCCTCGATCGAGATGCGCTTCAGGTTCCGGACGGCCGGGTAGCGGCGCATCATGTCGTCGACCGCGCGTGCGAATTCCCTCGCGACATGGGGGTCTACGGTCGCATTGTCGAATCCGGTGACCTCCAGGCCCCAGCGTTCGCCGAGCTCGTGAGCGACCTCCGACGGAGACATCGCCGACCATTCGTCGAGCGGGAGGTTGATGGTGTGGCGCTCTTGGGGAGATGCCGCGAGGTATTCCTCCTTGGGCACGCGAGGGCCCCGCTCCGATTCCGGTGGGGGGATGGGCCTTCCGTCGTCGTAGCCGGTGGGGCGGCGCTCGCGGCCGGAGGGGTCGCTGTCGTGGGACTGCGACGGGTGCTCACCATCGGGGTCGTCGGATCGTCTGCCGAAGCGAGAGTCCTTGGGCTGCTCACCTTCCGGGCGATGCGTTGATGCCGGATGCGCTTGCGCCGGGCGCGCCTCGGCGGGGCGGTGCTCGGCTGCAGGGTCGATCCGGGTTCGGGGGCCGCCCTCGGAGGGGTGTTGGGCTGCGTGTTCGGCCAGGGCGTCGACGAGGACCCGGTGGATGACCTTCGCGGCTGGGCTGGCGTTGTCGCCGTTGAGTTCGACGTCCTGGAAGGCCTCGGCCAGGGCTTCGGCCTTGTCCAGGTGCTTGGTCATGCCGTCGCGGCCGTCGAAGCTGTAGCCGGAGAGGTTGCGCTCCAACCAGTGTCGGAATCCGGCGATATTGCCGTTCTCGGCCACGTAGTGCTCGGCGAGGGCATCCAGCATGCGATTTCGGGCCTTGCCCTGACCTGTCCAGTCCATCGCGTGCGCGAACTCGTGCATGATCGTCGCGTAGATCGGGCGCTCGCTCGAGCCCGGCACATCATGGCCCGACGCCTCGTCCCGCCGGGCCAACCGCAGGGCTTCCTCGGGATCATGCGCGTAACGCTCATTCAGAACGATCTTCTCGGCGTACCAGCCAACCTTGGGGCTCTTCTCCGGCGTCGACCGCGCGTAGACGGACTCCGGCAGATCCCCGATCCCAACCGACCGCACATTGGTGGCGGGATACTTTTCGAACATCGCGTCGACGGCGCGCGCAAACTCGCGCAGCACCTCGGGATGGATATCGGCGTCGAACCCGAAAACATCGACATCCCACCGCTGTTCGAGCTTCTCCGCAATCTCCTCGGCACTCAGCCCCGACCACTCGTCGTCAACCTGCAGCGCCCATTCCGGCTTTTCCGCCGACTCATAGGCCGGATGCTCGTCCCCACGCTCATGCGCATCCGGCTGCTCACGCCGCTCACCATCGTGCGCCGACGGCTCATCCCCGACGCGCGCATCAGCAGCCCGATGTTCCGAGGTGGGTTCCTCGGTGCGGCCGGGCCCGCGCTCCGAATCATGGACGGGCACAGACTCATTCGAAGCGACCGACTGCGTGCGCTCCTCACCCGGTCCCCGTTCGGTCGCCTGCTCCCGGTCCCGAGGCTCCCTCGGCTCAGGCTGGTCGTCCGGACGCGATAGCTCCTCCGGGTGCGGCTGACCTTCTTCGGGCGGGGTGCCCTCGGGACTCGACTCGTTGCCTTCGCGCGGAGCTTCTTCCGAGCGCGGCTCGCTGCCATCGTGCGACTGCTCGTCGGGATGGGACCGGCCCTCTTCACGTGGTGGCTCCTCCGGCCGGGGTCGATCTCCGGCACGTGGGGTGTCCGCCGCGCGGGAGGGGTCTTCGGGCCGCGATGGGACATCCTGGCGCGGACGGCCTTCCGAGCGCGAGTGGTCTTCGGACCCTGTTGGGGATTCGGGGTCCGAGGGCGAGGGGCGGCGGGCCTCGGGCGAGAGGGCGTCGGCAGGGTCCTCGGAGTCGGTGGGATGTTGGTCGGGGGTGGGGTGGTGGGTGAAGTGGGTTGGGTCGAGGCCTGCACGGGTTCGGGCGTTGAGGGGGTCTACGGCTGCGCCGCCCTTTTCGGCGGGTTCGAAGAGGATGGCGTGGGTGGCCTTGGTTTCGCGGGGTATGTCGGGTGGGAAGCCTTGGTCGCGACCGGCTCCGGGGTCGAGGACCTTCACCTCGCCGCCGTCGTTGAACAGGATGTAGCCGTGGGCGCCGACGCCGTGTTCGTCGGCAGGACCGGCGTAGCGGTCGATGACCAGGGCTGAGGAGCCCGGGCCCAGTTCGAGGAGCCGGGCGGCGATGGCGTCGTGGTCGTCGTAGGTGCGCAGCTTGCCGCCAGCGGCCGCCACGACCTCCGAGACGGACATGCCCTCCGGACCGACCGCGCGCTCCGGTACCCGGATCGAGTCGTTGCCGGTCAGCATCCGCAGCAGGCGCAGGGAGAGTTCGGCGCAGCGTCCGCGATTCGGGTTCTCCGGGCCACGGCTCGGTTCCGAATCCGGCTCCTGGTGTGAGGCGGAAACTTCCGGCTCGTCGAGCTTGCCCGGATGCGCCGTGGCCCCATCCCCGCGCTTGGTTAAACCATCGCGCCGATCGGTCGGACGTTCGGCGGTGGCGGACCGTTCCGGCGCGCGATCGCCGCCGGGGGTCTCGTGCGGCCGATCACCCCCGGCAGACCGAGGCTCCAGCGGACGTCCGACCGGGTGATCGCCGAGAGGAATCGGCGCGACCAGCAGTCCCGCGTCCGGGTTGGCCGAGTCGTGCTCATCCTCCGACCGGGTGCCACCATCGCGCACCTCACCATTCCGCTGTGCCGCACCGGGTTCCGGCCGCTCCCCGGCAGAATGCCGACGCTCGAACCCGGGGTGGTCTGCGCCCTCCGGGGATGCCGGACGATCTGCGGAACCATCACGCGGCTGCGAATCGTCCACGCGCGCCTGTGGATCATTCTGGCGCATTGGGGAATCTTCCTGGCGCGCACGGGGATCTTCCTGGGACGCATAGGAATCATCTTGGTACGCCTGGGAATCATCCTGGCGCGCACGGGGATCAGCCTCACTCAGCGACGGATCATGCGTGCTCGGCGCGGATTCCTGACGCTGCGGCGTCGAGTCGTCGATCCGCGGCGTCGGATCGTCATGTTCCCGCATCGAATCGTCGCGCCGAGCCGCCGAATCGTCACGCGAGAGGGGCGAATCATCGTGCGGCAGTTTTGCATCGTCGCGGTGCGCACCGGATTCGTCACGCCGCGCGGTGGGCTCGGTGGCATCGCGTCCGCCACGGGATTCCGTCGCAGCGGGATCGCGGGCCTCGTCGCGGTGTTCGGTGGGCGAGCCCTCGTGCTCGTCCGCATTGGGCAGGGCACCGTCGCGGTCCGGGGTGGTCTCGGCGCGCGGTTCCGTCTCGCGGGGCGACTCGAGGGGTCCTTCGGCGGGCGTGCGGGAATCCGGCTGTTCCGCACGATCATCCGATACGGGGTGCTCGTCGGAGCCGCTCGCGTCCGGGCGAGGGTCGGACGCGACCGGATCGGTGGACTCGGACGCGACAGGTTCGGTGGACTCGGGCGCGACCGGGTCTGTGGACTCAGGCGCACCCGAGTCGGTGGACTCGTGCGCGATCGGGTCGGTCGACTCGGGTGGGAGTGGGTGTTCCGGCTCGATGGTACGGGATTCCGGTTGTGCGACAGGATCTTCCAGGCCCGGGCGTGCGGTCACGCCGTCAGCTGAGGCGGCATGCTCGGGAGTGCGACCGGCCTCGGGGGCGGTGGGGCGGGCGTGGGCTCCCGTGGCCGGGCGGGTGTCCGCGCCCTGGTGGCGGGGCGCGTTCGGACGAGATCCGTCGGCGCGTGGGGCATCGGCGCGCGCTCCGGTGGCGTCGCCCGCACGGGCACCCGTTGGACGCGTCTCACCGGCCGTACGCGCCTCGGCGGTCGGACGGACCTCGGCGGTCGAGCGAGGTGTCTCGGAGACGGACCGCGGTTCGGGAGCCGCCGTACCGTGCTGGGGAGCGGCCGTCGTGCCGGACGTGGAGGTGGCCGGGGCGGCGCTGACGGGGGCCTGAGTTCCGTTGGAGGAGGCCGCGATCGGCGTATCGGAGCGGTCGCCGACCGGCGCAGACCCGACGGCCGCGCCCGCCTCGTGTGAGGTGGCCGGGCCGGCTGGGGCGCTCTGCGGGGACAGGCCGGGAGAGTCACCGGCAACGGCGGCGCGCGAGTCCGTGGCCGGGGCTGCCGCGGTCGAATCCGCGGGGGCCGCCGAAGTGGTAGCCGGGTCCCCGGCCGAGTTCGAGGTGACACCGGATGTGCTGTCGCCGGAAGTGCGCGCCCCGGACTCGCCGCCGGTGGGTGCCGTCGAATTCCCGGCGGACGTGGAAGTCGAGGGGGCGCGCGAGTCGCCGCTGGTCGTCGCCGTCGGTGCGTTCGAGGACATCGGAGCATACGCGGACGATGGAGCGTTCGAGGAGGTCGGGGCGGCCGAGGTCGGCGCGAGGGTATCGCGGGTGCCCGCTTGAACACCGGATTCTGGGTTGCCGCTGTGACTTTCGTGGGTCTGCGCCTGTGGCTGGGTGGCGGAATCGGCGGGTGGGTGCGCCACCGAGCCGGTGTCCGACGGGGTGTGGGACTGGGCGGAGTGGTCGCCGCCGGTCGCCGCGCTCGGATCCTCGGTCGTACCGCGATCCGCGGGTGCGCGGGAATCAGAGCCGCTGTAGCCGCCATTGCCGCTGGGATCGCCGCCCTCGGGCCGCGCCGTGCTGCCGTCGCCGGTGGGGCGCGGGTCGGAATCGTGTGTGTCACCGGCGAATCCGGCGGCGTGGGTTTGGGGGCCGCCGGTGTCACCGCCGCCGCCATGGCCATTGCCGCCCAGGTCGCCGCCATTGCCGGTCGAGCCCGGATCGCCGACATGGCCGTTGCCGTGGGAGTTTCCGCCGAGGTCGCCGGTGCCGCCCGCATCGGGTCGGAAGCCGACATTGAAGTTGTCGGGGACGCCCGCACGCATGCGCGACACCCGGGGCTCCCAGAACTGGTGGGATGCCGTGTGATTGAGGCCGGAGAGGCCACCGTTGGCGACGCCCGCGGTCAGCATGCGCGGGTCGAAATTGGTGAAGGCGTTGCCCATGTTCTTGAAGGCGTCGCCCCACCCGTGCTGGTACACGTCGAGCCCGAACTGCGCACCGGTACCGGCGAGGAATCCCGCTCCCGCACCGGCCAATCCGGCACTCGTGCCGGTGATGGCCGCGCTCAGGTAGTGATTCATGGCCGAGCCCTCGAAGTGCTCGCCCAGCGCCTTGCCGACCTTGCCACCGGCGATACCGCCCGCGGCCGAACTGACGGCGGTGACGCCGATCTTGCCCCAGTCCAGTCCACTGCGGTGCCCGGCCGCGATCTGATAGCCCTCGATGCCCACTTCCTGGAGCACGCCCAGCCCGGCATCCAGGACGAAGTGCCGCAGCATGAATTTCGCCAGCGACGAGCCCACCAGCTTGCCGACGTATTCGGCGATGCGCTCGACCGCCTCCCGGCCGATGATGCGCACCGCGATGCGGGTGGCCGCCTGCGCCGCCGCCTCCGCGGCCGGTGCGGTGGGCGGGAAGGCCCAGGCCGCCGCCATCTCGACCGCCAGCATGGCCAGCGACGAGTAGAACATCAGCTTGGTCGACTCGATCTCGGTTCCGGTGTCGTGCACCGATTCACCCAGCTGGTCGAAGAAGCCCGCCAGATCCAGGATGGAGGTATTGCCGTCCTGTTTCCCGCCGACGCCGGCCATCAGATCGAATTGCTTGGCCATCTTGTCGCGGCCGTCACCGTCGACATACGCGGCCAGCGTGGCGGATTTGGCCGCGTCCATACCCGAGACCTGGTCACGCAGGCCATCGGCCGCGTTCTTCCAGTAGGTGGCCAGGTCCCACATCTGGTCTTCGTTGCCCTCGGGCCATTCGACCCCGACGATCCAGCCCAGCCATTCGAGTTCCGAGGGCAGTTCGAGAGCCACGGTCGGCTACCTCGCCCAGCGCGGTCGTATCACCATCCGGAATCGGTGGCCCCGCCCCGCCGCGGCTGCGCCGCATCGGTATTCGCGTCCAGATCCCGGTAACCATCCAGGCGCTCCGGCGATTTCGGCGGCGCGGTGGAGACCACCGGCGGCTCCGGAATGGCGAGTTCCTTGCTCAGGTCGGGCATGCCGGGCACCAGGTCGGCGAGGGTGGGCAGCCGCTTGCGGTTCTGGGATACCGGGGCCATGATGTCGCGGCCGCGGCGGGCCACCTCGGCGGCGGCCTGCTGCGCGGCCTCGGTGACCGCCCGGGCGATCTCCGAATAGTCGAGATCCTCTATGCCGGAGGAGAATTTGGTATCGATCACGGTGCCGTCGGCGTTCACGGTGACCGTCACTCGCTTGCGCACCGTCACCGACGCGGTCAACGCCGCCCGCTCGCGCTGCAGTCGGGTGATGAGGCGCATCTGCTCGCCGAAGCCGTCCAGGATCTCCGCCAGCTCCGCCTTCCGACGCTCGTTGCTCATTGCGCGGCCTGCTGGAAGCCCTCGCGGTTGGCCTCTTCGGTGCGCTCCAGCTCGTCGGCCGAATCCTTCTGCGACTTGGAGAAATTCGCGAACGTACCGGCCATGTTGGACGCACCCTCGAGTATGTTCTTCTTGCTGGCCAGATAGCCCTGATCGCCATTCGCGAACTGACTGCCGAGCGAGTCGTTGCCCCACGGCGTGCCGAGCGCGTCGGCCTGAGCGGTGAAGGTGTTCACCACACCATTGATGCCATCGCGGACCTCACCGGTCTTCTCCGACGCCCTCATCAACAAGTCCCGGTATGACTCCAACCGACCACTCATGACAAGGACCCTTTCAGCTCCTGGCAACCGCTCAGTTGCCGGAAGTTGAACGGAGAGTGGTGATCCGGGGGACACGGCGACGCCAGCGCCGTGTCCCCCGGCCTCGATCAGACGAATTCCTGCTGTTCCCCACGGGCTTCCATGTGCATCAGAATCTGTGCGATGACACCGTCGAGGTGCTCGATGAACCGGCGATTGTCCACGCCGACAGCGGACTTCACCTCCGGATCGAGATCGATCAGGTAGCGGCCGTCGCCGGGTAGATCCCGCCACACCAGGGTGGAGACCGCGACGCCTCGGGGACCGTATTTGGAACGGCCCTGCAGAATCTGCATGGCCCCGGTCTGATCGGCCGGGGTCGAGAAGAAACGCAGACTGCGGGTGTCGACCGACTCCTCGAAGGTGTCGAAGGCCGAAGCACGCGGCGCCTCATAGGGATCCGGCGGCGCGGGCTCGGTGGCGATCGGGATCGCGGTCGACTGGCCGGGCTCGGCCTCGGGGAGCTGCGCGACCAGCAGGGCCGACAGTTCCTCCGGTTCGCACTCGAGCATCGTGACGCCGCCGCTGTGCATCGTCGTCTCACCGGGCTTCTGGATCAGCACGCAGGCGCGGCGGCCGCGCCGCGCCCCGTGCACCACCAGATGCTTTGCCGGATTGTCGATATCCGCGTCGTGCCAGCCGTGCACACCCACGAAAACCTCCGGGTTGCAGACGGCTTCGAACACCGCGCGGAAGTACGAATCGAGTCGCAGGTCGAGATCCTCCTGGGCCGCCAACAGCTCGCGGTCGTAGACGTCGGGATCCATGGTCCGGCTCGTGTACACCAGCGGCGACGGAATCGCGCCCTGCCGGTACAGATTGCACAGGACCTTGAACTCGAGGTCGGTGAATTCCCAGGTCATGCCTCGACCACCGGGTTCCCTTCGACGACACCCTCGATGGTCTGCCCGAGACCCCGGATGAAGTCGACGTGCTCGGCCTCGGGTTCGGCCGCGGCGCTCGGGATCCCGGTCGCGATCGGTGCGGCCGCGTCCGACGGCGCGGCCACGACACCCACCAGCGGCTCCGGACCGGGGGTCGAGGCTCCGCCGAACAGGTTGGTCAGACCGGCCAAGGGCGGATTGGTCACGGCGGCCGCGGGAATCGCGTTCGCCAGGCCCGAGTTCGGCGTCGCCAACGCGCCCAGCGGTGTGGTGTCCCCTGGCAGTCCGGCCGTCGGCGTCTGCGGTGCGTTCGACAGGCCCAGCAGTTGCGACAGCTGCGTCACCTTCGACGGGTCCTGCTCGATGGCGCTGAAGGCGGTCGTCAGCTTGTCCTCGGGCACGCCCAGCGCGGTGGCCAAGGTCGACAGATCCGTGGAGTGCATCGAATCCAGCGCCTGCAGGATGGTCGGCAGCTGCTGGGCCAGCGTCGAGATGCCGGTGCTGGCACCGCTGACCAGCGTGCTCAACAGGCTGGTCAGCTGCGACATGTCCGAGCCGCCGGAGCCGGTGCCGTTCGAGGTGTTCTGCGGCTGAGTCTGATTCGGGAAGCTCGGGTTGGAACCGTTGGGGTTCGTGCCGTTGGGGTTGGAACCGTTGGGGTTGGAACCGTTGGGATTCGAGCCGTTCGGGTTCGCACCGTTCGGATTGGTTCCGTTCGGGTTGGAGCCCTTGGGGTTCGGATCCTTGGCGTCCTTCAGCGGAGGCACCTTGGGGTTGGGGGCCGGTGTACCACCACCGGCGTTCGGAGTGCCGCCACCCGCGTTCGGAGTCCCACCACCGGAATTCGGGGTGCCGCCACCGGCATTCGGGTTGGGATTGGCGTTCGGGTTCGGATTCGGATTGGGGTTCGGATTCGGATTGGGGTTCGGATTCGGATTGGGGTTCGGATTCGGATTGGGGTTCGGGTTCGGATCGGGGTTCGGCTTGGGCTTCTCGACCGGCGCCGGAACGGGAACCGAAGGCGTCGACTGCACGGTGTGGTTCATGCCATCGACGTAATGGTCCTGGTAATAGCCGCGGTAACGGTCCAGCTCACCCTGCTTGTCACAGCTCCACGGCTGATGCGGACCCTCGTACGGCATGGACGCCGCGGTCTGGATCATCCAGCGGTTGGTGTAGCGCATGAGCTGGGACGCGTTGTCCATGGTGTCGAGCAGCGGCTGAATGCTGTTGCAGTAGCTCGTCACCGCGGCCTGCGCGGCGCTCGCGCCATCGCTGCGCCACTTGCTCTGCAGCGCCTGGACCTTGTTGTCGAAGTCGGTGAGGCTGCTGTCGACCTTGGTCTTCAGCAGCTTGTAGAGCTCGTAGGCGTTGTTGTACGGATCGGGCTTCATATCCTGCCCGAGGTTGTACAGCTGCTCCCAGCTCCTGGTGTCCTTGGGCTCCGGACGTACGGAGTAGGACTCCTTGCCGCCCTTGTAGTTCTTCAGGCTGTCCGGATAGCCGTCGTCGGCCGAATCGTCGTAACTATTGGGCGACTTCTTGTTCGGGATGTCGATTTTCAGGTCGGTGGCTTTGTCCGGCGCCGAGGTGTGCAGGTAGCGCAGGTTGTCCGCCGACATGTGGTCGGTGTCGACGTAGTTGCGCCCGGCCTGATTGAACGTGTCGATCATGTCCCGCAGGATGGCGATATGCGTGGTGAGCGCATCCGACATGTGCGTGCCGATCGCACCGAGATAGGTGGCCAGCGTCCGGCCCGACTCCTGATCGCCGATCGGGCCGATATCGGTGAGATGACCGTCGATGATCTGTTGGTAGTACAGCAGATCGCCGACCAGGGTCGCCGCGGCCTGCGCGCCCTGCTCGGCCGCGCCCGGCTCGAATTCCAGATGACCGGAATTCGCCTGGTCTTTCAGCGTCGGCCAGGCCGTCTGGTCCTTGTCCTTGTACTTGTCTTTGTTATCAGGTGCCATCGCTAACTACTGTCGCTCCGCCCGTTGCCAGCTGAAGATGCCAGCACAGCCTACTGCTGTGAACTCCCGGTGGCGCACAAGGAAATTCGGGGCATGCACGGCCGCCCCAGGGTAGCCAAGCGAGCGCGGCTCGGCCATCTGGGAAGATCGACTGTCATGCGAGTACTGGTGCAGCGTGTGACATCGGCTCAGGTGACCGTCGACGGCGAGGTGGTCGGACGGATCGATCCGGCCGCGCACGGCGCGCCGCACGGGCTGGTGGCCTTGGTCGGTGTCACCCACACCGACACCGAGGGCACCGCGAAAGCGCTGGCCGACAAGCTGTTTCGATTGCGGATTCTGGACGGCGAGCGCTCCGCCGCCGACCTGTCGGCACCCATTCTGGTGATCAGCCAGTTCACTCTCTACGCGGATACCGCCAAGGGCCGTCGCCCCTCGTGGAACGCCGCCGCTCCCGGGCCGGTCGCGGAACCGCTGGTGGACACGTTCGCCGCCACCCTGCGCGCACTCGGGGCGACGGTCGCCACCGGACGGTTCGGGGCGCATATGCATGTGGAGCTCGTCAACGACGGCCCCGTCACCATCCTGCTCGAAAGCTGACCAGGGACAACAACGCCCGCGGCTAAGGTGGCGGGCATGCTGCTGTGGATCAATGGCCCCTTCGGCGGAGGGAAGACGCACACCGCGTTCGAGTTGCATCGGCGGTTGCCCGGGAGCCTGGTCTGCGATCCCGAGGAGGTCGGGTTCGGGCTGCATCGGGTTATCCCCAAGGAGTTCCGACCCGACTTCCAGGATCTACCGGCCTGGCGGCAGGGCGTCTTCGAGACACTCGATCTGGTGTTGAGCAAACACGGCGGGCCGGTGATCGCGCCGATGACCGTGGTCGAGCCGGTCTATTTCGCGGAAACAGTCGGGCGGCTGCGCGAAAAGGGTCACGACGTCAGGCATTTCGCGCTCATGGCGCGTCCGGAGACGGTGGTGCGGCGACTGCGGGAACGGGCGCTGGGCGGGCTGCGGCACGAGAGCTTCGCCATCGACCGGGTGGATCATTGCCTGAATGCCCTGGCTCGACCGGAATTCGCCGAACACATCCACACCGACGAACTCTCGCTGCGTGCGGTCGCCGACCACATCGCCGCCGCCTGCGGCCTTACCCTGATCCCGAACACCGACGGCAGACTCCGCACCGAGCTACGGCGGATACTGGTGGGGGTCAGGCATATTCGACTGTTCTGAACCCCGCTGTCAGCGGACCCACTTCGAGGTCAGGCCCGCGACGATGGAACCGTCGAGGTCCGAGAGGCTGTCGGCGACGAAGGCTCGGGCGAAGTCCGAAGTCTGCCAGCGGAAGACGATCGGGTAGGCGGTGAGCGCGGACAGGACCACCTCGGCGACCTGGTCGGCGGTTTGGGCAGTGCGGTAGGCGCCGCGGGTACGGTTGATGTAGGCCTCGAGCGCGGGGGCGTAGGGACCGGCGGCGTCGATGGCGGCGGGGATGTCGATTCGCGCGTTGTTGACGAATTCCGTTGTCACCGCGCCGGGTTCGATGACACTCACCCCGACGCCGACCGTGGCGGCCACCGGCTCCAGGCTCTGCATGAACCCCTCGACCGCGAATTTCGCCGCGCAGTATGCCTCGTTGAAGGGCTGCCCGACCGCGCCGCCGACGCTGGTCACCGTCACCACGCGACCCTTCGACGCGCGCAGGTGCGGCATGGCGGCCTTGGTCGCCTCGACCACTCCGAAGTAGTTGACCTCCATGGCCCGGCGGATATCCGCCATCGGCAGGTGCTCCAGGGTGCCCAGCACCGAGACGCCCGCATTGTTGACCAGAGCGTCCAGCCGGCCGTAGTCGGCGACCACGCCCGCCAGGCACTCGGCGATGGAGGCGGGATCGGTGACATCCAGGCGACGCACGTCGGCCCCGGTGCCCCGGACCCGCGCGGCCTTGTCCAGATTGCGCAGTGTCGCCACGGTCCGGTACCCCGCCCGCACCGCCGCGGCGGCGACCGCCAGCCCGATCCCGCTGGAGGTCCCGGTGATGAGAACAACCCTGTCGGCCATCACTCCATCGAACCAGAATCCGCCCCGGGCCCCCACCGCCACGCCCGACGCATCAGGACGTGGGCGTGAGCAGCTTCAGGACCCGCTCCACCAGGGCCGTGTCGCAGTGCTCCACCACCTCGGTGATCAGGCCGTCCGACATGGTGAACAGCAGGCAGTAGGTCTGGTGGTAGGGCTCGCCGGCGAGGGTGGTGGCGTAGCCGCGGGTGGACCACCACTCGGTCGCCGTCGGCCAGGATCAGATCCGCCTCCATGCGGTAGGCGGCGGCGAACTGGCCCATGAGGGGACGCAGAAGACCGTGCACCACAGCGGTTTTCGGACCCCAGGTGCCCGACCACGACCACGATCCGGGAAAGGTCCAGCGGCAATCGTCGGCCATCGCGTCGGTCAGGGCACGACCGTTGCCCAGCGCCAGCTGCTCGAAGACGGCCCGGAGGAGTTCTCGGTTGTCGGTGTTGCTCATACGGTCGACGCTACGAGCGGTGCGGGTATGCGAACAGCGAGAATCCCGCATACCCGGTATCACCAACTCGCATGGGCCGGAACGACCGCGCCCGCCTCAGCCTGGGGCTGAAGCGGGCGCGGAAAGTGTTGTGCGGAGCCTACTCCGGGCGCAGGGTCAGGATGCGCGGGCCGTTTTCGGTGACCGCGACCGTGTGCTCCCAGTGGGCGGCTCGGGTGCCGTCGTCGGTGACGACGGTCCAGTTGTCGTCCAGCTCATGGGTTTCCGTGGTGCCGAGGGTGAGCATGGGCTCGATGGCGAGGACGGAGCCGACACGGAGTTCGGGGCCCTTGCCGGGTGCGCCCTCGTTGGGCAGGAACGGGTCCATGTGCATTTCACGGCCGATGGCGTGGCCGCCGTAACCGGAGACGATGCCGTACTTGCGGTCGTGCAGCTTCTCGGCGGCGTAGGTGCCCTGCTCGATAGCGTGCGAGACGTCCGAGAGCCGGTTGCCCGGGAGCATGGCGGCGATGCCGGCCTCCATGGACAGCCGGGTCGCCTCGCTGAGCAGACGGTCCGCCTCGATGATGGTGCCGACGCCGAACGTCCACGCCGAATCACCGTGCCAGCCCTCGAGGATGGCGCCGCAGTCGATGGATACCAGGTCGCCCTCGGCGAGGACCTCATCCTTGGACGGGATGCCGTGCACCACCCGGTCGTTCACCGACGAGCAGATGGAACCCGGGAAACCGTGATAGCCCTTGAAGGACGGGATCGCACCGGCCTCACGGATGACCTGCTCGGCCACCTCGTCCAGCTCCCAGGTGGAGACGCCGGGCGCGGCGGCGGCGCGCACCGCCACCAGCGCGCGGCCAACGATAGCGCCGGCCGCCGCCATGGCGTCCAGTTCACCGGCGGTGCGGAAGGGCACCACCCGCTTGCTCTTGCGTCCGAAGACCATTCAGCGGCCCAGGGCCTTCAGCGCCCGATCGTTGACCTCGGCGACGTCGCCGACACCCTCGACCGAGACGACCTGGCCGTCGTAGTGCTCCAGCAGCGGCTCGGTCTCCTCGCGGTACACGCGCATGCGGTTGCGGATGACCTCTTCGGTGTCGTCGCCGCGGCCGCGGGCCAGCATGCGCTCGACCACCACGTCCTCGTCGACCACGAAGGAGATGACGGCGTCGAGCTCCTTGCCGGCCTCCTTGAGCATCTTCTCCAGCGCCTCGGCCTGGTCCACCGTGCGCGGGTAGCCGTCCAGGATGAAGCCGTTGACAGCGTCCGGCTCGGCGATGCGCGCCTCGACCATGCGGTTGGTCACGTCCGACGGGACCAGGTTGCCGGCGTCCAGGTACTGCTGCGCCTCGCGGCCCAGCGGAGTCTGCTCCGCGATATTCGTGCGGAAGAGGTTCCCGGTGGAGATGTGCGGAACACCGAGCTTTTCCGACAACAGTTCGGCCTGGGTGCCTTTACCGGCACCGGGCGGTCCGAGCAGTACGAGTCTCACTTCAGGAACCCTTCGTAGTTTCGGTTCATCAACTGGCTCTCGATCTGTTTCACGGTATCGAGGCCGACGCTCACAATGATCAGCACGGAGGTACCACCGAACGGCAGGCTGGACACGCCGCCGCCTCCGGAGCCGATGCCCAGCAGCAGGTTCGGTAGCACCGCGACAGCGCCGAGGTAGAGCGAGCCGGGCAGGGTGATCCGGCTCAGGACGAAGTTCAGGTAATCGGCGGTCGGCCTGCCCGGGCGGTAGCCGGGAATGAAGCCGCCGAACTTCTTCATCTCGTCCGCGCGCTCCTCCGGATTGAAGGTGATCGCGACATAGAAGTAGGTGAAGAACACGATCAGGGCGAAGTAGATCGCCACATAGACCGGGTTACTCGGGTTGACCAGGTACTTCTGGATCAGCTCCTGCCACTTGGCAGGGTTACCGGAACTCTTCTGGGTCAACTGCGCCAACAGGTTCGGCAGATACAGCAGCGAGGAAGCGAAGATGACCGGGATGACACCGGCCTGGTTCACCTTCAAAGGCAGATAGGTCGAGGACCCGCCGTACATCTTCCGGCCGACCACGCGCTTGGCGTACTGCACCGGAATCCGGCGCTGGCCCTGCTCGACGAAGATGACGCCCACGATGACCACGAATGCGGCGAAACCGACCAGGATCGTGGTGAGCAGGCCACGGCTGTCGTAGATCTGCTTGCCCTGCGACGGAACTCGCGCCGCGATACCCGCAAAGATCAACAGCGACATGCCGTTACCGATGCCGCGCTCGGTGATCTGCTCGCCGAACCACATGACCAGGGCCGCACCCGCGGTCATGACCAGCACGATGATGATCATGCCGAAGATCGAGGTGTCGTCCAGAATGTCCTTCTGGCAGCCACGCAGCAGCTGACCGCGGGAGGCGAGCGCGACCAGACCGGTCGACTGCAGCACGGCCAGCGCGATCGACAGATACCGCGTGTACTGGGTCATCTTGTTCTGACCCGACTGGCCTTCTTTGCGCAGTTCCTCGAACCGCGGGATGACGACCGTCAGCAGCTGGATGATGATGCTCGCCGTGATGTACGGCATGATGCCGATCGCGAACACGGACAGCTGCAGCAACGCGCCGCCGGAGAAGAGGTTGATCAGCTGGTAGATACCGGCGTCATTGCCGCCGTTGACCAGGTTGATGCATTCTTGAACGTTCTTGTAACTGACGCCCGGCGAGGGCAGCGACGCACCGAGCCGGTAGAGCGCGATCAGTCCCAGCGTGAAGAGAATCTTCCGCCGTAAGTCCGGGGTCCGGAAAGCCGACACGAAGGCGGAAAGCACAGATCCTCCTGGCTAACGACATGGGTCAGGCCACGGATTCAGCGATGGGCTGGTTTAGCCGAAAAACGCCGAGAACCATGACGGTGTTGGCAGACAACACTTGAACTCTAACAGCGGCACCGGGCGAGCTCGCGACTCGCCCGGTGCCATTGCTATTTCAGGTTACCGTCAGGCCAGCTCGGTGGCAGTGCCACCCGCCGCAGTGATCTTCTCCTTGGCGGAGCCGGAGAACTTGTCGGCCGAGACCTGAACGGCCACAGCGATTTCGCCCTCGCCGAGCACCTTCACGAGCTCGTTCTTGCGAACGAGGCCGTTGGCGACCAGCTCGGCCTTGCCGATGGTGCCGCCCTCGGGGAACACGCGGGCGATGTCACCGACGTTCACGACCTGGTACTCGGTGCGGAACGGGTTGGTGAAGCCCTTGAGCTTGGGCAGACGCATGTGAATCGGCATCTGACCGCCCTCGAAGCGGACCGGGACATTCTTGCGAGCCTTCGTACCCTTGGTACCGCGGCCCGCGGTCTTGCCCTTCGAGCCTTCACCGCGACCCACACGGGTCTTCTCGGTCTTGGCACCGGGGGCAGGACGCAGGTGGTGCAACTTGATGGTCATGCTTAGACCTCCTCAACCTGAACGAGGTGGCGCACGACGTTGATCAGGCCGCGGTTCTGCGCGTTGTCCTCACGCACCACGACCTTGCGGATGCCGCGCAGCCCGAGGGTGCGCAGCGAGTCCCGCTGATTCGCCTTGGCGCCGATGCTGGACTTGACCTGGGTCACTTTCAGCTGTGCCATATCAGACTCCCTGTCCCGCGCGCGCACGCAGCATGCCGGCCGGGGCCACGTCCTCGATCGGCAGACCGCGGCGAGCGGCGACCTCTTCGGGACGCTGCAGCATCTTGAGAGCCGCAACGGTGGCGTGCACGACGTTGATGGCGTTGTCGCTACCGAGCGACTTGGCCAGAACATCATGGATGCCCGCGCATTCCAGCACGGCACGGCACGCGCCACCGGCGATCACACCGGTACCGGGCGAAGCCGGACGCAGCATGACGACACCGGCGGCCGCCTCACCCTGAACCGGGTGGGTGACGGTGGAGCCGATCATCGGAACGCGGAAGAAGTTCTTGCGAGCCTCTTCGACACCCTTCTGGATGGCCGCGGGAACTTCCTTGGCCTTGCCGTAGCCGACGCCGACGAGACCATTGCCGTCACCGACGATCACGAGGGCGGTGAAGCTGAAGCGACGACCACCCTTCACGACCTTGGAGACGCGGTTGATCGCGACGACGCGCTCGAGCTGGTTCTTCTCGGCGGCATTGTCGCGACGGTCGCTACCGCCGCGGCGGTCGCGACCGCCACCGCGCTGATCGCGGTTGTCGCTGCCACCATTCTGTCCGGCGGGACCGTTTCCGCCGTCGCGCCGCTGACGTCCCGGCATCAGACGTTCCTTCCGTTCGCAGTGTTGATCATCAGAACTTCAGCCCACCTTCACGGGCGGCGTCAGCGAGAGCCGCGATACGGCCGTGGTAGTCGTGACCACCACGGTCGAACACGACCGCCTCGACACCGGCAGCCTTGGCGCGGGCGGCGATCAGCTCGCCGACCTTGGCGCCCTTGGCGGACTTGTCACCCTCGAGAGCACGCACATCGGCCTCGATGGTCGACGCGGCGGCAATGGTCTTGCCGGCGGAGTCGTCGATCAGCTGGGCGTGGATGTGGCGCGCGGAGCGGTTGACCACCAGGCGCGGACGCGCGGTGGTGCCGACGACCTTCTTGCGCAGACGGAAGTGACGGCGCGTCTTGGACAGGCGGCGCGCGGTCGAGGCGTCCTTGCCGATCGGCTTGCGAGCGGCCTTCTGCTTTTCGGTTTGTGCCATGGCTTACTTACCCGTCTTTCCGACCTTGCGGCGAACGACCTCGCCGGCGTAGCGGATGCCCTTGCCCTTGTACGGATCGGGCTTACGCAGGCCGTGGATCACCGCGGCGATCTGGCCGACCTTCTGCTTGTCGATGCCGGACACCGAGAACTTGGTCGGGGACTCCACCGCGAAGGTGATGCCCTCGGGCGCGTCGACCGGAACCGGGTGGCTGTAGCCCAGGGCGAACTCGAGGTTCGAGCCCTTGGCCTGCACGCGGTAACCGACGCCGAAGATTTCCATCTTCTTCTCGTAGCCCTGCGTCACACCCACGATCATGTTGCTGATCAGGGTGCGGGTCAGACCATGCAGGGAGCGGTTCTGGCGCTCGTCGTTGGGACGAACCACCTCCAGCTCACCGGACTCGGCCTTGGCAACGGTGATCGGCTCGGCGATCACGTGCGAGAGGGTGCCCTTGGAACCCTTCACCGTGATGTTCTGGCCGTCGATGGTCACCTCGACGCCGGCGGGAACCGGGATCGGCTTCTTACCGATACGCGACATTGTTCCTACCTCCCTTACCAGACGTAGGCGAGGACTTCGCCGCCCACGCCCTGCTGCTTGGCCTGACGGTCAGTGAGCAGACCCGAGGACGTGGAGATGATCGCCACGCCCAGGCCGCCGAGCACCTTGGGCAGGTTGGTGGACTTCGCGTAGACCCGGAGGCCCGGCTTCGACACGCGGCGCACACCCTGCAGGGAACGCTCACGGCTCGGGCCGTACTTCAGGTCGACGATCAGGTTCTTGCCGACGGGCGCATCTTCGACGCGGAAGTCGGCGATGTAGCCCTCGCGCTTGAGGATCTCGGCGATGTTCACCTTGAGCTTCGAGTGCGGCGCCTTCACCTGATCGTGGTACGCCGAGTTGGCGTTGCGCAGACGGGTCAAGAAGTCTGCGATGGGATCAGTCATGGTCATGTTGTTTGACCGGTACCTTCCTGCCGCGGTTCCCATTCAGCACCGTCTGAGATCGGCGGTCGTGGGCCTACGACAATTCGGGGCGGTCCAGCCGGGAACGCCCGACCGGATGATTCGCTTGCGCCCGGAACACGCCGCAGACAGACGCCTGCGGACACACAGGTGCCAAGCAACCGGACCAGTGTAGGCAATCGTCCTGGTCCACCCCAAATCGGGGTGCCCGGATCCGAAGCCGGTGACCTGCACCACGTGGCGTCTTTCGACCGAGTCACCGAGCTTTACACCGAGTGGTCTGTCCGACGCCGGCCGACACACGGCCACAGACCCATCGACCGGCGAGTCGCACTTGAAACCAGTCGTCCGAATTGGTCTGATACGAGCTACGTTTCCTCACGATGGGCACGTGAGCGGCGGCTCAGGAGATCCATCTGCCAGTGCCGGTGACCACGTAGACGGTTTGTACCGACGACGACTGCGAAAACGATCTTACGTTTGACGGAAGGTTGCATTCCGACCGGCTGGTAAATGCCTATGCAATGCATCGCAGATGATCACCCGCAGTGGCCCCCAGTCCGAGAGTGGGAGGGCTGAACGTGCAGATCGCCCTCCAGCGGTTCTCGCACTTGATCTCCGGAATCTATGACGCGGGCGCCAATCCGGACCGATGGGCCGGGGTAATCGGTGAGATCGCGGCCGCTTTCGGTGCCGTTCACGGCTTTCTGATCATCGCCGATCCGGCAACCCGACGGCTCACCGTTCAGGCGTTCGGTGCCGATGCCACCGCAGACGACGTCGGCGAACAGCTGACCCGTGTCGCCAAACGCGTCCATAAACTTCCGGTCGGCACCATTGCGACCAGCGACGAAGTCCTCGCGGTCCAGCATCGGCGAAACGGCCCCGGTGCCGACGAGACCAGTCCGGACGGCCTGGCGAACAGCCTCATCGCTCGCATCAGCGGCGAGATCCCGGCATCGTGGATCTGCGTTGTCTTACCCGAAAGCATCGATGTATCTCGTCACTCCGAGGGCAGAGCACTCATGCGCGCCCTGGTGCCGCACCTGGAGCAGGCCCTTCACACGCAGTCGAAGCTGGTCGAATTGGCCCGTGAGCGCGCATTCGCGTTCGCGACACTGGAAAAGGCGCAGTACGGAATCCTGATCGTCGCCGAGGATGCCACGCTGATGTTCGCCAACTCCATGGCCGAAGAGATCACACTCGATATCGACGGGCTGGCGGTGGACTCCTTCGGGAGATTGCGCGCCACGCCACCCGCGAAGCATATGCAGCTGTGCCGGCTCATCCGCGAGGCCGCCGCCCCGGCGGGTGCGGGCGGCACTATCGCAGTCGCTCGACGATCGGGAAAGCGTGCTCTCACGGTGCATGTCACACCTCTGGACGGTATGGCCGGAGGCTTGCCGTGGCATCGAGCCGCGCTACTGCTGGTCGTCGATCCGGATCACGATCCGGGACCGCAATCGGAAGTGCTACAGGAACTGTATGAGCTGACCGAAGCCGAGACCATGGTCGCCAAGGGAGTGCTGCACGGTGAAGGCTTACCGGCTGTCGCCGACCAGCTCTCGGTCTCCTTGGCCACGGCCCGCACGCACCTGCAACACATCTTCATCAAGACGGGGACCCACCGGCAGGCCGAGCTGGTGCGGCTCTTGCTGACTGTCGCGAATGCCGCGCAATAACTCTCGGAGATCACGACCATTGCGGCGGCGCACTCGCCCGCACGCCTGGGCCGGGCGGAACCCCGAACCCACACCGCCACGCGCATTCAATGGCCCGCAGTCAATCCGACCGTCCGGCCTTATGCGTCCCAGCCAATCGCTGTGTGGGTGCACAGTGAGCCGTCGTCGAGAACTATCCCCGATCCACCGCCCAGTTCCGCCGGGGGCGCCGCGTGCACGCCCCCCATGGTTGCGAGTGTCAGGCCGATGACACCTGCGGCCCCTGGTGGACATCTGCCGAATATTGCTCTCCCGAAGTGTCGCGCTGTAACCGAGGGGCGCTCTCGCACCGAAGTGCGAGAGCGCGCTGCGGATTTCTCCAGGTCAGACGCCCACCAGGCAGGCAACCCCGATCGCGGTGAACGGGGGGACGAGGGCGGCAATGCAGCCCGGAACGAGAAGTAGGCTGAGCCCCAATGAAGGCACCAGCGTTAAAACGGCAGGCTCGACCTGTACCGGTACCGCAGGGGTGGGGGCAGGGTCGGGAGCGGGCGACGCCGCGGCGACTCCGGTGCCAATCACGATCAACGGCGCACACGCGAACGCTGCCACGGTCGCGCGAATCTTATTCATCCTCATGACCTTTCCTAACTGCATGCAATCCTGGTGTACGAAGGTCAACCCATCCGGAGTTTTCCTCGCTCATCAGCACAGCACCGGCCGCCCGGAAAATCCTCATGTGAACAGATGAGATTCCACGCCCCGTGTAGAGAGAAAGCGCCGGAGCAACGTTCTGCGCCGTCGCGCGGCCAACTCGAGCAGCCGTTCGGTATCGACCTCGGACATTGCGGGGTCGGTGGCTCGGATGATCGCGGGCGGCCACCACCTTCCCCGCGTCCCTCTGCACAGTACGACGCCTCCAGCTGGCGGAACCGTCCGCTAGGGCGGCCATCCAGCACGCGAGTTCGATTATTCGACAAGGGAGTTGGGCCGGTGCCCTACGTGACCACCGATGACGGAACCCGTGTCCCAGCAGCAGAGCGGGCCCGTCGGTCTCGGTGTACTGCATGCGTGAACCCTTTGCGCCGGTGAGAGATTCGACTCCCCCGCGATAGGGGTAGACGGCCCGACGTCTACCACCGGTCTGGGACACCCCTGGGTCTTGCCGGACCCAACGCGGCATTGACAGGATTGGATGCGGCGATACCCTGGCCGCGACTTGGCGGGACGGTCAGGCTTTCGCTCTCCTTGCACCAGCGGTGCGATACCGGCGACGCGCGGGGCCAGGTGGCGTGAACGGTGACGCGTCCGGGTCGAGTCTCACGGAGTAGCCTGCGCCCCTGTCATTGGACAAGCTCGTCGTCGAGGATCTGAGCCTCGAAGAGTATTTCGACGAAACCACGTTCTGGCGGGGACTGAACTATGCCGAGCAGGGGCGGGTGCTGTCCGCCGAATGGGCGCCCGAGGCCCGGCAACTGGAAGGCGCGATCCGCGGCGGTATGCGACGACAGTCTGGTTCACGGCCGGCAGGTCGGCGCTCTAGATCGTTGGCCCTGATCTGTCACGCCCGAGAGCACCAGCCGGATGGTGCGCCGTGGCTGATCGTCGCGCCCGCCAGCGTGGTCGCGAACTGGGCGGAAGCAGCACGCTTCACCCCGAAGCTGCGCACCGTGACGGTGACCGACACCTTCGCCCGCAGCGGGCGGACGCTGGACGAGCTGACGGCGGACATCGATATCCTGGTCACCTCGTATACATTGCTGCGCTTGGATATCGAGCAGTACGCCGGTCATCGCTGGGCCGGCGTGATCCTCGACGAGGCGCAATTCGTCAAGAACCATCAGACGAAGGTGCATCAGGGTGTGCGCCGCCTGGACCGCGAATTCACCCTCGCGATCACCGGCACACCGATGGAGAACCATCTGATATCGATCTCATCGAGGATTCCAGACTGCCCGTGCGACCGCGGATCAGCACGGTGACGCTGGCCCAGCTCGGTTTGGGGATAGCTCTAGCGGCAACGCCCCAGGCACTCGCCCTTCGTACGGAGCGTCTACTAGCGATCGAACACGGCTTCGACGCGCTGCCATTCTGCACCGCATCCGCTCGACGGTTCACGTCGATGGCGAAACTCGTTGTCGCATCAGGCCGTAGCCCGAAACCCCGCAAAATGGCCTTGATGATCGCTGCCATCGCCTCGGCAAACGACCTGCCTCTGTTCACCCGCAACGCGGACGACTTCAAGGGTTTGGAACCGCTGCTGACCGTCGTACCGGTGTGAGTCACCACGTACGTGACATGACACCGCGGTAGCCGACCGCCAATTCGGCCAGCCGGCCCCAGACATCAACCAGGGTGGGGGCCAGATGCGCGGCGGCGCACGACGCGAGGTGCGCCAGCCGGTCTGCGATCGACCTCAGCGATTCGGCGTGCAGGGCCGCACAGCCGTGCTCGGGCGGTAGCGCCGAAGGCACCCAATCATCGATGAAATCGATGAGTTCGACTCTGCGCCACTCACTTTCACGAAATCGGCGGTCTTGCGCAGCCCATTCCGCGTGCGGCTCGGTGAGCTGGCGCAGTGCGTCCAACAGCGGATGCCGAACACATCCGATGCCCTGACAGGCTTGCAGAACTTGCCGTTTCGTCGGCAGCAGCGGCTCGAGCATCCCGACACCCACCCTCCGGAGTCCGCCGCTCGCGACCGCGTTCGCCCTGCGCTCCATGCTGGCCGCCCAGGCGGCCGAACTGAATACGGCCACCGACCACATCCGCCGCTGGACCGGCACCGTCCACTTCGGCACGTTTCCCGTGCTCGAAAACCCGGTGGGCCATCGGGATTTCACCACACCCGACGGCGATGGGCGGCGAACCCGTCGACAGCGCTCCCCCGGTGCCCCCGGCCATGATGCTGCGGGCCGCGGCCCTGGCCGCCAGCGGGTTCACGCGGTCGAGCGCGATGCCACCGCATCGGAACTGAGTGGGGACGAGGCCGTCCAGCCCTCAACCGGAGCCCCAAGATTGATCGGTTCCGGACGTGAGCGCAATCGATGGAACGGGCGGCCGCTCGCACATAGGGTAGGGCGGGTGAACCGGAAGCGAGAGTCACGCGGCAGTCTTCGAGTGGTGGGTTCGGCGGAGGCTCCGACCGGGTGTGAATGCGGCGAGTGCGGCGGCTTCGACCCCGAGACCGCGAGGCAGGACATCCTGCACGCACTCGAGCACTTCATCGATCCGGTAGAGGCCGAACTCTTCGGCGGAATGCTGCTGGCGACCACCCGCCTGGCCGGTGACGACCTGGAGGAAACAGGAATCACCCCAATGCTTCCGGCGATCCTCGCACTGGGTGAGAACGCGTCCGCGGTGCTGGCTGTGCTGGCGTCCCTCGGTGCGGGCCGCCTCGGGCAGGAGGCGGCCGCCGAACTCGACCGGTTGCCGGCGCGCGGATCCGCGCCGTGGATCGAGGAGCTGGCCCAACCGGTGACCGCCCGAGACTTCCTGGCCATGACCGATCCCGACGGCGAAGCCTTCGTACTGTCAGCGTGTTTCGACCGAGCGGACCGGTCACACGCGATCATCCTGCTCGTCGAACCAGACCACTGCGGCGCGGCGGCCAGCATCAATCTGATCGACTCGCACCATTTGCCGACCGCACTCGACGACGTCCGACAACACGCGTGCGAGGCCGGACTCACCTTCCACGAAGTACCGCTCAGCCCAGCCGAATTCCGCTGGCGCGCCGAGGTGGCGCTGGATCGCCGCGCAACGCACGACCGCGAGGATCTCGACACCGCCGACCTCGCCGACATCATCGACCTGGGCGACGAGGACGGCCCCGGCTACCACATCGTGCTCCCGCTGTTGCAGGCCCGGCTGCGCGCGCTGCCGAGGTCACCGAAACCGATTCCGGCCCACCCGCAGTCGTCACCCGACGACCTGCTGGACATGCTGCGCCAGTTCACGACTGCGGCCGGCCGCCCCCTCGGCTCGCCCAGACCCCGCAAGCTGCCGACCAAGCGCAAGACCCGCGACGGCCGGGCGCCGATCTACCGGCTGCGGGTCGATCTACGCGGTGCCAAGCCGCCGATCTGGCGGCGACTCGAGGTACCGGGCGACATCCCGCTGAACGAACTGCACGATGTGTTGCAAGCCGCGTTCGAATGGGACGACGACCATTTGCACGTGTTCGAAACCGATTTCGGCGATTTCGGCGAGCCGGACCCCGAGTTGGGTCGTCGCGCCGACACCAAGGCGACGCTGGAACAGGTCGCCAGCGGCGGCGCGAAGCTGGTCTACACCTATGACTTCGGCGATGACTGGGAGCACACCATTCTCGTCGAGCACATCGGCCCCGCCGAAGCCACGGCCGAGTACCCTCGCTGCACCGGCGGAAGGCGCGCCGCTCCGCCGGAAGACTGCGGCGGAATCTGGGGATACGAGAACATCCTGGCGACCCTCGCCGACCCGAACGGCCACGATCACGAAGACGTGCTGGAATGGCTCGGCCTCGACACCGCCGACGATTTCGATCCCGCGCAATTCGACAAGAACGCTGTCAACTCGGCATTGGAGCGAATGCGTGGCGCGCGAACGACACGCAAGCGTCGGTAGCTTCGATGCTGAAGTCGCAGACCTTCGCAGCGGGCGGAGTCCAGCAACCCCGCTCGCGCCCTGTGGTGCTTGCTGGTCAGCCCATCGGCGTAGATATCGTCCGCCCGCACCGGTGGCCGGTCGCCGAAGGCGAACCTGCCGACGACCGGTGTAACCCCGCAATATCCGCCATCGAATGGTGTTCTCGCGCCAATTTCTCAGTTGTAGTGCGAGTTTGGAACGGTTGGACTTGCCGCCCGTCTGCGCATGGCAGCGCACTCCAACCGCTGCTCGCTCTCCGACTGTGGATCAATTCTCCTTGAACGGGAAGCCGAGGTGCTCGAGCAGGGCGCGGCCTTCTGATCTGGTGGGCCTCCGAGGCGGCGTCGAGATCGGATTCGGCGGGTGCCGAGGTCGCGAAGCGGGCCTAGAGAGCCAGAGCGGAGTCACGGAATCGAGCCGGGCGGTGAAATCCACTGTGTCGGTTGGCCGGTCACGCCGGCAACCGTCTCGAAATCATGGTCGTAGTGGAGAATTGTGAGATTATGGGTGGCAGCTGTGATCGCTACCAACAGATCCGTGACGCCTGCGCTGCGATGTCGTCCGGATTCGGTGAGGGATTGTTGTACGCGATGAGCCCGTTGCCATCCATCGTCGGGCATGACAACCCATCCGAAGAGCTCGGACATGAGATCCTTCTTGCGCAGTCGGTCCGCCAGGGAAGTCGCGCTGAAGAGGAACTCGAGTTCGACAACGTCGCAGACGGCGATCACCCCCGCGGTCAGTGGCTCTTCCCAAGCCTTGCGCAGAGATGGATTCGAGAACAACCGTCCCGCGGCCGAAGTGTCGATCAAGTAGTGGATCATGGGCGGTAGTTGCCCTTCTCGAGCAGGATGTCGAAATCACCCCGCTCCCCCATCTCCGCTAGCTCCGCGAGAGCCTTGGCTCGTTTGATCCGCTTCGCGACCTCGATGAGTGCGGCATTCACCGTGTCCTTCTTGGTGGATGTGCCCAGAATGCGCTGGGCCTCCGCGAGTGCCTCATCATCGACTTCGATCAGAAGTTTGGACATGGACGAACTCCTCACCGACTCGCCTATATATGTGATATCAGATCCAAATATACTCGATATCGAGCAACGGTGCGCGCAGCCGGCAAGTAGTTGCGCCAATGCCGATCGAATCGGCTGGGCAATCGGTCGGTCACGAGGAAGCCGGTGTCGGTCGCCCGCCCGTATTGCTAGGCTCCCCGCTCTGACGATGGGGGAAGGACCGGTTTTTATGCCAGGGAAGATCGGGACAGCCACCGATAGACCGCGCAAGCGCTCACTTCGGGTGTCATATCTGCTACCGGCGACGGTGGCGGCCGCGCTGGTATCGAGTGGGTGCGTCGCCGCCCCCTCGGAGCGTGCGGCCCCGAGCACTACCCTGCCGCCGATCGCCCTCACCACTGTGCGACCGACAACCACCACACGAGTCCCGACCACTACGGTCCCGACAACCACCACACAGGCCCCGACCACCACCTACGCGGACACCGAACCGACCGATGTGGCGATCTGCATGGACCCGGAAACCAACGTACGGGTCGACGATGACCTTTGCGACACCGACGAGGACACGTATTCCCGCTTCTGGCTGCATCATTCCTCGTCGCTGATCTACCCCGCCGTCGGCGCGGTCGTAGGCCTGACGCTGGGCAGCTTCATCCGCCCCGCCACCGGCCGCGTCCTCGACCGCGGCGTCCCCGCGGCCGGCGGCCGGGTGTTGCGCGGCGGATTCGGCGGCCATCTCCCCAGCGGCGGCAGCTGAAGCCTCATCGCGTCGAAGGCCCCCGCCGAGACGGATCTCGGTGGGGGCCTTCGGGTTTGGTATTACGCGGTCACCAGGACCGGCAAGTCACCAGGACGACTTGTGGACGCCCGGGAGTTCGCCGCGGTGGGCCATCTCGCGCAGGCAAACACGGCACAGGCCGAACTTGCGGTAGACGGCGTGCGGGCGGCCGCAGCGCTGGCAGCGGGTGTAGGCGCGCACCGCGAACTTCGGCTTGGCGTTGGCCTTGTTGATCAGAGCCTTCTTAGCCATGGATCAGTTCTCCTTGAACGGGAAGCCGAGGTGCTTGAGCAGGGCCCGGCCTTCTTCGTTGTTGGTGGCGGTGGTCACCACGGTGATGTCCATACCACGCGGACGGTCGATCTTGTCGACGTCGATCTCGTGGAACATGGACTGCTCGGAGAGACCGAAGGTGTAGTTGCCGTTGCCGTCGAACTGCTTCGGCGACAGACCGCGGAAGTCGCGGATACGCGGCAGCGCGATCGAGATCAGACGGTCCAGGAACTCCCACATCCGGTCGCCGCGCAGGGTGACCTTCGCGCCGATCGGCATGCCCTCACGCAGCTTGAACTGCGCGATGGACTTGGTCGCCTTGCGGATCTCGGGCTTCTGGCCGGTGATCAGGGTGAGGTCGGCGACCGCACCGTTGATCAGCTTGGCGTCACGGGCGGCGTCGCCGACACCCATGTTGACGACGACCTTCACCACGCCCGGGATCTGCATCACGTTGGCGTAGTTGAACTCGTTGTTCAGGGCCGGCTTGATTTCCTCGCGGTAGCGGGTCTTCAGGCGCGGCTGCACCTTGTTCTCAGTAGAAGTCATCTCAGATGTCCTTCCCGTTGCGACGGGAGATGCGGACCCGCTTGCCGTTCTCATCGGTGCGGTAGCCCACGCGGGTCGGCTTGCCGTCGGAGTCGACGACCATCACGTTGGAGGCCTGGATCGGCGCTTCCTGGGTGACGATGCCGCCCGAGCTGGCGCCACGCTGGTTCGCGGAGTTCGCGACGTGCTTCTTGATGCGGTTCACGCCCTCGACGAGGACCTTGCCGGTCGCCGGGTAGGCCTGGATGACCTTGCCCTTGGCGCCCTTGTCCTTGCCCGAGATCACGATGACCGTGTCGCCCTTGTGCACCTTCATGGTTACAGCACCTCCGGGGCCAGCGAGACGATCTTCATGAAGCGCTTCTCACGCAGCTCACGGCCGACCGGGCCGAAGATACGGGTGCCACGCGGATCGTTGTCCGCCTTGATCAGCACCGCAGCGTTCTCGTCGAACTTGATGTACGAGCCATCCGGGCGACGACGCTCCTTGACGGTGCGCACGACGACGGCCTTGACGACCTCGCCCTTCTTGACGTTGCCGCCGGGGATGGCGTCCTTGACAGTGGCGACGATGATGTCGCCGATGCCGGCATAGCGGCGCGACGAACCACCGAGAACGCGGATGCAGAGGATCTCCTTGGCACCCGTGTTGTCGGCGACGCGCAGCCGCGACTCCTGCTGAATCACTTCAGCTCCTCCTAGACCTGGACGATATGCACGCCGGATTGCCGACCCGACGGGCATGGTCAGTTGCCCTTCAGCTGAGCCAATGGCCCGCTCCGCAGGTACGCGGGGCAGCGCCTGCCAGCGGTTTTTCACCGAACAGGAGAACAACCACTGTGGGTTCGCGGCCGAAGTGCGGGCATAGCTCCCGCAGGCAACCGGAACAGTTTAGCGAAGACCCTGTTCAGGGTGAAATCGGGGCGGAGCAGATGGCTCGGCGCGGATTCAGATTTTCCTCAGTCGGGTCAACTAGCGTCGGCGCGAGCAACGTCCGAGCTGTTCCGATCATCCGGTAGAGGAGATTCGCGTTGTCCGAGCGCCCCATCGCTCTCGACCGCCGTACGTTCCTGATCGCCCTGGGCCTGGCGCCCGCCGTGGCCGTATTGCCAGCTTGCTCCCCGGACTCCCAGTCCTCGAAACCGCCGACCGGGCCGGACATGTCCGGGTCGGATCCGACAGTGCGGCCGCAGGACGATCTGTACCGGTTCGTCAACGGGAAGTGGCTGCAGGAGTATCAGCTGCCACCGGACAAGTCGTCGTTCGGGACCTTCGACGACGTGCAGGAGCGGGTCCAGGGGCAGCTGAGGGAGATCATCGAGGGGATCCGCGATCCCAAGGCCGGGTCGGACGAGCAGAAGATCCGCGACCTCTACGACGCGCGGATGAACCGGGACGAGATCGAGACGCTCGGCATGACGCCGCTGCAGGATCTGTTCGATCAGATCGACAAGGCCGCGACCAAGCCGGATCTCGCGCATGTGATGGGCGGATTCACCACTGTGGGTCTCATCGGCCTGAGCGTGGGCCCGGACCCGAAGAACTCCAATGCCTATCTCCCCTCGATCGAGCAGTCCGGGCTCGGCATGGGCGAGCAGTACTACCGCAAGCCCGAATACGCCGCCCGGCTCGCCGCGTACCGGACGTTCATGCAGCGCCTCGCCGCCGGAGCCGGGTTCCCGGACCCGACCGCGCTGGCCGACCGGGTGGTGGACCTGGAGACCCGCATCGCCGGATTCCATTGGGACAATGTCAGAACCCGCGATACCGACGCGACCTACAACCTGATGACCTGGACCGAGCTGACCGCGCTGGGACCGCAATTCGACTGGGACCCTTGGCTTTCGGGGAACACCGACCGGCCCAAGAACATGTTCGGCAAGGTCGATGTGGCCGAGCCGTCGTTCGTGACCGGCGCGGGGCAGCTGTGGGCCGACGTCGACCTCGCCGCCTGGCGCGAGTACCTGAAGCTGAGCCTGGTGCGCGCGTACGCGCCCTATCTGCCCAAGGCGATCGCCGACGCCAATTTCGATTTCACGGGCAAGGTGGTCCAGGGGCTGCGGGAACAGCCGGAGCAGTGGCGGCGGGCCGTGGAAACGGTCAACGACGCCGTGGGCGAAGCGCTCGGAAAGCAGTACGTGGCCAAGCATTTCCCGGCCGAGGCCAAGAAGCGGGCACTCGAGATGGTCGACGATCTGCGCGCGGCGTATCGGGAGAACTTCCAGAATTCGACGTGGATGTCGCCACCCACCCGGGACGCGGCCATCGCGAAACTCGGGAAGATCAACGCCAAGATCGGCTACCCGGACAAGTGGCAGGACTACTCCAAACTCACGGTCACCAGGGGCAGGCTGGTCGAATCCCTGCGCGCCACGGACGCTTTCGAGGCGAAGCGAATGTTCGATCGGCTGGGGACGCCGGTGGACAAGTCGGAATGGGTCATGCCGCCGCAGACGGTGAACGCCTACTACAACCCCAGCGGCAATGAAATCGTGTTCCCGGCGGCCTTTCTGCAGCCGCCGTTCTTCGATCCGGATGCCCAGCCCGCGGTGAACTACGGTGCGGGCGGTGCGGTGATAGGGCACGAGATCGGCCACGGGTTCGACGATCAGGGCTCCAAGTACGACGGGGACGGCAATCTGAAGGATTGGTGGACACCGGAGGACAAGGCGGCCTTCGCGGCCAAGACCAACCAGCTGATCGCGCAGTACAACGCGCTGGTGCCGGCGGGCCTGCCGCCCGATCAGCACGTCAACGGCGAGCTCACGGTCGGTGAGAATCTGGCGGATCTGCGCGGGCTCGAGATTTCCCTGGCGGCCTATCGGATGGCCGAGAAGCGCAAGGGGACGGATACTCCCGACTATCGGCCGATGTTCGAATCCTGGGGCCGGACCTGGCGCACCAAGATGACCACCGAGGCGCTGCAGAGTCAGATCGCGTCCGATCCGCACTCTCCGGCCGAATTCCGGTGCAATCAGGTGGTACGGAATCTGGGCGAGTTCTACAGCACCTATCACCTGAAGGACGGCGACAAGGCATACCTGCCGCCGGACCAGCGCGTCACCCTCTGAGGACGTGACAACCCGCGCGAGGCCGCCGTCCCCGGTAGCCTCGCGTCGGTATCGCAGCTTCGGGGAGAGGTAGTGCCTGTGAGTTCGTCGGATCGTCCGGCCGGTATGGACCGTCGTCGTTTTCTGATCGCGCTCGGTCTCGCGCCGGCCGTCGCCACGCTGGCGGCGTGTAGCAGCGATACGAAGAACACGGTCACCTCGACCCAGCTCACCGGCCCCGACATGTCCGGGTCGGACGCGACGGTGCGGCCGCAGGACGACCTGTACCGGTTCGTCAACGGCAAGTGGCTGCAGGAGTATCAGCTGCCGCCGGACAAGGTGTCGTTCGGGACCTTCGACGATGTCGCGGATCGGGTCCAGGGCCAGCTGCGCGAGATCATCGAGGACATCAAGGATCCCAAGCCGGACACACCCGAGCAGCAGATCCGCGATCTGTACGACGCCCGGATGGATGTCGACACCATCGAGCAGCTGGGCCTCACGCCGCTCGCCGACATGTTCGCCGACATCGACAAGGCCGCGGGCAAGCCGGAGCTGGCCAAGGTGATGGGCGCGCTGCCGATCGGCGGGCTGATCGGGCTGGGCGTCTCGGTGGACCGGAAGAACTCCCGCGCGTACATCGCCTCGGTCGGTCAGTCCGGAATCGGCTTGAGCGAGCAGTACTATCGCAAGCCCGAATACGCCGACAAGCTGGCCGGATACAAGGCATACCTGGAGAAGATCGCGACCGGGGCCGGATTCCCGGACCCGGTGGCCATGGCGGGCCGGGTACTGGATCTGGAGAAGCGGATCGCGGCCGGGTTCTGGGACAACATCAAACTGCATGACACCGAGGCCAGCTACAACAGGATGTCGTGGGCCGACATGGTGGCGCTGGCGCCGCAATTCGATTGGGAGCCCTGGCTTTCCGGGAATACCGATCGGCCCAAGAGCCTGTTCGCGACGGTGATCGTCGGCGAGCCGTCGTTCGTCACCGCGGCGGGGCAGCTGTGGCACGACGTGGATATCGCGGTGTGGCGGGACTACTTGAAACTGTCGCTGGTGCGGGAGTTCGCCCGGTTCCTGCCGAAGACGCTCTCCGACGCCAACTTCGAATTCTTCGGCACCGTGATGAGCGGGCAGCAGCAGCGGCCGGAGCGGTGGAAGTCGGCGGTCGGCACCGTCGACAGCACGGTGGGCGAGCAGCTCGGAAAGCTGTACGTGGCCAAGCACTTCCCGCCCGAGGCCAAGAATCGGGCGATGGACATGGTGGCCGACCTGGTCGCGGCCTACAAGGACAACTTCACCAATTCGACGTGGATGTCGCAGCCCACCCGGGACGCCGCGCTGGTCAAGCTGGGCAAGATGGGCGTGAAGATCGGCTATCCGGACAAGTGGGAGGACTACACCGGGCTGAAGATCACCCGCGGCCAGCTCATCCAATCCCTGCGCGCCGCCAATGTTTTCGGCGCCAAGAAGATGTTCGACAAGCTGGACAAGCCGGTGGACAAGACCGAGTGGGGTATGACGCCGCAGACGGTGAACGCCTACTACCAGCCGGTCAACAATGAAATCGTGTTCCCCGCAGCCTTTTTGCAGCCGCCGTTCTTCGACCCGAAGGCCGAGGCGGCGGTCAACTACGGCGCGGGCGGCGCGGTCATCGGTCACGAGATCGGCCACGGCTTCGACGATCAGGGCTCCAAGTACGACGCGGACGGCAACCTGAAGGACTGGTGGACCGCCGAGGACCGGGCGAAGTTCGACGCCCGTACCAAGAAGCTCGTCGACCAGTACAACGGCCTGGTCCCCGCTGGTCTCGACCCCGCGCACCACGTCGACGGCACCCTCACCCTCAGCGAGAACGTGGCCGACAACCGCGGCCTGCAGATGGCCTTCGCCGCCTATCGCATCAACCAGAAGCGGGCCGGCGTCGAGAACCCCGACTATCAGCCCATGCTCGAGTCCTGGGGACGCAACTGGCGGTCCAAGCAGACCTCGCAGTACACCGAGAATCTGCTCGCCAACGACTCCCATTCGCCCGACGAGTTCCGTGCCAACCAGGTGGTCCGCAACCAGGCCGAGTACCACGCGGCCTTCACCACCAAGGACGGCGACAAACTCTTCCTGGCCGAGGACCAGCGCGTCACCTTCTGACCCACCCCGATCGCGGCGGGATCCGGCCGTTCAGACCGGATCCACCAGTTCCCGGGGTGCGGCGAGCCGCCAGGAGTCGGTGACGATGGCCGTCAGTTCATCGTGGTCGTCCAGGGCGGCGAGTCGCACCCGCACCCACGCGTTCCCGGCCTCGTGCGGGGCGATCCAGAACTTCTCCGGCTCGGCCTGCACCAGCTCGTCCCGATCCACGATGGGGCACCGGACCGCCATGGAGGTCTCGTTCTCGGGCAGGGTCAGGAACAGTTTCCCGGCCACCCGGAAGGTGGGCATCTGCCATTCGAACTGCTCGGTGGTGCGCGCCAGCGCGAGCGCCACCGCCCGCACCTGATCCCCGGTCGCCGTCATGATCTCGATGCTCCCAGCCGGGTATGACACCCAAACTAGCGGTCCCCCGCGGGCGTGCCGAGGATCATGCTGCCCACATTGCATTCCTCCAGTTCGTCGGCACCGGTGGCGGCGGTGAAGGCGGCGGTGTCGGAGAAGCCCTGGGCCACCGCACCGAGGTTCATGGCGGTGGCGGTGAGGTAGAGGGTCTGCATGAGGACCCCGACGTGTTTGAGGATATTCGCGTAGGCGACCGACTCGTAGGACCACATGACGCGACCTGCCCGAGCCGAGATCAGCAGCAGCAGTTGGGGTTCGGTGGCGTTGGCGAGGGTGGCCGTGGTGGTGCGCACGAGTCGCTGGACCGCGGCGGAATCGGCGGGGGCGACGGGGCGCAGGGCGTGCTCGAAGGAGTCGTAGTGGTACATGCCGGGGGTCAGGCCCTCGACATTGCGGACCACCGGATACAGCTCCAGTTCGTGCACGCTGCCACCGGAAGGGTAAGGGCGGGAAGGGAGTTCGCCGCCGTCCGGGGTGGACTCCACCGAGCGGGTGCGGGCACTGCGGTACAGCAGTTCGGCCAGCTGGGCAAGGGTGATCGGCCGGGCGTCGTCGAAGGACCGGCAGGAGCGACGGTCCTCGAGGACGGCGGTCAGGGCCGGGTCGGTGGCGCGGAGAGTGGCGAGGTCCGGCGCCGGGAGCGCGATCGGGGCGCCCGGGTAGGGCGCGCGCCGCGCCGGGCGTTGCGGGAACTCGTCTTTCGCCCATGCCGTGGGGCCGAAGTTGTCCCAGGTGACGGTGCGGGAGCCGAGGGTGCTGCGCCGGTGGAACCAGAGGTCGGGGGCGCTCCAGCTGCGGGTGGTGAAGTCGCGGTCCTCGGCGGCGGGGTCGGCGGTGAAGCCGCCCCAGCGCAGGTCGGCGGCGATGCGGGCCGAAAGGGCCTCGGGCAGGCCGAGTTCGGTGGGATCGGCGCCGGCGGCGAGGGCCAGCAGGCGGGGGTCGTGGACGCGGAGATCGCACCAGGAGGTGGGGTGCTCCAGGACCAGGCCGCCCGGATCACGGTGGATGACAGTGAATTTCGACAGGACCGGGCGCGGTCCGCCTGCGCTCGGACGCGCGGGCGGGGTGGTGAAGGGGCGCAGGGTGTAGAGGTCCCGGTCGCCGTCGCGGACGGTGACCTCCAGCCAGCCCGCCCCGGCCAGCCGGTCGAGAAGGGTTGCCACCGACTCGGATTCGGCCGCGAGTTCGCCCGCAGTCACCCGACCCCGATTGAGGGCCTTCAGCGCCTGGCTCTGGGCCGGGGTGAGCCCGGTCAGCTTCTCGTTGTGCGGCGGGTTCAACAGGACCGCGCCGCCGGGGACGGTCAGGCAGGTGACGCCGGGACGGAGGGCGTAGCGGAAGTCGTGGGTGCGGATCATTTGGCGGCGTTGGCGAGAGCCGGTTCGAGCTTGTCGAGCAGGTAGGGCAGGGCCAGCGGGGTGGGCTGGTTGATGGCGCTGATCTCCTGGACGGTGAGGAAGACCGCGGAGTTCTTCTTGACCGCGGGCAGCGCGCCGAATCCCGGTAGGCCGCGGTACTTCTCGTCCATGCCGGGCGAGTAGCCGGCCAACAGCAGGTCGGAGTCGAGTTCGTCGAGGCGTTCGGGCGAGAGGGCCAGGCGGCCGCCGGAGCCGCCCTGGTCCACCAGATGCTGCGGGATGGTCATGCCGAGCTGGGTGAACAGGCGGCTGGACCCGTCCTTGGGGTCGGTGAGCACCATGAGCTGCGACGGCCCGGCCAGCCAGGAGCTGATGAAGGTCTTGTTCTTCAGGCCCGGATTGCGTTGCGCGATACCGTCGATGCGGCCGTTCAGGTCGGCGATCAGCTTGTCGGCGGCGTCGGTCTTGTGCAGCACCTGGCCGAGCGCGCGCACCTGGTCGGCCCAGGGCGTGACGGCCTCCTTGGTGAGCCCGGGCAGGGTGGGCGCGACCTTGGACAGGTCGCCGTAGGTCTTGGCGTCGGCGATGAACGGGTCGGCCAGGATCAGGTCCGGGTTCAGCGCGGCCACCTGTTCGGCGAGGTTGCCGGTGGTCTGCAGCGCGGTGGACTGTGCCAGCGCGGCCGGTTCCCACGGCGGTGCGCCCTTGCTGAGCACCGCGATGTTGTCGATGTAGCCGACCGGGGTGACGCCGAGCGCCTGCGCGGTATCGAGCCACTGATTGCCCAGCGCCACGATGCGGGCCGGGGTCCCGTTCACGGTGGTCTGCCCGAGGGCGTGGGTGATGGTGACCGGTTCGCCACCGCCGGCGGCCGAGTCGTCGGACTTCGATCCGCAGGCCGCGAGCCCGAGGGCGAGCAGGCTCACTACGGCCGCAATGGCGGCTCGCGCGGTGATCGATCGCCCGCTGCGCGCGGTGAACGCCGACTTCATCGTGACTCTCCTGTCTGCCGATGCCCGCCCGTTCGAGGGCGAACGGTAGGTGAGCCTAGCCTAATTTTCCCGAGGGGTGGGGACCGTTGTCGCCGATTCGATCCCCTAAGGGGTGGTTGATCGTGCCCTCGATCGATTAGGTTAGGGTTGCATAAGTTAGAAGCGGGGGTTTGGAACGATGGAGCGAGCGGTGCCGGAAATCTTGTCCGCCGTCGAGCGTCATCGGCTCGTGGACGAATGGGCCAATGGCGTCGAACTGTACGACGTGCCGTCGGTCTCCATGCTCATCGAGTGCGGGCGCCGCGTGCCCTCCCTGCGGACCGCCGTGCGCTGCGGCGATCACATCCTCACCTATGCCGAACTCTTCGAACGCCTCGACGGCGGCGTCACCGGGACCGCCGGGCCCACGCTCGACGATCTGGCTCGCGTGCTGTGCGATATCGCCGCGGCCGCCGAATTCGGCTCGGTGCTGGCCGAACTCGGGCCGCACGGCACCGGCATGAAGCCGGTCGCGGTGGCCGCGGCCGCCGACGATCGCCGCGCGGTCGCCGCTGATCAACGCTCCTGCCCCATCGACCGGGCATACGGCTCGCCGGATGTGCGGCTGCTGGCCATCCGCTGGGACACCACCGACGCCGCGGTGGAACTGCTGGCCACGCTGGCCGACGGCGCGACCCTGGTACTGGCCACCGCCGCTCAGCGCGCGGACGCGGCCGCCCTGGCCGAGCTGATCGCCCTGAGCGCCTCGACCCATGTGGTGGCCGACGCCGGGACCCTCGCGAACCTGGCCTTCCTGCCCTCCCCAGCGCTGCCGACCGTGCGGCGCTGGGATGTGTTCGGAAACGACTGCCCGGCCGCGCTTTCCGCCCTGCTGCGCGAACTGGCCCCCGGGTCGTGCACCGGATTCGCCTACACCACACCGGAATACGCGGGCGTCGCGGCGCGCGGACCGCTGGACGGCTCCGGCCGGGTGCGGCCGATTCCGGGCGCGCGGCTGCTGGTGCTGGACGAGTCGCTGCGGCTGGTGCCGCCGGGCCGCTCCGGGCAGGTGTACCTGGGTGGTTCCGCGCTGGCGCTGGAATTGGACGGTGCCGCCGAGGGTTTCGTGGACGACCCCTTCGTGCCGGGCGGGCGGCTGGTACGCACCGACACGCACGGCGGCTGGACCGCCGATGGCTGGCTGCTGCTGGACATGATCGAATCCGTGTCTCCCGCAGCGCCTTCGGCCACCGAGCCGATCCCCGCGCCGGGCCGGGGCGACACCACCGGCTACGCCGCGGCCTGACCGCGCCCCGCCCGTATCTTCGGCCGGCCGCGCAGCCTCTCCTGCGGCGGCCCGACCGCCGAACTTCGTCCGCGATACCGGCCGCCCGCCCACTCTCGCGCGGCGGACGGCCCTTACCGCCTGGGTGATCAGGACACGGCGACTGCCACGGCAACCAGGCTGCGCTGCCAGAGTTCGGTCAGCCGGTTGGCTTCCGCTGCGGTGAACAGGGTTTCGCTCCAGCGCCAATTGGTGGTGAGCTGCGGGCCCTCCGGGGTCGAGCCGATGCCGGCGATGACATCCAGTGCGTAGCGCAGGGGGAGGTCGGGTTCCGGGTCCAGCGGCAGTGCCTCGTTGAGCGGGCCGGTGAGCAGGGACCAGGATCGGGAGTCCTGGCCACTGAGGTCGACTCGGCCGAGGTAGTTGAACTCGATCTGGGGGTGCCGTGCGGTGGCCAGTTCGGGGACGCGGGCAGTGTAGCGGAGCAGGCCGTAGTCCACGCCCTGGTTGGGGATGGCGGCCAGGTGCGCGGTCACCGATTCCAGAAGAGCGCGGGCCGCGGCCGGATCCTGTTCCGCCCGTCCGGCATCCACCGTCTCGCCCGCGCCGAGTCGGATCGGGAACACGGTGGTGAACCAGCCGAGGGTGTTGCTGGTGTCGGTGCCGAGCAGGTCGTCGGCGCGGCCATGGCCCTCCAGGGCGAGGAGAGCGCCGTGGGAAGGATCCTGGGCACGTTCGCGCCGCCAGCTCGCCAGCGTGATGGTGAGGGCGGTGAGCAGCAGTTCGCGCACACCCTCGTCGCGGGTGAGCGCGGCGAGCAGGCGGGCGGTGACCTCGACCGGGGTCACGGCGGTGGCGACCCGGAGGGAGGACCAGGTGTCGGTGTGCGGGTAGGGGATGCGGCGGCCGATGGCGGGGTCGGGAGCGGCGAGCAGGTCGCGCCAATAGTCCTGCTGTGCACGGACTTCCACGGACTCGGCCCGCTCCGCCATGCGGCGGGAGAACTCGCGGTACGAGGTGGATTCGGGGATGGCGGCGCCCTCGTTCAGGGCGGCGATGAGCAGGTGCCAGGAGACCACGTCCACTGCCAGGTGGTGGATGGTGAGCAGCAGGACATCGCCGTGTTCGGTGCCGGAGAACCGGACGGCGCGCACCATATCGCCGGTGCGCGGGTCGATCTGGTCCATGACCGTCCGGGCCGCGGCGTGCACGGCCGCGGCGGTGTCGGCGGGATCGGCTGTGTGCGTGAGGATGTCGGCCGCGCGGACCGTGCCCGGCGCGGCGGTGACCAGGCGCGGGCCGTCGTCGGTGTCGACGAGGCGTGAGCGCAGGGTGTCGTAGCCGTCGAGGACGGCCTGCAGCGAAGCCTCGAGGGTGCCGCGGTCGATGCCGTCGGGCAGCCGGAGCAGGGCGCTCTGGGTGAAGCGGCGGTAGTTGCCGTACTCGTACATCCACGACACGACCGGAAGCGGCTGCACCGCACCGTAATCCGCCACCCGCTCCGCGGTGGCCGAGTCCGCGGCGTCGAGGGCCGCGGCGAGTTCGCGCAGGGTCGGGGTGGCCAGCACCATGCGCGGGGTGAGGGTGAGGCCGCGGCGGCGGGCCTTGTTGACCAGGGAGATGGCGACGATGCTGTCCACGCCGAGGGCGAAGAAGTCGTCGTCGAGACCGGGGGTGCGGCCGTCGAAGAGTTCGGCGAGGACCTCGGCGAGCTCCTTCTCGGTGGCGGTGCTGGGCGCGGCGCCCGACCCGGCGTCGGCGAGGGCGGCTTCGGCGAGCCGCGTCAGCTCGGGGCCGTCGAGTTTGCCGTTGGCGTTCACCGGCAGCCGCGGCAGGGCGAGCACGCGGGCCGGAATCATATAGGCGGGCAGGCGTTCCGCGAGCGCGGCGCGGGTGCCCGCGGGATCGACGGACTCGCCCCGCTCCCCCACGACGAATCCGACCAGGCTCGCCCCGCCCGCGCGGCGCACCACGGTGACGGCGGCGGTGTCCACGCCGGGCAGTCGCCGCAGGGCGGTCTCGATCTCACCGATCTCGATGCGGTAGCCGCGCACCTTCACCTGCGCGTCGGCGCGGCCCAGGTAGCCGAAGCCGCCGTGGGGCAGCCGGCGGACCAGATCGCCGGTCCGGTACATGCGGCGGCCGGGCCGGAAGGGGTCGGCGACGAAGCGGTCGGATGTGGTTGCGGCGCGGCCGATATAGCCGCGGGCCAGCTGCGGCCCGGACAGGTACAGCTCGCCGACGACGCCGCCGGGTACCGGGCGCAGCCCGGAATCCAGGACGTAGCCGGACATTCCGGCGTTCGCGGTGCCGATGGTCGGGGTGTCGAAGTCCGCGACCGGGGCCACCACGGCCTCGACGGTGGTCTCGGTGGGTCCGTAGCAGTTGTAGACCGCGGTGCCGGACCGGCCTTCGGACGGGGCCAGCGCGCGCAGCCGCGACCACAGCGCGGCGTCGATGGCCTCACCGCCCAGCGCCAGCACGGGCAGCTCGCGGTCCACCAGCCCAGCGGCGTTGAGCTGGGCGAACATCGACGGGGTGGTGTCGATCATGTCGATGTCGTGGGCGATCATGCCCGCGCACAAGCGCTGCGCGTCACGCATTTCCGTGGCGTCGAACAGGTGGATGGTCTGTCCGGCGATCAGGCCCACCATGGGCTGCCAGGAGGCGTCGAAGCTCAGCGACCAGGCGTGCGCGATGCGCAGTGGCCGGCCCAGGCGGGCCATGGCGGGCCGGTAGACCCGGTCGCGATGGTCGGCGAAGTAGGCCATGAGGGCGGCATTGGTCCCGGCGACGCCCTTGGGTTCGCCCGTCGAGCCGGAGGTGAAGATGAGGTACGCGAGCTGGTCCGGGTGGCGGACGACGCGCGGGAGTTCGACAGGGGCGGCGGAGGGTCGTTCGGCGGCAAGGGGATCGCCGAGGAGCAGCATCGGCACCCGCTGCTCGCCGACAGCTGCGACACCTGCACCGGACCGCGGGGATTCGGCGGTTTCGAGCAGATCGCGGGTGGTGTCGTCGGTGACCACCAACGTCGGCCGCGCCTGCCGGAGGATCGATTCGATGCGTGCGGCGGGCAGCGTGATATCCACCGGCACATAGGCTCCGCCCGCGGCGAAGGCCGCGAGCACCGCGACGATCGATCGCACGGTGCGTGGAAGCGCCAGCGCTACAACTGTTTCCGGGCCGAGACCCTGCGCGGCGAACTCGGCGCCGAGCCGGACGGCCGCGTCATGCAGGGCGCGGTAGGTGTACCGGGAGCCGGAGCTGTCCTGGAGTGCAACGGCTTCCGGCGTGGCGGCCACCTGCCGCTCGAACAGCTCCCAGACCGAGGCAGCGTCGGCGCCTGCGGTCGTGGAATGCGGCGCTGCGGGCAGCTCCTGCTCCGACGCGGTGAGCACGCTGAGCGAATCGGGTGTGGCCGTGCCGGTTTCCGGTAGTTGCCGCAGCAGCGCGAGCAGCCGCTCGCCCAGGTCCGCGGCCGGGAAGTAGGGCAGCGCGGCGGCCATCACCTCGAGCTGGACCAGCAGCTCGTCGCCGCTCATGTGCGCGACCACCGTGAGCGGGTAGTGCGCGAGGCTCTCCATCTCGATCGGACGGAAGCAGGCGCCATCGGGGGCGGTGACGGTGCGGATGGCGTCGTCGATGGGGGCGTTCTCGAAGACGAACAGCGTGTCGAAGAGGGTGCCGTGTCCCGCGGCGCGCTGCACGGCCGACAGGCTCAGGAAGCCGATGTCGCGCATGGCGGCGCACTCGCGCTGCAGGCGTGCGCACTGGTCGGCGATGGAGGTGGCGGAGTCCAGATGGTGGGCGACGGGCACGGTGTTGATGAACAACCCGACCATGCCCTCCACGCCCGGAAGCTGGTCGGGCCGACCGGAGATGGTGGTGCCGTACACGATGTCGCGGCGATCGGTGAGCCGCCCGAGCAGCACCGTCCAGGCGAATTGCACGGCGGTGTTGAGGGTCAGCCCGTGCGCACCGGCCCAGGTACGGACCCGGGCGGTGTCGGCAGCGGACAGCAGCAGGCGGGTCTTCTCCGGCACGGCGTTCGGGCCGGCCGGCGCGCCGTCCGCCAGCATGAGCGGACCGCTCACTCCCGCGAGGTAGTCGACCCAGCGTTGGGTGACCGCGGTGGTGTCCTGTGCGCTCAGCCACGCGATGTAGTCGCGGTAGGGGCGCGGTTTCGGCAGTGCCGCAAAGGATCCGCCGGATCGGTAGACGGCGAGCAGTTCGGTGAAGAACACCGCCACCGCCCAGCCGTCCATCAGGATGTGGTGGGCGGTGAGGATCATGCGCCGGGTGCCGGTGTCGGGCACGGTGAGCAGCAGGATACGCAGGGCCGGACCGCGGCTCAGGTCGAACGGCGCGTGTCGTTCGGCCGCCGCGACGGCGTCGAATTCCGCTGGCCGCGCCGACTTTTCGGTCCAGGGCAGTTCGGCCCGTGCGGGCACGATCTGCACCGGCCGCGGCACGTTCTCGTCCCAGAAGGCGGCGCGCAGGTTGGGATGCCGGTCCAGCATGGCCTGCGCGCTGCGCCGCAGCAGCGAGGTGTCCAGCGGTCCGTCGATGTCGACCACGAACTGCATGGTGTACAGGTCGAGGTCGTCGCCGCTGAGACGTGACAGCGAGAACAGCCCCTCCTGCAGCGGGCTCAGCGCCAGCACGTCCTCGATCTGCGGTGGCGGGGTGCGGTTTTCGGTGGTGGTCATCGGGCCTGCCAGGAGGAGGTGAGGGCGGCGAGGGCGTCGGCGTCGAGGCCGGAGGCGCTCATGGGGGCGGATTCCTCCTGCGGGATCGACTCCGCTTGCACGGCAACGGGTTCGGCGACGTCGACCGCGGCGGCGAGTTCGGCGATGGTGAGATGCTCGAACACCAGCTGCGGGCTGAGCGGCAGGCCGAGCGCGGTGGCGCGGGCCGACCACTGGATGGAGATGACGCTGTCGCCGCCGAGGGCGAAGAAGTTGTCGTCGGGCTCGACCTCGCTGATGTCCAGCAGCTCTTCGAGCAGGTCGATGAGCGCGCGCTCGGTGCGGGCGTGGTCGCCGGTGGCGGCGGCGCGGGTCGCCGCGGCGGGCTCGGGCGGGGCGAGCAGCCGCTCCAGCCGGTCGGCGGGCAGCACCTCGAGCTCGGCCACGGTGCGGTCGGGCGCGGTGGCGTACGCCGCCAGGGTGGTGGCCAGCGCGGTCGCGATGTGCTGCACGGTCTCCGGGTCGTACAGGTCGGCATTGGCGACCACGCGCACGGCCAGGCCGCCATCACCGGTGACGTTCACGGAGACATTGAGGTCCAGGAAGGAGACGTCGAAGTCGACCGGCAGCACGGTGGCGGTGGTCGTGCCCGCCACGGCCAGGGTGGCGGGCGCCCAGTCCGCGCCGCGGAAGTGCAGCATGCTCTGGAACAGTGGGTTGCGGGAGCGCGAGCGCGGCGGGTTGAGCGCCTCCACCAGGCGTTCGATCGGAAGTTCTTGGTGCGCCTGGGCATCCAGGACCACGTCGCGGCCGCGCAGCACGGTGTCGCGCAGGGTCGGGGTGCCCGACAGATCGTTGCGCAGCACCGCCATATTGGCGAACAGACCGACGAGCGGTGCGGTCGCGTCGTCGACGCGGCAGGCCACCGGGGTGCCCAGGGTGATGTCCGTGCCGCCGCCCAGCTTGTGCAGCAGGGTCGCGACGGCGGCCTCGTACACCATGAATTCCGTTGCGCCGCAGGCTTCGGCGAGCGCGGCCAGCCCGGAGCGCAGGGCGGCGGGCGCCGCGAAGGTGGCGACCTCGCCGCGCTTGCCGAGGACCGCGGGCCGCGGCCGATCAGGGGCGACATCGATCTGGTCCGGCACACCGGCGAGGGCGGCGCGCCAGAAGTCCAGCTGCGCCCGGCCGTAGTCGCCGGGCAGGCCATCCGCACCGGAGGCGAACGCATCGTGCTGCCACAGCACGTAATCCGGGTACTGCACGGCAAGCGGGGTCCACTGCGGCGCCCGCCCGCCCTCGACCCGCGCACGGTAGGCGGCGACCAGGTCCTCGAGCAGGATGCCCAGCGACGCGTGGTCGGCCACGATGTGGTGGACCAGCAGCGACAGCACGTGCGTGCCCGGGTCGAGGACCAGCAGGCGGGCCCGCAGCAGCGGTTCGGATTCGACCGTGAAGGGGTAGCGGCCGATCTCGGCGAGCTCGTCCGTCAACCGGTCGGCGTCGATGCCGGTGATCTCGAGCTCGACCGCCCCGGCGGCTCGCACCACCTGGTACGGAACGCCGTCCTGCTCACCGAAACCGGTGCGCAGCGCCTCGTGCCGCGCCACCACATCGGCGAGCGCGGCGCGCAACGCGGCGATATCGATGCCGCCGTCGAAGCGGACGGCGAAGGGCAGATTGCCGACCGCGCTCGGGCCCTCCATGCGGTACTGGAACCACATGGCCAGCTGCGAGTAGGACAGCGGCAGCCGGTCCGGACGCGGGCGCGAGGTGACGGCCGGACGCACGGAAGCCGGTGCGGCACAGGCTGTCTCGACCGTCTCGATGTCGTCATCCATGGCATCCAGGTCGATGCCGAACTCGTCGCGGAACCGCGCGACCAGACCGGCGGCCAGCCCGGCCGGGGTCGGGGTGTCGAATACGATCCGCACATCCAGCTCCACACCGAATTCGGCGCGGATCTGCGCGACCAGGCGCGCGGCCAGCAGCGAATGCCCACCCAGTTCGAAGAACGAATCATCCGCGCCCGCCGTCGGAATCCCGAACAGCTGGGTGTAGATGGCACACAGGCGGCGCTCGGTGGCGGTGGCGGGCGCGCGGTGCACCCGCCCCACCGCGGGCGCCGGCGCGGGCAGCGCCCGCTTGTCCAGCTTGCCGTTGACGGTCAGCGGGATCTCGTCGATGACGGCGAAAGCGCTGGGCACCATGTACTCCGGCAGCGCGGCGGCGGCGTGGGCGCGCACCTGGTCCACCTCGACCGTCGCACCGGCCGCGGGCACCAGGTAGGCGGCGAGCTGTGCGCCGACGGCCGGATCCTCGGTCACGATCACCACGCAGTGCCCCACGCTCGGGTGTGCGGTCAGCGCCGACTCCACCTCGCCGAGCTCGATCCGGAAGCCGCGTACTTTGACCTGCTCGTCGGCGCGGCCGACGAAGTCCAGTTCCCCGAACTCGTTGCGGCGGGCCAGATCTCCGGTGCGGTAGAGCCGCGCGCCGGCGGTGAACGGGTCGGCGACGAAGCGGGTCGCGGTGAGCGCGGGCCGGCCCAGGTAGCCGCGCGCCAATTGCGCACCACCCAGGTAGATCTCGCCGACCACCCCGGCGGGCACCAGCTGCAGGGCCTCGTCGAGCACGTAGGCGTGCACGTTCTGATTGGGTACGCCGATGGGCACGATCCCGGTGCCCTGCGGGCCCGCCACCGGCTGATGGGTCGCGCACACCACGGCCTCGGTCGGCCCGTAGTGATTGCGCAGCTCGGCGTCGAAGACGGCGGCGAACCGGTCGGCCACCTCGCCCGGCAGCGCCTCGCCGCCCACCGGGACATGGCGCAGCGCACGCCATTCGCTCACCTCGGGCAGCAGCAGGAAGGTGCCGAGCATGGACGGCACCATGTGCAGCACGGTCACGCCGCGGCGGGTGATCAGGTCGGCGACATAGCGGATGTCGCGGAAGGCATCGGGTTTCGGCACGATCAGCCGCGCGCCCAGCGCGAGGGTGACGAAGATGTCCAGCAGGGAGGCGTCGAAGCTCACCGAGGACGATTGCAGCAGCCGATCGTCGGCGGTCATGCCCCATTCGGCGGTGAAGCCCACCACGTGCTCGGCGATGGCGGCGTGCGAGACCGGGACGCCCTTGGGCTTGCCGGTCGAACCCGAGGTGTAGATGACGTAGGCCAGGTTCGCCGGGAGCAGCGGGCGGACGCGGTCGGTGTCGGCGGGATCGGTGTCCGGCAGCGCGGTGGCGGCGTCCTCGGCGGCGTCGAGTTCGACGCGGCCCAGCACCAGGCGCGGGCCCGCATCGGCGATCAGGTAGTCGATGCGGTCGTCCGGGTAGGCCGGGTCGATGGGCAGGTAGGCCGCGCCCGCCTTGAGCACGCCGTAGACGGCCACGATGAACTCGACCGAGTTGCTCATGCGCAGGGCGACGATGTCCTCGCTGCCGATGCCCTCGCGAATCAGCCAGTGCGCCAGGCGGTTCGCGCGGCGGTTCAGGTCGGCATAGGTGAGTTCGAGGTCGTCGGAGACCAGGGCCAGGGTGCCGGGTCCGGCGGCGACACTGGCCTCGAACAGGTCGACCATGGTGGCCGGGCCGGCCGGCACGTCCACGCCGCGCGACTGTTCCAGGATGGCGAGGCGATCGTCGCCGCCCAGCATGTCGAGGTCGGCGAGCCGGCCGCCCGGGGTGCTCAGCGCCCGATCCAGCAGCCGCACATAGTGTTCCAGCATGCGCTGCACCAGCGGCCGGGGCAGCACGTCCACCTGGTATTCGGCCTCGAGCACCGCGCCGCGCGCGCTCTCGGTCACGACCGCGACGGCCAGCGGGACCTGCGCGGTGGGGGCGCCCAGTTCGTCCAGCTGGGTCGAGGTGACGCCGTCCAGCGCGAAACCGTCGGCGCTCTTGCGGACGCTGAAGCCCAGGCGCACCAGCTGATCCATGCCGTCCCGTCCGGCGACGCGCTCCAGGTTCACCTCGCGCACCACGCGGTCGATGCCGACGGCCTGATGGGCGAAGGCGTCCAGGCAGGTGCGCTTGGTGGCCGCGACCAGGCCGGTGAACGTCTCGGCGCGGTCGAAGGTTTCGCGCAGCAGCAGGGTGTTGCCGAAGTAGCCGATGAGCTGTTCGGCGGCCGCCGACCGGCGATTGGTGACCGGGATGGAGACCAGGAAATCGTCGGCGGCGGTGTAGCGCTGGATCAGGGCGGCATAGCCGGCGAGCAGCACCATGAACGGGCTGGCCGCCTGCTCGCGGGCGAAGACGTCCACCCGGTTCAGGAGATCGGCCGGCAGCGCGACGGTGCAGCGGTCGGCGCGCTTCGACGGCGCGACCACGGCCGAGCCGGGAAGTTCCAGGGGTTCCGGCAAGGGGCGCAGGGTGTTCCGCCAGTAGGCGATGTCCGCCTCGTCCTCGGCGGGGGCGTCCAGGACCTCGAGATCGACGAACTGCGCGGCCGGGGCGGCGGTCCGGGCTCCGTTGTAGGCGGCGTTGAGGTCGGCGAAGAACACGCCCCAGGCGTCGTCGTCCCAGCAGCTGTGGTGTGCGGCCAGCAGCAGCACCCACTCCGCTGTTCCGGTGCGCACCAGCGTGATCCGCAGGGGCAGCTCGGTGGCGAGGTCGAAGGGGCGGCCGAATTCCCGGCGGGCCAGCACCTCCACCCGCACCGGGCGGGCGGACTCGGCCAGGTCGGTCAGATCGTGCGACTGCCACGGCACGGTGATGTCGTCGGCGAACACCTGGAACGGCTCGCCGTCCGCATCCGTACCGAAGGTGGTGCGCAGCACGTCGTGCCGGGCGAACACCGCCGCCACCGCGGTCCGCAGGCGCTGCTCGTCGAGTGCGCCGGTGAGCCGGTACGCCACACAGATATTCAGTGTGGTGTCCTCGGGGTCGCGCGTCTGCAGGAACCACATGCGGCGCTGCCCGGCCGACAGCGGACGCCGCTCCCCGGCCCGGGTGCGGCGCACCGGCGCGGTGGTGGCGGCGGCCAGGCCCTGCTCGGCGAGCCTGCGCCGCAGCAGTTCCCGGCGGCGGTCGGCGACGGAGGTTCCGGCCACGGTCACGGTGGCATCGGTGTCTGACATGAAATCTGGCCCCTAGCCCTAGTTGGTGTTCTCTGCCATCAGCAGCACGACATCGTCCAGCGACGCGCCGCCCAGGATCGCCGCGACCGGCAGCTCCCGATCCAGCGACGCCTGGACGCGCTTGCGGAAGTCCAAGGCCTGCAAGGAATCCAGGCCCAGTGCGACCAGCGGCGTGGAGCGGTCGATGGTGTCCCCGGCATCGATGCCCATCACCCGCTCGAGCTCGGCGAGCACCTGGTCCGCCAGCGGGCGGTCCGGTGCCGACGCCACCGGCTGATCAGCAGCGGGTGATGACGGATTCGTCTCTGTGACAGTCTGATTCGCGCACTCATCCGCTGCCGCATCCGCGATGCGCGGCGGCATGATCGTCTCGGGCTCCGGCACCTCCGACAGCACAGCAGCCTGGCCGAAGGCTCCCATGACATCACGCAGGAACGGCCAGTCGGCGGAGATCACCACCGCGTCGGTCGGCTGCCCGGCGAATCCCGCGGCGATGGCGTCGGCCGGATTCATGGGGTACACCCCCGCACCCTCGACCCGCGCCATACCCGCCGCATCCAGCGGACCCGCGACACTCCACAGGCCCCACTCCAGTGCGGAGCAATCGATCCCGCGCTCGCGCAGGCGGCGGGCGAGAATATCCAGCATCCGGTTGGTGACGGCATACAGAATCTGCCCGCGCCCACCGAGTGTCGCGGCCATGGACGAGCACAGCAGCACCCGGCCATTCGGACGCAACGGCACCGCGTCGAGCACCGCCTCCAGGCCCAGCACCTTCGACGCCGCGGCGGTGCCGACCATCTCGGCGGTGATCTCCTCGATACCGGCGTCCACATAGTTGACCGCCGCATGGACGAGCAGACTCACCGGCCGCTCCCCCAGCCCTGCCGCGAGGCGCACGACAGCATCCGCATCGTTGACATCACAGGCCGAGACCACGATCTCGGTGGCACCGAGCGTGCGCAGTCGCGCCACTTCCGCGGCAGCCGAACCGGATTCGCCGGACCGGCTCACCAGCGTGACCCGCCCGGCGCCCTGCCGCACGAAGTGCTCGGCGAACAACAGTCCGAGCTTGCCGGTGCCACCCACGATCAGCACATGATCGAGTTCAGCGGCCTCCCCCGGCACAGACTCGTCCGCGACCAACCGCTTGACGAACACCTTTCCGCCACGCAGCGCCACCTCCGGCTCACCCGCCGTATGCAGCGCCGCCACAATCCGATTCGCTTCTCTGACCCCCGCATCGGCCGCAAGATCCAGATGCCGGAACAGCACCCCGGGTTTCTCCACACCGACACACCGGAACCCGGACGCCACGGCCCCGTGGAACAACTGCGGCACCGTATCTTCCGGCACCACAACCTCACCCCCGACCGTCACCAGCCAGACCTCACCGCCCGCACGCACATCCGACACCGCGGACAGCCAGGTGCGCGCGGCGAAGAACTCCGTCAGCTCGGCCACCGCGTCCACGGCGGCCGACTCGGGCAGCGCGGGCCACAGAATCACCACGCTGTCGAAGTCCGCCTGCTGCCACGACTCCTGACCGGCGCCGAGGCCCGAGCCGGACAGCGTCGAGGCGGCTTCGGCGGCCAGCGCCTCGCTGAGCGCGCCCGGACCGGCGTTCTCCGCGGCGACCGCCGCCATCTCGGCCAGATCCAGCACCGCACCGACATCGAAGCGGCCGAATGCCTTGTGGCCCGAGGTCTCCCGTGCGAGGCCGCTCGAGGGTGATTGTGCCGTCGTGCCTCCGATCGTGGAGGGTTCACTCTGGTGCAAGGCCTCGCGTGCGCCGGCGGCCTGAGTTGTGCCCGCGACCGCCGTCGGCTCGAGGGCGATGGCGTTGGTGCCGTAGCGATCTGCCGCGGCGAGGAGGGCGGACAATTGGTCGGCGCAGCGGCCGGTGGGGTCGAGGAAGGCCAGGCGGCGGGGCGCGGTCAGGGTGCGGCGCTCCCAGGGGGTCCACTTCTCCACCAGGCGTTGGGGTTTGGGGACGGACGGGGTCGGCGGGTGCACTGTCTCGGGGGCATAGCCCGGGTCGGCCCACAAGCGCTTGGGATTCATGACCGTGTGGGGGAAGTCGCGCAGTGGGAGGGCCGGGGGCGCGTCGGTGCGCAGGGCGGTCCAGTCGTAGGCGAGGTCGTGGACGGCGATGGCGGCCAGGTTGCGGGTGAATTCGCGCAGGGAGGTGGCGGTGCGCAGGGAGGTGCCGAGGACCTTGAAGTCGCGGGGGCCGCGGGACGGGTCGCGCGGGACCAGGGAGAGGTTCTCCTGGAGGGCCAGTTGCAGGACGGGGTGTTCGACGACCTCGATGAGGGTGTCGATGCCGTCGGTGGCGGCGGCGACCACGGCGCGGTCGAAGCGGACCCGGTTGCGCAGGTTCCAGTACCAGTACTGTTCCTGGACCAGGTCTGCCGTGATGGGGGCGCCGAGAGTCGCCCCGTAGCAAGGGATGTCGGTGTCGGTGAAGGTCGGGTCACTCAGCTCGCCGCCGAGGAACCCTTCGAATTCTGCGCGCAGCTCCGCCACGATCGAGGTGTGCGCGGGGTAGGCGACGCCGATCTCGCGGGCGAAATGACCGCGCTCGGTGGCGGTGGCGACCATGTCGGCGATGGTGTCGCGGTCGCCGGAGATGGCCATGATGTGCGGGGCGTTCACCACCGACAGCTCGGCCCAGCCCGAGTGGCGGGCCAGGAGCGCCTCGCAGTCCTCGCGGTTCATGGCCAGCACGGCCATGGCGTAGCCGCGCGGCGAGAGACGCTCCACCAGGCGCGCGCGGTGGGTCACCACCAGCACGGCGTCACGCACCGACATGACCCGCGAGACCGCACCCGCGGCCAGCTCGCCCTGGCTGTGACCGATGGTGGCGGCCGGGCGCACGCCGGCGGCCTGCCACATGGCGGCCAGACCGGCCATATGGAACATCAAGGCGGGCTGCACCTCCCACACGGTGTCCTGGTACGCGCCCGTGGTGCCGAGCAGATAGTGCAGCGGCTGATCGTGGCCGAAGCGCTCGGCATGCACGGCCGCGCACTCGTCGACGGCGGCCCGGTAGTGCGGGGACAGGTCGTAGTACAGCGCGCCCATGCCGGGACGCTGACTGCCCTGACCGGGGAACACGAAGCCGATCCGGCGCACGGTCGCGGGACCGTCACCCAGCACCACTGCAGGATGCGAGGTCCCGTCGGCGATGGCGCGCAGGGCATCGAGCAGCTCCGCACGCCCGGTGACCATGGCCAGCGCCCGGTAGCGGCGGGCCGTGCGGGTGCGGAACAGCATGTCCGCCACCCGATCCGGGGCGACGGCGGGCCGCTGCTCCAGGTAGGCCAGGATGCCCGCGGCCTCGGCGCGCACGCCGTCGGCGGTGTCGGACGAGAGCAGGACGGGGATGCTGCCATCGGGCAGCCGGTGGCTACACATCGCTTTCCTCCAGCTCGGGCAGGCTCACGAGGGCGTGGGCATTGGTGCCCGCGACACCGAATGAGGACACCGCCGCGTATCGCAGGCCGTCCACGGCCGGCCAGGGTTCGAGTTCGGTGGCGAGCCGCAGAGTGGTCTCGGCCCAATCGATGTCGGCGGTCGGCCGGTCGGCGTGCAGGGTGGGCGGGATCTGCCCGTGCGCTCCTGCCAACAGCACCTTGATCAGGCCCAGGATTCCGGAGGCGGCCTGCGCGTGACCGGCATTGGACTTCACCGATCCCAGCCGCGCCCCCGCGGCGGACGGGAGACCGTAAGTGGCTGCGAGCGCGGCCAATTCGAGCGGATCACCCACCGGAGTACCGGTGCCGTGACCCTCGATGAGCCCGACCTGTCCGGCGGAAATCCCGGACACGGCCAGGGTGTCGCGGATGAGCCGCTCCTGCGCCGCGGCGCTCGGCACCGCGATCGGCGCGCCCTTGCCATTGTGGTTCACGCGCGAACCCAGCAGCCGCCCGTACACCCGATGCCCGAGCGCCCGAGCGCGCGATTCCCGTTCCAGCACAACGACTCCCGCGCCCTCACCCCACAGCGTGCCGGTGGCGTCGGCGGAGTAGGACCGGCAGTGGCCGTCGGCGGCCAGCGCATTGTTCTTGGAGAACTCGTAGAACGCGCCCGGCGAACCCATGACGCACACCCCGCCCGCCAGCGCCCACTCGCACTCCCCCGCCCGGATGGCGGCGGCCGCCTGATGCACGGCGGTGAGCGCGGACGCGCACGCGGTATCGACGGTGACCGACGGCCCGATCAGGCCCAGCCCGTGCGAGATCCGCCCGGCCACCGCACCCAGCGCGGTGCCGGTGGCCCGGTACCCGCTGTACTCGTTGACCGAGGCCACCCGCGGCCCGTACTCCATCACCGAGGCGCCCATCCAGCATCCGGCCGAATCACCGTCCACCGCACCGGGATTGATCCCGGCCTGCTCGAGCGCCCGCCAGGCCACCCGCAGGCCGGCCCGCTGTTGCGGATCCATGGCCACGGCCTCGCGCGGCGTGATGCCGAAGAACAGCGCATCGAAGTCGGTGGCGCCGGTGAGGAACCCGCCGGCGTCCGGCACCGCGCCCCAGCCCTCGCGCCGGTCCAGGGACAGCAATTCCGCCAGCGGCCATTCCCGATCACGAGGAAACGGGCCGAGCAATTCCCGCCCGGACGCCAGGGCCGCCCAGAATTCCGGCAGGGTGTCGATGCCACCGGGCGCCTCGATACCCATGCCGACGATCACAATGGGATCGCCGGAATCCAGCGCGCTCACGCGACGACACTCTTCTCGGCTACCAGCAGTTCGGCGATGCCGTCGACATGGTCGTTGAGATAGAAATGCCCGCCCGCGAACAGGGTGACCCGAATTCCGCCGCGGCTGTGGCTTTCCCACGCGTACAGATCACGCGGCGCGACGAATTCGTCCTCGTCCCCGCCCAGCACCAGGATCGGCGCGTCCACGGCAATATCCTGCGCGCACGAATACGCGTCGAAGGCACGGTAATCGGCCTTCATGACCGGCAGCGCCATACGTAGTACCTCGCGGCTCCCCAGCACCTCCGCACCGGTGCCATTGAGCGCCGACATGTGGTCGAGCAGGGCCTCGTCCTCGGTGGGATGCCCCGGCAGCGCGGCGACCCGGGCGGGTGCGGCGGCCGAGGAGGCGACCAGCAGTCGCACGCTCAGCCCCGCGGCCTCGGCCAGGCGGGCGAATTCGAACGCGATCACCGCGCCCATGCTGTGCCCGAAAATCGTGAGGGGAACACCGGTTTCATGCGCGGATTCCCGGAATTCGGCGAAAGCCCCGGCCGCGATGTCGGGCAGCGTTTCCAGAGCCGCCTCGCGGGCCCGGTCCTGACGGCCCGGGTACTGGAACACCACGACATCGAATTCGGCAGCCAGCGTCCGGGCGAAGACCCGATAGGCGGAGGCGCCCGCACCGGCGTGCGGGAAGATCAGCAGCGGTGGCGCGGATTCCGCACTCGGGGCCTGAAATTGCCTGATCCAGCCGAGTTCCCGTGGCATTTCCCGCATCTCTCCTACGCAACTGCCCGACCGCATTCGGCGTCGGTTCCGCTTGTCCCCCTTGCAATGTCCGGGCAACCGTAACATCGCCTACTTAGTATAGGCTAGCCTTACCAAGCAGGGTGATCAAGCTAACCGACGAACGGAGCGCCACAGCGATGAACCGGACGACCTACGTCCTCGCGCGCGAACTCACGGACCTTCCCGAGCACATCCGCCGCGCGCCCGCACCGGTGCTGCCCGAGTTCGCCGCACCGTTCACGCTGCGGCCGGTGGACGTCGGCTCCCGCGATCCGGAGACCATCACCGAGTGGATGCACCGGCCACACCTGCTCGAGACCTGGGAACAGGCCTGGGACGCCGATCGCCGCCGCGCCGACTGCACGGCCCAGCTGGCCGGAACCTTCTCCCGCCCGTGCATTCTCGAATACGACTTCGCCGCCCTGGACCGCCCCGACCTGGGCAACCGAGAGGTGGCGTATGTGGAGTTGTACCGCCCCGCCAAGGACGAGATCGCGCGCCTCTACGACGCCGACGCCCGCGACATGGGCTTCCACATCGCCACCGCGGACACGACGCTGCTGGGCCGCGGCGTCATGTCGGGCTGGATGCGCCTACTGGGGCAGGCGATCCTGGCCGCCGAACCCGAATGCCGCCGGCTGCTGTGCGAACCCGATCATCGCAACACCCCCATGCGGAAAGCGTTGGAGAAGATCGGGTGGCAGCACCTGGGCGACTTCGACATCCGGCCGGATCGGCGCATCGCGCTCTACGCGCTGCCACGCAGCGCCGCCGACCTGCCCGAGATCCGATAGCGCGGCGCGGGATTCACCGCCGGTTGCAGGATCCGGTCCGAAAGCTCGCCCAGACAGCTGAGATTCGGGAAGCCCGGACCCTGCGCCATGGCGGCCAGGTTCGGCAAGTACAGCTTGGCGTCCAGCCCGGACACCGCCAGGTCGAAGCCGATGGCCGCCTCGATGCGCGCGGTCTCCAACGGTCCGCCCACCGCCAGTTCGAGCAGATCGGTCGCGGCCGAATCGAACAGATCCAGGAACCACAGCGGCTGACCGCCAGTGGCGTCCACCACCAGATCGAAGGTGTGCACCTGATCGGCGCGCAGGTCGTTGCGCAGGGTGAGGGCGACCCGGTCGTCCTGGTCGGCGAGGTTCACCACCCGGCCCTGCAGATGGTGAACCCGGTTGTCCCCCAACAGGCTTTCCTGCACCCGCACCGAGAACACCCCGCGATCGGTGCGCCGGATGACATCGCGGCGCTCGGCCATGCCCAGGCCCGCCCACTTGGTCGGATCGCTGTAGAGCGAGTTCTCGAAATAGCTTTCACCACGCGTGTACAACGTCGCCTTGGGCGAGATCACCGAGACGGTGAGCATCTCGTGGCGAACCAGCTCGTCCAGCGCCGAACCCGCGGTCTCGCCGCCGCCGATCACCGCCACCCGCGAGGACGGGGGCAGTTCACGGCGGCCCGCCAGCTCCCAGAATTCGGAGATGCTGAGCACCTTCGGATGCTCGGCCAGTGCCCGGTCGCTGCGGCCGGGCCCGGTGATCATGACCGCGTCGCAATCGATCTCGTCCACGTGACCGGCGGTGACGTCAGTGCGGCCGGCAGTGTCGGCGACCGACACCAGCCAGCCGTCGGCCGCGGCGGCGATGCCGGTCACCGTGCCCTGGACCAGATCCAGGTCGATGCGCCGGGCCACCCACTGCAGGTATTTGGCCCACACGTGATGCTGGGGGCTGGGCCGGCCGCGGTCGATCCACTCGGCGTAGGTGCCGTGCTCGACCAGGAAGGCGGTCCAGCTGAAAGCCCGCATGGCCGCGTCGATCTCGCGGTTGTGGCCGCGCGCCCAGGTCGAGTGGTACGGGAAGCCGACGTCTTTCTCGGGGCTGGTGCCCAGGCGGTGCCGGCCGTCGGTCCAGCCGCCGGTGGGTAGCCAGTTGCCGCCGACCGTCTGCGCCTCGACCACGGTCACCCGCGGTGCGGGCAGGCCGAGTTCCCGCAGCACATGCGACTTGGCCGCTACCGCCAGGGCTTTCGGCCCCGCACCGACCACCAGAAGTGTCTCCACCGCTTCTCCGTCCCAGTTGCTCACTGTTGTCTGCCTCGCACAACCCACCAACCGCTTTAGGTTTGCATAGCCTTACCTTATATTGCTTGGCAGCGCTTGCGAAGCGCTCGTGACGAAAACGATTGGACTGGAAACCATGCCCCGTACCTCGCGCCTCCTCGGTGCCGCCCTCGCCACCGCCGCCCTGCTCGCCGGAACCGGCATCAGTGCCGTCACCGCAACGGCCGCACCGGCTTTCGCCCCCGTGCGCACCGCCGCCCCGAGCACCGGCGACCTGAAGGCCAAGCTGCAGACCGCCCTCAACACCGGTGCCCCGGCCGCCACCCGGGCCGCCGAGCTCGAGGCCGGCGAGGCCGGACTGCCGCTGCTGGACCAGATCGGCACCGCCATGAACGCCGCCCCGCCGAGCTTCCGCTGGACCATCCTGGGCCCGGTCACCGAGAACGGCGACACCCTCTCGGCCACCCTGCAGACGGCCGTGGACGGCTTCGATCCGTTCACCTTCCCGCTGACCTGGAAGCTCGTCGACGGCGACTGGAAGCTGTCCCGTGAGGGCGAGTGCACCGTCGCGAGCGTCGCGATGCTGCCCTGCAGCCTCTGACCCGTCGGCAATGACCCGCTGACCCGTCGGCAACGACTCTGACAATTCGAGAGTGACCCACCCGAACGGCCCCGGACTCGCGCGGAATCCGGGGCCGTCCGGCTACGCGGGCACCGGCGCCAGACGCCAGCCGGAGGCACGGGTGCGCTCGGTCCAGAAGGCGGCGTAGCGGCCGCCGAGCGAGAGCAACTCGGCGTGCGTACCGCGCTCGACGATGCGACCGCAGTCCATGAACAGGATCTGATCGGCGTGCGCGATGGTCGCGAGACGATGCGCCACCACGAGAACGGTTCTGCCACGGGTGAGTTCGTGCACACCGCGCACCACCGCCGCCTCGTTGTGCGGATCGAGGGCGCTCGTGGCCTCGTCCAGCAGCACGATCGGAGCAGCCTTGACCAGGGCGCGGGCAATCGAAACACGCTGGCGCTCACCACCGGACAGCGCGGAGCCGCCCTCGCCGACCGCGGTCTGCCACCCTTCGGGCAGCCGGTCGGCGATCTCGTCCACCCGCGCGACCTGGGCGGCCGCGAGGACCTCGGCCTCGGTCGCGTCTGGACGGCCCGCCCGGATGTTCTCCAGCACAGACCGATCGAAGAGGTAGACGTTCTGGAAGACCAGCGCGAGCCGGTTCAGCAGGGTCGCCGCCGGCTGCTCGCGCACATCGTGGCCGCCGACCAGGACACGACCGGAATCGGTGTCGTGGAAACGGGCGGCCAGGCGCAGCAGCGTGGATTTGCCCGCGCCGCTCGGACCCACGATGGCCGTCGTGGTTCCGGGTGCGGCGGTGAACGAGATGTCCTGCAGCACCGTCTTGTCCGGGCCGTAGCCGAAGCTGACCCGGTCGAACTCCACCTGCGGCGCACCTGGCGTCACCGGTGAATCCGGCTGCGGCAGTGCCGGTTCCGCCAGCAGCGCACTCACCCGGTCGGCCGCCGCGGCGGCGGAGCGCAGGGCGCCACCCAGCTGCGCGGCCTGGGTCAGCGGCTCGATGAAACGGGAACTCACCGCGATCAGGGCGATCGCCGCGGCGGCGGAGAGCGCGCCGTCGGTGGCCCGGCCCACCACCAGGTAGACCAGCACCAGGAAGACGGCCTGCACTACCAGCGAGAACACGATCAGGCCGGGCACCGCGGCGATCAGCAGGCCATTGGCGGCCCGGCGCTGGCGGGCCAATGCCGTGTCCAGCGCGCGATTACCAGCGCCGACCGCGCCCAGCGAACGCAGCACCGGTTGCGCCTGCGCGAATTCCAGCACCCGGGCGTTCGCCTCGGCGGCGGCCTCGTGCATGCGCTCATCGGCGGCGACATACGAGCGGTTGGCCCACAGATTCACCAGGAACAGCACCGGGGCCGTCACCAGCATGGCCAGCGAAATACGCCAGTCGACGACCAGCATGCCCACCGCCACACCGAGCGGAACCAGCACGCCGGTCAGCATTTTCGCCAGCAGATAGGCGATCAGGCCCTGCACCTCGCGGACATTCTCGACCATCACCCGCGACAGCTCCCCCGCGTGCCGGTCGTCGAACCAGCCCAGCGGCAGGGCATTCAGGTGATCACCGAGCCGGGTCTGCAAACCGTGCTGCATGCCCACGCCGACGCGCAGGCCCAGCACCGACTGAAGGTAACCGAACACCACGACCCCGGCGACGGCCAGCGCCAGCCACAGCGTCCACCACCAGGCCCGGCTCAGATCCTTGTCGAACAAGGCCTGCAAGACCGGCACCAGCAGCACATAGGCGGCGGCCTGCGACAGCGCCTGGACCACGATGGCCAGTAGCAGTCGCGGTGTCAGCCGCGCGAATTCGCCCGGCACCAGGCCGAGCACCTTGCGGATCATCGATTGCCCTCCTCAGCGGCGGCGGTGCGGCCGGCCTTCATCCCGGCTCGGCCGTCCCCGAGATCGCCTGCCACCGGGTCGGTTCCGTCCGGCCATGCGCCCGAAGGCCGATCGGCGCTCCCGGCGGCGCGGTCGGCGCCGGCGACGGCCTCCAGGGCCGCCTCATTGATTTCCCAGAGCCGCTGGTAGAGGCCGCCCGCGGTGTGCAGACCGGCGTGATCACCCTGTTCGACCAGGGTTCCGTTGTCCAGCACCAGGATTCGGTCCACGCCGGTGATGGTGTGCAGCCGGTGCGCGATGACCAGCACGGTGCGACCGGCCACCAGTTCGGCCAGCGCGTCCTGCACCGCCGCCTCGGATTCGGGATCGGCGAAGGCGGTGGCCTCGTCCAGCACCAGGATCGGGGTGTCGGCCAGCAGGGTGCGGGCGATCGAAAGCCGTTGCGCCTCACCACCGGACAGCACGGCGTCCACTCCGATCTCGGAGTCGTAGCCGCGCGGCAACGCCAGGATGCGGTCGTGGATGCGGGCCGCGCGGGCCGCGCGCTCCAGGGCCGCGGCATCGGCGTCGGGGCGGGCCAGGCGCAGATTGTCGGCGATGGTGCCGCGGATCAGCCGGACGTCCTGGAAGACGAATCCGACCGTGCGATAGAGCTCTTCGCTCGGGAAGTCGCGAATATCGCTGCCGCCGAGGGTGATCCGGCCCGCATCCACGTCGTAGAAGCGCGGCAGCAGCTTGGCCAGCGTCGACTTGCCGGAACCGCTCGGGCCCACCAGGGCGGTCATGGTGCCGGGCGCCAGCTCGAGGTCGAGATCGCGCAGCACCTGATGGTCGGCGCGGTAGCCGAAACTCACGCCCTCGAAACGGATCAGCCCGGCGGGAGCCTGCTGCGGTGCGGAATCGCCCGTGCCGGACGCCAATTCGGCGGTCTGCAGCAGATCGTGCAGCCGCAGCGCCGCGTCACCGGCCGTGCGCAGCGCCTGGGTGCCGTAGCCCAGACCCAGCAGCGAGCTGCCCAGCCCGAGCCCGACCAGCAGGAACGGCAGCACATCCAGCGGCTCGATCCACCCGAGGCCCACGCCCGCGAGCCCGGCCACCACGACCAGCAGCATGACGAACACCGGCGAGACCACCGTGTCCGAGATCGACTGCACCGTCATCACCGGCATTTTCAGCCGCCGCAGCCGCTCGGTCTGCTCCTCGACGGCGGCCCGGAACTCGCTGTGCGCCCGGCCGGCTCGCCCGAAAGCCCGCACCACCTGGATGCCATCCACGAATTCGACGGTCGCGGCGCGGGTGCGCTGCTCGGCGGCGTTGTAGGCCAGCAGGCGTTCGCGGCCGGGCTCGTCCAGCATCGCGCGCATGCACAGCGCGTAGACGACCAGCGGCAGCAGCAGAATGAGCGTCAGCCGCCAGTCCACGGTCGCCAGGTAGACCAGGGTGACCAGCGGGATCGTCACCGAACCGATGAAGTCCAGCCGCGCATGCGCCACCAGATAGTGCAGCGCCTCGACATCGTCCTGGAGGTACTTCTTCACCTCGGTGGAGGTGCGGGCGCCGAACCAGCCCAGCGGCACCCGGGTCAGCTTGTCGGCCAGCAGCCGGCGCAGGGTCAGCTGGTAGCGGGCATCCACGGCGTGCGACCAGGTCAGCGCGACCGCCTGCAGCACCGCCCGGACCACCAGCACCAGCACCGCGATCAGCAGCAGCCGCCACACCCGGTCGGTGTCGGGCGTATCCCGCAGCAGCTCACGGCAGGCCGAGACGATCAGCAGGAACGGCAACACCGAGCACACCGCGGCCACCGCCACGATCAGCCCGGCCACCGTGAGCGGCCCGCGCACCGGGGCGAGAATCTCCTTGCGCGCGGCGGCCTCTCGCCGCCGGCGCGCCTTCACCTCCGCTTTCACGCCGGGCCCGTCCGTGTCGGCTGCCGCCGGGCCCGGATCGATGGCGTGCGCCTCGACCGCGGGCGGTGACTCGACCGTCATCAGTCCGCCTCCCACCTTCCTCGGTCCGGCGCTCCCACGAACACCGGCGAAAAGATAGGTTAGGCTAACTTTTGCTGAACGACCATACCGTCGGTCAGCGCGGCACCTTTCCGGTCAACTTCTTGCCGTTCGCGTCGTGGACCATGCACGTCGCGCGGCCATTGAGCTTGTTCCACTGGGTCTCGTTGGCCGGGTAGAGAATGAAGGTCTCCAGCTGGTCGTACATCGAGCTCTTGCTCAGCTGCTTGTCGATCTCGTCCAGGCAGGCGTCATTGGCCTGCTGGAACGAGGCATCCAGCGAACCCGGCCAGGAACCGGTCAGATGCACCTGGGCGATCACCTCGGCATCGTGCGCGGAATCGCAGGGCAGCACGGTCACCTTGCGAATGTGGTTGTTCTCCTCGACGGTCTGCAGGCAGTCGCCGACCTTCACCTCGTCGACCGAGATGGAGGTGGGCGAATCCGGCAGGGCCGAGGTGCGGGTCGTATTGTCCTGTGACGCCGAGGTATCCGAGCCGTTCACCGCGCCCACGGCGAACAGGATCACGACGATCAGGGCCCACACGCCGGAGGCGACCAGGCCGCCGATGGCCAGCCCCTTGCCGTTCTGATTGCGCTGCTTGATCTGGGTCAGCGCGATGATGCCGAACGGGACGGCGAGCAGACACCCGCCGAGCAGACCGAGGAACAGCGCGGCGATGGCCAGGCCATTGGTGCCCTGCGGAGGCGGAGCCATCGGATAGCCCGGTGGCATCGGCTGATACCCGGGCGGGTAGCCGGGCTGACCGCCTTGGCTGTAATCCCACTGACCCGGCTGGCCGTAGGCGGGCTGGGCGTATCCCGGCTGCGGCTGGCCGTAGTCCGGTTGCGGGGGTTGTGGAATCTGACCGTAGTCCGGCTGACCGGGCTGACCCGGGTACCCTTGCGGCTGTTGGTCGTTCGGGTACACGAGACCCCCGATCACTCGTTCAGACCCGGACATTCCGGGCATCGGCCAACCGTACCCCCTGGTCCGGACAAACTCGGGGACTAGGGTTTGGCGAGTGAGACGCAGGCAGCAACCACCGCTACCCAAGCGGCACGGGCTGGACCCGGCCCGGTTGCGGCTACCCGAGGACGGCCACTGGGCGACCATTCGCGACCACCTCGTGGAGCGATTGCCGCGGGTGCGCCCCGAACGCATCGACGAACTGCTGTCCACCGGCGGCATCGTGGATCTGGACGGCCCGATCACCCTCGACACGCCCTACGCGCCGGGCGGAGCGGTGTGGTTCCACCGCGATCTGCCGGACGAGACCGAGGTTCCGTTCCCGATCGGCATCGTCTACCGCGACGACGACATCCTCGTCGCGGACAAGCCGCACTTCCTCTCGACCATCCCGCGCGGGCAGCACATTCTGCAGACCGCCCTGGTGAAACTGCGCCGCGACCTGGACCTGCCCGATCTGGTGCCCGCGCACCGGCTCGACCGGGTCACCGCCGGGCTGGTGCTGTTCATCGTGAATCCGGCGGTGCGCGGGGCGTATCAGACCATGTTCCACAAGCGGCTGGTGCACAAGGAGTACGAGGCCGTCGCGCGCTTCGATCCGGAGCTCGGACTGCCGCGCACGATCATCAGCCGGATCGTCAAGGAGCGGCAGGTGCTGCGCGCCTATGAGACCGCGGGCGAACCGAATGCGGAGACCCTCGTCGAATTGACCGAGCAGCGAGACGGATTGGGGCGCTACCGGCTCCGGCCGCGGACCGGGCGGACGCATCAGATCCGGCTGCATATGAACAGCCTCGGGGTCCCGATCCTCGGTGACGACTTCTATCCCGAACTCACCGACAAACCGGTCGACGACTACACCCGGCCACTGCAACTGCTGGCCTCGGCGCTGGAGTTCATCGATCCGATCACCCGGGAACCGCGCCGCTTCGACACCGCGCGCACGCTGCAGGCCTGGGACGATCCCGAGGGCTGGGCGAGCGGACGAGCGCCGGCCGCCGGGTATTCCGCACAGCGGGATTAACCACAATCGAAGGCCGTTCCAAGAATCCGCTCGTAGACTGGCCGGGATGTCGCGAAACGATAACCATGCGGTCGCGGTGCTCCCCGACTCGCCCTCGCCGCCCGGCCACAAGCTGCACGCCTACGTGGATGTGGCCGTCGTCGTTGCGGTCCTGATCTGCACGAATCTCATCGCGCACTTCACCAATCGGTGGGCGAGCATCGTCGCGGTGCCGATTGCCGCACTGATGCTGGTCGCCCTGGTGCGCCGCCGCGGGCTGGGCTGGGAGGACCTCGGCCTGTCGCCGCGACAGTGGCGGCGCGGGTCGCTGTGGGCCCTGGCGGCGGTCGGCGTGGTGCTCGCGGCCGTCGTCATCGGCGCGGCACTGCCGATCACCCGGCCCTTCTTCCTCAACGACCGCTATGCCGCGGTCTCGGGCGCGCTCATCGCGTCCATGATCGTGATCCCACTGCAGACCGCGATCCCGGAGGAGCTCGCCTTCCGCGGCGTGCTGCACGGCACCCTGGACCGGGTGGCCGGGGCACGCGGGGTGTTCGCGGCGGGATCAATGCTGTTCGGGCTCTGGCACATTGCCTCGTCGCTGGGATTGACCAGCGGGAACAAGGGACTGACCGGATTCCTCGGCGGTGGCCCGGCCGGACAGCTGCTCGGCATCGGGCTCGCGGTCCTCGCGACCGCCGGGGCGGGGGTGGTCTTCACCTGGCTGCGGCGACGCAGCGGCAGCCTGCTCGCACCCATCGCACTGCACTGGGCGGTGAACGGCGCGGGCGCGCTGGCCGCGGCCGTGGTCTGGCACGTGACCGTGCACTGACCGCGGCCGGGCGCGCGAACGCAGAGGGGGCCGACTGACCTGGGAACAGAGGATTATGGTCAGTCGGCCCGGGAACGGTTCGGCGGGTCGGACCCACACCGAACCGAGTCTTGTACGAGCCGGGAGGGAAGCTCTGCTACGAACCGAGGAAACCCAGCGGGCCCGCGCCGCAGGTGGCGCTGCCGGTGAGGGTGGGCTCGAGGACGTTCACCTTCAGCTCCCAGGCCGAACCCTGCAGGGTCGACAGGGTGTGGGTGCCCGCGCTGTGCGGGGTCCACTGAATGGTGGCCTGCCCGTTGCTCGGGGTGATCGGGCTGCCCGAGATGATCGCGCCATTGTCGTAGAACCAGGCCTGGATCCAGCTGTCATAGGTCGCGGTGATCTGGTACACGCAGCCCATGTAGATATTGCGGGCGTTCACCGACAGGCCGGTGGGGACGGCCGAGGCGGTGGAGGCGGTCAGGCCCACGGAACAGGCCATCGCGGCGACGGCGGTGAGGCCGACGCCGGCCCGCCGGGCGATGCGCTTGCTCAGGGACACTGTCATGTCTTCAACTCCTTGGTGCCAACCCGCTTCGATGCGGTCCGGCGAACTGTATCGGTTGTCCAGTTCATTCCGTGGCACTTTTGCGAAAATACTGAAACACGTTTCTGTCAGACGCGGTCCCATGCAGGTCAGCGGCATGATCGCAGCAACGAGATCGGCCCGCCTCCCCGGAGGGGAAGCGGGCCGGCCCGTTCGGAGCAAACTCGGATCGTCAGCGGCGAGCGTCACTCACCACATCGGACGGCGTCCATTCCGTGTCCCACTGCGGCTGCTGCTGTTCCGCATCACCGCCGTGGCCCGGCCACCAGGCGCGGCGGCCGATCAGCGCGGTCACCGCGGGGGTGAAGAACATCGCCATGACGAACGCGGCGATGGCGATGCCGACCGAGATGGCGAAGCCCATCTGCGACAGGGTGTCGTTGCCCGCCAGCATCATCGAGGCGAAGGTGCCCGCCAGGATGACACCGGCCGCCGCCACCGTCGGGCCGGTGTGGCGCAGGGCCAGGGCGGCCGCGCGGTGCGGGTCGTGGCCCTCTCGCGCCTCCTCACGCAACCGGGCGACCATGAGGATGTTGTAGTCCGTCCCGAGGGCGACCACGAACAGGTACATGATCAGCGGCAGCGTGAAGATCAGACCCGAATCGCCCTGCAGATGCTGGAAGACCAGCACCGCCGAACCTAGCGTCGCGGCGAAGCCGAGGAACACCGAGGCCATCAGGTACCAGGGCGCCACCACGCTGCGCAGCAGCAGGGCCAGCACGATCATGATCAGGATGGCCGCCACCGGGAACACCACCGTGTAGTCCCGGTTCATGGCGTGCTGGAAGTCGACGAACACCGAGGTCATGCCGCCCACCACCGCCGAGGTGCCGACCGGGGCCGCCGCATGCGCGGCATCCCGGAGCGGACCCTTCACGGTCTTCAGGGCCGCATCGGATTCCGGCTTGTCGGACAGCGTCACCTGATATTCGGCGACCGTCTTGTCCGCCGACAGTGCCGGCTGCGGACCCACCTCGCCCACACCGTGGACGTGCAGCGCCGCGCCGAAGGCGTTCAGCTCGTCGGCGCTCAGCGCGCCGTGCTCGCTGCGCAGATACACCTGCGAGGGCTGGGTGCTGCCCGCGGGCATGCCCTTGAGCAGTTCCTTGCCGTAGACCACGGATTCGGAGCTGCCCGAGGTCGAACCCGAACTCAGGTCGAAGGTCGGATTGAAGCCGAAGGCGAAGACGCCCAGGGCGATCAGGACACCACCGGACGCCACGGCGAACAGGCCCGGCCGCTTGCCCAGCGCGCCGCCCACGGCCGCGAACCGCGCACCCGTCGGCTCCACCTGCCAGGCCTTCGAAGGCCAGAAAACCTTGGTGCCCAACAGGGAAACGATCGCGGGGATGAGCGTGAGCCCGGCCAGCAGCGCCACCGCGACCGCGATGGCCAGGGCGATACCCATGGACCGGAACATGCCCAGGGTGGACAGCGTCAGCGCGCCGAAGGCGATGATCACCGCGGCGGCCGCCGAGGTGATGGCCTCACCGACCCGGGTGACCGCGCTGACCACGGCCGTCTTGGCGTCCTCACCGGCGCGCAGGCGCTCCCGGAAGCGGAACATCAGGAAGAGGATGTAGTCGGTACCGACGCCGAAGAGCACCACGACCAGCAGTGACTGCACCGAGCTGTCGATCTTGAGGTCGAAGGTGTTGCTGGCGATCGCGATCAGACCGCTGGCCAGCGGGGACACCGCGATGAAGATGACCAGGATGGGCAGCAGCGCGATGATCGGGCTGCGGAAGATGAGCAGCAGCAACACCAGGATCAGCACCACGGTCGCCACACCGATGATGATCAGGCCCTTGGTACTGGAATCCTGCTGATCCAGGGTCTGCGCGGCGGTGCCGGTGATGCCGGCCTTCAGGTCGGTGCCGTTCACCTGTTCCTTCAGCGCGTCCCGGAGGGACTTCACCGCGTCGGACTGATGGGTGTCATTGGCGCTGGTGACCTTGGTCATCTGGACCGCGACCACCTCGACCGCCCGATTCTCCGCCGGGGGCACCGCCTGGATTCCGGTGACATCCTTGATGTTCCGCTCCGACAGCTTGGTCGCGGCGGCGGTCACCGCGGTCGAGTCGGCATCGGTCATCGGGGCTCCGTCGGAGCGTTCGAAGACGATGAGCGCAGCGGGGGTATTGCTGTTGGGAAATGCCTGCTGCTGCAACTTCGCTGCCTGGATGGATTCGTAATGCGAAGGCAGGAAGTCGGATTGGTCGGTGGTGGCGGTGAGCTTCGGCGCGGTGGCGACGACCGCGACAATGGCGATCGCCCACGCGGCGATCACCAGCCACGGGAATCGGACGACGAAGCGTCCCAAGCGGGAGAACATGCGGGAGAAGTCCTTTCCGGGTTCGGCCGCGTTATTCAGATGTCGAGGACCTGCGAGGAGGGGTTCTCCACCACGTCGGCGACGATGCGATAGACCTTCGCCGGAATGCGGTCACGCAGTTCCGCGAGCGAGTCCACGATCTCCAATGTGAAGTCGCCGTAGCCATCCTCACCCAGGCCGAGGAATTCGCGCCAGTTCTTAAATCCCTTGGCCCAGTTCGTGAACACCGCAAGGTCCGACTGGTCGGAACTGTTTCGGGCGGTGAGGAACTCCTCCTTCCGCTCGCGCGCGGCGTTCTTGGAGGCCTGGGCGAAATCCGACCACTCGACATAGTGCCGGTGGACGACCAGCTTGCCCTTGCGGCTCAGGAAGACCTGCACGGACTCGCTGCCCTCCTTGGTCACGTGCTGGGCCTCGGCCAGCAACCGGCCGACGAAGCGCTGGGTGCGGCCACCGCCGGGGCCGACGCGCAGCGTGATCTCGCGCATGCCCTCGGGCAGCGGGTCGGGCACCAGGTCGGTGCCGGTCGCGGCCGGGGCCTCCGGCGCCGGGGCGTCCTGCGGGTCGTCGTTGGACTTGTCCATATCGAGGGCCATGGGGTGCTCCAAATCATCAGTGAATGCGCATATGGGCATGCGTGTACAGCACGGCGCTGTGGGTCGATACCCGCTGTGCCGCTGCACTTCTCAGGGTTCCGGACGGTCATTCCCCGCCTTCAGTCACTATAAGTAGACGTATACGTATAGCGCAACCCTGACTCGACCCTGAACTTTCTCCAGATGCTTCCCTGAGCATCCGGACACGAAAAGGCCCGCCTCCCGAACGGGAGGCGGGCCCTCGTGGGTCGTCCGCGCGCTAGCGCCCGCGCCGCTTGCCCGGCTTCTTCGCACCGCCCTGCTTCGACTTCGCGGCGGTCTGCGGCTTCTTCCCCCCGGCCTGACCGCGCGTACCACCCGCCTTGGCGGCACCCGTCCGCCTGGGCGAATTCTGTTGCCGCGCAGGCTTGTCCGGCTGCTGACCGGACGGCGAACGGGAACTGCGCCGGGAGCGGCCGCGCACCACGCCCACGAACTCCTCCACCAGCTCGGTGGTGCGGTCGGCGGGCCAGGCCAGCGCGATCTCGGTCTCGGGCACATCGGTGACGGTCCGGTAGACCAGGTCCTTGCGGTGGTGCAGGCGGGCGATCGAGTGCGGCACGATGGCCGCCCCGCTCACCGCGGCCACCAGCTCCATGGTCATGGCGGCGTCGTCCAGGTCGGCGGCGTCCTGCATGCGCTCATCGGCCAGATCGGCCGTGGCGACCTGATCGAACAGGGCGATCGGATGATCCTTGGGGACGACCACGACCGGGACCTCGCGGTAGAGCGGAATCGCGCTCACCCCATCGCGTTCGATGGGCAGCCGCACGAAACACATGTCGACCGCGTCCGTGCGCAGGGCCTGCTCCTGCTCCTTCATCGGGATCGGCATCAGCTCCAGCGCGACCTCGGGGAACCGCTCGCGCCAGATACGCTCCCATTTGGTGACGGTCACGCCCGGGACGAAGCCGACGCGCAGGCGGTCCGCCGCGGCCGGTGCCGGCTCCGGCTCCGCGGCCGCGGCGGCCGCGATGAGGGCGCGGGCCTCGTCCAGCAGCACCCGCCCGTCCTCGCTCAGCCGGGTGGGCTGCGCGCCCGGCACGAACAGTCTGGTTTCGAGCTCTTCCTCCAGCTCGATGACCGTCCCGCTCAAGCGCTGCCGCGAAATACCGAGGCCACGCGCCGCCCGGGCGAAATGCAATTCCTCGGCAACCGCGACGAACCAGCGCAGGCGCGTCAGATCGATGGACTCCAACCGGCTCATGGCGTCCACGGTATTGCACCGGCCAGCAGGTTCACCTCACCCGCCCGATACCCTTGATCGGTGAGCCCGGACAAGAACCCCCAGACCATGAAGCCGCTCACCGCGGCGAACAAACTCGGCATCTACCTCCCGGCAACCCCCGCGGAGTTCCGGAACTCACCCGTCACCCGCGCCCAGCTCGAGGAACTGCGCACCGATCCCCCGCAGTGGCTGCTCGAGCTGCGGGCCAACGGCCCCTTCCCGCGCGATGTGGTGGCCCGCAAGCTGGGCATCTCCAACTCCGGTCTGGCCCGCGCCGGCGTCGCCGACGCACTCACCGCGGACGAGATCGCGGCCCTGCTCGCCGACCCGCCCGAATGGCTGCTCCGCGAACGGGAGAATCTGGTCGCGGTCCGCAAGGAAGCCGAGCGCGTCAAGGAGAAGGAGGCCGCCCGCCGCGCCGCCTCCAACCGCCCGCCCAAGAACCGCTTCGGCAACTGAACGCGACGCCCCGGCCCGGTCATCTGCGCTGAACTCCCTTCCGCCACCGCCGAATCGGATCAGATCCGGCGCAGCACCCGGTCGACCAGGTCGGGGGCCGCGCCGAGATAGTTCTCGGGGCGGAGGAGTTCGGCCAGTTCGGGTTTGGTCAGGTGCAGGGCGATATCGGGGCATTCGGCGAGGATGTCGGCCAGCGGCCGGGTAGTGGTCCGCGCCTCGAAAGAGGCTGCCTGCAGAGCCTTCTTGGCGATCGGCTTGCCGAGCAAGGGGGCCAGGCGGATCGAGAGGCGTTCGGCGACGATCTGCCCCTCGGTGAGCGCGAGGTTCTCGGTCATGCGGTCGGCATCGGCCATCAGGCCCGCGGCGAGTTCGACCGCGGTATGGGCGGCGCCGCCGACCAGGAGCAGGCATTCGCGCAGCGGCTGCCATTCGGCGTGCCAGGCGCCGGCGGGACGCTCGTCCTCGGCCAGCAGCGCGCCGAACAGCGTCGAGGCCAGCGCGGGGACCTGCAGCGCCGCCGCGCGAATCATGGTGCTCAGCACCGGGTTTCGCTTCTGCGGCATGGCCGAGGATTCGCCACGGCCGGGGGCGGCGGGCTCGAACAGTTCGGCGGTCTCGGTGCGGGACTGGGAGATCACGTCCACGGCCAGCTTGCCCAGGGTGCCGGAGGTGAGGGCCAGCGCCGCGGCCAGATCGGCGATCGGGGTGCGCACGGTGTGCCAGGGGGTGGCGCTCACGGCGAGGGAGAGTTCCGCGGCGAACTCGCCGGTGAGGCGCTCCATGATCTCGCCGGCGGGCGCCTGCGACAGTTCCGAATCCGCGCAGCGCGCGCATTCGATGTAGGACGCCAAAGTGCCCGCCGCGCCGCCCAATTGGACCGGCAGCGTGCCGCGCACGCGGTCCAGGCGTTCGCGGGCGTCGAGCAGGCCCTGCATCCACACCGCCACCTTCGCGCCGAAGGTCGTCGGCACCGCGTGCATGGCGAGGGTGCGGCCGGCGATCGGGGTGGTGCGGTGGCGGCGCGCCAGCTCGGCCAGGGAGGCGACAATGGTGTCCAGGTCCGCGATCAGCACGGCCAGCGCCCGGGCGGCGATCATCATGGTCGCGGTATCGAGAATGTCCTGGCTGGTGGAGCCGTAGTGCACGTAGTTCGCGCTCACCGGATCCACGTCCGCCACCGCGTCGTGCAGGCGCTCCACGAAGGTCACCACCGGATTCGCGGCGCCGCGCGAGGCCCGGGCGATCTCGCGGGCGTCGAACGCGTGCTCGCGGACCGCCACCGCCAGATGATCGGTGACGGTGTCGGGCACCATGCCCAGGCGGGCCTCGGCCCGCGCCAGCGCCAGCTCCACCTCCAGCATGGCCTCGATCCAGGCGTCGTCGCTCAGCAGGGACTCCACCGGCGCGCCCACCCCGACGGGTGCCAGCAGACCGCATTCCAACGCCATGTCATCGTGCCTTTCACTGTCGTGCCGGAGTTCGGAATGCCGCTGCACCCCATACTGATCCGGCGAGATCGCCGGGCCCTCGTACCGGTGGGCGGTGAGGATCTCGCGGGCGATGGCATCGCCGTCGGCCAGCGTCACCGAATTGACCCCGGGGCGCGCGCCCGCCGCCGTCACCCAGCGCACCGCCTCGGTCGGCACTCCGAAGGCGTAGCGGCGCGGGTGGATTCGCCCGATCGTGTCCACCGGATGGAACGAACCCGGCGCGAGCGCCAGGCCACCGGTGCGATAGCGGCTGCCGTCCGGGGAGGCGATGACGTAGCCGCGCACCTCCTCGCGGTGCAACAGGTTGCGCAGCAACGGATCCGCGGTGCGATGCAGGTCCGGTGCGGGCATCCAGGCATCGATGAGAGTCTGTGCCGCCGCCACCGAATCACCCACCAGGGGTGAATCGACGACGAAGCACTCGTGCCTGGCGTCCGCCCGGACCCGCATGCCGGGACCGGCGACTCGCACCACACCCGCGCGAATCAGTGCCGCCAGTTCCGAAATCCGTTGCGCCGGTGGCCCGATGGACAGGAAGGCGTTCATCGGTGTGTACCAGCGATCCAGGTCGTCGCGGTAGGAGGAGCCCGCGATGCCACCGTGGTCGACCACCAGCCGGACCTCATTGCGCAGGTCGCGCAGGACATCCAGGGCCGCCTTCACCGGGCCGTGCACATTGCCCAGGCGCGCCTGCTGCACATCGGCGTCGAGGTAGGCCAGCAGCCAGGCGTGGAAATCGGCGGGATCGGTGAAGCAGCGGCCGCCGGTGGGGTCGGCGAGTGTGCTCCAGTTCCAGCGGTCCTGCGGGGGCACGCCGAAGCGGTTCAGCAGTTCCTCGGCGTCCTCGGCGGTCGGGGCGATCAGGTAGCGGTCGCGGAAGGAGGCCAGGCGGTGCGGGCTCACCCGGTCCGCGATCAGGCGGGTGTAGTAGACCGATTCGACCTCGCGCGCGATATGCGGCCAGACGTCGCGGCGGAAGGAGACGTCGCCGAATTTCCGTGCGCGGTGGCGTAATCGGGCGATGCGGTCGGCATTGAGCAGCAACGGCTCGTAGCGGCCGGCCACCCCCTTCTGATGCTCGCCGCGCGCGTGATGCGGGACGCCGCGGCGGCAGCCGGTGACGATGAGCGGCTCCCGGGCCGAGGCGACGTATTCCAGCCCGGCCTCGGACTCCTTGAACCGGCCGCCGCGGCCCACCGTCAGCAGAGCGAGGTAGTCGAAGAAGGTCAGACCCAGGCCGCGGATGATGACCGGGTCCCCCTCGGGAATACGGTCCAGGTCCACATCGGCGGCATTGCCGGGCGGAATGTAGGTGAGGCCCAGGCGATCCGCGGTGCCGGCGAGCAAACCGGACGTGCCGGGCGGCGCTTCGGCCAGGTGGCCCTGGGTGAGCACCACCGCGTGCAATCCGCGCACGCGTTCGCCGGTATCGAGTTCCAGCTCCTGGAACCCGCCGGGGCCCTCGCGCATATCCACCACGGTTGCCACGATTTCGCGTACTCGCACCCAATCGGCGTATCTGTCGCGGGTGCGCTCGAAGGCCCAGCGCAGGTAATGGCCATAGAAGGCGCGTGGTGGATAGCTCTCCGGGGAAATCCGCAGGGCCGCACCGAAAGCATCGCCGGGCAGGCCCGCGAAATTGCCGATCTTCGCCAGAAAGTTCGACCATTCGTAGAGGCTGGGGCCGCGTTCCACCGGGCCGGCCATCTCGACGGTGTCGTCGGTGAATATGGTGACCTGCTCGGCGACCGTGTTCATGAGCAGGTGCGCGGGCTGGTCGGTGCGCCAGACCGCGCCGGTACCGACCCGCGTCGAATCGATGAGCACCAGTTCGACGCCGGCCGAGATGCCTAACTGCCGAGCGTTGGCGCAAATGCGTTCGAAAACATTCAGACCCCGCGGTCCCACTCCAACTATGGCGATCCGTAAAACATTGTCGAGCATGCAAACTCACCGATCGCGCTCGATTAGCCGTGACCGAATCCGGGCACGTCGGCGAGGTTAGCGCGGCGCGGACAAGCGCTCAAGAATGGACGGTACGGTACGCCTGGTTCGTCTGGAATGTCGAAAACTGCTGTGCGGCACGGCGCTCCAGCGCCTCCGACAGGCAGGCCAGCAGCAGCGCCGAAACCGCCAGCGCGGCACCGACCCAGTTCGGGGCCGTGTAACCGAATCCGGCCGCGATCACCAGCCCGCCCAGCCACGCCGAGATGGCATTGCCCAGGTTGAACGCGCCGATGTTCATGGCGGAGGCCAGCGTCGGCGCCGCGTGCGCCTGATCGAGCACCCGTTTCTGCAACGACGGCACCGTCGCGAAGCCGAGCACGCCGATCACGAAGATCGTCACGGCGGCCCCGATCCGGTCGTGCGCGGTCACCGTGAACAGACCCAGCGCCACCGCGAGCCCCGCCAGCGGCGCGACCAGCATGAGCATCGGCGCCCGGTCGGCGAACCTGCCGCCCACCAGGTTTCCGGCGAACATGCCGAGGCCGAACAGCACCAGGAGCCAGGTCACCGACCCGTCGGCGAAACCGGTCACCTCGGTCATCATCGGGGCGATATAGGTGATGGCCGCGAACACGCCGCCGAAACCCAGCACCGTCATGGCCATGGCCAGCAGCACCTGAATGTTCTTGAAGGCGGCCAGTTCGTGCCGTAGGTGCACGCCCTCCGGCCTGGGCAGGTCCGGCACCAGCTTGGCCACGCCCACCAGACCGGCCACGCCCAGCGCGGCGACCACCGCGAACGTGCTGCGCCAGCCGACGGTCTGGCCCACCAGGGTGCCCAGCGGCACGCCCACCACATTGGCGACGGTGAGGCCGGTGAACATCAGGGCGATGGCCCCGGCCTTCCTGTCCGGCGCCACCAGATCGGCGGCCACCACCGAGCCGATGCCGAAGAACGCGCCGTGCGCCAGCGAGGCGACCACCCGGCCCAGCAGCATGACCCCGAAGACCGGAGCGATGGCGGACAACAGGTTTCCGACGATGAACAATCCCATCAGCAGCATGAGCATGCGCTTGCGGGAGATCTTGGTGCCGAGCGCGGTCATCACCGGCGCACCGAGCATGACGCCCAGCGCATAGCCGGTGACCAGCCAGCCGGCGGTCGGGATGGAGACGCCGAAGTCCCCGGCGACCTCGGGCAGCAGGCCCATGATCACGAATTCCGTAGTGCCGATCCCGAAGGCCCCGATGGCGAGGGCGAGCAGCGCGAGTGGCATGGATACACCTTCCGAGCAAAGAGTTGCAGAAGCGCTTTACGTGCGTCAACAATAGTTGCACACGCATATTACTTGCAAGCGCTGGCTATTGCGGAGTTGGTCTATCCTGGTGGGAGTCCCTCCGACCCGAGGAAACGCGATGACAGCCACCGATCCCGCCATGACCACCCTGGCCCAGGGCTGGTGCGCCCTCTCGCTGCTGCACGGCACGATCGAGGCCCACATCGAACGCGCCCTCCAGTCGGCCCACGACCTCAGCGTCCGCGAATACTCCCTGCTCGACGTCCTCTCCCGCCAACACGACGGCGACGGCGGCATGCTCCAGATGAAACAGGTGGCCGACGCGGTCGTGCTCTCCCAATCCGCCACCACCCGCTTGGTCACCCGGCTCGAGGACCGCGGCCTTCTCGCGCGCTACCTCTGCCCCCACGACCGCCGCGGCATCTACACCAAGGTCACCGACGCCGGCCACGAACTCCTCGAGGCGGCCCGCCCCACCAATGCCACCGCCCTCCGGGAGGCGCTCACCGCGGCCTCCCGCAATCCCGAACTGGCACCGCTCGTCCACACCCTCGAATCCCTCCGCACCCCAGCCTGATTCCCAGGACCGGCCCGCGTCGCGGAGCCCTGCGATAGCCGTCCGCAAGTAGTCGGCTACCTACATCACGCAGCGAAGGGTCGGCTCGTAGGTTGTCGATCTTGTTGTGCCACAACGGACTCGGTGCGCCGCGCGGGCGATGGCCAGCAGCATCCCGCTGCGGGTGATGACATTGCGCGAGCCGCATTGCCCGTTTTGCCAGGTTCGGGTAGTCGCGTACCCGTGAGACGCCGGATACGAGCGATGAGAATCGGTCTTGTCGATTCACATCCTGGTCGGCGTCGGCCGCCCAGGCGGGAAAGAGGTTTCCGATGGGTATCGCGCAGAACGACCACCGCGGCGTGACAGTTCGAGTATCGATGGCCGCCACGGAGATCGACGACGAGCGCTTGGACGGGCAGACCCGGATGCTGCGAGCGGAGCTGGCCGCGATGGACGGCGTCGAATCGGCGGCGCTGGCGCGGGACAGCGCCGGAACGGCCCCGGGTACCAAGGTGGCCGACCCCGTCACGATCGGCGCGATCGTGCTGGCGCTGAGTGCTTCCGGCGGAGTGTTCACCACCCTGATCGAGACGGTGCGGGACTGGCTGGGCCGCCACCCGGGCACCCACCGGGTGACGGTCACGATCGACGGCGAGAGCATCGAGCTCGAGGCCGCGAGCAACGACCAGCAGCGCGCACTGGTCGACGCCTATATTCGCCGCCACGGCGGCGTCGTGGCGGGGTGACGGCAATGACCGGCCGATTCGCCCTGGTAGTGGCGACCTACACGTTCCACGATCCCGGATTGCGGCAGTTGACCGCACCCGCGCACGACGCCGAGGCACTCGCCGAGGTGCTGGCCGACCCCACGATCGGCGGGTTCGAGGTCACCACCCTGATCAACCAGCCGCACCACGTGGTCGGTGCCGCGATCGGCGATTTCTTCTCGGACCGGCGGCGCGATGATCTGACGCTGCTGTACTTCAGCGGGCACGGACTCAAGGACGACGCCGGCAAGCTCTACCTCGCGATGACCGACACCCGCCCGCTCAACCCCCTGTTCACCTCGGTCCCCGCCGATCAGATCGACTACGCCATGACCGGATGCGACTCCAACCGTCAGGTGCTGATCCTGGACTGCTGCTACAGCGGCGCCTTCCCCGTCGGCACCATCGCCAAGGCCGACGACCAGGTCCACGCCCTGGAAACCTTCAGCGGACGCGGCCGGACCGTGCTCACCGCCTCCGACGCCACCCAGTTCGCCTTCGAGGGCAACACTCCCCACGGGCAGGCGACGCAGTCGGTGTTCACCCGGCACCTCGTCGCCGGTCTGCGCGACGGCGGCGCCGACCTCGACCAGGACGGCGACATCACCGTCGACGAGCTCTACAGCTACGTACACGACCATGTCGTCGCCGAACGCCCCCGCCAGCGGCCCAAGAAACAAGACAATATCGAAGGCCGCACCCTCCTGGCCCGCAACCGCAATTGGCAAGTACCGCAACATATTCGAACCGCACTCGAGAGTCCGGCCGTCCGTGATCGGCGCAACGCGCTCGATGACCTGGACCAGCTGCACCGCACCGGCGGCGCCATTGTCCGGTCCCGCGTCCGCGACGCCATCACCCGACTCCTGGACGACGACAGCCGCGCCATCGCCGTCGCGGCCGCCCACTGGCTCGACGTCAACCCCACCGGCACGGCAACGCCGCCGGCCGGTGACGGCGCCGAACCAGCCACCGATCCCGGCTCCCCCACGGTCGGCGCGACCGTACCGGCAACGACGCCGGCGCGCGGCAACGAGGCCGCGCGGACGGACAGCGAGGTATCACCGCATGCCGACAGGACGACAGCACCGGCAGCGCTGTTCGGCAAACCCGAGCCGCCGCTCCCGCCGAAAACCCGGACACCCGAACGCCGTTTCGGCTGGGCGCGGCGCAGATTCCGCGATCGGAGATGGGCGATACCGGCGACAGCCGCCGCAGTGGCTATCGCCTGCACGGTAGCGGTAGGCGGGTGGCACTTCGTCACCGGAGGTGTGCCCGGACACGCTATCGCCGACGCGCAAGCACTCCGCGGGCCCGACATCGAATTGCTCGGGCTGATCGCCACGAACGGCAGACACCGCAGCACTTGCGGCCATGCCGACCCGGACCCGGGCCAGATCGCCCATATCGCCTGCGATACCAACAAGGCGGCGGGCGCGCCCTTCGCGCGGTTCTTCCGATTCGCCAACGGCGACAAACTGGCCGACTTCTACCAAAGGACGAGTCGGCTTCTGCACGCAGGCAACTGCCCGGGCGACCCGCCAGGACCCGACGCGCCCGCCCTCGACGATCTGCGCAAGCCGGTGGGCCGCAAAGCGTGTGGCTTCAATCGTTCGGTCAGCCCGGCCACCTCGGTGCTGATCGTGACCGACGAACCCGACCTCGCGGTCAGCATTTTCTTCTACGCGCCCGCCGAGTGGACTTCACCTCTCGCCGAACAATTGCGCGACTACGACGCGGCGCGGGGTTATCGGCCGTTCCGGACTCCAGACGAGGCGAACGACCCTGACGTATTCACCTCCGGCGACAAAGAACTGCTGTCGATGCTCGGGCGAGACTTCACCCGCGCGAACTGCCGGCACGCGGATCCGGCGAAACCGGCGCAGGCGGAAATCCTCTGTGACACACCGGTGAACTACCCCAGCGCAGCGTTCCTGAGTTATCCCACCGCCGACGACGCCCAGTCGATATACCAGGACACGATCAATCAGCACGGGGGCCATGCGTGCAACGGCCGACCGGGGCAGGACAGCGTCTGGACCCAGCAGAATCAGCCGGTCGGACGGTTCGCCTGCTACCCGTCCCCCGGCGATTCGTCCCACCCCGACGACCATCCGCCCTGTTTGCTCGCGATCCTCGAGAGCCGGGCCATGATGCGCGAGTACTGCGCCACGCCCGCAGGAGCTCCCCCGACCTCGATCACCACCGAGTCAGACCTGCTCGCCTGGTTCCAGAAAGAGGCCGGCTAGTACCGCAACGCCACTCGGGACTGACATGTGTCGGTATCCGCAGCGGCAATTGTGCGACCAATTCCGGACACCGCAACAAGTTCCGGACGTAGGTTCGGGGCATGCCTCTCGGACATCTCGGGATCAATGTCAGCGATCTGGCGGGTGCGCGGAAGTACTACGACGAACTGATGCCGCTGCTGGACTACGAACCGCTGCTGGCCGACGACACCCAGTTCGCCTACTGGCCCGCGGCCCGGAAGATCGGTACCTACGTGTTCTTCTACCCGGCGGCGTCGGGTGAGTATTCGCGGGCGCTGCCGGGACTTCAGCACCTGGCGTTCATGGTGCCCACGCGCGCGGCGGTACGGCGGGTGCACGAGTGGGCGGCCGGGCGCGGGGACGAAATACTGCACGCGCCACAGGAATTCCCGCAGTACCCGCCGCCCTATTACGCGACCTTCTGGACCGGCTTCGACGGGATCATGCTGGAGGCGGTCTGCCACAAGGACGCGTGACGACTCTGGAGACGCGAAGGCCCGCTCCGGGGGAAGCGGGCCTTCGAGTTCCGGCTCGACCGCGTCAGCAGTAGTAGCAGACGCCGTTGGCGGGGAGTTCGGTGAAGCAGGAGTTGCAGACCGCCTTGCGAGCCTCGGGTTCCGGCTTCGGGGTAGAGGCCGGGCCGGCCGGAGTGACCCGGCGGGGCGCGCCGCCATTGCGCGGGATCAGGGGCGGGATGCCGCCGTCGGAGGGGATGTCCGCGCCGTAGGCCGCGTAGCACTGCCAGCGGGCGTAGGCGGCATGCACCTCGAGGTCGGCCGGGACGGGCAGGTGGGCCAGCTCCAGCACGTACTTGTAGCTGTCGCTGACCTTGTGGTTCTGCTTGACGCACAATGCCGTCAGTGGCGGCTCGCCGGCATTGTGGCAGCGGCGGGCGACCTTGCGCAGGATGGCGTCCATCCAGGTGCGGGTGGGGGCGTCGGTACGGATGCCCGACATCTCCTGCACCCGCTCGGCGAGCTCATTGATGGTCACGAAATGGCCGTAGCCGGAGGCGCATTCGGCCAGCACCTCGTGGGCGGCCAGAGCCCAGCCCACCGCCGCATCGCGGAATGTCACCGCGGTCCGGTCGTCGATCCGCCAAGCCCCGGAAGTTGTTGCAGCATCCCTCATAGCCAGACAAAACTAGCGCCTCACCGGGGCGACACGCCAATTCCGTTCGGATATACCGGGTTTCGGTTTGATCACACTCGAGCGGGGGCGCGCATAGAACCTATCGACCCACAGAAAAACAACCACACATATGCGACGTATCCCCCGAACCACGGTGGCCCAAAGGGGAGCGGAGTCCGGCGACACCCACGAAACACTCCGCCCACACCCGCAAAACACAGTGGCCCGCTTCCCTTTCGGGACGCGCGCCACTGTTCTATGACTTGTTCGAAGTCATGGAGCAGGCTTACTTGGCCTTCTCCAGGACCTCGACCAGACGCCACCGCTTGGTGGCGGACAGCGGACGGGTCTCCATCAGCTGCACGCGGTCGCCGACACCGGCGATCTCGTTCTCGTCGTGGGCCTTCACCTTCGAGGTGGTGCGGATGATCTTGCCGTAAAGCTTGTGCTTCACGCGATCTTCCAGCTCGACCACGATGGTCTTGGTCATCTTGTCGGAGACGACGTAGCCGATGCGCACCTTGCGCTGGCCCCGCTCCTCCTGCTTGGCCGGCGTCTTGGCCGGGCCCTTGGCGTCACTCATGCCGCGTCTCCCTTGCCTTCAGGACCGGAGGCCAGGCCGAGCTCGCGCTCACGCATGACCGTGTAGATGCGCGCGATCTCGTGGCGGACCACACGCAGGCGCCGGTTGTTCTGCAACTGGCCGGTCGCCATCTGGAAGCGCAGGTTGAACAGCTCTTCCTTGGATTCGCGCAGTTTCGCGACGAGCGCGTCATTGTCGAGCTCGCGGAGCTCTGCGGCCGGATTGGCAGTAGCCATCAGAACTGCTCCTCTCGGGTCACGATCCTGCACTTCATCGGGAGCTTGTGCATCGCGCGGCGCAGGGCCTCACGAGCGGTCTCCTCGTTCGGGTAAGAAAGCTCGAACATGACCCGACCGGGCTTCACGTTCGCGATCCACCACTCCGGCGAACCCTTACCGGAACCCATTCGGGTTTCGGCCGGCTTCTTGGTGAGCGGGCGGTCCGGGTAGATGTTGATCCAGACCTTGCCGCCACGCTTGATGTGGCGGGTCATCGCGATACGAGCGGACTCGATCTGACGGTTGGTCACGTAGGCGGGCTCCAGAGCCTGGATGCCGAACTCGCCGAACGAAACCGCGGTGCCGCCCTTGGCCATACCGGAGCGCTTCGGGTGGTGCTGCTTACGGTGCTTGACCTTGCGGGGCATCAACATAGGTCAGCCCTCCTGGTTCTCTGCCGGAGCCTCCGCGACAGCAGTCGCGGCACGCCCGGCCTCAGTGCTGGTCGCGGTGGTGCCCTGGGCACCGCTGCGACGGGGACGGCTCGGACGCTCGCGACGCGGGCGGTCGTCACGCTCGCGGCCGGACGGGGCCACCGCGGTGACCTCACGCTTGCCGCCGACGATGTCGCCCTTGTAGATCCAGACCTTCACGCCGATGCGGCCGAAGGTGGTCTTCGCCTCGTACAGGCCGTAGTCGATGTCGGCGCGCAGCGTGTGCAGCGGCACCCGACCCTCACGGTAGAACTCCGAGCGCGACATTTCCGCGCCGCCGAGACGGCCGGAGCACTGCACACGGATGCCCTTGACGTTCGGCGAACGCATGGCCGACTGGATGGCCTTGCGCATCGCGCGACGGAACGCCACACGGTTCGAGAGCTGCTCGGCCACACCCTGAGCAACCAGCTGCGCATCCGACTCGGGGTTCTTGACCTCGAGGATGTTCAGCTGAACCTGCTTCTTGGTGAGCTTCTCCAGCTCGGCGCGAATGCGGTCGGCCTCGGCGCCACGACGGCCGATCACGATGCCCGGGCGCGCGGTGTGGATGTCCACACGCACGCGGTCACGGGTGCGCTCGATCTCGACCTTCGAGATGCCGGCCCGCTCCATGCCGGTGGCGAGGAGCTTGCGGATCGCGACGTCTTCCTTCACGTAGTCCGCGTACTGCTTGTCCGCGTACCAACGCGACTTCCAGTCGGTGGTGATACCGAGGCGGAAGCCATGGGGATTGATCTTCTGTCCCATTTACTTTGCCCCTCCCTTCCGGCGGCTACGAGTGGCAGCGCCGGCGGTGGGCACGCTCTCGACCTCGATGGTGATGTGGCTGGTGCGCTTGCGGATCCGGAACGCGCGGCCCTGGGCACGCGGCTGGAAACGCTTCATGGTCGCGCCCTCGTCGACGTACGCGGTCGAGATGACCAGCGTGGCCGGGTTCAGGCCGAGGTTGTTCTCCGCATTGGCGGCGGCCGAGGCCACCACCTTGGCGACCGGCTCGCTCGCGGCCTGCGGCGCGAACTTCAGGATGTTCAGCGCATCCTCGACACGGCGGCCACGGACCAGGTCCACGACTCGGCGGGCCTTCATCGGCGTCACGCGAACGTGCTTGGCGGTCGCGCGCGCGGTCGGGTTCTGAGTTTCAGTGCTCATCGCCGCTTGCTCTTCCGATCTTCCTTGACGTGGCTCTTGAACGTGCGAGTCGGCGCGAATTCACCGAGCTTGTGTCCAACCATGTTCTCGGACACGAACACCGGCACGTGCTTGCGGCCGTCGTGGACCGAGAACGTGTGGCCGATGAAATCCGGGATGATGGTGGAACGACGCGACCAGGTCTTGATGACCTGCTTCGTGCCCTTCTCGTTCTGGACGTCCACCTTCTTGAGGAGGTGTTCGTCGACGAACGGGCCCTTCTTCAGGCTGCGTGGCATGTCTAACCTCCTCCTTAACGCTTCTTGCCGCGGCGGCGGACGATGAGCTTGTCGCTGGGACGGTTGGGCTTACGGGTGCGGCCCTCGGGCTTGCCCCACGGGGAGACCGGGTGGCGACCACCGGAGGTCTTACCCTCACCACCACCGTGCGGGTGGTCGACCGGGTTCATGACCACACCACGGACGGTCGGGCGAACGCCCTTCCACCGCATACGGCCGGCCTTACCCCAGTTGATGTTCGACTGCTCGGCGTTGCCGACCTCGCCGATGGTGGCGCGGCAGCGCACGTCGACGCGACGGATCTCACCGGAGGGCATACGCAGGACGGCGTAGGCGCCTTCCTTACCCAGCAGCTGGATGGACATGCCCGCGGCACGAGCCAGCTTGGCGCCGCCGCCCGGACGCAGCTCCACCGCGTGAACGGTGGTACCGGTCGGGATGGAGCGCAGCGGCAGGTTGTTGCCCGGCTTGATGTCCGCGCCGGCACCCGACTCGATCTTCGTGCCCTGGGCGATGCCCTTGGGCGCGATGATGTAGCGCTTCTCGCCGTCGGCGAAGTGCAGCAGCGCGATGTTGGCGGTGCGGTTGGGGTCGTACTCGATGTGCGCGACCTTGGCCGGGATGCCGTCCTTGTCCAGTCGACGGAAGTCGATCAGACGGTAGGCGCGCTTGTGGCCGCCACCCTTGTGACGAGTGGTGATGCGGCCCTGCGCGTTACGGCCACCGGTCTTGGTGAGCGGACGCAGCAGCGACTTCTCGGGGGTCGAGCGGGTGATCTCGGCGAAGTCCGAGACCGAGGCACCGCGGCGGCCCGGGGTTGTCGGCTTGTACTTACGGATTGCCATGAGTTCTTCTCTACTTTCTGGAGCTCCAGCCGCTTACGCGACCGGGCCTCCGAAGATCTCGATGGGCTTGCTGTCGGCCGAGATGGTCACGAGCGCGCGCTTGGTGTCCTTGCGCTTGCCGTAACCGAAGCGGGTCCGCTTGCGCTTGCCCTGACGGTTGGCGGTGTTGACGCTCGTGACCTTCACACCGAAAACCTTCTCAACGGCGATCTTGATCTGCGTCTTGTTCGAGTCCGGGTGCACCAGGAAGGTGTAGGTGCCTTCTTCGATCAGTCCGTAGGACTTCTCGGAGATCACCGGCGCGAGCAGGATGTCGCGGGGATCGGCGATGGTGGTCACTTGCTCTCCTCCTGTGCAGCTTCGGCGGGGCCGTGCACGAAGGCGTTGAGCGCCTCGACCGAGAACACGATTTCGTCGCTCTTGAGAACGTCGTAGGTGTTCAGCTGGTCCGGGGCGATCGGGTGCACGCCCTGCAGGTTCGCCACGCTCTTCCACGCGGTGACATCTTCACGGCCGACGACGACCAGGATGTTCTTCCGGTCCGACAGCTCGGCGAGGAAGGACTTGGCCGACTTGGTCGACGGGGTCTGTCCCGCAACCAGTTCGGTGATCACGTGGATGCGCTCGTTGCGAGCCCGGTCCGACAGAGCGCCACGCAGCGCGGCGACCTTCATCTTCTTGGGCAGGCGCTGGGTGTAGTCACGCGGCTGCGGGCCGTGGACGGTGCCACCGCCGGCGAACTGCGGCGCACGGGTCGAACCCTGGCGCGCACGGCCGGTGCCCTTCTGGCGGTACGGCTTCTTGCCACCACCGCGGACCATGCCGCGGGTCTTGGTGGCGTGCGTGCCCTGGCGAGCCGCGGCCTGCTGGGCCACGACGACCTGGTGCATCAGCGCGATGTTCGCGGTCACGTCGAAGATCTCCGCGGGGAGCTCGACGGTGCCCTCGGTCTTGCCGCCAGCGGCCTTGACCGTGAGCGTCAGGTTGGTCTTGGTCTCGGTGCTCATGCCCGGGCACCACCCTTCACTGCACTCTTGACGATCACGACGCCGCCGGTGCGGCCCGGGATCGCGCCCTTGATCAGCAGCAGACCGTTCTCGGCATCCACCTTGTGGACCGAGAGGTTCTGCGTGGTGACGCGGTCGTTACCCATCCGGCCGGACATGCGCATGCCCTTGAACACGCGGCCCGGGGTGGAGCAACCACCGATGGAACCCGGACGACGGTGCACGGCCTGCGCACCGTGCGAGGCACCCTGGCCACGGAAGCCGTGGCGCTTCATGGTGCCCGCGAAGCCCTTGCCCTTGGAGGTGCCGGTCACGTCGACGTAGGAGCCCGCCTCGAAGACATCGGCGTTGATCTCCTGGCCGACCTCGAAGGCCGACGCGTCGGCGACGCGCAGCTCGGCGATGTGGCGGCGGGGGGTGACACCGGCCTTGGAGAACTGGCCGGAGACCGGCTTGTTCACCTTGCGCGGGTCGATCGCGCCGTAGGCGACCTGGACGGCGGAGTAGCCGTCGCGCTCCACGGTGCGGATCTGGGTAACGACGTTCGGGCCCGCCTTGACGACGGTCACGGGAACGACGCGGTTCTTCTCGTCGAAGACCTGGGTCATGCCGAGCTTGGTGCCCAGGATGCCCGCGGCCGGACGGCTCTTGTTGTCAGTCATATTCGAAGTCCCCGTCACTGAATGTTGACGTCGACGCTGGCCGGCAGGTCGATACGCATCAGGGCGTCAACCGTCTTCGGCGTCGGGTCGAGGATGTCGATCAGCCGCTTGTGCGTACGCATCTCGAAGTGCTCGCGCGAGTCCTTGTACTTGTGCGGCGAACGGATGACGCAGTACACGTTCTTCTCGGTGGGCAACGGCACCGGGCCGACGACGCGGGCACCGGTACGGGTCACCGTCTCGACGATCTTGCGCGCAGACGCGTCGATCGCCTCATGGTCGTAGGCCTTGAGCCTGATGCGGATCTTCTGTCCCGCCACGCTGAGTGTCCTTTTCTCCGCTTACGTTGTGGTCCAAGAGCTTTCACTCTCACACCACCCTCATTTGCACAGCCCGAACACACGAAGACGCATCAGCCACCACACGACCGGCCACCTGGGCCCGATCCATCGCCGCTGTTCATCTGTCATGGTTCATCCGGTCCACGCGGTCGGGCGTGTCGCTCCGCCGCCCATTCCTCAGCCCGGACCAAAATCCTGTAAGCCTCGGAACATTGTTCCGGACGCACCCACGCCGCAATCCAGCGGGGTGCAAAATTGGGTCTTGCTCACCCACGACCAGCGCCGATCCAACGGAAAAGACGCAACCCGGTGTGGGCAACCCGAACAGTATGCCTCGAGTCCCCAGCCCACTTCAAATCGCCCCCTCCCCCACCCGGACTCGATGGCCCTGGTCACACCGGGTCGAGCCGCCCGGCCCGGAGAGCGCGATGGCCGGTGCGGAACTCAGCTCCCGCACCGGCTATTTTCACACCTCAGCGGTCGCGGAGGTCCTGGAGGTAGTAGTCCCAGCCGCCGAGGTCCTCGACCAAGACGAAGTTGCCGCCATGATGCACGGCGGGGTCGACCAGGGCCATGCTGATCTGCCCGCCGGGAGTGTCCGCGGCCTCGCCGACGATCTGGGTCAGATTGCCGTACACCTTCCCGTCGATGAACGGGATATCCGAGAAGTACGGGTCGACGGCGACCCGGTTGTGGGCCATGTTGATCTGGTCGATCGCCGCCGGGATCCAGGTGTTGGACAGGGCCACGGTCTCGTCGTGGTTGAGGTCCACGGCCACGTAGATGCCGTTACCCGGATTGATGTACGGCGTGAAGGCCGCGGCCGAGCCGGCGGATGCGGTGGTGGCGAGGGCCGCCCCCCCGAGTGCGATGCCAACGGTGGCCATCGCGGTGCGAATACGCATGATTTCTAGAACTCCCGATTTCCCCGATAGCCGACCCGTGTGGCGTCGGCTCCCAGCCGCACCTCCGGCGCGGCCAATCCAGATAACAAGCAACCAGTTGGTTTCGCGCGGCGAGGCAACCCACCTACCGATTCGATGACCTATTCGCGAGAGTCCGAGAGCTGGACCGGAGGGACGCCGCCACAGAACTTACTTTCGAGTAAGATATCGGCATGGCCAAAGAAACCGCTACGTATCGCGGGTGGAAGAAGCTTCCCGACAATCGGATCGGGCACACGTTGTTCTCGCTCGGGATGGTGGCGCGGGTGCCGTATTTCGGGACCGTGCTGCCGAGCGTGGTGCGGCTGGAACCAGGGCTGTGCGAGGTGACCGCACCCAAGTGGTTCGGGATTCACAATCATCTGGGGACGTTCCACGCGATCGCGGCGTGCAACCTGGCCGAGGTGGCGATGGGCATGCTGTCGGAGGCGACGGTGCCGGAGACGCATCGGTGGATCCCCAAGGCGATGAACGTGCAGTATCTGGCGAAGGCGAACTCGGGACTGCGGGCGGTCGCGAAGTTGCCGGAGGTTCCGGATTTCTCGCAGATCACCGAGGGGCGGGATCTGGTGGTGCCGGTGTCGATCTTCGACCGGGCGGGCCTGGAAGTCGTGCACGCCGACATCACCACCTGGGTGACGCCGAAGTAGTCACACCCGACTGGAAGTGACTCACCAGCCGACGCCGAGGAACCTCACAGCCACCATCAATAGCGTTGCGGCCATGACAGATTCAATTCCCGCCGCAGACAGTTCCCACTCGCTTCCGGGACGACGCCGGCACGGTCGTGTCACCCTCTCCGTGGCCGGTGCGGCGCTGGCCCTGGCGGCCACGCTGGGTCTGGCCGCCTGCGGGTCCAGCGATCACAACTCCGCGGGCGACGGCAATCAGCAGCAGGAACCCGGCGGACGCCACGGCGACGGCCAGGGCGGTCAGGGCGGCAGGGGCGTCGGCGGCAAGATCACCAGCGAGGGGTCCGGATCCTGGGTGATCACCAAGCAGGACGGCAGCACCGAGACCGTGAACATCTCCTCCACCACGGAATTCGGCACCAGGGCGAAGAGCGAGACCGCCGCGCAGTTCGCGGTCGGCGATCAGATCATGGTGCAGGGGCAGGAATCCGACGGCGCCATTGCCGCGACCCGCATCGCTCACGCCCGCGAGCAGGCCAATATGAATGGGACGCCGCCGAATTCGCCCGGCGCCACCCCGCCGGCCGCACCCGGCGGTACCCCGCCCGCGGCGCCGTCGTCGACGCCGGCCAAGTGAGCCGTTCCGTCACACCGAGCCTTCGATGGTAGGCAAGTCCGTTGTGCCGCAATGGACTTGCCGCCCCTCCCCAGTTCTTTCATTGACCGACCGGGGTACTCATCAGCATGACCAGGGCCGCGAAACCCAGCCCGATCGGCACCATCGCCAGCACGATCCGCACCGCCCACGGCGCCCAGTAGGCGACGACCCATTGCGCGGTCACCGCGAGCAGCCCGAACAGCAGCAGCTGCTGCGCGTCGTCGAGGTGGCCGAAGGTTTTCGGGCAGGAGTCGCGGCCGTTGCACGAGTCGGTGGCGAACCCGCTGAGCACGAAGAGCGCGAAGTAGACGGGCAGGCCGAACCCGAACAGCACCGAGGACGCGGTCGGCGGCACCCACCAGTACCGCTTGCCGGTGTTCATTCCGCCGCTCCCCCACCACGTCGCATCCGCCGGTCGCCCACGGCCCGCACGATAGCAAGCGGCAATGACCGCCGAAGGGTGGCGCGCGGCGAGGATTCGGCCGTACAGCGCGCGGGGGTGCGAAGTCGGAGTCGACCTGGCGGGGCCTGGACGCGACTGTTTGAATGCGGGTATGAGTGGCCGTGAGGTCGGCGGGGCGGCCGACGTGTGCGTGGTGGGGCTCGGTCCCACAGGGCGGGCGCTGGCGCATCGCGCCATGGTGGCGGGGATGCGGGTGGTCGCGGTGGATCCGCGGCCGGCACGGCTGTGGGCGCCGACGTTCTCGTGCTGGGTGGACGAGCTGCCGGAGTGGCTGGGGCACGGCGCGATTGCCAGCCGCATCGAGGCGCCCGCGGTGTGGACCACCACCGAGCATCGGATTCCCCGGCCCTACTGCGTGCTGTCCAAGCAGGGCCTGTTCGACGCGCTGCCGCTGGACGACGCGACGGTCATCGCGGGCCGCGCGCGCACGGTGGAGGCGCACCGGGTGGAGCTGGCCGACGGTACCGAGGTGCGCGCCGCCACCGTGTTCGACACCCGCGGCCAGGCCGCGCCGGGGGCCCGGCGCACCGCCAGCGCGCACGGCATCTTCGTGGACGAGGACACCGCGGCCCCGATGGTGACCGCCGGCGAGGGCCTGCTGCTGGACTGGCGCGACGAGAACGGCGCGGGCCCGGACGAGCCGCCGTCGTTCCTGTACTCGGTGCCGCTCGGCGACGGCACGGTGATCTTCGAGGAGACCAGCCTGGGCCTGCGCGGCGGCATGCCGCAGCACGAGCTGCGGCGGCGCACCCTGAATCGGCTGGCGGCGCACGGGATTCGGCTGCGCGGCGACGAGCCGACCGAGGCCGCCCACTATCCGCTCGACGAGCTGCCCCCGAAAGCCGGTCGCGGCCGGGTGATTCCGTTCGGCTCGCGCGGCGGCATGATGCATCCGATCACCGGTTACTGCGTGGCGGATTCGCTGGCGCTGGTGGACACCGCCCTGGCCGCGGTGCGCCGCGGCGACGATCCGGTCGAGGCGCTGTGGCCGTGGCAGGCGCGCCTGGTCTATTGGATGCGCATGCGGGGCGTGTACGGCCTGGGCCGGCTGACGACCGCGCAGTCCATCGCCATGTTCGACGCGTTCTTCACCCGCCCGCCCCGGCAGCAGCGCGCGTTGCTGTCGGCACACGCCGACTACTCGGCGCTGGGCACGGCGCTGTTCATGACGGTCGGCACCACCCGGCCGTTCCGCTGGCGCTACGACCTGGTCGGCTGGCGGAACCGGAACCGCTGGGTGGGTTGGGATTACGGCCGCCCACGCCCCCTGGACGACCTGCTGCTGCCCCGGGAGGAGCTGCGACCCGGGGAAACCGCGCAGAAGCACACCGGTCCGCGGTAGGGCTCAGACCCAGTTCTCGATCCAGTACTTCCAGACGATCGCGGCGTAGGCGGCCAGTGGCGGCACCTTGATATCGGTGCCGGCGAGCGCGGCCGCGGTGCGGCGGGAGTCGAAGCGGCAGGACAGTTCGGTGTCCTCGATGACGTCCATGGGGATGCCGACCTGGCGCAACACCCAGCCCATGCCGGGCACGCGCAGGGTGAGGTCGAGGGTCTGCTTGGGCATCACCTGGATGAGATGCGGCGCCCCGGCCTCGTCGGCGAAGAGGTTGAACACGTCGGCGACGCTCTGCTCGCGCGGATCCACCAGGTGGTAGGTGGCGGGTGTGTCGCCGGGCCGGTGCGCGATGTGGTCGAGGGCGCGGGCCACGAAATCGACCGGCACCAGATTGGTTTCGCCGAGTTCGGGCGCGACCACGGGCAGGATGCGGGGCAGCTGCGCGGCCATGCGCAGCAGCCGGAAGAAGTAGTAGGGGCCGTCGATGCGGTCGATCTCGCCGGTGCGTGAATGGCCGATCACGATGGCGGGCCGGTAGATCCGCCACGGCACCGCGGTCTGCTCACGCACGTCCTGTTCGGCCCGCAGCATGGCCCGCTGGGAGGGGGTGGGGAGCAGCTGCCCGACGTCGGTCATGTCCTCGGTGAACAGGCCCTCCCAGGCTCCCGCGACACGCACCGTCGAAACATGGTGCAGCCGTCCGGCTTCCAGCGCCGCCGCGAGTTCGGCGACCCGCCGGGTGCCGCCGCCCGCGCCGCGGGTGTCGAAGCCGGCGGCCAGGTGGAAGACGTGGTCGATCGAACCACGGTGCGCCGCAATCCAGCCCGTGTCGATGCCGAGCCCGGGCGCGCCGAGGTCGCCGCGCACCGGGCGCACCCGGTCGGCGGCGCCCCAGTCGCGCAGGCAGCGGTTGAAACGCAGCACGGAGTCTTCGCCCGGGCGCACCAGGACGTGGACGTCCGCGCCGCGTTTCAGGAGTTCGGGAAGCAGAAATCGACCGATGAACCCAGTTGCCCCGGTAACCAGGTAAGTCATGGCGCCCACCTTAACGTGACGCGCGCCACTCCAACTCCGGTGCGGCCCCGGGGAAACGGGTCGGGCGTGTCTAGGCTCCGGTCTCCGCCGCCCGCCGGTACCCACGGATCGCGGGGTAGGCGCACACCACGATCATGCCGACCGACCACGCCACGGTTTTCCACAGCGGGGTCGCGATCGGCCCGTCGTAGGACAGTCCGCGCATGGCGTCGATGGCGGTGCTCATGGGCTGGTTCTCGACCGTCTTCTGCAGCCAGACCGGGTAGGCGAACACCGGCACGAAGCCGGAGTTGAAGAACATCAGCAGGGTGTTGACGATGCCGATCAGCGAGACCAGCAGCACCCCCTCGGTGAGCGTGGCCAGCGCCGTCACCAGCACCGCGAACCCGATGGCGAACAGGATCGGAATGCCCAGCATGGCAATCGAAGCCGCGGGCCCGTACCAGAACCGGAAGCCGATGCACACGCCCACGGCGAGCACGAACAGCGAGGTGATGAGCACCCGCAGCGCCTCGGCCAGCAGCCGCCCGGTGAGCCCGGCCGCGCGATGGACGGGCATGGTGTAGAACCGCCCGAGCAGTCCGGTGGCCTTCTCGGTCTTGAAGCCGAGCGCGCTCACCACCGAACCGGACATGGCGGCGACCAGCATGACCATCGGCACGGTGCCGTAGATGCTGGGCATGCCGGTGGCCTGGGTGATGGAGTCGCCCAGCACGATCCGGAACATGATCAGCGTGGCCGCCGGGTAGACGAGGGTCTGAATGGTGGTCGCGGGATCGCGCATCCAGCCGATGAGCAGGCGCTTGCACTGAATCAGGCTCTGTTCCAGCCAGATCGAGAGCGCGCGCTCCGACCGCGGTTTCACCACGGGCAGCGGCTGATGTCCCGCCCACGATTCCACGTCGACCGCCGAATCCTTTTCGACCACCGAATCCTGTTCGTCCACTTGGGCCGTCATCGCACTGCTCATGATCGCCTCACACTCGCCCAGATCGCCATCGGCGTGAAGACGACCGCGAGGCCGCCCAGCCACACCAGCGGCACCCACAACACCTGCCAGGTCACCCCGTGCTCGGCCATGTCGCGCAGCGCGAAGGAGAACTGCGAGATGGGCTGATTGCGCACGAACGGCCGTACCCAGGCGGGGAAGCCGGACTCGGGCACGAAGCCGCAGGACAGCATGCCGAAGATGAGGGTCGGCAGGGTCAGGGCCTGGCTCAGTGATTCCGGGCTCTTGGTCAGTGACCCGAGCCCGTCGGCGCCGATGGCCAGGATGGTGCCGACGGCGAGGGAGAACACGCAGAACAGTACGGCCTGTCCCCAGCCGGCGACGAATCGGAAGCCGATCAGGTGGCCCCAGCCGAGTGCCGCGATGAGCGAGACCACCGAGCGCACCAGGCCCGCGGACAGCCGGGACAGCAGCGGCACCAGCTTGCCGATGGGCATGGTCTGCATGCGGGTGTTGAGCCCGGTCATGGCCTCGAACGCGGCCAGCTGCGCGTTCGACATCATGGTGAAGGACATGGTCTGCAGCACGATGATCGGCATGACGAACTGCGCGTAGTGGATGCCGCGGACCTGCATGACGTACTTCAGCGGCAGGTAGAAGCCGAGGGTGAACACCAGCGGCACGATCACCGCGACGGCGAGTTCGCCCTTGGTGGCCATCACCCAGACGACGCGTCCGGTGAGCGCGCGCCACTGGGCGAAACTGCTGGGCCGGGCGGGTGGCACGCCGGCGAACAGGTCGGCGGCGTCGGCCGCGGGGGCACTCATGCCACGCCCGCGGTGTCGGCCGTGTCGGCGGCGGCCTCGTGGCTGCCGGAGTGCCCGGTGAGCGAGAGGAAGACGTCGTCGAGGGAGGGCCGCCGCAGTCCGATGTCGGCGAGCTTGACGCCGACGGCGTCGAGCCGGCGCAGGGCCTCCGACAGGGTGGCCGCACCGTTCGGGGCGGGAATCGAAAGCCGGTCGCCGCCATCCATATCCGCGCGGACCGCGTCGGGCACCAGATCGCCGAGCGCGTCGGCGACGGTGGTCAGCTGGGTCGGGTCCAGCGGCACGACCTCGCAGTAGCTGCCGCCGGTCTTCTCCTTGAGAGCGTCGGCCGTGCCCTCGGCGATGACCGTGCCTTTGTCGATCACGATGATGTTGTCGCTGAGCACGTCGGCCTCTTCGAGGTACTGCGTGGTCAGCAGGACGGTGATGCCCTGGTTCTTGAGGGCGGTGACGAGATCCCAGACGCCCTGGCGGCTGCGCGGATCCAGGCCGGTGGTGGGTTCGTCGAGGAACACCACCTCGGGCCGGACCACCAGGCCGCAGGCGATGTCGACGCGGCGGCGCATGCCGCCGGAGTAGTGGCGCACCGCGCGGCGGCCCGCGCCGGTGAGGTCGAATTCCTCGAGCAGGTTGTCGGCGCGCTGCCGGGCGGCCTTGCGCGGCAGGCCCATCAGGCGGCCGAAGAGCTCGAGGTTCTCGCGGCCGGAGAGGTTCTCGTCGAGGGCCGCGTACTGGCCGGTCATCATGATCGATCGGCGCACCGCGGCGGGGTCCGAGCGCACGTCGTGCCCGGCGATGCGGGCGATGCCGGAGTCGGGGCGCAGCAGGGTGGACAGGATCTTGACCGTGGTGGTCTTGCCCGCCCCGTTGGGGCCGAGAATGCCGAGGACCTGTCCGCGGGCGGCGGTGAAGCTGATCCCCTGCAGCGCGTGCACCTCGCCGAAGGACTTACGGACGTCTTCGACGAAAACGGCCGGATCATCGGGTGCTCCGGGTTGCGGTCTGTCCAAGCTGGGCATCAACTCTCCACTATCGACTGGTCGGGCTGAACGATGTCGCCCCGTGCGGCGGGTCCCCACATCCCGCGGGGACGAGTCGTTACCGCCCGCCGGGATGATCCACACCGCCGGGCGTGATGTTACCGGCGCATCCCAAACAAGGCCGTTTCTTTGCCGAAGCAGCCTTCTCCAAACTGTGTGCTTGGTCACAAACTGGAGGGCTCCGGCATAGCTGCTGATCCAGGCGCAGACCGGCCGGTATGCGGCAATTTCGCTACCTTGTCGCATCTGCGACTCGAACCATAGTCTGGCGTTGGCGGGGAGAGACATTCACAGGCCACGAGAGGTTGACCATGGCCGAGTCGGCGCAGCCGGCAACAGGGCGCGCCGGTGCGCGCCGATCCAAGGTGCTGACGTCCTTCGACCCACGGACCGGGGAGGTGGTCGGCGAATACGCCAGCATGGGCGCGGGCGAGCTCACCCGGACCGTCCGCTCGGCACGCAGTGCCGAACAATGGTGGGCGGCACTGGGATTCGCCGCGCGCAAACGCTGGCTGCTGGACTGGAAACGCAGCCTGGCCCGCGGCACCCGCGATCTGGTCGAGCTGATCAGCAGCGAGACCGGCAAGCCGCGCATCGACGCGGCCATCGAGGTGACGCTGGCCGTGGAACATCTGGATTGGGTTGCGCGGCATGCGGAGAAGACGCTGGGCCGCACCACCCGGCTGGGCGCCGCACTGCGCCGCGAGGCGGCCGGCACCGTCGGCTACCTGCCGCTGGGCGTGGTCGGCGTACTCGGCCCCTGGCAGAATCCCGTTCTGACACCGATGAATTCGATCGCCGGCGCGATGGCGTCGGGCAATGCGGTCGTGTTCAAACCCAGTGAGCTGACCCCCGGCGTGGGCGCCTGGCTGGCCGACACCTGGAACCATCTGGCCCCGAATCAGCCTGTGCTGCAGGTGGTCACCGGTGACAGCGGCACCGCCGCCGCCCTGTGCCGCGCCCGCGTGGACAAGCTGGCCTACGCCGGATCCGGCGCGGGGGCCCGGGAGGTGGCCATGCTGGCCGCGCAGGCGTCCACTCCCCTGCTCGTCGAGCAGGGCGGACGCGGGTCGATGGTGGTCCAGGTCGACGCCAAGCTCGATACCGCCGCGGCGGCCGCGGTGTACGGCGCCATGGCCAATTCCGGTCAGCAGCCCGCGGGCGTGCAGTGCGTGTACGTGGCCGACTCGGTGTACGAACCGTTCCTGGAACTGGTGGCCGATCAGGCCCGGCGGCTGCGCCCCGGCGCGGATCGCCGCGCCTCCTACGGGCCGATGATCCTGGACGCCCAGATCGATGTGGTGCGCCGCCAGGTGCGCGACGCCGTCACCCGGGGCGCGCGGCTGGTGGTCGGGAGCCTGGAGTCGATCCGCGAACCGTATATCGAGCCGATCGTGCTCACCGAGGTGCCCGAGGTGAGCACCGCGGTCACCGGGGACGCGGTCGGGCCGGTGCTGGTGGTGAATCGGGTGGCCACCATGGACGAGGCCGCCGATCGGGTGAATGCCGCCGAAAGGCCGCGCGCCGTCTCGGTTTTCACGCGTGACACCCGCAGCGTCCCGGAGTTCGCGGCCCGGCTGCGCAGCGAGCTCATCACGGTCAACGCGGCCCCGGTCTACGGGGTCAACGGGCCGGGCCGCATTCGCGATCCGCGCACGCTGCGGGAATTCGCACGGCCGCAGACGATCACCGAGAAGCATCCGCCGGACCAGATCACCTCGGGCACCTTCGAGAAGCATCCGCGCCGTCTGCGGGTGGCCCGCGCGCTGTTCCGGATGCGGCACCGGGTCTGACGGTGGAAGTGGCTGCCGCCGGAGACTATTCGGCGGTGCGCCGAAGGCTATTCGGCGGCGGGCACGCCCAGCAGCACGGCGCGCATGAGCGCGCTCACCCGGGCCAGGTTCTCGGGTCGCCCGTCGAAGCGGATGCGCCGGCCCACATCGATGACCTGGGCGATGGCCGCGTGTACCCGGAAGCGCGCCTCGACCTGGTCGCCCTCGAGCAGGTTGGCCCATTCGAGCACGTTCTGCCGCTGCACCGAGCGCAGCCGATGCTGTTCGGAGGCGGGCAGATTCGAGAATTCGGAGAAGTAGACCGGCAGGATCTCGGGCATGGCGAAGGTCATGCGGGAGAACCGGTCGGCGATCCGCACGGCCGCGTCGGCGCGGCTGGTGGCCTCGGCCAGCGCCTCGTTGTTGCCGATGGCGACCCGTTCGCCGGTGCGGTGGAAGGCGGCGGCCAGCAGGTCGGCTTTGCTGGCGAAGTAGCGGTAGACGCTGGAGGCGTTGATGCCGGCGGCGGCGCCGATCTCCTCGATGCTGGCCTCGTGGTAGCCCTGCCGTCCGAAGATGCGGATGGCCTCGGTGAGCAGCTGCTCGCGCTTGGAGATGACGGGCAGGCCGCGCACCAGCGGGTCGCCGGTGGCCGGGGCGGGCGCGGGCGGCAGGTCGCAGCGCAGCAGGTCCCAGCAGATCTCGGTGATCAGGTTGACCAGGCGGGTGGTGGACAGCGCGGTGCGGTGCGCGGTGATGGAGCCGATGGCGCTCAGTACCGCGGCCGCGCGCAGCTCGATGTCGGCGGTGTCCGCGTCGGGGTACAGCTCGGCGATCGCGGCGGCCAGGGTGGCGCGCAGTTCGTTGTAGATGACGCGGATGCGGTCGCGGTCGGCGCGTTCCAGGTAACGGCGCTCCCACCGGTACAGCCCGCCCTCGCGGCGCACGTCGATGGTGTACTCGGCGATGCCGCGGATCAGCGCGGTGAGTCGCGGTTCCGCTTCCAGCTCGGGATGGTCGGCGGCCTTGGCGGCGTCCAGCAATTGCTGTGCGCCCATTTCCGCGGCGGCCACCAGCAGCGCGTATTTATTCGTGAAGTGGCGGTACAGCGCCGGACCGGAGATGCCGACCTCGGCCGCGATCTCGTCCACGCCGACCGGGTGGTAGCCGCGTTCGGCGAACGCCCGGGCCGCTACCCGCACGATTTGGGCCTTGCGGTTCTTGGGGCGGCGGCGGGGACCGGATTCGCTGTCGGATGGCCCGGAGTTACTGTCCGGTCGCGCGGAAGCGAGGGTGGCCTCGCTGCGATCGGCGACCATACAGTTTCTCCTTCTCGACGAACACCGGCTGTTGACAGTGCCGGACGAACCCCCCTAAGTTAACCACAATTCGCAAAGCCGAACACAGTCTGCGGCATTGCCGCCGCATATATATCTGGGGAGTGCCCGATGACGGACATCGCGACCACGCCGGGGTACACAGCGGTTCAGGACGGGCGGGTACTGCGCATCACCATCACCAATCCCAAGCGTAAGAACGCGCTCAGCTACGACACCATGGCCGGTTTGGGCGACACCGTGCTCGCGGCTGCGCAGGATCCCGCCGTGCGGGTCATCGTACTGACCGGAGCGGGCGGCGACTTCTGCACCGGCGCGGATCTGGCCGCCGCACCGGGCGAGAAGGAACGCGGCATCACGCCCGAGATGACGATGGACGTGGCCAACCGGATGATCAGAGCGATCGTCGACTCCCCCGTTCCGGTCGTCGCCCGGGTCAAGGGCGCGGCGGCCGGGGTGGGCGTGGCCTTCGCGCTGGCCGCCGATCTGGCCTACGCGTCCGAGGACGCCTACCTGTTGCTGGCCTTCATCAATATCGGCCTGATGCCCGACGGCGGTGCGGCGGCCCTGGTGGCGGCCGCGGCCGGTCGCCCGCTCGCCGCGGAGATGGCACTGCTCGGCGAGCGGCTCCCGGCGCGAAAGGCCGTGGAGCACAGCGTGATCGCGGGCGTGTACGGCGACGAGGAGCTCGACGCCAAGGTGGAGGCCGCCGTCGCCAAGCTCGCGCACGGCCCGCGCCGCGCCCTGGAGCTCACCAAGCGCGCCCTCAACGCGGCGGCGCTGACCTCGCTCGACGCCGCCCTGGCCGCCGAGAAGGCCGGCCAGTGCGAACTGCTCGGCTCGGCCGATTTCGCCGAGGGCGCGGCCGCCATGCTGCAGAAGCGCCGGGCGGTCTTCGCCGAATAGCGCGGCGCGTCAGCCCTTTCCGGCGACGGTCAGGTAGATCAGCACCACGTTCAGGGCGGTGATGACCGCGGCCACCAGCCAGGCCAGACCGGTGGTGACGCGGTGGTTGACGTTCGCGCCCATGAGCGCGACATCGCTGGTGAGGCGCACCAGCGGGATGAGCGCGAACGGAATGCCGAACGACAGCACCACCTGCGAAATGATCAGGGCGCGAGTGGGATCGACGCCCAGCGCGAGCACCACCAGGGCGGGAATCAGCGTGATCACGCGGCGCACGGCCAGGGGAATGTGCCGGTCCAGCAGGCCCTGCATGATCATGGCCCCCGCATAGGCCCCTACCGACGTGGACGCCAGGCCCGAGGCGAGCAGGCCGACCGCGAGCAACAGCCCGGCCGCCGGTCCGAGCACCTGCTGAACCGCGGCGTGTGCGCCCTCGATGGTGTCCACCCCGTCGCGGCCGCGCAGCGTGCCGGCCGCCATCAGCAGCATGGCCAGGTTCACCGTGCCCGCCAGCAGCATGGCCAGGCCGACGTCGTACCGGGTGACGCGCAGCAACCGGTTTCGTGAGGCGCCCACCTCCGGATGCCCGTGCCGGTCACGGGCCATGCCGGAGTGCAGGTAGACCACGTGCGGCATGACGGTCGCACCGATCATGGCCGCGGCCAGCAGCACGCTGCCGGAGCCGTCGAAGCGGGGCACCAGGCCGCCCACCGTTTCCGAGGCCGATGGCGGCGAGAACACCAGGGAGGCAAGGAATCCGATCGCGATGATGCCGAGCAGGCCGATGATGACGCGCTCGAAGGGCTGCTGCCCGCGGAGATTCTGGATCAGCAGCAGGATCATCGACACGATGCCGGTGATGATGCCGCCGATCATGAGCGGCAGTCCGAACAGCAGGTTCAGTGCGATCGCCCCGCCCACCACCTCGGCGAGATCGGTGGCCACCGCCACGGTCTCGGCCTGCGCCCAGTACGCGAGCCGCACCGGACGGCCGGACTTCTCCCGCACCACTTCCGGCAGCGACTTGCCCGTCACCAGACCGAGTTTCGCCGACAGGAACTGGACCAGCCCGGCCATCACATTGGCCATGACCACCACCCACACCAGCAGGTAGCCGTATTGCGCGCCGGCGCTGATATTGGAGGCGACATTGCCCGGATCGACGTACGCGATGGCGGCGACGAAGGCCGGGCCGAGTAGCACCGCGGCCGACCGCGCTCGCTGGAACGGGCTGCGCTGATAGGCCAGGCTGGTACTCACACACCGAGTTTACGGGTACCCGAACTTTTTGTTTAGCCCTTCCTACCAAGCTGTGACCACAGCCATAACGCGCAACAGCCCGGCACCTTGCCGGTGCCGGGCTGTCTTGCGTTGTCCGCGTGGACTTTCGGTCAGATACCGAGGCCCTGGGCCAGGACCGGCCACGAGTTGATGAACTCGTCGTTCCAGTAGCCCCACGAGTGGGTGCCGGTGGCCCGGAAGTTGTAGGTGGCCGGGATGCCCAGCGAGTTCAGCTTGTTCGCCAGGTTGTGGCTGCAGAAGTTGGTGCCGGCCTCGATCACGCCACCGATGATGATCTGGTTGGCCAGGCCGTAGGCGCCGGGCAGCGCGTACGGGCCGTTGAGGGTGTCGTATACGCCGGGCAGACCGCTACCGGAGGAGATGTAGAGGTTGATGCCGCGCAGCTTGTCGGCATTGATGACCGGATCGTGCTGGGCCCACTCGGGCGAATCCGCCGGGCCGTACATGTTCTCGAGCTTGCCGCCGCCCCACGTCTCGACGGTCAGGCGCATGAACTCCTGGCCCTGCGGGTCGGCCATCTGCGCGCATCCGGAGTAGGCGGCGACGGACTTGTACAGGTCCGGCTTGGCCTCGGCCAGGGTGAGCACGGTGGTGCCGGAGGTGGAGATGCCGGCGATGGCGTTGACGCCGTTGGTGCCGAGGGCGGCGTCGATCAGCGGAGGCAGTTCCTCGCTGAAGAAGGTGGTCCACTTGTTGCGGCCCAGCACCGGATCGTCGTTGTCCCAGTCCTGGTAGTAGGACCACTTACCGCCGATGGGCTGGATGACGTTGACGTTCTTGTCGCCCAGGAAGCCGTTGACGATATTGGTCTTCTTGACCCAGGAGGCGTCGTCCTGACCGCCGCCCGCGCCGTTGAGCAGGTACAGGGTCGGCCGCGGCACCGAGGCGTCCGCGGGCCGCTGCACGTCGACCGGGTAGGTGGCGCCCATGGCCGCCGAATAGACGTAGAGCCGGATGTTCCGGTCGTCCTTCATCTCGGCCTTGGTGATCTTCGAACCATCCGCCGAGACCGGATCGGCCAGCAGCTTCTTGCCGTCGATGATCGGGTCAGCGGAGGCGGTGCCGCCACCGACGCCGGTCATCAGACCGGTGAGAACCGCTGTGGCAGCAAGGAAGGCCGCGGCTCGCAGCCCGCGCCGCCCGTTCCGGACATGTCGACGAATCAATGTTTCGCACCTTCATCTCGTGTCGAATTCAGCTGATACTACGGGTCGGTCACACCGCGGGCGTCAGCGCCCGTGTTCGGCGAGTCCACCCAGCGCCTGCACCCAGCCCTCCACCAGTTGCTTGACCTGGTCCAGGCCGAGCACCGTGCCCACGAAATCGAAGCGGGCGATCAGGCCGTCCTGGCTGGTGTCCACGGTGACGTCCAGGTACAGGTCGTCGGCGACCGGTTCCGGGTAGACCCGGGCCGGGCGCAGGTCACGGTAGCGGAAGCCGATGCGGCCCACCGGGAGTACGGCGATCTCCGCCACCGTCTCCGGGTTCAGGTGCCGCAGCAGCCCGAAACCGACTCCCTGCGAGGGTACTTCGCGGGCCCGGTCGCGGATCTGCTCGATCACCGCGCCCGCGGTCGGGCCGCCGGCCCGCACCTCGGCGAGGTCGACGCCGTCCAGGCGCAGCGGGAACGGGTAGGTGGTGCTGAACGCGCCGACCGTCCGCAGCCCGGCCGGATCGCCGGGGGTGCGGCCGTCGGCGATCAGCCGCACCACCGAACCCAGTGTGTCGCGCAGGGTTTCGGCGCCCGGGTCGAGCAGGGTGGCGGCCAGGGCGGCCAGCAGCACGTCGTCGATGCTGGCGCCGTAGCGGCGCGCCACGCTGTCGACGGCCGCCGCGCCCTCGCCGGTGATGGACACCGAGACCCGGCCGCGGGCACCGGAATCGGCGTCGCCGAGCACCAGCTCCGGCGACACGCCCTCCGCGACGTCGGCGAGCTGGTCACGCCACCAGTCCAATTCGTCGATGGTGTCGGCGTCCACGGCGCGTTCGGCCAGCGCGCGGGCGATGCCGAGCGGGTGGGCGTCCGCGCTGTGCGGGGTGGCGTGGCCGCCCGACCAGGAGGCGGTGAGGTCCTCGATGACGGTGCGCCAGGAGGCGTCGTCCACGACCAGGCCGTTGGCGACCACGACGAGCACGGCGGCAGGCCGGTCCTGCGGGTCCTCCGCCGAGTCGGTCGCCACGTTCTCCACCAGCACGAAGCGCATGTTATACCCCTTCTCGGGGTCCAATTCGGCGGCGGCGGCGTGGATCACGGCCTCGATGGGGTCACCGACAGCCTCCAGGTTGGGGTCGATCTGCCAGACCACCGCGGCGCCGCGCGGCTGGGCGGCCGGAATGTCGAGCGCCACCGCGTCGCCATTGCGGCGCAGTCGCGCCCACAGGCCCGGATGCCGGTCCAGCAGTCCGGCGACCGAGCGGCGTACCCGGGTGCCGGAGATGCCGGCGGCGATATCGAGGGTGATGGCCCGGACCCAGACTCCGGACGGTTCCACCTCGAGCAGGCCCATGGCGCCCGCGGGCAGCGGCGAAACCTCGCCCACCGCACTGAGTCTCGGCCCCATGACCGGGTTCTTGACGGCCACGCGCGGCGGCGCGGCCGGTGCGGTCTCCTCCGGTGCGGCCGTCGCGTCGTTCTCCGGTGTGACGGCGGCGGCCGGGCTCACCCGCTCGGGCTCGGCAACCGGCCGGAACGCGATATCGGGATCCGGCTCGGACTCCCGGAGCGATTCGGGTTCGGCGGCCTGTTCCGGATCGCGCAGCTTCACCGACCGCTCGAGATCCTCGGGCCTGATCACCGGCAGCACCGCGGTGGTGGCCCAGTCGACCTCGAGCTCCTCGGACTGCCCTGCGGCGGACGCGGATTCGTCCGTGGCGGACGCCGGCTCGCCGGTAGCGGGCACGGCGGCGTCGCGGGTGCCGGCCACGGGCCGGGCGCGCAGGTCCTCGGCGGCGATGACCCGCACGTCCGCGGGGACCGCCGGGGACAGGGCGTCCCGCACCGGTTCGGCGAGGACCAGGTGGGTCACCGCCTCGCGGGTGAGCAGCTCGGTGAGTTCGGCCGGCTCGTAGGCGCGGTGCTGCGCGACCACCAGTGCGGCGGCGGCGCCGAGCGGCAGCAGCGGTTCCAGCGGCGACAGGCTCGAACCGGCCGCCGCGAGATAGATCGCCCGCGCCTCGCCGTGCAGGCCGAAGGACAGCGTCCGGGTGGCGATCGCGTACAGGTCCGCCTGGGCGAGCACCACCTCGCCGGAGCCGTCGGCCGCGCGATCGACCCAGGCCGCGTCGCCCGGCGCGACCGGTGCGCGGCGGTCCGAGTCGGCGACCGGTGCGGGCGAACGGGATTCGACGTCGGCGCCCACACGCGGATCGTCGACCACGAGCCACTCCCCACCGGCGGCCAGCGGGGGCAGCGCGGCCGTGGCGGCGCTGAGGGTCAGGCCGTGCGTGGTCCGGTCGTCGATCGCACCCATGTCACCGGTGGCAGGATCCACCGGCAGCACGGTCGCACCGGTTTTGGCGACCGACCACACCGCGAGGATGAGCGCCACCGAGCGGGGCAGCGCCACGGCCACCCGGGTGCCCGGGCGCGCGCCCTGATCGATGAGAACCCGTGCCAGACGCGAGGACTCGGCGTCGAGCTGGGCGTAGGTGAAGGCCCGGCCGCGGATGATCACCGCCGCGCCGTCCGGATTCGCCTCGACGGCGGCGGCCATGAGCTCGGGCAGGGTGCCCACCGGCTCGGCGGCAGCGGCGGTATCGCCGGCCGGTTCGGTGTCGGCGCGCTCGATGAGGCCGGCCAGCACCGGTCCGATCACGGCGAGGGATTCCGCGGTGGTCATCATCTGGTGGGTGCCGGGCACCGGGTGCTCGCCCACGGTCCCGCTGACGTAGGGCCGCCAGTCGGCGGACGACTTCGCCTGCGGGACACCGGCGCTCAGGAACTCGGCCCGGAACAGCTCGACGCGGCCGTCGAAATGCCGCGGCCGGTACTGCGATTCGAGCTCGAGGCTGCGCACCGCGCCGCGGTAGATGCGGCGCAGGCGGTCCAGGGTGAGGACGCCGAGGTCCGGCGGCACCGCCCCGTGCAGCGCGATGAGCGCCTCCTCGCTCAGGTTCAGCAGGTCGCCGTCGGGGAAGGCCTCGGGGCCAATGCCGATGGTGGCGAACTCGTCCAGGATCGAGGTCCGGAAGTCGGACTTCGACTCCGGGTAGGAGTCCAGGATGGCGACCAGGTCGACCTGCTGTCCGGCGGCCTGCAGCTCGGTGGCGATGGCGTAGGCCAGAATGCCGCCGAGCGAGTAGCCGAGCACCCGGTAGGGGCCCTCCGGCTGGATGGCGCGCATTTCGGCGGCGTAGCGGCGGGCCACGTCGGCCAGATCGGCGGGGTCGTAGTCGGCCTCGGTGAGGGCGGGCGACTGTAGGCCGAGCAGCGGCTGGTCCTCGGGGAGGAAGCGCGCCAGACCGGCGTAGCACCACGACATTCCGGACATGGGCGGGGCACAGAAGATCGGCGTCCGGGTGCCCGTGGCGCGAATCGGCAGCACGACCTGCAGTCCGGCTTCGGAATTCGAGTCGAAGTCGTGTTCACCCTCGAGCGCGGCCAGGATCTGCGCGGCGAGTCCGGCCACGGTCGGCGCGGTGAAGAACCACGCCACGCGGACCTCGGCGCCGGTCAGCGTGCGCAGGCGGCTCGCCACCTGGGTGGCCAGCAGCGAATTGCCTCCGAGGGTGAAGAAGTCGTCGTCCGCGCCGACCCGCTCCAGGCCGAGCACGTCGGCGAAGACCTCCGCCACGGTCTGTTCCAGGGCGGTGGCCGGGGCACGGAAGACGGCCGCCTCGAATTCGGGGTCGGGCAGCGCGGCGCGGTCCAGCTTGCCGTTCACGTTCAACGGCAGGGCGTCGAGGACCACGAAGGCGGCCGGGACCATGTACGACGGCAGCGCCGCCGACAGGGCCGACTTCACCTGCGGCACCTCGATATCCGAGCCGGACGGGACCAGGTAGGCGACCAGCCGGTCGCCGGTCTTGGCGTCGGTCTTGGCGAGCACCGCGGTCTGGGCGATCTCCGGCAGCGCCAGCAGCGCCGCCTCGATCTCGCCGAGCTCGATACGGAAACCACGGATCTTCACCTGGAAGTCGGTGCGGCCCCGGTACTCCAGCTCGCCGGTCGAGTTCCACGCGACCAGGTCACCGGTGCGGTACATGCGCTCGCCGGTCGCGAACGGGTCGGCCACGAAGCGATCCGCGGTCAGATCCGGTCGCCCGAAGTAGCCGCGCGCCAATTGCGCACCGGCGAGATACAACTCGCCGGGCACTCCGGCGGGCACCGGCCGCAGCCGGGCGTCGAGCACGTAGACGCGGCTGTTCCATTCCGGCGCGCCGATCGGCACCGAGACGCGGTCCGCGGCGGTGACCTCGTGGTTGGTGATGGACACCGCGGCCTCGGTCGGGCCGTACAGATTGTACAGCCCCACCGCCGGGAAGGCGGTGCGGAACCGCTGTGCGAGCGTCGCGGGCAGCGCCTCACCGATGGCCAGCACGCGCCGCAGCGCGCCCAGTCCGACGGCCGAATTCGGTTCGGCCAGTAGCGCGTCCAGCATGGACGGCACCGTGTGCAGCACGGTCACGGCCGTGCGGGCCATGAGCGCGTTGAGGTACACCGGGTCGCGGTGGCCGTCGGCCTCGGCGATGACCAGGCGGCCGCCCGAGACGGCGGCGGACCAGAATTCCCACACCGACAGGTCGAAGGTGGACGCCGTCTTCAGCAGTACCGCGTCGTCGACGCCGAGATCGAATTCCGCTGTCTTCCACAGCAACTGGTTGACGATCGCTGCGTGCGGCACGGCCACGCCCTTGGGGCGGCCGGTCGATCCCGAGGTGAAGATGACGTAGGCGGTGTTCGCCGGCCGCAGTGGCGCGACCCGCTCGGCGTCGGTGATCGGCCCGGCCGGAACCGAATCCGTCGCCAGCTCGTCCAGGCGGACCATCGGTGCGAGACCGGTCACGAAGCCGGTCGCGCTCGTGGTGAGCACGCACACCGGCGCGGCCGATTCCAGGATGTGGCCGGTGCGCTCGGCGGGCTGATCCGGATCGACGGGCACGTACGCGCCACCCGCCGCGGTGACCGCGTACATGGCCACCACGAGGTCGGTCGAGCGCCGCAGGGCCAGCGCCACCCGGGACTCGGGGCCGACGCCCAGCGAGATCAGGTGGCGCGCCAGGCGGTTGACCCGCTGCGCGAGTTCGGCGTAGGTCAGCTCGCCTTCGCCGTCGGCGACCAGGGCGGTCCGCCCGGCGTGGGCGCTCGCGGTCCGGTCGAGCAGGGACGCCAGCGTGGCACGGGTGTCGACCTCGTGCCGGGTGTCGTTCCAGCCCTGCAGGATTCGGGCCCGTTCCGCAGACGCGAGCAGCTCCACCTCGCCCACCGGGGCGGCCGGTTCGGCCACCACGCTGGTGAGCAGCCGCACGAAGCGCTCGGCGAACCCGGCGACAGTGGCCTGGTCGAACAGGGCCGTCGCGTAGGTGAAGTGGCCGAGAATGCCTGCGGGCTCACCGGTTTCGCTGTAGCGGTCCGCGGCGATCAGGTGCAGGTCGAACTGCGACAGCTCGGTGTCGATGTCGAGGCCCGCGACGGTCAGCTCCGGCAGTTCCAGACCGGCCTGGCTGTGGTTCTGGAAGGACAGGCCCACCTGGAACAGTGGGTGCCGGGCGGTGGAGCGCACCGGGTTGAGCACCTCCACCAGGCGCTCGAACGGGACGTCGGCGTGCGCGAAGGCGGCGAGGTCGGTTTCGCGCTGCCGCGCCAGCAGTTCGGTGAAGCTCGCGCCCGCGTCCACCCGGGTGCGGAAGACCAGGGTGTTGACGAACATGCCGATCAGGTCGTCGAGCGCCTCCTCACCGCGGCCCGCGATCGGGGTGCCGATGGCGATGTCGTCGGTGCCCGAGAGCCGGGCCAGCAGCACGGCCAGCGCGGTGTGCACGACCATGAACAGCGTCGCGCCCTCGGCGCGCGCCAGCTCCACCAGCGCGCGGTGGGCGGCGGCGTCGATGCTGAGCTCGACCTTGCCGCCGTGGAAGGACTGCACGGCCGGACGCGGCCGGTCCGAGGGCAGGTCGAGCTGGTCGGGCAGTCCGGCCAGGGCCTGCTGCCAGTAGCCGATCTGGGCGGCGGCCACCGACTGCGGATCGTGCTCGTCGCCCAGCAGTTCGCGCTGCCAGATGGCGTAGTCGGCGTACTGCACCGGCAGCGGCTGCCAGGCCGGTTCCAGATCCATGGACCGGGCGGCGTAGGCCACCATGAGGTCCCGGGTCAGCGGGGTCACCGACGAGCCGTCGCCGGAGATGTGGTGGATCACCAGGGCCAGCACGTATTCGCCCGGGGCGTCGGTGATCTCGAACAGCGCGATGCGCAGCGGCACCTCGGTGGTGACGTCGAACAGGTGCGAGGCCACCGCGAGCACCGCGCCCGGAACCTCGCCGGAGGCGACGGCGCGAACCTCGAGAACGGGCGTCGCCTGCGCGACCGGAAGCACCACCTGCACGGGACCGTTGCCGGTCTCGGGGTAGATGGTGCGCAGGATCTCGTGGCGCGCAACCACATCCGCGACGGCCGCGCGCAGCGCAGCCACATCCAGGGCGCCGGTGAGCCGGACCGCGGCGGGGATGTTGTAGGCGGCGGACTCGGTGTCGAAGCGGTTGAGGAACCACATGCGCTGCTGCGCCGGGGACAGCGGAATGTGCTCCGGGCGCGGACCCGCCACCAGGGCGCGGCGGCCGGTGCCGGTGGCCGATTCGAGGGCGGCGGCCAGCGCCGCCACCGACGGCGCGTCGAAGAGGATGCGGACCGGGACGCGGGTGTCGAGGGCCGCGCCGAGGCGGGCCACCACCTGGGTGGCGACCAGGGAGTTGCCGCCGAGGGCGAAGAAGTCGTCGTCGCGGCCGACCGGCTGCCCGAGGCCGAGGGTCTCGGCGAAGACGGTGGCGACGGTCTGCTCGACCGGGGAGACCGGGGCGCGGAACTCGCGGGCCTCGAATTCCGGTGCGGGCAACGCCTTCCGGTCCAGCTTGCCGTTGGCGTTGACCGGCATGGCGTCCAGCACCACCAGGGCGGCGGGCACCATGTAGGACGGCAGCCGGGCGGCCAGGTGCGCCTTCAGCGCGGCTGTGTCGAATTTGCCCTCCGCTTCGCTCCGGGCGGGGTTCGACCTCTCGGGAACCAGGTAGGCCACGAGCTGGTCGCCGCGGTCCGCGTCTGAACGCATGACCACGACCGCCTGGTCCACGGAGGCGTGCGAGGTGAGGGCGGCCTCGATCTCGCCGAGCTCGATGCGCAGGCCGCGCAGCTTCACCTGGAAGTCGGTGCGGCCCAGGTAGACCAGCTCGCCGTCGGCGTTCCACCGGACCAGGTCGCCGGTGCGGTACAGGCGCTCGCCGCGGCGGAAGGGGCTGGCCACGAAGCGATCCGCGGTCAGGTCGGGGCGGCCGACGTAACCGCGGGCCAGTTGCGCGCCCGCCAGGTAGAGCTCACCCACCAGGCCGGGGGCGACCGGGTGCAGGCGCGAGTCCAGCACGTAGGCGCGGGCGTTCCAGACCGGGCCGCCGATCGGCACAGCGCCGGAGACGTCGTCGGCGACCGGCGCGGAGGTGGCGTGCACGGTGAATTCGGTGGGGCCGTACAGGTTGTGCAGCTCCGCCGGGCTGATCGCGCGGAAGGCGTCGACCGCGTCGGAGGTGAACGCCTCACCGGCCACCAGCAGCGCCCGCAGCGACGTCAGCAGCGCGGGATCGGCGGCCGCCGAGAAGGCGCGCAGCATGGACGGCACGAACGAGGTGAGGGTGACCCGTTCGGCGGCGATGACATCGGCCAGGTACAGCGGGTCGCGGTGTCCGTCGGGCGTGGCGACGACCATGCGGCCGCCGGTGGCCAAGGGGCCGAACAGTTCCCACACCGACACGTCGAAGGTGGCCGGGGTCTTGAACAGCACGATGTCGTCGCCGTCGAGCGCGTATTCGGCGGTGATCCAGCGGATCTGGTTCACGGCGGCGGCGTGCGGCACGGCCACGCCCTTGGGGCGGCCGGTGGAGCCGGAGGTGAAGATGACGTACGCGGTGTTCTCCGCGCGCAGCGGCGCGCGGCGTTCCACGTCGATGACCGGATGGTCGGCGTAGCCCGCGAGGATGGCGGTGTCGATCTCGAGCACCGGGTGCGCGCCCGCGTCGAAGGTGTCGCGGGAGGTGGTGAGCACGCACACCGGTTCGGCGGTGTCGAGCACGTGCGCGATGCGCTCGGCGGGCTGGTCCGGGTCCAGCGGCACGTACGCGCCACCCGCGGCCAGCACGGCGTAGACGGCGGTCACGAAGTCCAGCGAGCGCCGGATGTGCAGGGCCACGAGCGATTCCGGTCCGACACCCGTGGCGATGAGGCGACGGGCCAGGCGGTGGACGCGGGCCGAGAACTCGGCGTAGGTGAGCTGCTCGCCGTCGTGGACCAGGGCGATGGCGTCGGGGGTGCGCAGCGCCTGGGTCTCGAACAGCGACACCAGCGTCGTGGTGGCCGCGCGGGGCAGCCCGGCCGCCACGTCGACGGCGGTGGCGTTCCAGTCCGACAGCACCCGCTGCCGTTCGTCCACGGCCAGCAGGTCGAAGTCGCCGACGGCCCGCTCCGGATGGGTGGCCGCCGCGACCAGGGTGCGGCGCAGCCGCTCGGCCAGCCGATCCAGGGATTCCGGATCGAACAGGTCGGTGGCGTAGGTGAACGCGGCCGAAATGCCCTGTGCCACACCGTCGGCAGTGGTCCGCTCGACCAGCGTCAGGTCCAGATCGAACTTGGCGACCGGCACGGTCAGGTCGACGTCGGAGACGGTGACGCCGGGTAGTTCGAACACGGCCGGGGTCATGTTCTGCACGGTCAGCGACACCTGGAACAGCGGGTGCCGGGCCTGCGAGCGCGGCGGATCCAGCAGCTCCACAATGCGTTCGAACGGCGCGTCGGCGTGCTCGAAGGCGGCCAGGTCGGTCTGCCGCACGGCGGCGAGCAGTTCGGCGAAGCTGGCGTTGGGGTCGACCTCGGTGCGCAGCACCAGGGTGTTGACGAACATGCCGATCAGGTTGTCCAGCTCGGCCTCGCCGCGGCCCGCGATGGGCGCGCCGATGGCGATGTCGCCGGTGCCGGACACCCGCGCCAGCAGCACCGCGAAGGCGGCGTGCAGCACCATGAACAGCGTCGTGTTGTGCTGCTGCGCAACCCGGTTCAGGGCGCCGTGCACGTGCGGGTCGATATCGAAGGCGTGCACCGCGCCGCGCCCGGAGGCCACCACCGGCCGGGGCCGGTCGGTGGGCAGCTCCAGCTGATCGGGCAGTCCGGTCAGGGCGGAGCGCCAGTAGTCGAACTGGCGGGCCAGCAGCGAGCCGGAATCGTGTTCGTCGCCGAGGCTTTCGCGCTGCCACAGCGCGTAGTCGGCGTACTGCACCGGCAGCGGGGTCCAGGACGGTTCCTGCCCCTGCATGCGGCCGAAGTAGGCGGTCATCAGGTCGCGGGTGAGCGGGCCGCCGGAGAAGCCGTCGCCGGCGATGTGGTGGACCACGCAGACCAGCACGTGATCCTCGGCGTCCAGCCGCAGCAGCCGCAGCCGCAGCGGCGGGGCGGCGGTCACGTCGAAGGGCGCGAAGGCGACCTCCGAGACCACCTGCGCCACCTCGGCTTCGGTGACCGGAACCACCGGCAGCGAGGGCATGGCGTCGGGCTCGTGGACGTCCAGGATCACCTGGTGGCCGACGCCCTCGTGCTCGGGATAGTAGGTGCGCAGCACCTCGTGCCGGGCGACCAGGTCGGCCACGGCGTCGCGCAGCGCGGGCACGTCGAGCGGTCCGGCGACGCGCAGCGCGATGGGCAGGTTGTAGGTGGCGGCATCGGTGTCGAGGCGGTTGAGGAACCACATGCGCTGCTGCGCGTAGGACAGCGGCACCAGCTCCGGCCGCGGCATCGGCCGCAGCGGCGCGACGGCCGAATCGTCCAGTGCGCCCAGCGAATTCGCGAGTTCGGCGACGGTGGGCGCCTCGAACAGGGCGCGCACCGGCACCCGGGTGCCGACCGCGGCGCCCAGCCGCGCCACCACGCGGGTGGCGTTCAGCGAGTTGCCGCCCAGCTCGAAGAAGTCGTCGTCCGCGCCCACCCGGTCCAGGTGCAGCACGGTCGCGAACACCTCGGCCACCGTGCGCTCGGCGGCGGTGGCGGGCTCGCGGTATTCGCGGGCCTGGAACTGCGGCACCGGCAGCGCCTTGCGGTCCAGCTTGCCGGAGGCGTTGAGCGGCATGGCGTCCAGCCGCACCACGGCGGAGGGCACCATGTAGGACGGCACGGATTCGCGGGTGTGCGAGAGCAGTTCGGCGTCGGTGACCTGCGCGCCGTCCGCGAGCACCACGTAGGCGACGAGGCGGTCGCCGCTCGCGCCGCGCACCAGCGAGACCGCGGCCCGGTGCACGGCCGGGTGGCCGAGCAGCACGGTCTCGATCTCACCCAGCTCGATGCGCTGGCCGCGCAGCTTGACCTGGAAGTCGCTGCGGCCCAAGTACTCCAGCGCATACGAGGCGACGGGTTCGGCCCCGCCGACGTGGATCCAGCGGACCACGTCACCGGTGCGGTAGAGCCGCTGCCCGTCCTCGTGGGCGACGAAGCGCTCCGCGGTGAGCGCGGGCGCGCCGAGGTAACCGCGCGCCAATTGCACGCCCGCGACATAGAGTTCACCGGCCGCGCCGAAGGGCACCGGCCGCAGCTGCCGATCCAGCACCAGCACCCGGGTATTGGCGACAGGGCTGCCGATCGGCACGGCGACGCCGTGGGTGCGCTCGGCCGGATGCGCGGTGACCACGGTGGCCTCGGCCGGGCCGTACCAGTTCACCAGCTCGGTATCCGGCAGCGCGGCAGCGAATTTCGTGGCGCTCTCCGCCGTGAGGGCCTCACCGGCGGCGAACACCCAGCGCAGCGAGGGGTGCCGCCGGGCCGCGCCGTCGAGGTAGGCGTCGAGCATGGACGGCACGAAATGCACGGAGGTGACGGCGTATTCGTCGATCGTGCGCGCGATGTAGGCCGGGTCGCGGTGCCCGTCCGGTTCGGCCACCACCACGGCCGCGCCGGTCTGCAACGGCCAGAACAGCTCCCAGGTGGAGATGTCGAAGGTGATGGGCGTCTTGTGCAGCACCACGTCGCCCGCGCGGTGCGGGTAGGTGCGCTGGGCCCAGCGGAACTGGTTGGCCATCTGCCGGTGCGTGATGACCACGCCCTTGGGGCGGCCGGTGGAGCCGGAGGTGTAGATGACGTAGGCGGCGTTGTCCGCGCGCACGCCCGCGGGTGCGACCTCCACGAACGGATCCGCGCCCGCGAGCGCGTCCACGAAGAACAGCGGTACGCCGGAGGCGGTTTCGAAGTCGTCGGCCGCGCGCGTGAGCACGCACACCGGCGCGGAACCCGCGAGGACGTACTCGTTGCGCTCTGCCGGGTGATCGGGATCCACCGGCACGTACGCGCCACCGGAGCGCAGCACCGCGTAGACGGCGACCACCAGATCGATGCCGCGCCGCATGGCGACGGCCACCCGGGATTCCGCGCCGACACCGCGCAGGGTGAGCTCCTGCGCGAGCCGCCGGGAGCGGGCGTCCAGCTCGGCGTAGGTCAGGGTGGTGCGGCCGAAGATCACGGCCGGGGCGTCCGGGGTCCGCGCCACCTGGGCGTCGAACAGGGTGAGCAGCGTCGAATCGTCCAGCAGCTCGGGCACTTCGGTGGCATTGACGGCCGCCAGCTCGCGGCGCTCGCCGTCGAGCAGCGCGTCCACCGCGGCCACCCGCGCCCGCGGGTCGGCGGCGATGCGGGACAGCAGCGCCGAAAGCCGGTGCGCGATGGCCTGGGCCGCGTCCTCCTCGAAGAGGTCGCGCAGGTACTTCACGCCGAAGCCGAGGCCCTTGCCGCGCGGCTGCACCATGACGGTGAGCGGGTAATGGGTGCCGTTCACGGCGGACGCGCCGAGAATGCCCGCCCCGTCGATGGGCGCGGCGGCGTCGTCGAGGGACTCCTCGTCCACCGGGAAGGAGGCGAACACCACGATGGAGTCGAAAAGCCCGTCGACTCCGGCGATCTCCTGGATCTCGCCCAGCCCGACGTAGTGGTGGTCGAGCAGCGCGGCCTGCTCGTCCTGCAGCGCCCGCAGCACCTCGGTGAGCGTGCTGCCCGGGGTCAGCCGCACCCGCACCGGGATGGCGTTGAGGAACAGGCCGATCATGGTCTCGATGCCCGCCAGCTGCGGCGGACGGCCGGACACGGTGGCGCCGAAGACGACATCGTCGCGGTCGGTGCTGCGGCCGATGAGCAGACCCCACGCGGCCTGCACGACGGTATTGAGGGTGACGCCCGCCTCGTGCGCCACCCTGGTGAGCGCGGTGGTGTCGTCCTCGGACAGCTGGAAGGCGACTTCGCCGATGCCTGAGGTGATCTCGCGCGAGGGATCGACGGCCGCGAGCGGCGTCGGCTCGGTGAACCCGTCGAGGGTCTCGCGCCACGCCTCCCGCGCCGCGGCGTGATCGCGCGCGGCCAGCCAGGCCAGGTAGTCACGGTAGGACCGCACCGCCGGGATCTGCGCCGCGTCGCCGCCGGCCGCGTACAGCAGCAGCATGTCCTGGATGAGCAGCGGCATGGACCAGCCGTCGATGAGGATGTGGTGGCTGGTGACGCACACCCGGTAGCGGTCGGCGGCCGTGCGGTACAGCGCCACGCGCAGCAGCGGCCCGGTGCTCATGTCGAAGTGGCGGGCCACGTCGAAGGCCATCAGCCGGTCGGTCTCGGCCAGCGCCTCGGCGGGCACCCGGTCACTGAGATCCAGGTACTGCCAGGGCAGTTCGACCTCGTCGAGGACGACCTGCAGCGGATTGCCCGCGCTGTCCTCGGCGAAGACCACCCGCAGGTTCACGTGCCTGTCCAGCATGGCGCGGGCGGCGGCGTGCACGCGCGGCACGTCGATCTCACCGGCCAGGTCGAGGGCGAACTGGACCATGTAGGCGTCGACGGAGGATTCGGCCAGCCGCGCGTGGAACAGCATGCCGGTCTGCAGCGGAGTGAGCGGCCACACCTCCGACAGGTTCGGGTAGCGCTCGCGCAGCCGCGCCTCGTCGTCGGCGCTCAGCTCGACCAGCGGCCCGGTGGCGAGTTCCTCGGTGGCGGCGGCGGTGTCGACCGGCACCGCGAGCTCGGCCAGCGCGGCCACGGTGCGGGCGGCGAACATCTCCTTGGGCTTGAAGCCCAGACCCCGGGCGCGGGCCCGGGACACGATCTGGATGGCGGTGATGGAATCCACGCCGAGGCTGAAGAAGTCGTCGTCGAGACCGACCCGGTCCAGGCGCAGCACCTCGGCGATGACCTCGGCCACCGCCTGCTGCGCCGCCGTCTCCGGGGCCCGGTACTCGGTGACCTCGAGCTGCGGCTCGGGCAGCGCGCGGCGGTCGAGCTTGCCCGCGGGCGTCAGCGGGATGGTGTCGAGGACGATGATGGCGGCCGGCACCATGTGCGCGGGCAGCGTCCGCTCGGCCAGCTCCGACAGCACCGCGGTGTCCACCGGGAAGCCCGGGGCCGCATGCACATACGAGACCAGCGCGGTGGCGCGGCCGTTCACCTCATGACCGACGGTGACCGCGAAGTCGACCGACTCGTGCCCGGCGAGCACCGCGTCGATCTCGCCCAGCTCGATGCGCAGGCCGCGGATCTTCACCTGGAAGTCGTTGCGGCCCACATACTCCAGCTCACCGGCGGCATTGGCGCGCACCAGGTCACCGGTGCGGTAGAGCCGGGCGCCCGCGCCCCCGTCGAACGGGTTCGCGACGAAGCGGGCCGCGGTCAGTTCCGGCCGGGCGTGATATCCGCGCGCCAGCAGCGCACCGGCGATGTACAGCTCGCCCGGGGTGCCGACCGGCACCGGACGCAGCCATTCGTCCAGCACGTACGCGCCGGCGCCGCGAATGGGGGCGCCGATGGTCACCGGCCGGTCCGGGGACAGCGGATCGGAGATATTGGTCGCGATGGTCGCCTCGGTCGGGCCGTAGGCATTGTGGAAGCGGCGGCGACCGGACGGGTCGCCGGACCAGCGGCGCACCAGCTCGGCCGAAATGGCCTCGCCGCCACCGACGATGGCCTCCATGGTGGTGAGCTGATCCGGGTCCAGCGAGGCCAGTACCGACGGCGTGATCAGGCCGTGGGTGACCCGCTCCCGGGCGATCAGGCGGCCCAGTTCGTCACCGCCGTACACCTCGGGCACCGCGACCACCATGGTCGCGGCCGCGCCGATGGCCATCAGCAGTTCCATGATCGAGGCGTCGAAGGACGGGGTGGCGACCTGCAGCACCCGCGACTCCGGCCCGATGCCGAAGCGTTCGCGCATCTCCGCGGTCAGCGCGGCCAGGCCGGTGTGGGTGACCACCACGCCCTTGGGCAGGCCCGTCGACCCCGAGGTGTAGATGGCGTAGGCCGGATGCTCGGCCCGCAGCGGGCGCGCGCGGTCGGCATTGGTGACCGGTTCGGCCGGATAGCCCTGGGCGGCGGCCGCGATCTCCTCGGTGTCCAGTTCCAGCCAGGGCAGCGTGGTCGGCAGGCCCGAGCGGGTGTCGGCCACGGTCAGGCCCAGTACCGCCCGCGAGTCCGAGATCATGTGCCGCACGCGGTCGGCCGGATAGTTGGGGTCCACGGGGACGAAGCCCGCGCCGGTCTTGGCGACCGCCCACACCGCCACCACCGACTCCAGCGAGCGGCGAATGCCGACCGCGACCAGATCCTCCGGGCCGATGCCGCGGGTGATGAGCAGGCGCGCCAACCGGTTCGATCGCTCGTCGAGTTCGGCGTAGCTCAGCGCGGCCAGGCTGCGCTCGGCGTCGGCGACCGTGATGGCGAGGCCGCCCGGATTGGCCTCGACCGCGGTCGCCAGCAGCTGCGGCAATGTCGGAATATGGGGTCCACGGCGGGTCCGGGTGGGACGTACGCGAACCGTGCGGGTCATGCCGCCACCGCCACGAGCTCGATCTTCCGGTCCCCGACCACCCGAATCATGCAGCCTGTCCTCATCCTGTCCGTCATTGCCCATACCGCCGCGTGCACCGACATTGTTCATCGGGTTCACGCAGGCCGCGTTACTCGACCCTGCTGGTGGCAGGGCTGTCGGCCCCCGCGGAGGGACCGGTCACGCGCGCTTCCCCAAAGGAGTATTCAGTCCTGCGGGCGGGAGGGCCACTCCGGGCCGCTCACCAGGTGCTCATCGGGCGGTGGCGGCCCCCGGGACGGCGACGACGGTCAGACCCGACCACCGGGCGGGGACGGGCAGCCCGTCCACCACGAGGGCGGTGAGATCGTCCAGTTCCGCGGGGTCCGGCCCGTCGAGCCGGGCCCGGTCGGCGAACAGGTGGGTGACCCATTCGTCGGCGAGGGTCTCGGCGAGATCGGCTCCGGCCCCCGCCAGGACCATTGACGCCCCGACGCCGCCGGCGGCGACCGGTTCGATGAGCGCGAGGGGGTGATCCGCCAAACCGGACCAGTAGGTGCGTGATTCGAAGGTGAGCTCGGACTCGGCCCGCACCCGATCCACCATGGCCGCGACCTCGTCGTAGTTCAGCGACGCCCGGCCCGGCGCCGCGAAGGCGGTGTCATCGCCGCGCAGTGCGCGAATGCGGTGCGCGTAGGTGACCGGCCGCGCCGATTCGGTGGCGACCTCGGCGATCACCGCGGGATCGTCCAGGGCGAGCCAGTCGATGCCGGGCACGGCGACCGGTTTCCCGGCGGTCAGGCCCACCTTCACATCCAGTCCACTGGGCGGCAGCCGGTCCAGACCGGCCAGCGGCACCACCGCCGCACCGGTCTTGAGCACGGCCCAGGTGGCCACGGCCAGGTCGGCTCCCCGGTCCAGCCGCACGGCGACGCCGGTACCGGGGCCGCAGCCGCGCCCGATCAGGAAGCGGGCCAGTCGCGAGGAGCGGGCGTCCAGGTCCTGGTAGGACACCGTCTCCTCACCCCGGACCAGGGCCGGACCGTCGGGGTCGTCCTCGACCGCGGCGGACAGCGACTGCGGCAGCGCCGTGCCGTGCGCGGTGGCGGTCACCGCCGGGGCGGGCGCGGGCAGTGCCCGGGCGCGGGCGCGCTCGGCCGGGCTCAGCAGGTCGATGTCGCCCACCGGCATGTGCGGATCGGCGGCCACCGCGGCCAGGATGCGCACCAGGCGCGCACCCAGGGCCTCGATGGTGGACTCGTCGAAAAGCTCTGTGGCATAGGAGAAGACGACGGCGAGGTCGCCGGGGGTGCCGTCCGCGGCGAGCGGCCCGGCCTCGACGCCGATCTGCAGGTCGAACTTGGCGGCCTCCAGCGCCGCGTCCACCCCGGAGACCGATAGGCCGGGCAGCTCGAGCTCGGCCACCTCGTTGTGCTGCAGCGCCAGCACCACCTGCAGCAGCGGATCGGCCTGGCCACGGCCGGGCGCGACCGCCTCCACCACACGCTCGAACGGCACGTCCGCGTGCGCGAAGGCCGCCAGATCGGTTTCGCGGGCGGCGGCCACCAGATCGTCGAAGGAGGCGGCGGGATCGACCGTGCTGCGCAGGGTGAGGGTATTGACGAACATGCCGACCAGGCCGTCGAGCACCTGCTCGCCGCGCCCCGCGATCGGGGTGCCGACGACGATGTCCGGGCTGCCCGACTGCCGCGCCAGCAGGACCGCGACGGCCGCGTGCATCACCATGAACAGTGACGCATTGTGGCGGCGCGCAATGCGATTCAGCTCGGCGTGGATCTCGGCGGGCACCACGTAGTCGACCAGCGCGCCCGCCATGGACGGCGCCGGCGGGCGGGGCCGATCCAGCGGCAGCAGCGGCCGCGCGGGCAGACCGGCGAGCTGTCCGCGCCAGTAGTCCACCTGCGCCGCGGCGACGGAATCCTCGTCGGTGTCCGAGCCGATCACCGCGTGCTGCCACAGTGCGAAGTCGGCGTACTGCACGGGCAGCGGCGCCCAGCCGGGCGTCTCGCCCGCGGCGCGCGCGGTGTAGGCGATCATGAGATCGCGGGCCAGCGGCGCGAAGGAGGCGCCGTCGGCGGCGATGTGATGGGCGACCAGGATCAGCAGGTAGTCGTCGGGCGCGTCCCCGGTGAGCAGTCGCATGCGCACCGGAACCTGGTGCGCGACATCGAATCCGGCGTAGATGAGCTCCTGAACCCGCGCGCCGATGTCGCGGGCGCGCTCCGTCTCGAGACCACCCGCCAGCGCCTCCGCGACCGAGAGCACCTCCTGATAGGGAGCGCCGCCGGGGCCCGACTCCGGGTAGCGGGTGCGCAGCACCTCGTGGCGGGTCAGGACGTCCTCCGCGGCCCGTGCCAGGGCGGGCACGTCGAGAGCGCCGGTGAGGCGGATGACCATCGGGATGTTGTAGGCCGGGGACTCCGGGTCCAGCTGATTGAGCACCCACATGCGCTGCTGTGCAAGGGAAAGCGGGACGCGCGCCGGCCGCTCCCCCGCCACCAGCGGCGGACGCGCACCGGTCGCGGTGCCCGGCACGATCCGGGCGGCCAGACCGGAAACCGTTGCGGTCTCGAAGAGTTCGCGCACCGAGACGGTGGCTTCCAGCGCTTCGTTGATCCGCGAGACCGCCCGGGTGGCGATCAGCGAGTTGCCGCCCAGCTCGAAGAAGTCGTCGTCCGCGCCGACCCGGTCCGCGCCGAGCAGATCCATGAAGACGCCCGCCACGATCTCTTCGATCGGGGTCGACGGCGCGCGGAAACGCCGGGGCTCGAACACCGGGGCGGGCAGTGCCCGGCGGTCCAGCTTGCCGGAGGCGTTGAGTGGGAAGGCGTCCATGACCGCGATCGAGGAGGGCACCATGTAGGCCGGAAGCAGCTGCGTCAGAGCGGCTTTCACCAAGGTAGGATCGACCTCCGCGGCGGGCTCGCGGGCCACGTAGCCGACCAGCTGCTCACCGCCCTGCGCGTCGGCGCGCACCACCACGACCGACTGGGCCACCCCGGGCTGGGCCAGCAGGGCCGCCTCGATCTCGCCCAGTTCGATGCGCAGGCCGCGCAGCTTCACCTGGAAGTCGGTGCGGCCCAGGTATTCCAGTTCGCCGTCGGCACGCCACTTCACGAGGTCGCCGGTGCGGTACATGCGCGCCCCGTGACCGAAGGGGTCGGCGACGAACCGGTCGGCGGTCAGGTCCGGGCGGGCCACATAGCCGACGGCCAGCTGGTCACCGGCCAGATACAGCTCACCCGGGACGCCGGGGGCGACCGGTCGCAGCCGCGAATCCAGCACGTAGAGAGCGGTATTGAAGACCGGCCGGCCGATCGGCACCGACACGGTGTCGGCATCGGTCACCTCGTGGTAGGTGACGTCCACCGCGGCCTCGGTCGGACCGTAGAGGTTGTGCAGTCGGGCGGTGGTCAGCTCCCGTAGTCGCTGCGCCGTCGGCGCGGGTAGCGCCTCGCCGGAGGCGAACACCTGACGGAGTTCGATTGCCCTCCGCTCCGCTCCGGGCGGGTTGCTCTCACCCAGTGCCGCAAGGAAGACGGCGAGCATGGACGGCACGAAATGCACTGTGGTGACGGCATGTTCGGCGATCGCCTGGGCCAGGTACACCGGATCGCGGTGGCCGTCCGGGGTGGCGAGCACCAGGCGCGCACCGGTCTGCAAGGGCCAGAAGAACTCCCACACCGAGACGTCGAAGGTGGCCGGAGTCTTCTGCAGCACCACATCCGCGTAGGTCAGCCGGTACTGCGCCTGCATCCAGACCAGCCGATTGACAATGGCGGCGTGACTGACGGCCACGCCCTTGGGCCGGCCGGTCGAGCCCGAGGTGAACAGGACATAGGCCGGGTGCCCCGGCCGCAGCGGACGGGTCCGTTCGGCGTCCGAGATCGGTGTGCTCGTCCACCGGGTCCGTGCCCGCTCCTCGGCCTCCTCGACGAAGCGGGCGGGAGTGCCGCTCCCGCTGTCGAAGCCGTCCCGCCGGGTGGTCAGCACCAGGCGCGGCGCGGCGGTACCGAGAATGTGCTCGTTGCGGTCGAGCGGCTGGTCGGGGTCCAGCGGCAGGTAGGCGGCGCCGGTCATGAGGACCGCGTACATGGCCACCACCAGCTCGGTGGAGCGCCGGATGGCCAGGGCCACCGAGGTTTCCGGCCCGACCCCGTAGCCGTCGATGAGTTCGCGGGCCAGCCGGCGGGCGCGGTCGGCCAGTTCCCGATAGGTGAGGCGCTCGTCCGCGCAGACCAGTGCCACGGTATCCGGAGTGTCGGCGACCTGCGCCTCGAACATCGAGATCAGGGTCGGCGCGACATCGTTCGGCAGGCCGGCGGCGGCGGTGACGTCGAAGCCGGTGGCGTTCCAGTCGGTCAGGACGCGGCGGCGTTCCGCGGGCGCGAGCAGGTCGAGATCCCCGACGGGCGCACCCGGGTCGGCCGCGACCAGTTCCAGCACGCGGGCGAAGCGGCGGGCGAACGACGCGATGGTCGGCTCGTCGAAAAGGTCCAGCGCATAGGAGAATTCGGCCGCCATCCCGGTGCCGTCGCCGCGCTCGTCCACCGTCTCCTGCAGGGTCAGCTGCAGGTCGAACTTGGCGAAGGGCACCTCGAGGTCGGTGCCGGAGACAGTGAGCCCGGGTAGCCGGAATTCGGCGGGCGCCAGGTTCTGGAACGAGAGCATCACCTGGAACAGCGGATTGCGTGCCTGCGAGCGGGCCGGGTCGAGCAGGTCCACCAGTCGTTCGAAGGGCACGTCGGCGTGGCCGAAGGCGCGGACGTCGGTGTCGCGCACCAGGTCCAGCAGGTCGGCGAACCCGGCGGCGGGATCGACGTCGGTGCGCAGCACGAGGGTATTGACGAACATGCCGATGAGGTCGTCCAATTCGGCCTCACCGCGCCCGGCCACGGGCGTGCCCACGGCGATGTCCCGGGTGCCGGACAGCCGAGCCAGCAGGACCGCGAGTGCCGTGTGCACGACCATGAAGGTGGTGCCGTTGTGGCCGCGAGCCAGCCGGCGCACGGCGGCGTACACGTCGTCGGCGAGTTCGAAGCGGTAGGTGCCGCCACGATACGAGGCGACCGGCGGGCGCGGGCGATCCGACGGCAGCACCAGTTCGTCGGGTAGCTCGGCCAGTGTCTCGCGCCAGAAGGCGATCTGCCGTGCCAGCGTGGAGTTCTCGTCGTCCTCGGCGCCGAGTGCCGTGCGCTGCCACAGGGTGTAGTCGGCGTACTGCACCGGCAGCGGAGCCCAGTGCGCCGCGGCCCCGGAACTGCGGGATACGTACGCGGTCACCAGGTCCCGGGTGAGCGGGCCCATGGAGAAGCCGTCGGCGGCGATGTGGTGCACCACGCCGACCAGCACCTGCTCGCCGGGTCCGAGGCGCAGCACCCGCAACCGGATGGGCGGGGTGGCGGTGACGTCGAAGCCCGTCCCGCCGAGTGCCAGCACCCGGGTGGCCAGCTCCGCGGCATCGATGTCCTCGACCGGCAGGTCGGGTATCGCACGGGGATCGGTCAGCGGCAGCACCTGCTGATAGCCCTCGCCGTCCACCTCCGGGTAGACGGTGCGCAGCACCTCGTGCCGCTCGACCAGGTCCCGGACGGCGGCGCGCATGGCCTCGAGGTCGAGTTCGCCCGAGAGCCGCACCGCGAGCGGCACATTGTCGACCGCGCTGTCGGGTGCGAACCGATTGAGGAACCACATGCGCTGCTGCGCGTAGGACAGCGGCACGCGATCGGGCCGCGGCCCGGATACCAGTGCGGGGGCGGTGTTCCCGGTCGCCTCCCCGGCCAGCAGCGCGGCCAGGTCGGCGACGGTGGACGCCTCGAACAGCACGCGCACCGGAACCCGCAGGCCCAGCGCGGTACCGATGCGGGCCACGGCCTGGGTGGCCAGCAGCGAGTTGCCGCCCAGCTCGAAGAAGTCGTCGTCGGAGCCGACGCGCAGCGGCTCGGCGCCGGGCGGGGTGAGCAGGCCGGAGAAGACCTCCGCGACAGCGGCTTCGGCGGCGGTGGCGGGGGCGCGGAAGGCCCGGGTGGTGAAGACCGGTTCCGGCAGCCGCTCGCGGTCGACCTTGCCGACCGGGGTCAGCGGGATCTCGTCGAGCACCATGATGGCGGCGGGAACCATGTACGCGGGCAGGGATTCTCCCGCGAAGTCCGCCAATTCCACGGTGTCCAGGTCGGTTCCGGGGCTGGGCAGCACATAGCTGACCAGGGCGGCGGCGCCGGTGGGCAGGGTGGTGCCCAGGGTGACCGCGAAGTCCACGCCGGGGTGCGCGGTGAGGGCGCTGTCGATCTCGCCGAGTTCGATGCGCAGACCACGGATCTTGACCTGGAAGTCGGTGCGGCCGTGGTGTTCGAAGTTCCCGTTCTCCAGGCGTTTGACCAGGTCGCCGGTCCGGTACAGCCGCTGCCCGGGTTCGCCGTAGGGTCCGGCGACGAAGCGTTCCGCGGTCAGCACGGGCCGGTTCAGATAGCCCGCGGCCAGTGCCGGTCCGGCCAGATAGAGTTCGCCGACCACGCCGGGCGGCACCGGCCGCAGGCCCGCGTCCAGCACGTACGCGCCGATGCCGGGCAGCAGGGTGCCGATGTGCGTGCCGCCGCCGGGCGGCAGCGCCGCGGTACCGGTGGACAACGCGGTGACCTCGGTCGGGCCGTATTCGATATGGAAGTCGCGGTCGGGGGTGATCCAGCGGTCCACCAGGGCGGGCGGCACCCGCTCGCCGCCGCACATGATGGCGCGCAGGTCCTGCGGGACAGCCGGATCCAGCGATTCCAGCACCGCCGGGGTGATGCAGATGTGGGTGATCCGTTCGCGGCGGAGCAGCTCGGACAGCTCGTGGCCGCCGAACACGTCCGGCGGCACCACGACCAGGGTGGCGCCCGCGGTGAAGGCGTACAGCATCTCGACGATGGAGAAGTCGAAGCTCGGGGTGGTGAGCTGGGTGATGCGGGAATCCTCGGTCACCGCACGGCTTTCCCGGCGGGCGGCCAGTCCGGCCAGCCCGGAGTGGGTGATGGCCACCCCCTTGGGCTTGCCGGTCGAGCCCGAGGTGTAGATGACGTAGGCCAGGTGCTGCTCGGTCAGCGGCCGGGTGCGGTCGGCGTAGGAGATCGGGTGCGCGGGCCGGGCCGCGATGCGCTCGGCCCGGGTGGGATCGTCGAGTTCGATCCAGTAGGCCGCGGTCCCCAGCCCGGCCCGGTGGGTCGCCAGGGTGACACCGAATTTGGCACCGGAGTCGGTGAGCATGTGCTCGATCCGGTCGCCCGGATAGGTCGGGTCCACCGGCAGATAGGTGGCGCCGGTCTTCACGATGGCCCACATGGCCAGCACCGATTCCACCGAGCGCGCGATGCCCATGGCCACCACGTCACCTGGGCCGATGCCCAGGGCGATGAGTTCGCGCGCCACCCGCGAGGACTGCTCGTCGAGCTCCCGATAGGTGAGTTCGCGCTGGTCGGAAGGGTTTCCGGTGGGATTGAAGCTGATGGCGACGGCATCGCCGGCGGATTCGACTGCCGCGGTGAGCAGTTGACCGAAGAAGGGGCTGCCGGACCGGCGGCGTCTGCTCCCACGGACTGATCTACGGGTTGTATCCATCCGTGTTGTCCACCTCACACGTCCAGCAATCCACACACGTCGAATTTCTTCGACAGCCCGGGCCGACGAACCGACTCGCCCGGGCGAACCGGCACAGCATAGCCGCGCACAGCAGCTACGGCGGCTCGAACTGGAGGGACTATCGGCGGCCCGGCCCCGGCGTTGCACCATGTGACCTGCGCCATAGCGATTGCTGTTCGCTACTACTCGCGCCGCCGGGAGGTGGATCCGGCGGCGCGAGTACGACCCGCTAGCGCCCGGCTATTCGGGCAGGACGAGCACGGCGGCGTCCGTCCAAAGCTCGGCGGCCGTCGTCGGCGCGTCGAGCACCACGGCCCGAAGATCCTCGAGCGGAGCGGGATTCAGCTCGCCGAGGCGATCGTGGTCGGCGAAGACGTGGGTGACCCACTCGTCGGCCAGCGCCTCCGAGAGATCCGGTCCGGCCGAATCCACCAGGACCACGGAGGCTCCGACCGCGCCCGCCGCGACCACTTCGATCAGGGTCAGCGCCGAATCGGCCGCACCGTGGTGGAAGGTGCGCGACTCGAAGGTCAGGTCGAGGGCGCGTGCCCGGTCCACCGCGGCGGCCAGGCCGTCGTAGGTGAGGGTCCGGTCCGCGGCCGCGTAGGCGACGTCGGTGCCACTCAGTGCGCGAATCCGGTTGGCGTAGGTGACCGGTCGCGCCGATTCGGCGGCGATCTCGGCCGCCGTCTCGGAGTCGTCGAGCGACAGCCACTCGATGCCGCGCACGCTGTCGGGCGCGGTGCCGACGGTGATGCCGACTTTCACATCCCGGCCCGGGACTTCCGCGGCGGAGAAGGGCACCACCATGGTGCCCGCCTTCAGCACCGCCCACACCGCGACCACCTGGTCGACGCCGCGGTCCAGGCGCAGCACCACGCCGGTGCCCGGACCGCTGCCGCGGGCGATGAGCACCCGGGCCAGCCGGGAGGAGCGGGCGTCGAGTTCCTGATAGGTGAGCGCCTCGTCGCCCCACACCAGCGCCGGGCCGTCCGGGTCGTCCTCGGCGGCGGTGGTGAGCACCTGGGCCAGGGCGGCACCACGCACGCCGAGCCCGGCGGGTTCCGGGGCGGGCCGCGACAGTGCCTGCACCGCAGCGGATTCCGCGGCGTCCGCCAGCACGATGTCGCCGACCGGCAGCTGTGGATCCGCGGCGACCGAGGTGAGCACCCGCTCGAGGGCCCGGCCGAAGGACTCCATGGAGGATGCCTCGAACAGCTCGGTGTCGTAGTTGAGGATCACGGCCAGCTCACCCGCAGCGCCCGCCGCGCCGGGGCGCGGTTCCACGCTGATCTGCAGATCGAACTTGGCCGTCGCCAGCTGGGTATCGACCGCCGCCACCGTGAGGCCCGGCAGCTCCAGCACCGGGGTCTCGGTGTTCTGCAGCGAAAGCACCACCTGCAGTAGCGGATTCGCCGCGGTCCGGCCGGGCGCGACGAGTTCGGCGACCCGTTCGAACGGCACGTCCGCGTGGGCGAAGGCCGACAGGTCGGTCTCGCGGGCCCGCTCGACCAGCTCGTCGAACGGCGCGGCCGCGTCGACCCGGGTGCGCAGGGTGAGGGTATTGACGAACATGCCGACCAGATCGTCGAGCGCGCGCTCGCCGCGCCCGGCGACCGCCGTGCCCAGGACGATGTCGGCGCTGCCCGACAGCCGCGACAGCCAGGCCGCCACCGCCGCGTGCACCACCATGAACAGCGACGCATTGTGATTGCGCGCCAGGCGATTCAGCCCCGCGTGCACCTCGGCGGGCAGGGTGAAGTCGAGCAGCGCGCCGCGCATGGCGGCCGCCGCCGGACGCGGCCGGTCCAGCGGCAGGATCGGGCGGTCCGCCAGTCCGGCCAGCTGCTCACGCCAGAACGCGACCTGCGCGGCGGCGGGCGAGTCCGCGTCGTCCTCGACGCCGATGGCAGCCCGCTGCCACACCGCGTAGTCGGCGTACTGCACCGGCAGCGGCGCCCACGCCGGGGCCTCGCCGGCGGCGTGCGCGAGGTAGGCGGTCATCAGGTCACGGGCCAGCGGGGCCATGGAGGCGCCGTCGGCGGCGATGTGGTGGGCCACCAGGACCAGCAGGTAGTCGTCCGGGTCGTCGCCGGTGATCAGGCGCACCCGCACCGGAACCCGCTGGGCCACATCGAATCCGGTGCCGACCAGCTCGGCGACCCGGGCGCCGATATCGCCGGACCGCTCCACCTCGAGGCCGTGCGGCAGCACATCGGCGACCGAGAGGATCTCCTGGTAGGCCGGTGCGCCCGGAGCCGATTCGGGGTAGCGCGTACGCAGCACCTCGTGGCGGGTCAGCACATCCTCGACGGCGTGCCGCAGGGCGGGCACATCCAGTGCGCCGGTGAGGCGGATGACCATCGGGATGTTGTAGGCCGGGGACTCCGGGTCCAGCTGATTGAGCACCCACATGCGCTGCTGTGCAAGGGAAAGCGGGACGCGAGCCGGCCGCTCCCCCGCCACCAGCGGCGGACGCAGCCCCGTCGCCGCCCCCGGCACGATACGCGCCGCCAGGCCGGAAACCGTTGCGGTCTCGAAGAGTTCGCGCACGGCCACATTGGCGTCGAGGGCGGCGTTGATGCGGGCCACCGCGCGGGTGGCGATGAGCGAGTTGCCGCCCAGCTCGAAGAAATCGTCGTCCGCGCCCACCCGGTCCGCGCCGAGCAGTTCGGCGAAGACATCGGCCACGCTCTCCTCGATCGGGGTCGAGGGCGCGCGGAAGGTCTTGGCCTCGAACACCGGGGCCGGGAGCGCCTTGCGGTCCAGCTTGCCGGAGGCATTGAGCGGGAACGAGTCGAGCACCACGATGGCACTGGGCACCATGTAGGCCGGAAGCGCCCGGGCCAGACCGACTTTCAGCTCCTCGGCGGTGGCCTCGGTGCTCACCACGTAGCCGACCAGCTGGTCACCGGTGTGCGCGTCCGCGCGCACCACCACGACCGACTGCGCGACGCCCGGCCGCGCCAGCAGCGCCGCCTCGATCTCACCGAGTTCGATGCGCAGACCGCGCAGCTTCACCTGGAAGTCGGTGCGGCCCAGGTACTCCAGCTCACCCGCAGCATCCCACTTCACGAGATCGCCGGTGCGGTACAGCCGTTCACCCGTGCCGAATGGATCGGCCACGAAGCGATCGGCGGTCAGGTCGGGCCGTTCGACATAGCCGCGCGCCAGCTGCACACCGGCGAGATACAGCTCGCCCGCGACACCGACGGGCACCGGATTCAGGCGCGAATCCAGCACGTAGACACGGGTGTTGAAGACTGGGCGGCCGATCGGCACCGACACCGTGTCGGCCTCGGTCACCTCGTGATAGGTGACGTCGACCGCGGCCTCGGTCGGACCGTAGAGGTTGTGCAGCCGCGCACCGGTCAGCTCCCGCAGCTGTCGCGCGGTGGGCGCGGGCAGCGCCTCACCGGAGGCGAACACCTGCCGCAGCGCGCGGCCCGCACTCGCGAGCTCGCTGTCGTTGTCCAGGGTGGCGACGAAGGCCGACAGCATGGAGGGCACGAAATGCGCTGTGGTGATGCGCTGTCCGGCGATGATCTGCGCCAGGTACACCGGATCGCGATGCCCGTCCGGCTTGGCGACCACCAGGCGCGCACCGGTCTGCAAGGGCCAGAAGAACTCCCACACCGACACGTCGAAGGTGGCCGGAGTCTTCTGCAGCACGGCGTCTTCCGCGGTCAGCGCGTACTCGTGCTGCATCCACGCCAGGCGGTTGACGATGGCCCGGTGCTCGACGGCGACGCCCTTGGGGCGGCCGGTCGAGCCGGAGGTGAAGATGACGTAGGCGGTGTGCTCCGGCCGCAGCGGCCGGACGCGCTCGGCATCGTTGATCGGCGCGCCGCTGTGCGACCGCGCCGCGGCCTCTGCCCGCTCCACCGTGACCGTCGCGACATCGCGTGCGCCGGAGTCGAATTCGTCCCGCTCGGCGGTGAGCAGCAGACGCGGGTGCGCGGTGTCGAGAATGTGGCCGATGCGGTCGAGCGGCTGGTCCGGGTCCAGCGGCACGTACGCGGCGCCGGCGTGCAGCACCGCGTACATGGCCACGACCAGTTCCGTCGAGCGCCGCAGGGCCAGCGCCACCAGCGATTCCGGCCCCACGCCCTCGGCGATGAGCAGCCGCGCCAGGCGATTGGCCCGTTCGGACAGCTCGCGATAGGTGAGGGTCTCGTCCGCGAAGCTCAGCGCGACGGCGTCCGGGGTGGCCGCCGCCTGCGACTCGAACCGCGAAACCAGGGTCGCCGCAGCGCCTTCCGGCAGCGTCGCCGCCACGTCGAAGGCGGTGGCGTTCCAGTCGCCCAGCACCCGCTGCCGTTCCCCCGCGGAGAACAGCGCGAGATCGCCGACCGGAGCGGCCGGGGCGGCGGTCACCGCGGCGAGCACCCGCTGGAAGCGAGCGGCCAGCTCGGCGACCGTGGCGGCGTCGAACAGGTCCAGGGCGTAGGAGAATTCGGCGGCCAGGCCGGTGGCGTCGCCGTGCTCGTCGTGCGACTCCTGCATGGTGAGCTGCAGGTCGAACTTGGCGAACGGGATCTCGAGGTCCGCGCCGGCCACCGTGAGCCCCGGCAGTTCCAGGCGGGTGGGCGCCATGTTCTGGAAGGTCAGCATGACCTGGAACAGCGGATTGCGGGCCTGCGAGCGGGCCGGGTCCAGCAGTTCCACCAGGCGCTCGAACGGCACGTCGGCGTGGCCGAAGGCGCGCACGTCGGTCTCGCGCACCCGTGCCACCAGGTCCGCGAAGGAGACGGCCGGGTCGATGTCGGTGCGCAGCACCAGGGTGTTGACGAACATGCCGATGAGGTCGTCGAGTTCGGCCTCACCGCGTCCGGCCACCGGCGTGCCGATGGCGATGTCGCGGGTGCCGGAGAGCCGGGCCAGCAGCACGGCCAGCGCCGAGTGCACGACCATGAACAGGGTGGCGTTGTGCGTCTCGGCGAAATGCCGGGCGGCCGCGTAGATCTCGTCGTCGATGCGGAAGGAGTGGGTGCCGCCGCGGTAGGAGGCGACAGCGGGCCGCGGCCGATCCCAGGGCAGTACCAGTTCATCGGGCAGGTCCGCGAGGGCCTCGCGCCAGTAGGCGATCTGGCGGGACAGCGCCGATTCCGGATCGTCCTCGCTGCCCAGCGATTCCCGTTGCCACACCGCGTAATCGGCGTACTGCACCGCCAGCGGGGCCCACTGCGGCGCGGCGCCGCGCATGCGCTCGGCGTAGGCGGAGACCAGATCGCGAGCCAGCACGCCGATCGAAACACCATCGGCGGCAATGTGATAGATCGCGGCCACCAGCACGTGCTCGTCCGGCGCGAGCCGCAGCAGGCGCAGCCGCAGCGGCGGCGCGGCGGTGACGTCGAAGCCGGCGCCGACCACCTCGGCCACCCGGGCCGGGATCTCGGCGGCGTCGATGTCGGCGACCGGCAGTTCGGGTAGCGCGCGCGGATCGCCGGCGGGCAGCACCAGCTGGTAGCCCTCGCCGTCGACCTCCGGGTAGATGGTGCGCAGGACCTCGTGGCGCGCAACCAGATCCGCGGCCGCGGCGCGCATGGCGTCCACGTCGAGGGCGCCGGACAGCCGTACCGCGAGCGGCATATTGTCGACCGCGCTGTTCGGGTCGAAGCGGTTGAGGAACCACATGCGCTGCTGCGCGAACGACAGCGGCACGCGGTTCGGGCGGGGCAGCGAGCCGAGCGCCGGTCCGGCGGCGGCCGGTGCCGATTCGCCGTCGAGCCGCCGGGCCAGCTCGGCCACGGTCGAGCCCTCGAACAGCACGTGGACCGGAACCCGCACACCGAGTGCGGTGCCGATGCGCGCGGCGGCCTGTGCGGCCAGCAGCGAGTTGCCGCCGAGTTCGAAGAAATCGTCGTCCGCACCCACTCGCGCGTCCGGGTTGTCCGGAATCAGCAAGGCGGCGAACACTTCCGCGACGATCTCCTCGGCGCGGGTGGCGGGGGCCCGGAACTCGCGGGCCGCGAAAACCGGTTCCGGCAGGGCATTCCGGTCCAGCTTGCCGACCGGGGTCAGCGGAATCTCGTCCAGCACCAGCAGGGCGGCGGGCACCATGTAGGCGGGCAGCGATTCGCCGACGTGCGCCGCCAGCGCCGCGGTGTCCAGGGTCGCGCCCGGCCGCGGCAGCACGTACGACACCAGCGCGGTCGCGCCGGAGGGCAGCGTCTTGCCCAGTGTCGCAGCGAAATCCACGTCTGGGTGCGCGCTCAGCGCATTGTCGATCTCGCCGAGTTCGATGCGCAGGCCGCGGATCTTGACCTGGAAGTCGGAGCGGCCCAGGTACTCGATGACGCCCGGGTTTTCCGATTCGGCGGGGGTGCGGCGCACCAGGTCGCCGGTGCGGTACAGACGTGCGCCCGGCGTGCCCGCGGCCTCGCCGAAGGGACTCGCCACGAAGCGTTCCGAGGTCAGCCCCGGCCGCCCCTTGTAGCCCTGCGCCAGCGCCGGACCCGACAGGTACAGCTCGCCGACCACGCCGTCCGGCACCGGCCGCAGGCGCGAATCCAGCACGTACGCACCGACACCCGGGATGGCCGAGCCGATGGTGATCGGCTCGCCGGGCAGCAGCGGGGCGCTCGAGGTGGCGAGAATGGTCGCCTCGGTGGGGCCGTAGCCGTTGTAGAAGGAACGGTCGGCGGTCGCCCAGCGCGACACCAGTTCCGGGCCGAACTTGTCACCGGCCACCACCACGGTGGTCAGCTCGGTCAGCCCGGCCGGATCCACCGATTCCAGTGCGCCCGGGGTGATCAGCACATGGGTGACGGCCTCGCGGCCCAGCAGCTCGGCCAGTTCCACGCCGCCGAAAACCCCGGCCGGTGCGATGACGAGGGTCGCACCGGCGGTGAAGGTCAGCAGCAGTTCCAGCACCGAGACGTCGAAGCTCGGCGAGCAGACGTGCAGCACACGCGAATCCGCGGTGACCGCGTAGTGCTCCCGCTCGGCGGCCACCAGCCCGGCCAGGCCGGTGTGGGTGACCACCACGCCCTTGGGCTTTCCGGTCGACCCGGAGGTGTAGATGACATAGGCCGGATGCTGCTCGGTGAGCGTGCCCGGCCGGTCGGCGTAGGAGATGGGGTGATCCGGGTGCGCGGCGATGCGCTGCGCGTGCGCCGGATCGTCCAGTTCGATCCACTCGGCGGCGGTGCCCAGCGCGGCGCGGTACTCCCGCGTCGTCAGGCCCAGCACCGCGCCGGAGTCGGTGAGCAGGTGTTCGATGCGATCGGGCGGATAGGCCGGATCGACCGGCACGTAGGCGGCGCCCGTCTTGGCGATGGCCCAGACCGACAGCACCGATTCGATGGAGCGGGTGATGCCGATCGCGACCATGTCGCCGGGGCCGACGCCGCGGCCGATCAATTCCCGGGCGAGCTGCGAGGACCCGGCATCGAGTTCGCGGTAGCTGATTTCGCGCTGGTCGGCCGGGTTTCCAGTGGGATTGAACCGGATGGCGACGTCGTCGGCGGCGGACTCGACCGCGGCGGTGAGCAACTGCCCGAAGAGTGGGCTGCCGGACCGACGCCGACGATTACCGCGAGCTGTACGGCGGGCAGTATCCATTCGCGTGCATTCACCTCTCGGGTTCATCTTTTCCGCAGGCCGAAGACACTCGGCCCGACCCACGAAAAATGGCGTCTTGTTCCCTATGGATCGCCAACGGGTGAGCGGATCAAACAATCATATCGATGCTCGGGAGCGGCCTCGAGCGGCCCGAGCACAGTGACTATCGCTGAGCAGCAATGATTGTTGCTATGAAGTGACTTGCGCCACAGCGGTTCAGAGCCAGCCGCGGCGTGTCGCCTGCACGCCGGCCTGGAACCGCGTGCTGGCGCCCAGGCGCTCGAGCAGACTCGCGGTGCGGCGCACCACCGTTCGGCGCGAGAGGCCGAGCCGGCGGGCGATGGTGTCGTCGGTGGCGCCCATGCTCATCAGCGTCAGGATGGCCTTGTCGCGCTCGTCGAGGGCTTCGGCCGGGTTCACCGAGATCGGCGTGGCCATCAGCCACAGCGAGTCGAAGGTCTTGACCAGCAGGTCCAGCGTGGGCGACGGACCGACGCGCACGCCCATGGGGTCGCCGCGGCGCTCGTCGGTGTGCAGCACCAGCACCGCGCGCCGATCGTCGGCGACGATCAGCTTCATGGGCGGATCGGGCAGCGTACGCGCTTGCGCCCCAATCGCATTGGTGGACAGGACATGGCGCAGCCGCTCCGGGTCCTGGTAGATGGTCTCCTGGTACAGGGTGCGGTAGGCGATGCCCGCCGTGATACGCGAGGACTTCAGCTCGAACATCCGCTCCTCGGTCTCCACGTCGGAGAGGAACGGGCCGCGCTCCACCACCTTCACGCAGGCGTGCGCGGTGTGCTGCAGGTCCTCGAAATCGGCCAGCAGCTGGCGGCGTTCATAGACCGCCACCACCGCGCCGTCGGCATCGGTGGTGCGGCGCACCGAGCGGAAGGTCTCGCCCAGGCGTGCGGCGGCCGACTGCATGCGCAGCATGTCCTGATTGCGCCGACGAGTCTCGGCCTCCGACAAGGCTTCCGGCGCATGCGCGTCGAACCGCACCACGCCCTTGCCGTCGGTGAGGCGCACCGCGGCCTCGAGCTGGCACAGCGCCTCCAGCGCGGCCTCGGCCACGCGCGGCGGGATGGCCAGCCGCTCGGCCACCTCGAGCACGGTCGAGCGCGGGTGCTGCACGAGCACCGCGTAGGAGCGGCCGGGCACGGAGGCCGGGTCGAAGAGTTCGTCCAGTGTCGTCACCGCACCCACTGGCGGGCGCCGGTCCGGAAAGCGTCCGGCCGAGGGCAGCGGTGAACGGTCTACTGGTCCGGTCCCCACTGCTGCTGCATGAGAACGCCCTTGCTGGCTAGCCATGGCAGCGGATCCATCTTGTTGTCGGCGGCGTCCCAGATCTCGAGGTGCAGATGGGGACCTGTGGAGTTTCCGCGGTTTCCCACGGAGGCGATGACATCGCCGGCGCTCACCCGCTGGCCGACGGTCACGTACATGTCGTTGACGTGGCCGTAGACCGCGGTGGTGCCGTCGTCCTGCTTGACGCGCACCCAGAGGCCGAAGCCCGCGGCGGGGCCGGCGGAGATGACCTCGCCGCCCATGACCGAGCGGATCGGCGTGCCGATCGGGTCGGCGAAGTCGATGCCGTAATGCATTGCGCCCCAGCGCATGCCGAAGCCGGAGGTGAGCTGGCCGTCGACCGGCTTGACCACGTTCGGGCCCGGGTTCAGCTGCTGCTGGAGGTTCTTGAGGGTCTGCTCGGCCTGCTGCAGCGGCGCGGAGATCTCCGGCGGCAGGTTCTGCAGGCCGAACGGGGCCGGGTCGGGCGTGGTGGCCGCGATCGGCTGAGCCTGCGGGGTCTGCGCCGCGGGGGCGGAGTCCCTGGCCTGCTTCAGATCGAGGTCGGCCTGTTCGACCGGGGCGACGTCCTCGCCGATGGTGGCGGGCTTCTCGTCGTGCGTGGGTAGCAGCGGCGCGGCGTGCGCCAGGGCCGGGACCAGCTGGGTTCCGGTGCCGATCAGGGCGCCGGCGGCGACGGCCACACCCGCGGCGGTCTTCACGCGCTCGGCGGTGGAGGGTTCGGCCCGGTGGCGTCGGCGCGACAGGGTGACAGTGCTGCCCACACCGGAATCACCGAGTAGTTCCATGACTGTGACAGAGTTCGCGGTCGTTCGATGGTGCGGCACTGCAAGTCCTAGCGTTCGGTGGGTCCGGTAACGATTCGGCATCGCTGTGACGGAAACAGTACTCGCTCGTGACCAATTCGCAACCTTTTGTGCGATAACGCCAGGTCGAGTACTCGAACCCTCGGTCACAAACCGTAACCGAAGGCGCACACTGGCGAGATGGTTCTCGACGAGTTGGATACGCCGATCGTTCTTGCCCCCATGGCGGGCGGACCGTCCACCCCCGAACTGGCCGCCGCCGTGACCGAGGCCGGCGGGCTGGGCTTCGTGGCCGCCGGATACCTGCCCGCGAGCGAATTGGCCGCCCGGATCAAGGCCACGCGGGCGCTGACCTCCGGAGCGTTCGGGGTCAATCTGTTCTATCCCTCCGAACCGAGTCCGACCGATCGGTTCGATACATATATAAGGACGCTGGCGGCCGAGTTCCCGCTCGGCGAGGCCCGCCACGACAGCGACGACTGGGCCGCCAAGCTGGACCTGCTGATCGCCGATCCCGTGCCGGTGGTGTCCAGCACCTTCGGCTGCCCGACCGCCGGGGAGATCGCGCGCCTGCACGCGGCCGGGTCCGAGGTGTGGGTGACGGTCACGACCGTGGCCGAGGCCCGGCAAGCGGTCGCCGCGGGCGCGGACGTGCTGATCGCACAGGGCGCGGAGGCGGGCGGGCACCGCGGCGTCTTCGTCGACGATCCGGCCGACGACCTCGCCGACCCGCTGGGGCTGCTGGCCCTGCTGCAACTGCTGCGCGCCGCGGTGGACACACCGATCGTGGCGGCGGGCGGCATCGCGACCGGGGCGGCGGTCGCGGGGGTGCTGTGCGCGGGCGCGGCGGCGGCGCAGCTCGGCACCGCGTTCCTGCGCTGCCCCGAGGCCGGGACCGCGCCGGTTGTCCGGGACGCCATCGCCGAGCCGACACCGACCATGCTGACCCGCGCCTTCACCGGGCGGCGGGCGCGCGGGCTGCGCAACCGGTTCATGGTGGAACACCCCGACGCTCCGGTCGCCTACCCCGAGATCCATTACGCCACCGGGCCTTTGCGGGCGGCCGCGCGGGCGGCCGGCAATGCCGACGAGGTGAATCTCTGGGCCGGTCAGGCACATTCGCTGACGCCCGAGCTACCGGCGGGCGAGCTGGTGCGCACACTGTCGGCGGATGCGAAGAATGCTCTGGAACGGGTACTTTCGCTGCGAATTCAGAGTTATTGACAACGTTTTTCATCTACAATCGGCTGACACCTTCCGCCATCCCATGAGGAGAGCGATATGTCACTCGACGTACCTACCGCACTACTCGAGCGCGCCGAACGCGGTGAAGTCAGCGACGCAGAGTTCGTCGAATGCGTCCGTAATTCGCTGCCCTACGCCTACGAGGTCGTCAGCCGGGTAGCCGCCGATCTGCGTTCCGGCACGGCGGAATACGCCGACAACACCATTCCCCCGCCGGACGAGACCGCCCGCGGCCAGCTGTTGCGCGCCATGGCCTCCGACGCCATCCGCGGCGGCCTGGAACGCCACTTCGGCATCAAGCTCGCCTTCCAGAACTGTCACCGGGTGGCGGCCTTCCCACTCACCTCGGTCGGCGGCGACACCTACACCACCTTCATCTCCACCCGCGCCCAGCTGCTCAACCAGAGCCCGGAACTCCGCAACTGCTGAGCGCACCACCCTGATTCGGCGCGACCGGCCAACCCGGCCGCGCCGATCCGCGTGCGCACCCGGCACACCCGCGATCCGGTTTCAGCGGCGGCGCGAACGAAACCTCTTGACCTCACGCCACCCCAGCCACACGAACACGGCCAGCGGTGCGACGAATACCACCAGCGCGACGATGGTCGCGACGAAATCCGTCACACCGCCCTTGGTCTCGGTGACCAGCACGTCGATACCGGCCGCCGTGAAGAGCCCGAAGAACGCGATGAGCAGCACCAGCAGGATCCACCACAACACCCGGCCGGCGCTGATCCGTACAGGCCTTACCGAATTCCCCGCGCCTACGGCGTGACTCCCCATTGCCGCGCCGTAGGCCGGCATGCCGTCACCGGGCAATCGCGCGACGACTCCCGGATGAGCCGTTGCGCCCCAGGACATTCCGGCGGAGACGACCGGCGGCTGTCCAGAATGGGGTCGAGGCACACGTTCGGAGACCGGCCCGGCCATCGATCCCGGCGTACCGCCGGGCGGCGGCGTCGCGCCCCGGACCAGGTCACCGGAACCGCCCGGAGTCGGTGCGCGGTCTCGGGGTTGCGACGGATAGCCGGCTCCGGCCGTTCCGCTCCCCGACCGGCCGGGCGGTGGCGGCATCGCACCGCCTGGGATTCCGCCGTACGGGGTCGCGCCCGCGGCCAACCCACCCGGTGGAGGTGTGAGCACGGTCGGGATGCGGTTGCGGGGCGAGGATGTGGAAGCCCCGGGCGGCGTCGGATACTGCCGCCCGCCCGCCGCGCCATAGCTCGGAAACGGTTCCGGGCTATCCCATTTGGCAGTCGGCGGGGCCGGGCCGGTGCGCGGGGCGGGCCGGGAATCCAGAGCGGCGCGGGCGGCCGCCGCCAGGGCTCCGGCGCTCTGGAAGCGGTGGTCCGGGTCCTTGGCCAGGCCGCGCGCGATGACGGCGTCGAGGGCGGCGGGGATCAGCGAGTTGTGGTCGCTGGCGCGGGGCGGGTCGGTGGTGAGGTGGGCGGCCATCTGCTGGACGGGATCTGCCTGGGTGAAAGGCTTGGCGCCGACCAGGGTTTCGTAGAGCAGGCAGGCCAGCGAGTACACGTCGGAGCGGAGGTCCTCGGCGCCGGAGTAGCGCTCGGGAGCCATGTAGGCCCAGGTACCCACTGCCACACCGGTACTGGTGATGGTGGCCTGGCCGACACCGCGGGCGATGCCGAAGTCGATGAGGTAGGCGAAGCCGCTGGGGAGGGTGAGGACGTTGGAGGGCTTCACATCCCGGTGCACCAGGCCCGCCCGGTGCGCGATGTCGAGGGCTTCCGCGATCTGGGTGATGAGGTCGACCGCGCGGTCGGGTGGGAGCGAGCCCACCTCGCGCAGGGTCTTGCTCAGATCGGAGCCTTCGATCAGCTCCATGTCGATGTACAGGCGGCCGTCGAGTTCGCCGAAGGCGTGGATGGGCACCACATGCGGTCCGCGCAGTCGTGCGGCCAGCCGGGCCTCGCGTTCGAACCGCCGCCGGTAGTCCTGGTCGCTGGCGAGCTCGACGGGGAGCAGCTTCAGCGCGACTTCCCGTTCGAGGTGGGTGTCCTCGGCCAGCCACACCTGGCCCATACCGCCCCGCCCGATCAGTTCGACGAGTCGATAGTGGCCGAGATTGCCTGCCCCCGGCACCTGTCCTCCCCCATGCTCTGCCGCGTACTGCGAGGTGCCCAGCATACGACCCCGGGCGGGGAATCACACGGTTCCGAATCCCCCGAATCGCTGTCGGCTCAGGCCTCCTGGAGCTTGCGCTTGAGCACCTTGCCGGTGGGGTTGCGGGGTAGTTCGGCCAGGAAGACCACCTCGCGGGGGACCTTGTAGCGGGCCAGATTGGCCTTCACGAAGTCCTTGATCTCGAGCTCGCTGAGCTGGTGGCCGTCGTGGACGACCACGAAAGCCTCGAGGCGCGCACCGAATTGCTCGTCGGGGACGCCGAGGACGGCCGCCTCCCGCACCGACGGGTGGGTGTAGAGCAGTTCCTCGACCTCCACCGGGAAGACGTTCTCACCACCGGAGACGATCATGTCGTCATCGCGGCCGTCGATGAAAAGCCGGCCCGCGCTGTCGAAGTGGCCGACATCGCCGGAGGACATCAGACCGCGGATGACCTCCTTGTGGCCGCCGCCGGTGTATCCCTCGAACTGAATGGTGTTCCCGACGAAGATGCGGCCGGTGGCCCCGGCCGGCACCCGGCGGCCCCGATCGTCGAGGATCTCCACCCGCGCCCCCAGCACCGGCCGGCCCACACAACCGGGCTCCGCGGCCAGGTCCTCGGGCGTGGCGATGGTGGCGTAGGCGACCTCCGTCGAGCCGTACAGGTTGTAGACGACCGGCCCGAAGACCGCCGTCACCTCCCGGCACAGGTGCGCGCCCAGTTGGGAGCCCGCGACGAAAATAATGCGCAGCGCGGACAGATCGTGCCCGGTGAGCGCGCGGCCGCCCAGGTCGATCATGCGGGCCAGCATGACCGGGACGACGATCGCCGTGGTGGCCCGGTGCCGCGCCATGGAGTCGATGGCGGCCTGCGGGTCGAACCGGCGGCGGATCACCAGGGTGGACCCGAAGCCGAGAGTCAGCATGGCGCAGGCGAATCCGAGCGTGTGGAACATGGGGGCGCAGCACTCGGTCACCTCGTTCACCCGGAACGGGACCTTGGACAGCAGACCGCCCAGCGACAGCAGGGATTTCGGCTCGGTGCGCGGCGCGCCCTTGGGGGTGCCGGTGGTGCCGCTGGTCAGCAGGATGATCTTGGGTTCCGCGCCGGGCGCGGGCGGCGCGTCGGGCGAGCCGGTTTCGATGAGGAATCCGAGGCTGTCCTCGCGTGGCCGCTCGGTCCAGGCCCGATAGCTGCCGCGCCGCGGGCTCACCTCGTCGAGCATGGGCGCGTACTCGTCGTCGTAGACGAGCAGGTCGGTGCCCTCGCGGGTGGCGACATCACGAATCTGCGGGCCCGCGAAATCGGTATTGAGCAGGATGATCCGGGCCCCGCACTTGGCGGCGGCGAAGACCGCGTCCAGCAGGCCGCGGTGATTGCGGGCCAGGATCGCCACGCCCTCATGGGGTTTCAGGCCGCGCTCGCGCCAGGCGTTGGCCAGCCGATTCGACCGGTCCTCCAGCTCGGCGAAGGTCAGCTCGCCCAGCTCGTCGATGACCGCGACCCGCCCGCCGTACCGGGCCGCCGACAGCCGCAGCCCGGCCGCCAGCGTGCCGTAGCGCAGCATGGCCGTGGCCGCCGACAGCAGCACCGCCGGTGATTCCAGCCGGGCCAGCCCGGCCTCCAGCACCAGCCGCGCCGATTCCGCCTCCAGGTAGGCCCGCTCGCCCACCGACCTGATCAGCCCGAGCGTCATGCGCGGCCACCCCCGGCCCGCGTGATCGGCGGTACCTTCCTCGCCGTGACCGGCCGTGCGGCCTGCGCGCGTGTCGATTCCACCCGGACCTCCTCGTCCACCCCTGCAGATTGCGGGCATCTGCCCTCAAACTAACGGTACGGACCCGGAGCCGCGACCGGAACCTCTCCGCCGCAGGCTCCGTCCGGGTCGTGCCTATAGTGGCGACCGTGACAGATCCGTTGTCGGCGAACCGGCGGAACTGGGATGCCCGGGCGGGCATTCACGCCGCCAGCAGCTTCTACCGCGACCGAGATTCCAGCTACTGGTTCGCGCCGTTCGAATGGGATGCCCTAGGCGACGTGCGCGACCTCGACGTGGTGCACCTGCAATGCCATCTCGGCACGGAGACAATCGAATTCGCGCGGCGCGGGGCCCGCGCGGTGGGTCTGGACTTCTCGGCCGAATCGGTGCGCCACGCCCGCGAACTGGCCGGGGACGCGGTCGACTACGTCTGCGCGGACGTCTACCGCGCGCGGGAAGCATTGGGCGAGCGCATCTTCGACATCGCCTACACCGGCAAGGGCGCGCTCTGCTATCTCCCCGACCTGCCCCGCTGGGCGCGCGAAGTCGCCGGCCTGCTGCGCCCGGGCGGCCTGCTCTACCTGGTGGAATTCCATCCGCTGCTGCATGCCCTCGGCCCCACCCCGCCACCGGGTGTCGACCCGGGACAGCTTGTGCTGCACGACGATTACCTCGCCGGCCGCGGCGCCCAGCGCCGCGACAGCGCCCACACCTATACCGACGGCCCCGACCTCAGCACCGACACCACCGCCTACGAATGGCGCCACAGCCTCGGCGAAGTCATCAACGCCCTGCTGGCGGCGGGCCTGCGCATCACCGGCCTCACCGAGACCCACACCCTCCCGTGGCCCCGCTGGCCCCAGATGATCCGGACCGAAACCGGCTGGTGGCGACTCCCTCCCACCGACCCCATCATCCCGGTGCTCTACGGCCTGTCCGCGGTAAAGGACGCCTAGCCCGCAACGACATTGGCCGCTCACGAGATCCGGAAGGCCCGGCGGTACGCGCCCGGAGTCGTCCCCACCTGCGCGCGGAAACGACGGCGCAGGTTCACCGCCGAGACGAGACCGACGCGAGTCGCGATGGCGTCCACCGGCAGGTCCGTGTCCTCCAGCAGCGTGCGGGCCGCCGCCACCCGGCGCGCGAGCAACCACGCACCCGGGCTCGTGCCGAGCCGATCGTCGAAGCTGCGGGCCAGCGTGCGGGGCGAGACATTGAGGTGAGCGGCCATGTCGCGCACCGAGAGTGGGGAACCGAGCCGGTCCTCCACCCAGTCGAGCAGGCCGTCCAGCATGTCGGAGGGCGGGGGCGTCGGCGCGTATTGGGTCTGGCCGCCTTCCCGGTGCGGCGGCATCACCATGTGCCGGGCGAGCAGTGCGGCGTGGGCGGCACCGTGATCGCGGCGGACCAGGTGCAGGCACAGATCGATGCCCGCGCCCGCACCGGCGCTGGTGGCGACGTCGCCATGGTCGACGTAGAGGACGTCCGGCTGCACCCGAATCCGGGGAAACTCCGCCTGCAGCCGGTCGGCGCGCGCCCAGTGCGTGGTGGCAGCCCTACCGTCCAGTAATCCGGTGCGCGCCAGGGCGAATACCCCCTGGCAGATCGTGACGATTCGAGCACCGCGGCCGTGCGCCCGCAGCAGCGCGCGACGCACGCGGTCGGAGAGCGGCGCCTCCACCGGCGTCCAGCCCGGAATTATCACCGTGTCGGCGGAGGCCAGCGCCTCGAGCCCGTCCGCCACATCCAGCGAGTACCCGGCCGTCGTGGGCACCAGTCCCGGTGTCTCGGTGCACACCCCGAATTCGTAGTGGTTCGGCACACCTTCCCGTTTCGTGCCGAATACCTCTGCGGCACAGCCGAGCTCGAAGGTCGACTGGACCGGCCGCACCAGAGCCGTCACGCGATGCATGGCAGAAAAGTACCCCACAATGTCTTTTCTGACACTGTGCCGTCCATGCCGCGCACGGCACCGTGGTCGGCATGACTTCCGAAATCCTCACCCAGCCCGGCTACACCTCGGCCTCCGTCGCGGAATCCCCTGTGCGCGAGATTTTCCCGGGCATCCGGGTGCGTCCCCTCTGGACGGGACCGAACGGCGCGAGCGCCAATGTCGTCGAGCTGGACCCGAACGCCTCCTGGCACGGTCGCGACTTCCATGAGCCCGGTCCCGAAGAGGTGTACGTGGTTTCGGGCGTCTTCAACGACGGCGCGCGCGACTACCCCGCCGGAACCTTCCTGCACGCTCCTGCCGGTTCCTGGCACGTCCCCTCGACGGTCACCGGCTGCACCCTGTTCGTCTTCTACCCGGAGGGCTAGCCGAACCGGGATTGTCCACTTTCGACAATGACGCGTCCCCTTTCGACCTCGCCCGGGCCACCGCCGCAGACCAGCATGGAAAGCGTCGATCCGACCACGAAAGGACCAGGTCATGGCCACCCAGATCACCGACCCCGCCCAGCTGCCAAGGGTTTTCGAGGAGCGCCTGAACGCGGGCGACGTGGCGGGGGTGCTCTCGCTCTTCGCCCCGGGCGCGACCATGCGCACCACCACCGGAGCCGTCATTTCCGGCTCGGATGCCCTGCGTCAGGAGATCAGCGGCACGGTCGCCGCCCGCGGACAGCTCACCAACAACAGCAAGCATCTGCTGATCGGCGGTGACGCGGCCCTGCTGGTCACCAACTGGACCCTGGAGATCGACGCGCCCGACGGCACGCGGGTCTCCCCCACCGGCACCACCGCGAATATCGCCCGGCGGCTCGAGAACGGGGAATGGCGATTCGCCGTCCTGAACCCGCTCGGGACGGCGTGAAGCGCTGCGACACAGCGCATTCGACTGACCGGCGGGTGCGCCCTCCTGCCGAGGGCGCACCCGGGTGGGTCAGGACAGCGTGACGACGGTCAGCGAGCCGTCGGCGTGCTGGGCACGCAGGCGCTTCTTGTCGAACTTGCCGACACTGGTCTTGGGGACCTCGGCGATGAAGCACCAGTGCTCGGGCAGCTGCCACTTGGCGAACTTGGGGGCCAGGAAGTCGCGCAGCTCTTCGGGTTTGGCCTCGGTGCCCTCGACCAGGACGATGGCGACCAGGGGGCGCTCGTCCCACTTCGCGTCCGGGATACCGATGACGGCGGCCTCGGCCACGGCCGGGTGCCCCATGACGGCGTTCTCCAGGTCCACCGACGAAATCCATTCGCCGCCGGACTTGATGACGTCCTTGGAGCGGTCGACCAGGGTGAGGTAGCCATTGGGGCTGATCTTGCCGACGTCGCCGGTGCGCAGCCAGCCGTCGTGGAACTTGTCGGGATCGACCTCGCCGCCCGACGGCGCGTAGTAGGCACCGGTGATCCACGGGCCGCGAACTTCCAACTCGCCCAGGGCTTCTCCGTCGTTCGGCAGCACCGAACCGTCATCGCCGACCAGGCGCGCCTGCACGCCGGCTGGGAAGCGGCCCTGGGTGTAGCGGTAGCTCCAGGCCTCCTCGCCCTCGGCGCCGGCGGGCGGGTGCGCCACCGAACCCAGCGGCGAGGTTTCGGTCATGCCCCAGGCGTGCAGCAGCTTCACGCCGTGCCGCTCCTCGAAGGCCCGCATCATCGACGGCGGGACCGCCGCGCCGCCGACCACACAGGTACGCAGGTGCGAGATGTCCTGCGGCTGGGCCTGCAGCCCGGCCAGCACGCCGCCCCAGATGGTCGGGACCGCGGCGGCGAAGGTCGGCTTCGCCTCGGCCATCATCTCCAGCAGCGGTGCGGGCTGCAGGAAACGGTCCGGCATCAGCACATTCGCGCCCGACATGAGCGCGGCGTACGGAATGCCCCAGGCATTGGCGTGGAACAGCGGCACGATGGCCAGCACGGTGTCGGCGGCGGTGAAACCCATGCCGTTGGGCGAGATCACCTGCATGGCGTGCAGCCAGTTCGAGCGGTGCGAGTAGACGACGCCCTTGGGGTCGCCGGTGGTGCCGGAGGTGTAGCACATGCCGGCGGCGGAACGCTCGTCGACGACCGGGTAGTCGTAGGTGTCGGGCTGGGCGTCGAGCAGCTCCCGGTAGGAGTGCACGGTGACGCCCTCGGGGGCCTGCAGCGCGGCGGCATCGCCATTGGCGACGATGACATGGCGCACCGTCTTCAGGTTCGGCAGGTACTGCGCGAACATCGGCAGCAGCGAGCCGTCCACGATGACGACCTGATCCTCGGCGTGGTTGGCCACGTACACCAGCTGCTCGGGGAAGAGCCGGATGTTCAGTGCGTGCAGCACGGCGCCCATGGCGGGCACCGCGATGTAGGCGACCATGTGCTCGTTGTTGTTCCACATGAACGTGCCGACCCGGTCACCGACGCCGATACCCAGGTCACGCAGGGCATTGGCGAGCCGGGCCGCATCATGGCCGATCTCGCGATAGGTCTGGGTGCGTAAGCCGTCACCGGTCCAGGTGGAGACGTGGCTGTCGCCCTGGAAGGTGGAGGCGTAGCGCAGCAGTGTCGCGAGTGACAGCTGCTCGTCCTGCATGGTGCTCAACATTTCCCAACCGCTCCTTGCATGTACCTACTGGAGAGTGAACTGAGTCACTTGCGGCGAGCCTAGCCGATTCGGACATACACGGGTCGGGGCCCGAACTGACGGCATGGTGACTTCAGTCCGGGGCCGGTGAGCTGGCGAAATATTCGAGCTGCGGGCGGCGAACCCCACCCTCGCCGCCCGCAGCCCGTAGCCGACCCGCCGCCGCCCAACACGACGACCAGCCGGCTCCGCAATCCTGATCAGCGTCACGACTTGCTGACGACGCCCCCTGCGGCGGCGCAGAATAGCCAATCACTAACCAGGACAAGTAAATTGGAGCAAGAACTTCCGTGAATATATTGAGTGTGACACCGGGCTGTCCAGTCGAGGACAGCGTCGCAGGTCAGACGGCGCTCACTGACCCGGACAGCGGGGCGTGAGGGCGGCCTTCCCATGATTGCCAGGGGTGAATCCGGACTCACCCGCCCGGCGTGACCGAAAATACGGATTCACTGTCCGGCGATGTCTGCAGGACCAGCGGGAATACGCCCTACCGTTGCTGGTATGCAGCGAGAGCCCTCCATTCTGATCATCGGTGCCGGATTCGCCGGGCTGGGCATGGCGCTGGAACTGCAACGCCACGGCCTGACCAGCTTCACCATCCTGGAGAAGGCCGCCGACCTCGGCGGCGTCTGGCGCGAGAACACCTACCCGGGCGCCGCCTGCGACGTGCCCTCGCCGCTGTACTCGTGGTCGTTCGAGCCGAAATCCGATTGGCCACGCCGGTTCTCGCAGCAGGCCGACATCCACGCGTACATGCGCACCGTCGCCGAGAAGCACGACCTGCCCGCCAAGATCGAGTTCGGCGCCGAGGTGGTGGACGCCGAATTCGACGAGCAGGGCGGCCGGTGGCGGGTCCGCACCGCCGACGGCGTCACCCGCCTCGCCGACGTCCTCATCCCCGCCGTCGGGCAGCTCTCCCGCCCCGCGATGCCGAACCTCCCCGGCATCGACACCTTCACCGGCGCGGCCTTCCACTCCGCCGAGTGGGATCACTCGGTCGATCTGACCGGCAAGCGGGTGGCGTGCATCGGCACGGGAGCCAGTGCCATCCAATACATTCCGGCCATCCAGCCGAAGGTCGAACACCTCACGCTGTTCCAGCGCTCGGCCGCCTGGGTATTGCCGAAGTTCGACACCGAGTACACCCCACTGCACCACGCGCTGTTCAAGAAAGTGCCCGGGACGCGGCTGGCCGAGCGATTCGCCATCTGGACCTTCTTCGAGGTGATGGCGTTGGCGCTCACCGACATTCCCGCCATCAAGCATCCGGTGATCGCCATCGCGGACCGGCATCGCAAGCAGCAGGTGCCCGATGAGGCGCTGCGCGCCAAGCTGACTCCGGACTACGCCGCCGGCTGCAAGCGCGGCCTGTTCTCCAACGAGTACTTCCCCGCACTGACCCAGGACAATGTCACCGTCGAGACCACCGCCATCGAAGCCGTGACGCCCAACGGAATTCGCACCGCCGACGGCGTCGAGCATCCCGTCGACGTCATCGTCTACGGCACCGGCTTCAAGGGCACCGAGTTCCTCGCCCCCATGAACATCTATGGCCTGCAAGGCCGCAAGCTCGCCGACGAATGGTCCCCCGAGGGCGCCCGCGCCTTCCTCGGCATGTCGGTCCCCGGCTTCCCCAACCTGTTCATGATGTACGGCCCGAACACCAACGTCGGCTCCGGCTCCATCATCTACATGCTGGAGTCCCAGGCCCGCTACATCCGCCAGGTCATCGACTACCTCTCCGCCCGCCCCGGCCACGTCCTCTCGCCCCGCCCCGACGCCGAGAAGTCCTGGGACGACTGGCTGCAGCGCCGCCTGAAGGACACCCCCTGGAACTTCTGCTCCAGCTGGTACCGCAACGCCTCCGGCCGCATCACCAACAACTGGCCCGGCGCCACCCTCCTCTTCCGCTGGAAGACAAGCAGATTCGCACCGTCGGACTACGACGAGAGCCGACCCGCCGGCCGCTAGCGACTCCGGCCGGGCTCGCCGCGCCCACCACCCGCCGATCAGCCGACTCCACCACCCCGACCACGAATGCGGCCCCCGGCCCCCCGACCAGGTAGACTCCCCGACGTCCCGGCCGGGCTCCCGCCCGGCACGTCCAGCCCTCGTAGCTCAGGGGATAGAGCACCGCTCTCCTAAAGCGGGTGTCGCAGGTTCGAATCCTGCCGAGGGCACATTTATCCAGGTCAGGGCGTCGAGCTCGGCCGGCCGCCGCGCCGGGCGGGAAGCCGGAGCCGCCCGATACGGTCAGCTCGGTCCGGTCCGGGCGACCTGCCAGGCCGCCCGGACCGGGTAGAAGCGCCGGCCGTGAAGTCACGGCAACCCCGTCAACAGTTGCTGGGCGCCGGCTCGCCGCGAACCCGGCCGTTGAGCCACGCCAGTACCTCGGGGGCGCCCAGCACCGCTCCCGACAGATGCTCGGGTGCGGGAACGCGCAGCGTCTGCACCGGAACGCCGGCCGCGCACCAGCGGTGGTCGGTGTTGTCGATCGCCTGGACCGGAATCAGCGGGTCCTCGGGTGAATGCCATTCGAACACCGGTGTTTCCGGCACTTCGCCGAAGAGTTCCAGGCTGTTCTCCGCCAGCACCGACTGGCCTTCACGGACGTCGAAGCCCGCGGGATCGGACATGTATGCCCGCGCGCTGCCGCCGACGCCCTCGGCGAGGATCTGATTGGTGCAGTCATTGGCCATGGCATTGCGGAGGGCCAAGCCATTCTGGTTGAGGTACGAGCTGATCGGCAGCTCGTTCGGATATTCGCGCTCGAGGCCGATCGCCGCCGCCATGGCCAGCCCGAAGGCCGGGTGCGGGTCGTAGCCCAGCGCCTGCACCATCGTCAGCAGGTTCATCGGGGCACCGCCGATGGCCGCACCCGCGAGTTTCAGCTCCGGCGCGTACGACGGCTGGAGCGCAGCCGCCGCCCCGGTGGCCATGCCGCCGCCGGAGTAGCCGGCCAGCACGACCGGACTGTTCTGGGCGGCGAGTGCCGGCAGCTGTTTCACCGCTCGGACGCCGTCCAGAACGATCCGGCCACCCAGACGTGCCGCCCCGAACGCGACGTACGGACCGAGATGATCCGGCAGCGCTATGCTCCAGCCCTGCGCCAGCGCCATATTCAGAATCGACGCCGTCGTCAGGAGATTCGGATCGTTGGAGTACAGCAGATGTGACACCGCGCAGCTGGTGCCGAGCGCGTTGATGAAGTGCTGATACGACATCAACGGAGCGTCGGGCTGGTGACCGGCCGGGGTAAGGATCGTGGTGGTCGCCGCGATCGGCTCACCGTGGGAGTTGGTGGACCGGAATTGCACCAATGTAACGGTGACGCCGGGAAATATGGCCACCGGCGGCATTGTCTGCGTGCGGAGCACATCACCGGGCTGGTGTGCCGCCAGATCCGCAGGGGCAGCGTAGAACGGATCCGGATCGGGTACCGGATATATCGGATCCGCCGCAGCCGTAGTCGTCATCGACAACCCGAGAACCACACCACCGAGCGCAGCCACAACTTTCACCGACCCGCTGCGGAGGAAAACAGGAAACCGACCAAGCACGTGTCTGACCTCCATGAATAGTTCACGTTGTTAGACAAGCCAGTCCGAATTCTGAGGCGACTCTATCGGCAAACTTCCAGCTACACATCAAAACGCACGAATCACCCAACAGTCATCCCCGAGACCGGGACTCACCTGTTGGTCCACCCGACGCCGGCCACCCGATCAACGAGCCCTCGCGCCTGCGCGACCCGAGGATTCCCAATCTCGCGGGGGCGCACAGGTCATTCATAGACATCTCCGAATTGGCAATACCGACACGGCGGGCAATCCCATAACGACACGCGGTGGGCCAACGTGAGTTCGGCGTTTCTTCCACTGATTCACAAAAAACCGATAGCCCTGCGTATAGCCTCAACACCCGATTCGAGATGCCCTGGGTCCCTCACTCGCAGGAAGGATCGATAAAGTGCGGAGGCGACTGCTTGGATTGGCCGCAGCTTTGACAGGAACCCTCATGATGGTTGGCGGAGGCGCCACGAACTCGGCGCTGCTCGCCAGAGCGGAACCTGTCGCGGCGGCGGGCGACGATTTCTACCTGCCGCCGCCGCTACCACCCACACCGGGAGCCATCGTGCGCGCCGAACCGGCACAGGTGGCCTTCTCCGCACCCGGAATGCCCGGCGTCGTTCCGGCGGCCGCGACGCGAATGATGTACGTCAGCAGTGACACCCACGATGCGCCGACGGCGGTCGTCGGCACGCTCCTGCAGCCGAGCGTGCCGTGGACCGGCCCCGGCGAGCGCCCGCTGATCGCGTACGCGGGCGGCACCAAGGGCCAGGGTGATCAGTGCGCGCCATCGAAATTGATGACGCAGGTGGTGGGATACCAGCCCCCCGCGGACATCACGTTCGAATACGACCTGCTGGCACTGTATTCGCTGCTCGCCCGGGGAATGACGGTGGTGGTGACCGACTACCACGGCCTCGGCACCCCCGACGTGCACGACTACCTCAACCGCAAGTCACAGGCCTACGCGCTGCTGGATGCGGCGCGCGCCGCACTGCAATTGCCCGGCACCGGCCTCAATCCCGGCACGCCCGTCGCTCTCTACGGATACTCGCAGGGCGGTATGGCCTCCGCGGGCGCGGCCGAACTGCAGCCGAGCTACGCTCCGGAGCTGAATGTACGCGGCGCCTATGTGGGCGGTCCGGTGGTCGACGACGAATACTTCATCGGATACAACGACGGACGGCCTTCCATCGCACCGGCTTTCGCCTGGATTCTCAATGGCATCGCCGCCGACTACCCGGAAACTCGCCCGATACTCGACGCCGAGCTCAATGACACCGGTAAGGCGATCCTGAGCGACGCGCTGGGCAAATGCGCCGTCCCGGTCAGCCTGGCACAGCTCCATCCGCGTACCTCCGAATGGACCACCAGCGGCGAACCACTCACCGCGGTCATCGATCGGAACCCCGAGCTGAAATCGGCCTTCGACGAACAGCGCATCGGCACCCTCACTCCGTCGGTGCCCGTGCTCACCGCCTCGGCCATGAACGACGAGGGTGCGCCCTACGTGCCGGTGCGGGAGATGGCGGCCGGTTGGTGCGGTAGCGGCGTGCCGGTCGAATTGGATCCGAACGCGCAGATTCCGACCGTTTCGGGTCTGGTGGGAACCCATGTGCTGGCGTTCTTTCCGTCGCTGGCGGACTCGCAGCAGTGGCTGACCGATCGGCTCGCCGGCTGGCCTGCTCCCAACAACTGCGGGGCCCTGCCCTGACCCGCTGACGTTCGGTCGATGATGCCCGGCAGCCGGGATCGGTCCTCGCACCGATCCCGGCTGCCGGGCATCCTGCATGGAGCTCGATGTGAGTCACGGGGGTATGAGGTCGAATTGCCCGGTCAGTCACCATTTTTGGCAATTAATCTAGCGCAGCGGCGAAAAGCGACTAGTCTAAATCGACGGGTTTGAGCCAAAAGATTTCGGCCGTCGGCACTCGCGATCGAGTGCCGCTGTTGGATCAAAGAGGCACCTATGTCGATTTTCCAGGACTCGAAGGCACGCGACCCCAAGCGATACCTCTGGATTCTGGGGTTGATCGCTCCTTCGTGCGCTGTACTTCCCTCACAATTGGTAGCCCGTACCGGGCTCACAATATTCTGGTGGATCGGTCCGGTGTTCGTGCTGGTACTGATCCCACTGCTGGATCTTTCCGTGGGGGATGACGGGAGCAACCCACGCGAGGAAGACTACGAGGCATTATCCGAAGACCGGTTCTATCGGTGGTGTACGTACCTCTTTCTGCCGCTACAGCTCATCGGGCTGCTCATCGCTGGCTATCTGTGGGCAAGTCGCGAGCTGAGCGTATCCGACAAGCTCGGTCTGGCCGTCACGCTCGGATTCGTGTCGGGTATCGGAATCAATGCCGCCCACGAACTCGGGCACCGGGCCGAACACCTGGAACGCTGGCTGGCGAAGGTCGCTCTGGCACAGTCGGGTTACGGGCATTTCTTCGTCGAACACAATCGGGGTCATCATGTGCGGGTGGCGACGCCCGAGGATCCGGCCAGCGCCCGATTCGGCGAGTCACTGTGGGAGTTCCTGCCGCGCAGTGCCGTCGGCGGCTTCCGCTCGGCGCTGGCCCTGGAGCGAGAACGCCTGTCTCGCAAGGAAAAGCGCTGGTTCAGCTGGCACAACCAGCTGTTGCAGGCCTGGTCGATGAGTGTCGCGTTGTGGGGCACCATGATCCTGGCCTTCGGCCTCGGGGTGATTCCGTTTCTGATGGTGCAGGCGGTGCTGGGTGCGGGGCTGCTGGAAACGGTGAATTACATCGAGCACTACGGACTGCTGCGCCAGCGCCGCGCCAACGGCAACTACGAGCGTTGCTCCCCGCGCGACAGCTGGAACAGCGACCGTCTGGTCACGAACGTATTCCTGTTCCACCTGCAGCGCCACAGTGACCACCACGCCAATCCCGGTCGCCGCTACCAGACCTTGCGCAGCTCGCAAACGGCACCGCAGCTCCCGGCCGGTTACGCCACCCTGATCCTGCTAGCCGCCATTCCCCCGCTGTGGCGTGCCGTCATGGACCGCCGCGTCCTGGCCCATTACGGCGGCGACCTCTCGCTCGTGAACACCAAACCAGCAACCAAGCGCCGCTTCGTGGGACCCGTACGCCTGCATCGAATATCGACGACCGACAGGAGCTGATCGCGAGGAGACATCGTGGCCGGATGGCTCAGGGCCATCCGGCTGTTGTCCCGCACCGGTTTTCGCGCCGGCAGGTCACATCGGGTATAGCGGGTGCTTGCGGGGGTTGAACTCCGGCTTGACCGGCTTCTTGTCGCGGAGCAGGCGGAGGGCCTGGCGGATTTCCAGGCGGGTGCGGGACGGTTCGATGACGGCGTCGATGTAGCCGCGTTCGGCGGCGACCCAGGGGGTGGCGACCGTCTCGTTGTACTGGTTGATCATGAATTCGCGGGCCGCGGCGCGATGTTCCTCCGGCATCGCGGCCAACTGGCGCTTGCCGAGGAGGTCGACCGCGCTTTCGGCGCCGATCACCGCGATACGGGCTGTGGGCCAGGCGAAACTGACGTCCGCGCCGACCTGCCGGGCGGCCATCATGCCGTATGCGCCACCGTAGGACTTGCGTACCACCAGGTTGATGATCGGCACCGTCGCCTCGATGATGGCGCGCGGGACACGGCCGCCGCGGATGATGACGCCGTTGGCCTCCTCCGCCAGGCCCGGCAGCACGCCGGGGGTGTCGGCGACGAACACGAGCGGGATGTTGAAGGCGTCGCAGAGCCGGATGAAGTAGGTCGACTTGTCCGAGCAGGCGGCGTCGATGGAACCGCCCAGCACCAGTGGCTGATTGGCGATCACGCCGACCGGGTAGCCGTCGACGCGGGCGAAGCCGGTGATCAGGTTCGGCGCGAACGCGGCTCGGATCTCGTGGAACTCGCCGTCGTCGAAGATGCGCAGCAGGATCTCGTGCATGTCGTAACCGGCACGATCGGAATCCGGAATGATCGTGTCGAGTTCCCGGTCACTGGCCGTGATCTCCGGCTCCAGGCCGGGATTCACGATCGGCGGCTGCTCGACGCAACTCGTCGGCATGAAGCTCAGGTAGTTGCGGGCCCACTCGTAGGCCTCCTGCTCGGTCTCGGCCACGTGATGCAGGGTGCCGCGTTCGGCCTGCACCTTCGCGCCGCCGAGCTCCTCGGCGGTGACGTCCTCGCCGTTGACCGCCTTGATCACCTCCGGCCCGGTGACGAACATGTAGGAATCCTTGGTGCCGATGAGCACGTCGGTATTGATCGGCCCGTACACCGAGCCCGCGGCGCACTTGCCGAGAATGATCGACACCTGCGGCACGTAGCCGGACAGCTTCTCCAGCACCCGGGAGATATCACCGAACGAGGCGATGGAACCCACCGCGTCCTGGATCCGCGCACCGCCCGAATCGTTGATCGTCACCACCGGGCACGCGTTGTCGAACGCGAATTTCAGTGCGCGCATGAACTTCTGGGCGGACGTGACCCCGACCGACCCGCCGTACACGGTCTGATCGTGGGAGATCACCACAACCGGACGCCCCCCGATCAGCCCGCGACCGGTGACCAGCCCGTCGCCGTAGAGCGCGTCCGGTTGGCCGGGCTGGCGAGCCAGGGCGCCGGTCTCGATGAACGTGCCGCGGTCGAGCAGCATCTCCACCCGCTGCCGAACGCTCGGAATGCCTTTCGACGCCCGCTTGGCGATACCGGCCTCACCCGCCGGTTCCGCGGCCATCTCCAGGATCTTGGCCAGTTCATCGAGCTTCGCCCGCGTACCGATCACGCTTGTTGCCACCTTCCCAAACAAACTGTTGTGCCCCGCGCACGGTAAGCGGTGCCGGGACAGTACGGGTCACTGAAGCAGATAAACGTGATGAATCACAGTCCCGGCCAGCGTCCGTCAGCAGAACGGGATGCCCACGGAGCCGTTGAGGCTGGTGTGGAAGAGGATGCAGACCAGGTGGTTGGCGGCGGAGTAGGACCCGCTGGAGGAGCCGGTGGCGGTGGTGTCCACGGGCTGGGCCTGCGCCGGCGCATCGGCCTGGGCAGGGGCCGCCAGCGCGCCGGCGGGGGTGAGGAGCGCCGCGGTGACGGCGAACGCGGCGAGGGTCTTCTTCGAATTCATCTGCGGCTCCATCGTTCTCGATCTTGGCGGGAGCAAGTATCGAATCCGGGCCGCAGCCACCGACAGCCCCTACAGTTGGGGTCGCCGACGCCGAGGGCAAAGCAAGTGAAGAATGAATAGCCACGATTGAGGATCAGGCCTGGACCCGCCCGAGGATTGCACACCGATTATGCACTCATTACGCTATCGCCTTGCAGACACGCGCACCCACTGCTCTACTAAGTGAATTCTTGATAGTGCAATCTCTGAGAGGTGAGACATGGGAAGTCGCGTGTTGGTGGCGGGCGTCGGGATGATCCCGTTCACCACGCCCAGCCGGACGCAGACCTACGACGTCATGGGCGAGCAGGCGGTGCGGGCCGCGTTGACCGACGCGGGCATCGAGTACGCGACGGTGCAGCAGGCGTATGCGGGGTGGGTGTACGGAGATTCGACGTCGGGGCAGGCGGCGCTCTACCGCGTGGGCGCCACCGGCATTCCCGTGACCAATGTCAACAACAACTGCTCGACCGGGTCGTCGGCGCTGTTCCTGGCGAGGCAGGCGATCGAGCACGGCATCGCGGATGTGGTGCTGGCCCTGGGATTCGAGCAGATGCAGCGCGGCGCGCTCGCCGCTGCCTACACCGATCGGCCCAGCCCGTTCGACAGCTTCGACACCGTGGTCCACCGCCTCCAGGGCGAGGGCGACGCGCCCTTCGCGGCCCGGTACTTCGGCGGCGCGGGCCGCGAATACGCCGACCGCTACGGCATGGACCCGGCGGTGTTCGCGCGGATCGCGGTCAAGGCGCGCCGGCACGCGGCCGGCAATCCCAATGCGGTGTTCCGCGATCCGGTGACCGTCGAGGAGGTGCTGGCCTCCCCGCAGATCTACGGACCGCTCACCCGGCTGCAGTGCTGCCCGCCCACCTGCGGCGCGGCGGCCGCCGTCCTGGTCAGCGAAAACTACGCGCGCACACACGGTTTGCGCACCGACGTGGCGATCACCGCGCAGGCCATGGTCACCGACACCGCCTCGACCTTCGACGGCGACTCGATGTTGTCGATCGTCGGCTACGACATGTCCCGGGCCGCCGCCCAGCAGGTCTATCAGCAGGCCGGCGTGGATCCCCTCGACATTCCGGTCGTGGAACTGCACGACTGCTTCACCACCAACGAGTTGCTCAGCTACGAGGCGCTCGGCCTGACTCCGGAGGGCACCGCCGAGAAGTTCATCGCCGACGGCGACAACACCTACGGCGGGCGGGTGGTCATCAACCCGTCCGGCGGGCTGCTGTCCAAGGGACACCCGCTCGGCGCGACCGGCCTGGCGCAGTGCGCCGAACTGGTCTGGCAGCTGCGCGGCCGGGCCGCCGCCCGGCAGGTCGAGGGTGCGCGAATCGCCCTGCAGCACAACATCGGCCTGGGCGGGGCGGCCGTCGTGACCCTCTACCAGAAGGTGGACTGAGCATGGCCCTGGATCCCGGTGTGATCGGCACCGAGCTGCCACCGATCACCATGACCCTGGACGCGGGGCGACTCCGGTTCTTCGCCAAGGCCATCGGCGAGACCAACCCGGTCTTCACCGACGAGCGCGCCGCCGCCGCTGCCGGGCACCGCGCCCTGCCCGCGCCGCCGACGTTCCTGTTCGCGATCGAGCTCGAGCAGCCGGACCCATTCGGCTGGCTGGCCGGCCTGGGTGTCGATCTGCGCCGAATCCTGCACGGCGAGCAGCACTTCATCTACCACGCCACCGCCTATGCCGGGGACACGCTGACCGCGTCACCCCGCATCACCGACGTCTACAGCAAGAAGGGCGGCGCGCTCGACTTCCTCGTCCGGCAGACCGCGGTCACCAGGATCGACGGCAGCCTGCTCGCCGACCTGCGCTCGGTCCTCGTCGTCCGCAATCCGGGAGCCTCCCAATGACCACCGGCACCGCCGATATCCCCGTGGGCAGTGAACTGCCGCCGCTGGCCGCCGGGCCCATCACCCGCACCACCCTGGCCCTCTTCGCGGGCGCTTCGGGCGATCACAACCCGATGCACATCGACACCGACGTGGCCCGCTCCGCCGGGCTCGGCGACGTCTTCGCCCACGGCATGCTGTCCATGGCCTACCTGGGGCGGCTGCTGACCGATTGGGTTGCGCCGGAAGCGATTCGCACCTACGGGGTGCGCTTCGGCGCGATCACGCCGGTGCTGGCCGAACCGACCGCGACGGGGAAGGTCGTGGCCATCGAGGACGTCCGCGGCGAACGGCACGCCACCCTCGACATCGCCGTCACCCTGCCCGACGGCACCGTCACGCTCACCGGGACCGCCGTCGTCGCGCTCACCGGGTCCACCGTCACAACGCTCTGACTTCGCTCCTGCTCCGAAAGGTATTGCCCCATGCGAACTCTGGACGACAAGGTCGCCATCGTCTCCGGATCCGGGCGCGGCATCGGGCGCGAGATCGCCCTCAAGCTCGCCCGCGAGGGCGCGTCGGTCGTGGTGAACGACCTCGACGCCGAACCGGCCAAGGAGACCGTGGCCGCCATCGAGGCGGCCGGCGGCCGGGCGGTCGCCTGCATCGGCTCGGTCACCGACGAGGACTTCGCCGAACGCTTCGTGACCACCGCCACCGGCAGCTTCGGCGGACTGGACATCATCGTCAACAACGCCGGATACACCTGGGATTCGGTGATCCAGAAGATGACCGACGAGCAGTGGGACGCCATCCTCGACGTCCACCTCAAGGCCCCCTTCCGGATTCTGCGCGCCGCCCAGCCGGTGATCGCCGGACTCGCCCGGCAGGCCGCCGCGGCCGGCACGCCGGTCCCGTGCCGCAAGGTCGTGAACATCTCCTCGCTGGCCGGCACGGGAGGCAATGCGGGACAGGCGAATTACGCCGCCGCCAAGGCCGGCATCAACGGACTCACCAGGACCCTGGCCAAGGAGTGGGGGCGCTACAACGTCACCGTGAACTCGGTCGCCTTCGGGCTCATCAAGACCCGGCTCACCGAGACGCCGGCCGGCGGCGACAGCACCATCGACGTGCTGGGCCGGCAGCTGAAGGTGGGCGTCAACCCGGAGGTGCTGTCGACCATGGAACGGATGATCCCGCTGGGCCGGGCCGGAACACCCGCCGAGGCGGCCGGTGCGGTGTACCTGCTGTGCAGCCCGGACTCCGACTATGTCAGCGGCCAGACCCTGGTCTGCGGCGGCGGATACATCTTCTAGTCGCGGGCGTCCGCGGCCGATCGGGCCGGGTCGCCCGCTCCCTATAGTGAGGGCGGGCGACCCACCACCGGCGAGCGAGAAGGAGCGGCGACCATGAGCGACACCGCCGAGCACGCTGCCGCCCGCCCGGCCCGCGGCACGCGCCCCGCCAATCGCCGCGACCTCATCGTCGCCGCCGCGACCGAACTGTTCTATCGGCGCGGCTACGCCGATGTCGGCACCGGCGACATCGCCGACGCGGTCGCGGTCGGGCCGTCCGCGCTGTACCGGCACTTCCGCAACAAGAACGATCTGCTGCGCGCCGTGGTGGGCCAGCCCATCGCGATCGTCACCGAACTGCTCGACGCGGCGCGCGCCGAGCCGGATACCGATCTCGCCCGGACACTGGCCACCGCCATGCTGGATCAGCGCGCCATCGGCGTGCTGTGGCACCGGGAAGCGCGGCACCTCGACCCCGACGCGAGAACCGAACTCCGGCAGCGGGCGCGCGGCATCGGCGCACGGTTCGCCGATCTGCTGCGCACTCGGACACCGCGGCTCACGCCCGCTCAGGCCGAAATAATCGGCTGGGCAGCGCTTTCCACGGCATCCAGCATCTCGTTCCACAACCTCGAACTGCCGCGTCAGCGTTTCGTGCAGGTACTCACCGACATGGTCGACGCGATCCTCACCGCCGACCTTCCCGTCCCGCGTCCCGCGGCCGCACCACCCGCCGGACCGTCGGCGGGATGGTCCCCCTCGCGTCGGATCGCCATTCTCACAGCGGCGACGAAACTCTTTGCCGAGCAAGGCTTTTCCGGTGTGGCGGTCGAGGACATCGGCGCGGCCGTCGGCATTGCCGGACCCAGCGTCTACAACCACTTCGACAGCAAGGCCGACATCCTGATCGCCGTTCTCGACCAGGGCAATCACGTCCTGCGGGCCGACATGTACCGCGATCTGACCCGCGCGACCGACGCCGCCGACGCACTCGACCGATTGCTTACCAGCTACACCGAATTCGCCTTCGAGCAAACCGGTCTCATCCGGCTGCTCACCTCCGACATCGATCAGCTCCCCGCCGCCGATCGGCACCGTATGCGTGGCGTGCAGCACGAGTACATCGCCGAATGGGTGCAGCTGGTGCGCCAGGTCCACCCCGGCCAGGACGAACTGGAAGCGCGGCTGCGAGTCCAGGCCGCCCTGAGCGTCATCAACGATCTCGCCGCCACCCCCCGCCTCCGAGCCGCCCCTGACACGCCCCGCCTGACCCGTCATCTGGCCGCCGCGCTGCTGGCTCCACCCAACGGCCGATAACCCTCGCCACCCCTCGTGAACAGGTATAACACCGTGTCAGAGGGCGTATCAGGTCGGTGTCAGGCCGGTATCAGGCCGGGTCGCGACAGTAGTCCACATGAACAGCACAGCAATCGCGGCCTCGGGGCTGCGGAAAGCTTACGGGGACAAGACGATCCTCGACGGCATTGATCTGAATATCGGTGCGGGAACGATCTTCTCGCTGCTCGGGCCGAACGGCGCGGGCAAGACCACGACGGTGAACGTGCTGACCACGCTGCTGACGGCGGACGGCGGGACGGCCCGCGTCGCCGGGCACGACATCGCCACCGAGACCAAGGCGGTGCGAGCGGCCATCGGGGTGACCGGTCAGTTCGCGGCGGTGGACGACCTGCTGACCGGCGAAGAGAACCTGCAGCTGATGGCCGATCTGCACCGGCTGCGGGGCTCGGCGCGCAAGCAGGTGGTCGACACGCTGCTGGAGCGCTTCGACCTCACCGACTCCGCGCGCAAGCAGGCGGCCACCTACTCCGGCGGCATGCGCCGCAAGCTGGACCTGGCGATGACGCTGGTCACCAAGCCGGACATCGTCTTCCTCGACGAGCCGACCACCGGGCTCGACCCGCGCAGCCGGCGCACCATGTGGGAGATCGTGCGGGAGTTGACCTCCGACGGCGTGACCATCTTCCTCACCACCCAGTACCTCGAGGAGGCCGACCAGCTGGCCGACCGGATCGCGGTCCTCGACGGCGGCCGCATCGTCGCCGAAGGCACCCCGGACGAGCTCAAGCGCCGCGTCCCCGGCAGCTACCTCCAGCTGCGGTTCACCCACCTCACCGAACTGGAAGCAGCCGCGCGGATCCTGCCCGCCGCGACCATGGACAGCGAGGCGCTGACCCTGCAGGTGCCCGGCAACGGCGGCACCAAAACCCTGCGGGCCCTGCTGGATCGGCTCGCCGATCACGCGGTCGAGGCCGCGGAGGTCTCCATCCACACCCCTGATCTCGATGACGTTTTCCTTGCCCTGACCGGGCACGCCACCACGGAGGCCGACGCACAATGAGCACCATCGTTTCCACCGGCAGCACCCCGAACCGCACCGTCGCGACCGGCGCCCTGGCGGCGTCGCTGGGCGACTCGGCGATCATGTTGCGCCGCAACTTCAAACACATCGCCCGCAACCCGGTCGCGATCTTCAACGCCGCGCTGATGCCGGTGGTGATGCTGCTGATCTTCGTCTACGTGTTCGGCAGCGCCTTCAATGTCGGCGAGCACTACATCGACTACGCGACACCGGGCATGATCCTGCTGGCCATCAGCTACGGGCTCTCCGGCACCGCGGTCGCGGTGAGCTCGGACATGGCCAAGGGCGTCATCAACCGGTTCAAGGTCATGGACGTGTCCCGCGGCGCCGTGCTGACCGGGCACGTGGTGGCCACCATGCTCACCAATGTGGTCGCCATCGCGGCCGTGCTGGGAGTGGCATTCGCCCTGGGCTTCCGGCCGCCGGCCACCGCGCTGGACTGGCTGGGCGCGCTCGGCATCGTCCTGGCCACCTCGTTCGGGGCGTCCTGGCTGACCGTCGCCCTGGGCATGGCCGCCAAGACCCCGGAGTCGGCGGGCATGTCCGTGGTGCCGCTGATCATGCTGCCCTTCGTGAGCAGCGCGATCGTCCCGGCCGACCAGATGGGCCAGGGCGTCCGGCAGTTCGCGCAGTACCAGCCCTTCACCCCGATCATCGAGTCCCTGCGCGGGTTCCTCACCGGGCACCCGTCGGGCGGCTACACCGCCGCGGCGCTGGCCTGGTGCGCCGGGTTCGCGATCGTCGGATACCTGTGGTCCCGTGCCACTTTCACGAAGCGAGCGTGATCTCGGCCAGTTCATGCCAGACCGCCCGCGCCCCCTCCCCCGTCGCCTCGGTGAACTTCACGTCACCGAGGCGACTTCGCGCTGTCCGCTCGATCCGGGCCGCATCCGGGTGGGAATGATCCGACACGCCACGCACCGCGGTACTGGCCGCGAGCAGCCGCGCCGCCTGCTCGTCCTGCTCCGCCCGCAGCGCCAGATCCGCGAGACCGACCAGCACCTTGGCCAGCAGGGGCGCGTGCCCCGCCGCCGACGCCACCCGGAAGGCCGCGGCCCGATGGTCGCGGGCCTCGTCGAGACCGTCCGCCAGATAGCCGAGCAGATCGTGGATCACCGCACTCATGAACGGCTGCTCCGATTCTCCCGCCAGCAGGGTCTTCGCGACGCCGATCTGCCGGTGCGCCTCTTCGGGATCCGCGTTCCAGCGCGCCAATTCCGCTCGGGCCAGGGCCATTTCGGCCAGCGCGATCGGCCAGCCGGTCTGATCCGCGTATCGCTGGGCCTCGGCCATGGCGGCCGTGCTCGCCGCCGCGTCGCCCAGCAGCCAGTACAGCTGCGCCTGCCGTGACCGCATCCGGACCAGGTCCTCGATCGCGCCGACCTCGGCGACCACCGCGATCGCCTGCTCGAGATACTCACACGCACTGGCGAATTCGCCGCGCAGGGCGAGGCTGTCGGCCAGCTCGGTCAGCGCGAACGAGATCCCCCAGCGCTCACCGACGGCCCGGAACTCCGCCAGCGCCAGCTCCAGCTGTTCGTCGGCCTCCGGCCCGCCCTGGCCGAGCACGGTCCGCAACTTGCCCAGTTGCAGCCGGGCCAGCGCCCGCACCCACGGATCGTCGTCGCCGAGCAGCGCCTCGAAGGCGGGCAGGAACTGATCCGGCCCCTGCAGCATGCGTTCCAGCGCGACCACGAACGCCAGCGTCGGATGACCGGTCCGGCCGCCGCCGGTCCGATCGCCGCCGGCCCGGTAGGCCTGGTGGATCCATTCCTCCACGTGGTGTTCGTCATTCGGGCCGGAGGTCATGAAATGCACGACGAGCCCGTAGACCGTGGCCCGGGTCTCGTCGTCGGCTTCGCCGGGCGTCCGGGCGGCCGCGGTGACCAGTTCCATGCCCTCGGCCTTGTGCCCGCTCAGCCACCAGTACCAGCCGGCGGCCGCGGCCAGCCCCATGGCCGCGGTCGCGTCCTCCGCGGCGAGCGCACCGCGCATGGCGGCCGCGATATTGTCGTGCTCGGGCTCGAGGACGGCGAGCCATTCCAGCTGTTCGGCCCGGCGCAGATGCGGTTCCGCGGTCGCGGCCAGTCCGGTGAAATACGCCAGATGCGCGCGCCGCGCCGCGCCCGCCTCCCCCGCCTCCGCGAGCCGGTCGCGGGCGTACTGCTTGATCGTCTCGAGCATCCGGTAGCGCGGCCCGTCGTCGCCCGCGGTGAGCAGCAGCGATTTCTCGGTCAGCGCGGTCAGCAGCTCGAGCACCTCCCACTGTTCGACCGTCGCGGGCTGCCCCTCGGATTCGCTGCTCGCACAGACCTGTTCGGCCGCCTCGAGGCTCGCACCGCCGGCGAACACCGAAAGCCGGCGCAGCACAGCCTGTTCGGCCTCGCTGAGCAGTTCCCAGCTCCAGTCCACGACCGCCCGCAGGGTCCGGTGCTGCGGTTGCGCGGTCCGGCTGCCTCCGGTCAGCAGCCGGAACCGATCGTCGAGACGGGTGGCGAGCTGCTCGAGGGACATGGTGCGCAGGCGGGCCGCGGCCAGTTCGATCGCCAGCGGGATCCCGTCGAGCGCACGGCACACGCGGGCCATGGTCGCCAGGGTGCGGGCATCGGCGCCGAGGTCCTGCCGCACCGCTCCGGCCCGGTCGCGCAAGAGCTGGACGGCCGGGGAGGATTCGATCGCGCCCGGGTCCGCGTCCGCGGCGGGCAGCGCCAAAGGCTCGACCTGCCAGAGCGCTTCACCGGTGATGCCGAGCGGTTCGCGGCTGGTGGCCAGAATGCGCAACCGCTGGCACTCCCCGAGCAGGCGGTGGGCGAACGCGGCCGAGGACTCGATCACGTGCTCGCAGTTGTCCAGGATCAGCAGCATGTCGCGCTCGCGGATGGCCGCGATGAGGCGGTCCATGGGTTCCGCGTTCGCCCCGCCGCCCAGCAGCGCGTCCCGCAGCCCGAGCGCGGCCAGCGCCGCCTGCGCGAGGTCACCGCCCGCGCTCGCCGAGGACAGCTCCACCAGCCACGCGCCATCCGGCAGCCCGTCGAGCAGGGCGCGCCCGGTCTCCGTGGCCAGCCTGGTCTTTCCCGAACCGCCCGGTCCGGTCACCGTGGTGAGCCGATGGCGGGCGACGAGGGCGCGCACCGCGGCGACGTCGGCCTGCTTGCCGACGTATCGGGTCAATTCGGCGCGCAGGTTGGTCCGGCGGTCGTCCTCCCGCCCGCCCACCTCCCCACGTAGCAGGGCGACGTGCAGGGCGGACAGCTCCGGCGAGGGATCCACACCCAGCTCGTCGGCGAGGGCCTCCCGGACCCGCTGGTACACGACCAGCGCCTCCGCGCCCCGGCCCGCGGCGGCGAGCGCCCGCATCAGCGACGCGGCGAGTCGTTCCCGCACGGGGTGCTGGGCCACCAGATCATTCAGCTCGGTGACCAGTTCCGCGCCCCGGCCGAGCCGGAGTTCCGCGTCGTACCGATCCTCGAGCGCACCGATGTGCAGTCCCTCGAGCCGGGCGATCACCGCCTCGAGGGCCGCGCCGTCCTGCGCACCGATGTCCCGCATGGGCGCGCCGCGCCACAGTGCGAGGGCCTCGCGCAGCAGCTCGGCCTGGTGGACGTCGTCGCCGCTGCGGGCCTGGTCGAGGAGCTGTTCGAACCGCACGGCGTCGATGTCGCCGGGCGCCACCGTCAGCCGGTAGCCGCCCGGCTGCACGTCGATCGACCCGTCCGGCAGTACCCGCCGCAATCGGGAAACCAAGGCCTGCAAGGCATTCGCCGCATCTGACGGCGGCTCCTCGCCCCAAATCCAGTCGACCAGCCGCGCTTTCGAGACCGCCCGGCCGGGTTCCAGCGCGAGCGCGATCAGCAACGACCGCAACCGGGCGCCCGGTACCTCCAGCAATCCGCCGTCGTCTGCCCGGATTTCGAGCGGCCCAAGCATTCCGATCTGCACCCGGACCATTCTGCCGTGCGCTGTCCAGCCGGGCCGAACACGTGTCAGCGGACGTGTCAGTGCGGCGTCAGGCCGCTGTCAGCCGGGCTCGCGAAAGTAGTCACATCAGCAGCACAGCCCCTCGAAGGAGAAACACCATGACCACGTTCCAGACCCCCGAAGCCATCACCGTCGCCGTCGACGTGGCCGCCGGAAACGTCACCGTCATCGCCTCGAACCGCACCGACACCGTCGTCGAGATCCGCCCGGCCGACGCGTCCAAGAAGGAGGACGTGCGCGCCGCCGAGCAGATCCGCGCCGAGTTCGCCGCGGGCACCCTGACCGTGCAGGCCCCCAAGGGCTGGCGGAAGTTCTCCCCGCTCGCGGGCCGCGGGTCGGTCGAGGTCACCGTCGAGGTGCCCGCAGGCTCCCGCCTGACCGGTTCGCTCGGCATGGGCAACCTGCTGGGCGCGGGCCCGCTCGGCGAGTGCGAGCTGGAGGTCTCCGCCGGTGACATCACCGTCGAGCGCCCGCTCGGCTCGGTCACGGCGAAGGTCGCGAAGGGCGACATCCGCATCGTCGAGGCCACCCGCGGCGTGATCGACGTGGAGACCTCCACCGGCGACCTGTCGATCGGCATCCACCCGGGCAGCGCCGCCCGGATGGAAACCAATGCGCAGAAGGGCACCATCCAGAACCAGCTGTACCCCGTCAGCCGGCCGCAGGACATCGTCGAGGTCCACGCCCGGAACTCCTACGGCAACATCACCATCGGGCACACCACCGCCGCCTGACCCGCATGGTTGTCCGCATTCCGGCTCGGGACCGCCCACCCAGCGGCACCGAGCCGGACGGAACGCCCGGAGGGCGGCGGTATCGTGGCGATCGTGGATCGTGGTGTCGCCGAGGTTGGCTTGTCCGATGCGGGGCGGGTGCGGGAGTGGCTCGCGGAAGCGGAGCGGAATCCGGCGGGCCTGCCGGACGCGGGATACATCGCGCTGCTGCACGCGGACGGCTCCGAGCTGGAGCGGTTGTGCGAGCTGGCCGATGCGCTCCGGCGGCGAACGGTCGGCGACGCCCTCACCTATGTCGTGAACCGGAATCTGGACACCGCCGTGGTGTCCGGCTCCGCGGCGCGGGAGCGACTGGCCGCGCTGGTGTCCGAGGCGCACGCCCTGGGCGCCACCGAGATCTGCATGCAGGGCCCGCTACCCGCCGACAGCGATGACGACTATCTGGCGCTGATCGCCGCCATCACCGAGACCGCTCCCCTGCACCTGCACGCCTTCCGCCCGGAGGAACTGCTCGACGGCGCCGCGCGCCGCGCGCTGCCCCTGGACGAGTTCCTGGCGCGGGCAAAGGATTCCGGCCTCGGATCGGTTCCCGGCACCGGTGCGCGCATCCTCGACGACGATGTGCGCGCCCGGTTGAAGGGCAGCCCGGATCTGCCCGTGAGCCGCTGGGTGGAGGTGATCGAGACCGCCCACCGCGCGGGCCTGACCTCCACCTCGACCATGGTCTACGGGCACGTGGAAACCCCCGCGCAGCAGGTGGCCCACCTGCGACTGCTCGCCGATATCCAGGACCGCACCGGCGGCTTCACCGAATTCATCGCCATGCCCATGGTTCCCGTGACCGCGGCGTCCGGCTTCCTCGATCCCGTTGTGCCCGAAGCACTCCGGCGGCAGACGCGGGCGGTGCACGCCGTCGCGCGGCTGCTCCTGCACGGGCGCATCGACAATATTCAGGCCGCGTGGCCCCGGCTGGGGCTGGCGGTGGCGGTCGAGTTGCTGCGCGGCGGCGCGAACGATCTCGGCGGCCTGCTGCTCGACGGCCGGCTCGCGCCGGAGTCCGGTCCGGAGGCCGGGCTGAGCCTCACCGTCACCGACGTCGATCGGATCGCCGCGGAGCTGGGCCGCTCGCTGCGCCGCCGCACCACCCGGTACGGCCATGCCTGACAGCACGGATCCGGCCACCGCCGAAGGACATTCGAGCCCCGAACGGGTCGACGTGCTGATCGTCGGCGCGGGTTTCGCCGGTATCGGCATGGGCATCCAGCTCGCCCGCCGGGGCCGGGACTCCTTCGTCATCATCGAACAGGCCGACGATGTGGGCGGCACCTGGCGCGACAACCGCTATCCGGGCGTGGCCTGCGATATCCCCGCCCACCTGTATTCCTTCTCGTTCCGGCCGAATCCGCGATGGTCGCGGGTGTTCGCCGAGGGCGCGGAGATCCACGCCTACCTGCGGTCGTGCGTCCAGCAGGAGGAGCTGGAACCGTATCTGCGGCTGAATTGCGCGCTGGAACAGGCGGAGTGGGTCGAAGCCGAGGCGCGCTGGTTCGTCCGGACCTCCCGCGGCGACTTCTCGGCCGCCACCCTGATCATCGCCACCGGACGGCTGACCGAACCCCGGATCCCGCCGGTCGCCAAGCTGGAGAATTTCGGTGGCCGGCACTGGCATTCGGCGCGGTGGAATCCGAAGGTGTCGCTGGTCGGCAAGCGGGTCGGCCTGGTGGGCACCGGCGCGTCCGCGGTCCAGATCCTGCCGCGGCTCGCGGGTGAGGCCAGCGAGGTCGTGGTCTTCCAGCGCTCGGCGCCCTATGTGCTGCCGCGCGGGGACCGCTTCTACACCCCCGACGAGCTGTCGAGCTTCGCCGCCGATCCGCGGACCATCACCGAACTGCGCGACGAGCTGTTCGCCGAGGCCGAGCTCAGCATCGCCGCCCGGCGCCGCCGCCACCCGGAGATCGATCTGCTGCACCAGCGCGCCACGGACCATCTGGCGGCCCAGGTCCGCGATCCACGCCTGCGGCAGCAGCTCACCCCCGACTACGAAATCGGCTGCAAGCGAATCCTTTTCTCCGACGACTACTACGCGGCCCTGCAGCTGGACACCGTCCAGCTGGAACCGACCGAGCTGACCCGCATCGACGACGGCCTGGCCATCGCCGGGAGCGGGCACACCTACGATCTCGAGATCCTGGTCTTCGCCACCGGTTTCAACGCCACCCGGCCGTCGATCGCCAAGCACATCCGGGGCCGCACCTCCCTGTTGTCCGAGCGCTGGAGCAACGGCATGGTCGCGCACGCGTCGACCACCGTGGACGGCTTCCCCAATATGTATGTGCTGGACGGCCCGAACGCGGCGCTGGGCCACAACTCCGCGATCTATGTGATCGAGACCCAGATCGATTACGCGCTCAGCGCGCTGGATCATCTCGCCTCCAGCGCGGACACCGTCCTGGAGGTCACGCCCGAGGCGGTCCGCTCCTCCATGCTCGATATCGAGGAGCGCGCCCGCGACACGGTGTGGACCCAGGGCCGCTGCACGAGCTGGTACCGCGACGAACAGACCGGTCGCGTCACGCTGCTCTGGCCGGACTCAGCGGTCTCGTTCCGTCAGAGCAACGGCGCCTTCGACATTTCCGCCTACCGGTGACCCCGCCCGCTCACGCGGCGGAATGCCGCACCGGTCAGGGGATCGCCTTCGCTGCGGCGGGCGCGGCGGTGGCCGACGCGTTCAGCGGGGTCCGATCCTGACGGCAGATCCCCAGCGTTTCGGCCGAGACCGGACCGGTCCGGCGGCCTAGGCTGAGGGCATGACGCCGCTGCAGCGCTATATCGCAGAGGAAATCGCCACCGATCACGCCGAGGGTCTGCTCAGCCGCCGGGAAGCGCTACGCCGGCTGGGGCTGCTCGGCATGGGGACACCGGCGGCCGTGGCGCTGCTGGCGGCCTGCGCCGACTCGGGCAAGCAGTCCTCTCCCACGACCACCGCCGCGAGCGGGTCTGCGTCCCCGGCGGCCGCACCGCCCGGCACCGCGACGGCCCTGCAGCCCACCGCGATCACCTTCGCCGGACCCGAGGGCCGCACCCTGCAGGCCGCGTGGGCCGAGGCGTCCCAGCCGATGGGCGGCGTGCTCGTCATCCACGAGAACCGCGGCCTGACCGACCACATCCGTTCGGTGACAGGACGTTTCGCGGGCGTCGGCTACTCGGCGCTCGCGGTGGATCTGCTCTCCGAAGAGGGCGGCACCGCCACCTTCACCGATCAGGCGGCCGCCACCGCCGCACTCGGCAAGATCCCTCAGGACCGATTCGTCGCCGATCTGCGCGCGGGCCTGACCGAGCTGCAGCGCCGCGTGCCCGGAAAGAAGCTGGGCGCCACCGGTTTCTGCTTCGGCGGCGGTCTGACCTGGCTGCTGCTCACCTCGGGCACTCCCGAACTCGCGGCCGCCACCCCCTTCTACGGCCCGTTCCCCGACGGCGGCCAGGTCACCGGATCCAAGGCCGCGGTGCTGGCCGTCTACGGCGCGCTGGACAGCCGGGTCGACGCCTCCCGTCCGGCCGCCGAGGCGGCCCTGGACAAGGCGGGGCTCCCGCACGAAAGTTTCGTGGCCGACAATGCCGACCACGCCTTCTTCAACGACACCGGCCCCCGCTACCAGCCCACCGCCGCCGCCGAGGCCTGGCGCCGGGTACTCGACTGGTACGGCCGCTACCTGGGCTGACCCGGCCGATCACGCCGACCCCGCCGCCTCGCCACGGCCCCGGGCGGGCGCTGATGGTTCCATGGGCTCGTGGAATTGCGTCAGTTGCGGTATTTCGTGACCGTCGCCGAGGAGTTGCACTTCGGGCGAGCGGCCGAGCGCTTGCACATCGCGCAGCCCGCGGTGAGCCAGCAGGTGCGGCGGCTGGAACGGGATCTGGGCGTGCAATTGCTGGACCGGTCGCCGCGGCGGGTGCGGCTGACCGAGGCCGGGTTGCGCTTCCTGCCCGCGGCGCGGGGTGTGCTGGCCGCGGCCGATCAGGCCCGGGCCAGCGTGGCCGGCCTGGCGGGTGGCCGCGCGGAGGTGTTCCGGCTGGGCACGGTGACCGGACTGGGCGAGCGCCTGGACGCGGTCCTGGATGCCTTCGCCGAGCAGGCGCCGCAGGTGCAGGTCGAGCTGGTGGCGCTGCCGGTGCGGGATCGGCTGGCCCGGGTGGCGGACGGCGGTCTGGACGCCGCCTTCGTGCGCTCGCCGGAACCCGGTGAGAGCCCGGAACTGGACTTCCTGCCCGCCTGGGACGATCCGCTGGTGGTGGCCCTGCCCGCCAAACACGCACTGGCGACCCAGGATTCGGTCCGGCTGGCGGACCTGGCCACGGTGCCGCTGCGGCTGACCGAACGGCGCAACCATCCGGCGCTGGTGGATCTGGTGCTGAACGCATGTGTGCGCGCCGGATTCGAGCCGGTGCCCGCGCCCACCTCCACCACCCTGCAGGACACGCTGGCCGCCATCGGCGCGGGCTCGCCCATGTGGACGGTGGTCTACGCATCGAACGCACGGCAGGTCCACAACACGCGGGTCGCCTTCCGCCCCTTCGCCGATGCGGGCCTGACCCTGCCCATCGCACTGGCGGTGCGGGCGGATGCGGCGTCGCCGAATCTGCGCCTGCTGGGCGCTCTGCTAGCGGGCGCGTAGAGATCTCGCGGGCGCACAGGATCTCGCGGGCGCACAGGCGATAAGGATCGCTTATCACTGCGCGAACGACCTGCTCATTGGTCGGGGTGCCGTTTTCCGGTGAACTGTTCCCAGGCCGCCGAGCGGATCGGAGATCGGAACCCCGGGTTCCGAGATGGCCGGTATCCCAGCAGTTTTCGCGAAGGAGAACAATCATGCCCATCGTCACCGTGCAGCAGGGCCCGCGCACCGTCGAGCTGAAGCGGGACCTGGTCCGCCGCATCACCGACGCCTTCGTGGACGCCTATCAGATTCCGGCCGAGGCCGTGCAGGTATGGATCCACGAGACGCCCGCCGACAGCTGGGGCACGGCCGGTCGTCTGACGGCCGACGGCAAGTAGCCGGTACACCGGCGGGTCGCCAGGGCGGAGCCGAAACCAGCTGTGGCGCACCCGAACCGACCCGCCGGTACCGTTAGATGTCGGACCCGTGACAACCCGGCATCGACTGCGCATGCTCCCAGGTAGGCCCCCGTTTTAGTGATACAACGGCAGCATGACGGAGGATGTCGGCAGCGCGGCCGTACCGACAGCGGCGGGGCGCTCGGTGGAATTCTGGGGCTATTGCATGTGGGGCCTCGCGGGACTGGCGATCGCCACGTCGGAGCTGGCGTCGGTCTTCGGACTGGCGAGCTGGCCGACCATCTCGAACACCATCGGGCATCTGGAGACTCAGCACTCGTTCGTCCGGCTCATCGTCGTGTCGGTGATCGTGCTGCTGGCGTATTACGCTGTCCCGCAACTGGCCACCCCGCCCGAGCCCACCCCACAGATGGTCGCCGGGCGCACCCTCACCGTGAACGGCCGTGTCACCAACCCGTATTCGCCGATCACCTTACTGGGCGCCGGGTATCTCCTGGCCGCGGTGGCCACCTTCGTCTTCGGCGTCCTGTTCGCCGCCACCGACCGTGGCATGCACCCACAGTCCTACCTGGGCGCGTACGTCCTCTACGGACTGATCGCCCTGATGTGGGTCATCGTGCCCAGCATTCTGGCCATGTTCTTCAGCCGAGATGTGCCCTTCCCCACCCTGTTTCGCACCATCGGCTACCTGGAGCGCCGCGCCCACCCGATCGCCGCCATCCTGCTGGCCGCACTGGTGGTGCTGCTCATCCACCTGGCCTTCTACCCCTGGCCCCGAGTCCAGAGCTGAGCGCCCGGCAACGCCGAACCCGTTGCCCCCGAACTATTTACGACCGCGTAGCAACAGAAACGCGGCATAGGCCGCGCCGGAGATACCGATAACCACGACCACACCGATGGTTGTCAGAATTGCGTCCACCCTTGTGATTCTAGGCTTTTCGGCCCTCGGCCGGGGCACTGTCGGCCTGGAACCGTGCGGCGGCGGGCGAATCATCAGCGCGTCGGCCACCGACACCGTCAGTGTCGCGATCTCGGGAGTATGCGCCCACCAGCGCTGCGAGACACCCACGGCGCAGTAATAGGCGAACCGATCCCGCGCGGGCCCGGCGTGCCGCGAGTGCCCGATCCCCGGAACAGGCGTATGCAGGAACTATGGGTCGCCATCCGCAGCGGACGCCGTTCTATGGGGCGCTGATGCTGGTCGGGGTCATGCTCACCGGGCTGTGGGTCCGGGACTGGCCCTGGCTGTGGCTGCGGGCAGCCGGGTTCGTCGCATTGTTCGTGATCGCGTTCGCCGGGTTCCTCATGACGTTCCGCGACCTCTCATGAGGAGGCCGAGCTTTCTCCTGGCAAACCACCCGAATCGGACGTGTCACAAATATTGCATACATAGCGATTCATGCATATGGTGTTCGTCGGGCACTACCGAAGGAGGGTTATGGGCGGGCACGAGCATTCACACGGGCACGACCACGCCGGGCATTCGCACGGCGCGACCGCCGACAGCGACAAGCGCTGGCTGGCCGGCGCGCTCGCGGTCATCGTGGCGTTCCTGCTCGGTGAGGTCGTGGTCGGCCTGGTCGCCAGGTCGCTGGCACTGCTCTCCGATGCCGCCCACATGCTCACCGACGCGGCCTCGATCGTGCTGGCGCTGTGGGCCATCCGGCTGGCGGCCCGGCCCGCCGCGGGCCGCATGACCTACGGCTGGAAGCGCGCCGAGATCCTCTCCGCCCAGGCCAATGGCCTGACCCTGCTGGGCCTGGCGGCCTGGCTCACCTACGAGGCCATCCGCCGCCTGATCAACCCGCCCGAGGTGACCGGTGGCCTGGTGCTGGCCACCGCGCTGGTCGGCATCGTGGTGAACGTACTGGCCGGCTGGATGATCAGCCGCGCCAATCGGACAAGTCTCAATGTCGAGGGCGCGTATCAGCACATCCTCAACGACCTGTTCGCCTTCATCGCCACCGCGGTCGCCGGTCTGATCATCATGCTCACCGGCTTCGCCCGCGCCGACGGCATCGCCACCCTGATCGTGGTGGTGCTCATGGTGAAGGCCGGCGTCAGCCTGGTCCGCGCCTCGGGCCGCATCTTCCTCGAGGCCGCGCCCGCCCACCTCGACCCGATCGAGATCGGCCGGGAGATGGCCGAGGTGGACTGCGTCATCGAGGTGCACGACCTGCACATCTGGGAGATCACCTCCGGTACCCCGTCGCTGTCGGCGCACATCCTGGTCGGGCCCGGCACCGACAGCCAGGCGGTGCGCGCCGGGGTCGCCGCCATGCTCTCCGACAAGCACCACATCGATCACAGCGTGCTCCAGGTCGACTACACCGACCACGCGGAATGCCCGGACACCGAGCACGACCACGTCCCGCACTGCCAGGACGCGCACGGCCCGGTGCACCGCAAATCCATTGCCACGAACTGAGAGCCGACCGCCGGTTCAGGCGTGCACGGAGTGCAGCCCGGCGAGCCGGGCCAGCGCCGCCGCGGCCGGTGACTCCGGCGCGGCGGTGTACACGACCAGCAGCTGATCGGGATCGCCCGGCAGCGCGAAGGTTTCGTAGCCCAGCTCCAGCCGCCCTGCCTCGGCATGCTGAATCAGCTTGGCGCCGCGCGTCTTCTCCTTGATCGGATGCGCGGCCCACAGCCGCCGGAAGACCGCGCTGCGGGCGGAGAGTTCCCCGACCAGCGCCGCCACCCGCGGATCGTCGGGATGCAGTCCCGCATCGCGCCGCAGGAACGCGACCGTCTCGCCGGCCACCGCCTCCCAGTCGGGATAGAAGGTGGACGCGGCGGGATCCAGGAACAGGTAGCGCGCCTGGTTGCGTTCCCCGGCGGGTATGCGCGCGAAGCCGGATACCAAGTCGCCCAAGGTATTCCAGGCCAGCACATCCATGCGCCGCCCCAGCACGAAGGCGGGCGCGGTGAGGGCGTCGAGCACCAGCCGGACACCGGGGTGGACGGTGTCGCTGTAGACGCTGGACACGGTGGTCGGATGCGCGTCGACGGTGCCGCCCGGCCGGGCCAGCGCGTACAGGTGCAGCCGCTCCTGATCACTCAGCCGCAAGGCACGGGCGACCGCGTCGAGCACGGCATCCGAAACATGTTTGCCGCGGCCCTGTTCCAGGCGGATGTAGTAGTCGACGCTCACCCCGGCCAGCTGCGCCACCTCCTCACGGCGCAGGCCCGGGACCCGGCGGCGGCCGTATTCACGCAGCCCCGCGTCCGCGGGCTGGATGCGGGAGCGGCGCGAGCGAAGGAAGTCGCCGAGATCGTTCTGCATGGGGCCCAGCGTACGAACCCATCCCGGTACCTATCCGGGGGTACGGTCGGAGCATGTCCGGGCAGCGCGGCGGCTCGTTCGGGACCTATCGTCTCGAACGCTTGCTGGGAAGTGGCGGCATGGGCGAGGTATGGCTGGCACGCGACCGTACCGGCAGCACCGTAGCCGTGAAGGTGTTGTCTGCCGCGAACTCGGCAGATCAGGGCTATCGGCGTCGCTTCGAGCGAGAGGCCCGGTTGGGGGCTCAGCTGCACCACCCGCATATCGTGCCCGTTCACGCCTTCGGTGAAATCGACGGGCACCTGTTCCTGGAGATGGCCTACATCGAAGGCATCGACCTGGCCGCGCGCCTGCGGTCGGGCACCATGGCTCCGGCTCGGGCTGTGGAGGTCATCGCCCAGGCGGCCGAGGCGCTGGATGCCGCACACGCGGCGGGACTCATCCATCGGGATGTCAAGCCGGGCAATATCCTCGAGCACACCACCGGTTTCGTGTACCTGATCGACTTCGGTATCGCCCGCGCCGCCGACAGCACCGCACTCACAGCCACCGGCCTGGTCGTGGGCACGTTGGAATATATGGCACCGGAGCGGTTCACCGGCACGCTCGACGCGCGCTCCGATATCTATTCGCTGGCCTGTGTACTCTACGAAGCCCTCACTCGGCATCCGCCCTTCAGCGGCAACCCGGCACAGCAGATGCACGCGCATTTGATGTCCGAACCACCGCACGCCTCGCAGGCTGCCCCTGCTGTCCCGACCGCGCTCGACGATGTCATCGCCCGCGGCATGGCCAAGAACCCGGACAATCGCTACGCAAGCGCGGGAGAATTCGCCGCTGCCGCGCGAGCCGCCCTGAACCTGCCGGCACCGGCGCGACCGCCCCCACCGATCCTGGACTCGGCAGCCCCCGGCCCCAGCCCGCCGACCCGCGGCATAACTGCCACCGGTCCGGCGGCGACTCACCCGGTGACGCACGAGTCCCGCGCATCCTCGCCTGCCCCTGCCGCACATTCCGATCCACGACGAAATCCTTTGGGACCCAAATGGATATTGGCGGCGGCCGGGATTGCACTCATCGCTGCGGTGATGGTGTGGCTGTTTACCAGCGGCCTCGATACCGGGTCGGGCCCAGGTACGAGCATCCCGGCGCAGCCCTCTTCCTCGGCGACAACAGCGTCCGGTCCGCCGCCGTTCACGATCGGCGGTCAGCCCGCAGACCCGGCGCACACGGTGTACGACGGCAGTTTCGCCTTCACCGTGAGCGATGTGGTTTCCGGAGTGCGTATCACCGCCCCGGCGAACGCAGACCGCGTCTACACCATCGTGACACTGACGGTCACGAACATCTCCGAACGTCAGCAACTGTTCACCACCGCCGCTCAGCGCCTGGTCACCGTCGACGGCCGCTCGGTAGCCCCCGATGCAACCGCCACAGCGAGGCTTCACCCGTACAACGGCGAGCTCCACCAGCTCGCTCCCGGCGCCACTACCACGATTCCTCTGGCCTTCGAACTCCCCGGTAAAGAAGGCAACAAGAATGACGATATGGGCAAAAAGAAAGACGTCGCTCCGAGCCATCTGATCCTGCACGGGGAGCCCACATCACCCGGCGTGACAGTGCCGATCCGCTAGCCGACGCGGATCGTGAGCACGGTCCTGTCCGGCGTGTCCGACTGCTGCGAACTGATCCAATTCTGCTGGGGTGAGGTCGTTATGGGGTCCAGCGCACGAACCCATCCTGGTACCGGCAGACCCAGGAAAACCGCAACCCTCGTTGCCGATCGCGCGCGCTCGCAGGATGAATGCACACGCAGAAAGCGAAGGAGCATTCGACATGAGCTACGAGAACCTGTCCGGCCGCACCGCCGTCATCGCCGGAGCCGCCAGCGGCATGGGCGAGGCCACCGCACTGCTGCTGGCCCGCAACGGGGCCCGGGTGGCACTGCTGGCGCGGCGCGCGGACCGGCTCGACACCCTGGCCGCCAAGATCGAAGCCGAGGGCGGGACCACGCTGGCGGTGCCGGTGGACGTCACCGACACGGCCGGCGTGACCGCCGCGGCGGACGCGGTGCACGCCGCGTTCGGCCCGGTCGACCTGGTGGTGAACTCGGCGGGCGTCATGCTGCCCAACCCGATCACCGACGGCCGCGAGGACGAGTGGACCCGCATGCTGGAGACCAATGTGGCCGGGCGGCTGCGCATGATCCGCGCCTTCCTGCCGGACCTGCTGGCCGCCGCGGACGCGGGCCGCACCGCCGACCTGGTCAACATCTCCTCGATCGGCGCGCACGTGGCGTTCCCCGGCTACGCGGTGTACGGGGCCACCCAGGCCGCCATCACCCAGCTGTCGGCGACGCTGCGCACCGAGCTCGGCGCGCGCAAGGTGCGCGTCACCAATATCGAGCCCGGCCTCACCGACACCGAACTCGGCAGCCACATCGACAATGCCGAGCTCAGCGGCGAGCTGGACGGCATGTTCGGGTTCATGGAGTCGCTGCGCGCGGACGATATCGCCGATCTGATCGCCTACACCGCCAGCCGTCCGGCGCACGTGAACCTGCGCCAGGTGGTGGTGCTGCCGACCCGGCAGGCGTGAGCGGATCGGGTAGCCGCCCGGCGAAATCGGCCGGGCGGCAGCCACTTCCGACAGATCAGCGCGCCCGCCGTATTCAGCACGGTGGCGGTGCCGTAGCCGGCGAGCTGTCCGATGGGCAGCGACCCGAGCCGGCCGTGGTGGTCCAGCTCGCCGTCACCGCGCCAGCAGCCCAGCTCCCCGGTCCGGCGACCACTCTTCCCGCTGTGATAGACAGATTCCGCAGCTCGCGACGAAAGGACGGCATGGGACAGCCCGCGGATTCGTCCGGACATCCGGTCTCGTCCGAAAAGCCCACGGCCCGAGTGGAATTCGAGACCATGCTGCTCGGCCGCTACTCCATTGCCGCCCGCTACCGCCGCTCCGGCACCCGCCTCGATCGCAGCGCCTACGTCCTGCTCAGCCGCCTCAGCGTCGAGGGACCCATGTCCATCGGCCAGCTCACCGAGGCCTTCGGTCTCGACACCTCGACCGTCAACCGGCAGACCGCCGCGCTGCTGCGCGCCGGACTGGTCGAGCGCATCCCCGACCCCATCGGCGGCATCGCCCGCAAATTCCGCATCACCGACACCGGCGAACAGGCCCTGGAGGCCGAGCGTCAGGCCAATACCGAGGGCCTCGACCGCGTCATGGTGAACTGGTCCGCCGACGACGTGACCGCCTTCGCGAGCTATCTCGAACGCTTCAATACCGATATCGAGCGCCTCGACGGGCGGCCCTGGCCTCGCCCCTGACGGATCGCCGGGGCGCGCACCCGAATCCGAGGGTGCGCCCCCGACTTCAGGCGATGCGCACCGCCACCCGGCCGCGATTGCCGCGAGTCTCGATGAGACCGAGTGCGGCATCCATCTCGTCGAGCGGAAGAATGATGTGGCGAGGGCGAATTCGCCCGCACGCCAGCAGGTTCCACAGTTCGGCCCGCCAGCCTTCCAGCAGATCGGCCCGAGTCCGGCTGAGCAGGCCCATCGAGAAGCCGCCGACGGTCTTCAGCTCCCCGAGCAGGCTGCCCGCGTCGATGGTTCCGCCGAAAGCGCTGAAGGCGATCAGGCGACCGTGCGGGGCGAGGATGTCCACGCAGCGTTGAGCCACGTCGCCGCCGACGCCGTCGAGGACGACGTCCACCCGCTCGGTCCAGGCGTCCGCGTAGGTGACAACCTCGTCCGCGCCACAGTCGCGCAGGAACTCGGCCTTGTCCAGGCTGCCGACGGCCGCGATCACCCGCGCCGCCCCCAGCGCCCGAGCCAGTTGGACGGCCAGATGCCCGACCCCGCTGGCCGCGCCGGTGACCAGCACCGACTCCCCGGCGGCGAACCGTGCCGTCCGGAGCAGGCCCAGGGCGATGACGCCGCCCCGTACCAGCGTGAGTGCGTCGGCGGCATCCACCCCGGCGGGGATCTCGGACATCAATTGCGGTGCGGCGAGGGCATATTCGGCGTAGGCGCCCTCGAAGACGACGCCGCCCACCCGCTTCCCCACCCAGTCGGCGAGGTCCGGTCCGGCCGCCACCACCGTGCCGACGATCTCACCGCCGTCGGGTCCGCCGTCCCGCTGCAGCATGCGCACCAGCCCGAGGTGGACGCCCGCCAGCTCGGTGCGCACCAGCAACTGGCCCGGGCCGGGCACGAGCTCGGCGGCGGTGAGGACGACAGGACTGCGGCCGGAGAACTGAATCTTGCGCACTGGCAGTGCCTTTCGGTGAGACCCGGCGCTTCCGCCGATCTTTCTATGTTGAACCTAAATATAGTTTCACTTTCTTTTCTATGTCAAACCTAAATTTATTTCGGCGAGATGCGCCTGTTCAGCACGCAAAAAGCGCGACGGCCGTCCGGAGACGGCCGCCGCGCCCGACGTGCGGAACGAGCTACCTGGGAGCCTTCTCGAACTCCTCCACCGTGTGCCGCCCCGAGCCCCACCCCACATGCGCCTCCGCGCGCATGCGCTCGATCATGTGCGGGTAGTGCAGCTCGAAGGCCGGACGCTCGGAGCGGATGCGCGGCAGCTCGTAGAAGTTGTGCCGCGGCGGCGGGCAGGAGGTCGCCCATTCGAGGGAGTTGCCGTAGCCCCACGGGTCGTCGACGGTCACGACCTCGCCGTAGCGGTAGGACCTGAAGACGTTCCACACGAACGGCAGCACCGACGCGCCCAGAATGAACGACCCGATGGTGGAAACGGTGTTCAGCGTGGTGAATCCGTCGCTGGGCAGGTAGTCGGCGTACCGGCGCGGCATGCCCTGCGCACCCAGCCAGTGCTGCACCAGGAAGGTGGCGTGGAAGCCGAGGAAGGTGGTCCAGAAGTGCCACTTGCCCAGGCGCTCGTCGAGCATGCGGCCGGTCATCTTCGGGAACCAGAAGTAGATGCCCGCATAGGTGGCGAAGGCGATGGTGCCGAAGAGCACGTAGTGGAAGTGCGCGACCACGAAGTAGGTGTCGGAGACGTGGAAGTCCAGCGGCGGCGAGGCCAGGATGACACCCGACAGCCCACCGAACAGGAAGGTGACGATGAAGCCGATCGCGAACAGCATGGGCGTCTCGAAGGTGAGCTGACCGCGCCACATGGTGCCGATCCAGTTGAAGAACTTCACACCGGTCGGAACCGCGATGAGGAAGGTCATGAACGAGAAGTAGGGCAGCAGCACGGCACCGGTGGCGTACATGTGGTGCGCCCACACCGCGATCGACAGCGCCGCGATGGCGAAGGTCGCGTAGACCAGGGTGGTGTAACCGAAGATCGGCTTGCGCGAGAACACCGGGATGACTTCGGAGATGATGCCGAAGAACGGCAGCGCGATGATGTACACCTCGGGATGCCCGAAGTACCAGAACAAATGCTGGAAGAGGATGCTGCCGCCGTTCGACGGATCGTAGATGTGCCCGCCCAGGTGGCGGTCGAAGGCCAGCGCGAACAGGGCGGCGGTCAGGATCGGGAAGGCTACCAGGATAAGCAAACTCGTCGTCAGGATGGTCCAGACGAACACCGGCATCCGGAACAGCGTCATGCCCGGGCAGCGCAGGCAGACGACGGTGGTGATCATGTTGACGCCACCGAGGATGGTGCCCAGACCGGAAACGGCCAGACCCAGGATCCACAGGTCGCCGCCCACGCCCGGCGCGTGCACGATGTCCGACAGCGGCGTGTAGGCGGTCCAGCCGAAATCGGCCGCGCCGCCCGGGGTCAGGAAGCCGGCGGTCGCCATGGACGCCCCGAACAGGTACAGCCAGTAGCTGAGCGCGTTCAGCCGCGGGAAGGCCACGTCGGGCGCACCGATCTGCAGCGGCAGCACCACATTCGCGAAGCCGAACACGATCGCGGTGGCGTAGAAGAGCAGCATGATCGTGCCGTGCATGGTGAACAGCTGGTTGAACTGCTCCGGCGAGAGGAACTGCATGCCCGGCCGCGCCAGCTCCGCGCGCATGAGCAGCGCCATCAGACCACCGATCAGGAAGAAGCTGATGGCGGTGGTGATGTACATCATCCCGAGCATCTTGGGATCGGTTGTGGTGATCACCTTGAGGACGAACGAGCCCTTGGGACCGTGTCGCGGCGGATACGGGCGGATCGCCTCGAGATTCTGTTCGGGCTTTGGAGCAACTGCAGTCACCACATCCTCCTCGGGAGGGTTCCGTCCAGCTTCTACCAATCAGGGCACATAGAACGGCGCACAGCGTACCGACAGCAAATCGATCCTCGCCGAAAACACTCCGGTCGGGGTGAACAGCGATTGGAATGCAAGATACTGCAGGGCAACCCTGCGCGTCGATGGCGGTCTCGAACAGGTTTGGTGCGTTGTTCACTGGCAGTTCATCCCGCGCCATCACGAAATACTCACGAGGCAGGGTCCAATATCGGTGCTATGTCTCGATCACTGCGCGCCCGCGTTCTCACCGTCGCCGTGGTCGGCAGCCTCGGCACCGTGCTCGCCGTGGGTGCCGCCACCGATGCCCGTGGCGAACCCAAGGCCGTGATCCAGGGCCGCACCGAGGTGACCGCCCTGGTCACCGGCGAGAAGCCGGACAACAAGTGCCAGATCGCGGCGTCCGATATCAGCGGTCCGTGGGGCATCGTCGGCCCCGACGGCACCGTCACCCTCACCCTCGGCGCGGTGCACAGCAATGCCAGGAAGCTGCGCGTCATCTGCGAGGACCCCAAGCGCGGCGACGCCAGCCTGCACACCGTCCGCTCGGATCGGGTGACCTTCGACGGACTGCTCTCCCCCATCCGCCAGATCATGCACAACCGATTCTTCGGGGCCAGATAGCTGTCTTCGGGGCTAGACAACCGGGTGACCGGCGCGGGCCGAGGCGACCGCGGACCGGACCGCGGGCACGGTCTCGGTGGCGAAATGGTGGGTGGCGCGGTCGCCGCCGGGGTCGACGGGGAGCAGGAATTCGCTGATGCCGTGGGCCAGGGCCACTTCCGTGAGCTGGCCGGGCGTCATGGTGGGGTCGATGACGTAGGCGCGGCGGATCAGGGCCGGGACGCGACCGGCCCCGCGGGCCGCGGCGTCGATGGCGGTCATCATGGCGGTCAGCGTGGCGGGCGGGGCGTAGCCGACGCTGCCGAGCCAGCCGTCGGCCAGTTCACCGGTCAGGCGCAGGGCGCGGGGACCGTAGACGCCGAGCCAGATGCCGATCGGATGGGCCGGGCGCGGACCGGGTTTCGCGCCGCGCAACGGATAGAACTGGCCGGCCAGCTGCGCGCGTTCACCCTCACCCCACAGCGCGCGAACGACCGCGATGGCCTCGCGCAATGCGGCGAGGGCCTGGCCGGGACTGCGGCGGGTGCCGCCCATGGTCTCGATGGCGTCCCAGAACGCGCCGGCGCCCAGGCCCAGTTCGACCCGGCCGCCGCTGAGCAGGTCCAGGCTGGCGGCGCTGCGGGCCAGCACCGCGGGCGGGCGCAGCGGGAGGTTCGCGACCGCGGGCATGAGGGTGAGGTTGCGGGTGACGCCGGCCAGATAGGACAGCAGGGTCCAGGTGTCCAGGAAGGCGGGCTGATACGGATGATCCTGCACCGCCAGCACTTCCAGCCCGGACTCGTCGGCGTGACGCACCAGGCGCAGCAGCAGACGCCCGCGCGCCGCCTCGGGCGGCACGAAGATCCCGAACCGGAGCTCATGCCCGTAATCCGCCATAGCGAATATCAAGCTACCGCGCTGCCGGGGGCGGCCGGGCGAAATCGGGCGGATTCGGCGCGTCCGGGCGGCGGCAGCCGCTTCAGATCGTGATCAACTGGCAACCCGATTCCATAATCGTTGCCGGGCAACGGAATACAATTGAGGCCGGGTCGCCCGGGTCACGACCCGGTCTTTTCGGCAGTGGGCCGTTCGCGACGGCCGGGTGAAGGGACGTGCGCGATGCCGGCTCACAGCACGGTGGACATCGCCCTACGACACCTGAGGGGAGTGGATCCCTCGGCGCTGCAGCACGCGCGGAACCGGTTGGCGGAGACCGGAATCGCACGGCTGGGATTTCTGCTCCCGCACCGGGTAAAACGGGTCCTCGCCGCCGAGGCGCTGACCCTGCTCGATCATCACAAACAGTGGGGCGACCTGCTGCCCGAGGGCGAGGGCCTGGCCCGGCAACAGGTCGACCTGACCGAGCAGGAGGTGGCCGCCCACGCCTCCTGCATCCCGCAGCTCTACGACTGTGAACCCTTGCGGCACAGCCTTTCCGTGGTCGCCGCCGAACCGGTCCTGGCCTGCCCCGAGGCCGAACGCTACCGCGTGAGCCGCCTGCACCACGACGACTCGGTCGACCAATGGCATTGGGACGACTACGCTTTCGCCCTCGTCCTGGTGGTGGAGTGCCCGCCGCTGGCGGACGGCGGCTTCGTGCAGACGGTGGCGCACACCCGCCGCGACTGGGACCACGCCGACATCTACCGGACCCTGACCCGCAATCCGATCCACTCCTGGGAGATACAGCCCGGCGACCTCTACCTGATGCGCGCCGACACCACCCTGCACCGTGTGCACCCCTTCGCGCACGGACGCCGCACCATCGTCGCCATGACCTTCGCGTCGCGGACCGACACCGAGCGGGAAGTCCCGTGGCGGGCTGCCGAACTCGCGCCCCGATAGCGGACACGCCGTGCAGAGCTGGGAGTTTGCGCCAACAGGTCGACGTGGGCTGAATCATATAGAGTGATAGCCTGATTAACCGTTAACGCAGCGGGGGGCAGCGTCGCCGCACCGTATCCGCTCCGGGCAGTTGTGCCCCACCCGGCTAAGGCGGCTCCCATGGACCTGCTCAACCCTCTCGACGCGATCTTCCTGGCCATCGAATCCCGCGAGCATCCCATGCACGTGGGCGGTCTGCAGCTGTTCGAACCGCCCGCCGACGCAGGCCCCGAGTTCACCCATGAGCTCTTCGAGGCGATGGCCGCGAAAACCGATGTCCGCACCCGATTCCGGCGCAGACCGAGCCGGCTGCTGGGCGGCTTCTCCAGCCTCGCCTGGTCCCACGCCGAGACCGTGGATCTGGGCTACCACCTGCGGCGTTCCGCACTGCCGGCACCCGGCGGCCTGGGTGATCTGCTGGACCTCACCGAGCGCCTGCACGGCATCCTGCTGGACCGGCACCGCCCGCTGTGGGAGGCCCGGCTCATCGAGGGCCTGTCCGACGGCCGCTTCGCGGTCTACGTGAAGATGCACCACGCCCTCATCGACGGCGTCTCGGCCATGCGGCTGCTGCAGCGCACCCTCACCGACGACCCGTTCGACAGCCGGCTCACCGTCCCGTGGGGCACGGCGCCGGTGCCGCGCGACGACAGCCCCGAACCCGAAAGCCCCTGGACGCACTTGCGCCGGGCGGTACCGCGGATCCTGCGCGCTACCGGATCGATCGCCGCGCCGTTGCGGGGCGCCATCGACGGGCGGCTCACCCTGCCCATGACCGCCCCGCGCACCCTGCTCAACACCTCCATCGGCGGGGCCCGGCGCATCGCGGTGCGGTCCTGGCCGCTGGAGCGGATCAATGCCGTCCGGCTGGCCACCGGGGCCACCGTCAACGACATCGTGCTGGCCATGAGCGCTGCCGCGCTGCGCGCCTATCTGCTCGAGCGTGACGCACTGCCGGACGAGCCGCTGATCGCCATGGTGCCGGTCAACATTCGCAGCGCCGCCGAATCCGATACCTCCGAGGGCAACCTGGTGGCGGCCTGCCTGGCCAACCTCGGCACCCACATCGAGGATCCGGCGGTCCGGCTGGAAACCATCAGCACCTCCATGCGCGACGCCAAACGGGTGTTCACGCAATTACCGAAGCTGGAGGCCATGCTGCTGTCGGCCGCGCTGATGACGCCGCTCGGGGTGTCGCTACTACCGGGCTTCGAAGCACTGCCGCGGATGCCGTTCAACCTGGTGATCTCGAATGTGCCCGGGCCGCGCAAGCCGGTCTACATGCAGGGTGCGCGTCTGGACGCCAACTACCCGCTGTCGATTCCGTTCGAATCGCAGGCCATGAACATCACGCTGACCACCAATGGCGACAATCTCGATTTCGGCCTGGTCGGCTGCCGGCGCACCGTGCCGGACCTCGATCGCATGACCGACCATCTGGAGAACGGCCTGGCCGAGCTGGAGCGAGCCGTCGCCTGACGCCTGGTGACACCGGGCCGCGCCGGGCCTCATTACGCTGGTCCGCGTGGAAACATCGTGGCCCGAACTGCGCACCGAGTGCCTGATCCTCGAGGACGAGGCGGTCCTGGCCCTGAACAAGCCGGCCGGGATCTCGGTGACGGGCGAACGCCACGACACCGACATCGTGGAAATGGCCGCGGCGCAGGGCGAGACGCTGTATCCGGTGCACCGGATCGACAAGGTCACCTCGGGTCTCGTCCTGCTGGCCAAGGAGCTGCCCGCGCACGGGCAGCTCACCCGGCAGTTCAACAAGCGCACCGCGGAGAAGACGTACCTGGCCGTCACCGCCTCCACGGGCCTGCCCGACCGCGGCGTCATCGATCTGCCGCTGAGCGTGGGCCGCAAGAACCGGGTGCGAATCGCCGCGCCGCGCGAGAGCATTCACCGCGCGGGCGACACCTGGCTGGTCGACGAGCAGGACGTGGCGACGGGCAAGAGCTATCCCTCGGTCACCGAATTCACCACCCTGGCCCGCACCGATTCCCATACGGTGCTGGCACTGCGCCCGATCACCGGGCGGCGGCATCAAATTCGCGTGCACCTGGCCTGGATCGGTCACCCCATCGTCGGCGATCCGCTGTTCGACCGGACCGGCGCATTTCCCCGCACCCATCTGCATTCGTGGCGTCTGACCCTGGACGCGTCCTGGCGTCCCACCGGCACACTCGAACTGGAGGCCGAGCCGGGCGCCGACTTCTGGCGGATCGGCCACACCACGGTCACCACCGATCCGCGGCAACTGCTGAGCAGCGCAGGCGAACTCATGACGCGCGCCACATCGACCGGTTACTGATGTGACTTCGCTATATTGGGTGGCGGGTCTCACCGAGACCGCATCAGGGCAGGTCAATTAGCCTGAATGGGGTGACCGCGGTGCGGCGGCACAGCCGGGCGCAATGATGCTGCCCTTCACAGAAAGCGAACGCCGATGGTTCTGCTGGCTCAGCTCAGTGACACCCATTTCAATATGGGCGCCCGCAATGTCGAACGCGCCGAACGGGTGATGGCCTTTCTCGCCGAGCTGCCGCAGCGACCCGACGTCATCATCGTCACCGGCGACATCGCCGACGAAGGCGATGTGGAGGAGTACCAGCAGGCGCGCGCGGCCCTGAGCGCCGATCTGCCCGTGCTGATCCTGCCCGGCAATCACGACGACCGCGCCAATATGCGCAGCGTGCTCTTCCCCGCCACCTCGGGCACCGGACCCATCAACCAGTCCTACCGGATCGACGGCGTGACCCTGGCCCTGCTGGACTCCAGCATTCCCGGCAAACCGGAGGGCCTGCTCGAGGACGAGACCTACGACTTCCTCACCGAGGTCCTGGCAGCGGCCCCCGACGATGAAGTGGTGCTGGTGGCCATGCATCATCCGCCGGTGCCGGTGCAGTCCACCGTCGTGGATCCCATCCGGCTCACCAATCCGGAGCGCCTGGCCGAGATCGTGGCGGGCGACGACCGCATCGCCGCCGTCCTCACCGGTCACGTGCACGCCGGGCTCATGACCCAGTTCGCGGGCAAGCCGCTGATCGTGGCGCCGAGCGTCTCCTCCACCATCGGCTGCGAATGGGAAACGGCCGCACCGGGACACGTGCCGATCGACTTCGCGCCCGACCCGTCGATGATCTTCCACTCCATTACCGACGGCCGGCTGCTGTCGATGTTCCGGCCCATCGCCATGGGCGGCTGGCTCAGCGAACCGACGGAGTGACCGCGCCGCGCCGGTAGGCCGAGGGCGTGGTGCCGGTCCAGCGTTTGAAGGCGTGAATGAAGGTGGACGCCTCCGCGTAGCCGAGCCGGATCGCCACATCGCTCACCGACAGCGGTGTGGCCGTGAGCATTTCCTCGGCCAACGCGCGCCGCACCTCGTCCAGCAGCTGCCGGTAACTGGTGCCCGCCGCGTCCAGGTGGCGGCGCAGGGTGCGGGTGCTCATATTGAGATCCCTTGCCACCGAATCGATTCCGGGCGGCACCGCGAAACCGTCCAGGCCGCCGCGCGGCACCAGCAGCTCCCGCACCTCGGCGGCGATGCCGGTGCGGGCGCGGCGGCGGGAGACCAGTTCGGTGCACTGCGCCAGGCACATGGCCCAGGTGTGCTCGTTCGCCTGCGGCAGCGGCTGCTCCAGGATCGCCGGATCCATGGTGAACACGTTGTGCTCGGCCTCGAAATTCGGTGTCAGCCCGTAGATTTCGGTGTAGAGGCGGAGGTCGGGCGGCGGCTCGAAATCGAAGTCGGCGCGCAGCAGTTCGACGCGGTGGCCCATCAGGTCCGACAGCATCTGGAACATGGCGGTGACGTCGCGTTCCACCAGGAAGCGACGGACGTCGGCGGGCACCCGCTCGTCGTGGATGCGGGCCATGAATTCACCCGGCCGCCAGCGCGCCGCCGGAATGCAGAAGGTGAAGCTGAGCTCCAGATAGCGCAGGGCGAGGGAGATGGCCTCGCCGAGGGTGGGACTGCTGACGCAGGCGAAGCCGAAGATGCCGAAGGTGGTGATGCGGTACCGCCGGCCCACCTCCAGCCCGAGGTCGGGGCGGGCGCCCAGTTCGCGCACCAGGTTCCGGATCACCGCCAGTTCGGTGTGCGCGTCGATCTGCTCGTCCGGATTGGCCAGCTGCTTCTCGTTCAGCCCGCTGCCCTGCAGCATGCGGGCGGCCGGGACCCCGTGCTCGCGCGCGAATCCGACCATGAGGGCGACACTCGCCACGCCGCGCGGGAAATTCCAGTCGCGAATCCCCGCCTCCTGCACCGTGCCCATAGCCTGATTATGGCCGAAATTCTCGATCCGGTCGCCCACCAAATCGAACGCTCGCTCCTACAGTGAGAAGAGTCTTCGATGTGAGGAGCACCACAATGCCGTCCGTCATCATCATCGGCGCCGGATTCGGCGGGCTCGGCATGGCGATCGAGTTGCAGCGCAATGGCTTCCGCGAGTTCACCATCCTGGAGAAGGCGGCCGACCTGGGCGGGGTGTGGCGGGAGAACACCTACCCCGGGGCGGCCTGCGATGTGCCCTCGCCGCTGTACTCGTTCGCGCACGAGCCCAGACCGAAGTGGCGGCAGCGATATTCGACACGCGAGGACATCTGGGCGTACATGCGCGGGATCGCCGAGCGGCATCGGCTGCTGGACCGCATCGTGTTCGGGACCGAGGTCACCGAGGCGGAGTTCGACGAGACGACCGGGCAGTGGACGGTGCGCACCGCCGACGGCGTGACGCGCACCGCGGATGTGCTGGTCCCGGCCGTCGGGCAGTTGTCGCGCCCGGCCATGCCGCCGATTCCGGGCATCGAGGTGTTCGGCGGGGCATCCTTCCATTCGGCGCGGTGGGATCACGGGGTCGAACTGGCCGGCAAGCGGGTGGCCTGCATCGGGACCGGGGCCAGCGCGATCCAGTACATTCCCGAGATCCAGCCGCGGGCCGCTCATCTGACCGTCTTCCAGCGCACCGCCGCCTGGGTGCTGCCCAAGTTCGACACCGACTACAAGCCGGTGCATCAGCGGATCCTCATCTCGATTCCGGGAATGCCGAAGGCCGAACGCCTTTCGTGGTGGCTGCTCGCCGAGTTCATATCGCTGGGGCTGGTCGAGTTCCCCGGCATCGTGCGCGGGGTCGCGCGGATCGCGGAGAAGCATCTGGAGGTGAAGGTCGCCGATCCGGAGCTGCGCGCCAAGCTGACCCCCGACTACCCCATCGGCTGCAAGCGCGGACTGTTCTCCAACGACTACTTCCCGGCCCTCACCCAGCCCAATGTGCACGTGGAGACCACCGCCATCAGCGAGATCGCCCCCATGGGCGTCCGCACCGCCGACGGCGTGCTGCACGAGGCCGACGTCATCATCTACGGCACCGGCTTCAAGGGCACGGAATTCCTGTGGCCCATGAAGATCCGGGGCCGCGCGGGCCGAAATCTGAGCGATGTGTGGGATGGCGGCGCCCACGCCTACCTGGGCATCACGGTCCCCGAATTCCCCAACATGTTCATGGTCTACGGCCCCAACACCAACCTCGGAGTCGGATCCATCATCTACATGATCGAATCCCAGGCGCGCTACATCCGCCACGCCCTGCAACTCCTCGCCGAACGACCGCGCACCTGTCTGGAAGTCAGACCCGAAGTCGAACTGGCCTTCAACGATGCCCTTCAGCAGCGCCTGGCCCGCACCCCGTGGAACTTCTGCACCAGCTGGTATCGGACGCCATCCGGCCGCATCGTCAATAACTGGCCCGGCACCACGCGTAGCTACCGGCGCCGCACCCGCGCCCTGCGCCTTTCCGACTACACCTTCACCCCGATCCGAGGCTGATCAGTATCCGGTAACGCGAAATTCCTTGCCCACCAAGTCATCTCAACCTCGGCGGGGAAAACGGTGCTGGCAGCGGACACCAAGCGATCTGCTTCGGCCGTCTCCCACCAGCACCGAACCTTCCCGATTCCTCGGCTTCACCGCTCAATGAGAATCAGAAGGGCAACCCGTTGGTCAGTACCGGTGGCAAATGTCGGTGACCTGGCGCAGGTGCGGACCGAAGTCCGAGTTGATATCGGTGGGCGCGCCCATCTGCTGCTGTTCGACGAGCAGGGCCTGGAAGGCGATGCGCCGCTGCCACATCGGCTGGTCATAGGCCATCCGGAACGCGGCCTTGCGCCCGGGTGCGGCATCGAGCTGCGCCGCGATCTCAGGTTCCACCTGGTGGAAGGCGGCGTCGATCTGGTCGAATGAGCAACTCGAGCTCAGCAGCGGTTCGAGATCGCTCATCGGATCGGCGCCCGCCACTCCCGCACCGGACAGCGCCGCACCGGCGGCGAATCCGGCAATCGTCACTGCAATCACGCCTGCGTACCGCGCACTGATCAACCTCATGTGAGACCAACCTTTCGTAGTAGCTGGATCTGCGGATGACAACCGGCCCTCGTCCGGGCCGGACCGAAGGGTAGCCGAGGGCATCGGGGGCCGGAGCGCTGGACTCCGCACAACACCTTTGTCTCCACGCGCGAGTCATCGTTGACCGCACGTACCAGGCCACATAGTTTGTTCTCCCGTGCGCCGGAATTCTTGGCGGCGCAAGCAGTGGTCCGTGGTATCTGGAGCGTCGGCCGATACACACTGGAGGCGTTTTGAAGCTCGATGCCGCACGGTTCGGGAAACGCACGAATAGATCGACCAAATTATCGCGAACAATCCGATACTGGTGGCGCGCCGGACTCATCGGCGCAGTCACACTACTGACGACGGCAATCGCGGTGCCCAGCGCCCGCGCCGATATCCCCTTCCCCGACAACGATCCGTTCTACGCGGCGCCCGCCAACCTCGGACAATTCGCGAACGGGTCGATTCTCAACTCCCGGCCGATCTCGGTGTTCGGGCAGTCGCTGCCGGTAGCGGCCTGGCAGGTCCAATACCGAACCACCGGCTCCAACGGCGAGGCCGCCGCCGATATGGCCACGGTCTTGAAGCCCGATACCCCGTGGAACGGTCCGGGTGATCGCCCGCTGCTGGCGTTCCAGGTCGCCGAGGACAGTCTCGGAACGCGGTGCGCGCCATCGTTCGCGCTGCGTGGCGGGCGCGGCTTCTCCATCATCACCACGCTGCTGGATGTCCCGTTCCTGGCGCAGGCGCTGTGGCGCGGCTGGGCGGTGGTGGTATCCGACTACCAGGGCCCGCAGTCCCGTTTCTTCGACGGCATCAACTCCGGCCGGGCCGTGCTGGACGGCGTGCGCGCCGCCAAATCCTTTGCTCCGCTGGGCATTACCACCAACAGTGCACTCGGCGCGTGGGGCTACTCGGGCGGCGCCTTCGCCACCCTGTGGGCCATGCAGCTGCGGTCGAGCTACGCACCCGAGCTCCGGTTCGCGGGCGTGACCTCCGGCGGCGTGCCCGTGGACATCCCCTCCATGATGCGCGGAGTGGACGGCGGCTTCCAGGCCGGGCTCGCCGTGCTCATCCTGATCGCCCTGGCGCGCAACGATTCCGGCACCGGACTGGCCAAGATCCTCAATGACAACGGCCGCACGCTGATGGCCCGAGAGGCCAGTTCATGCGCCGGCGACCTGGTGGTCCACCACGCTATGCGGCACCTCGACGAATACTCGACCGCACCGAATCTCGTCGGCAGCCAAGCGTTCAAGGCCGCCGCCATCCGTCAGGAACTGGGCGCCCAGGCCCCCGACACCCCGCTGTACCTCTACCACAGCAATGCCGACGACGTGATCCCGGCGGGAGGCTTCAGCGCCCTCGTCGACCGCTACTGCTCCCTCGGCGCAAACCTGACCGCCATCCACTCACAGATCCCCGGCCACAACCCCGCAGCAGTCGTGGAATCCCTGGGAGCCATGAACTTCCTGTCCGACCGCTTCGCCGGCAAACCGATGCCCCCCGGCTGCGACGTGCGCTGAGGCACGCATCGCGGGATAGGCCGCTACTCGCCGAAGGCGGCGAGGCCGGATTGCCAGGCGGCCGTCAGGTCGGCGTTGCTGGGGAAGCGGCCGTCGATTTCGAGGCTCACCATGCCATGGGCGAAGGCCCAGAGCGCGCGGGCTCGGGCCGGGTCGCCGCCGACGGCCGTGACGAGTGGTCGTGCCGTGCGCTCTTCCAGGTCGGGCGGGAGTAGGTCGCGGCGGAGTGGGCGGTAGTTCATGAGGCGGTATACGTGCGGGTGGGCCAGGGCGTAGTCGCGGTAGGCCTGGGCCACGCCCGGGAGGCCCTGGGCGGAGGCGGTTTCCAAGGCCTGCGCCACCTCGGTGAAAGCCTGGGCCACTACCAGGGTTTCGAGGGCGGTCTTGTCGGGGACGTGTTTGTACAGGGAGGGGGCTTTGATACCCAAGGCCTCGGCTACGTTTCGCATGGTCAGGGCCTCGGGGCCCTGGGTGTCCAAGAGGGTGCGAGCGGCGGCGGCGATCTGCCGCTGCCGCTCGGTGAGTGGTCCGGTCGGGTCAGGCACGGAGGAATCCGTCCGCGGTGCGGAGGCCGTAGCCCGCGATGCGGTCGATGCCGATGTGCAGCATCCAGGCCAGCAGGAAGGTGAACAGGGCCGGGATCTGGAGGGGGGCGAAGGTGTACGCGACGGCCAGGGCCAGGGGGATCCAGGTGCGGTGGGCGGTGTTGTAGAAGGGGACGGCCCGGCGGGGCAATTGGCCCTGCTGCACAGGGTCGTTCGCGCCGATGGCGGCGAAGAAGGTGAGGTCGGGGGCGATGAGGCCGGCCATCAGGGCCAGCCAGGAGCCGGTGCCGTGGTTGACGCCCTCGACGATGGCGAAGGCGGCGAGGAAGACGGTCCAGGTGATCCATCCGGCCTTGCGGACGAGGGCCGGGAGCCGGTGATCGGTGGTGGCCGACAGGTTGGCGGCGATGGTGGTCATCGGACCCTCCGAGGCTTCTCACTGAGGCTAACGTTGTTAGCCATCACGTTAAGCTAACGCCGTTAGCCAGTCAACCCGAACGGTCAGGCGGCCATCGGCTCGGCCTCCGCGGCGGGCGAACCAGCCGGTTCCGCGGGATGGAAGCCCGGCAGGAACCGATCCACGAACGGGATCATCAGCTGGATCAGCGGTCCGATGGCGAACGCGTACACGACCGTGCCCACTCCGACGCTGCCGCCGAGGATCCAACCGACGGACAACACCGTCGCCTCCAGCCCTGTCCGGATGACCCACACCGGCTTGCCCGTACGCCGAACCAGGCCAGTCATCAGGCCATCACGCGGACCCGGCCCCATGCCCGCGCCGATATAGAGCACTGTCGCAATCGCATTGAGCACCACCGCCGCACCCATGGCCGCGATCCGGATCGGCAACGCGTGCAACTCCGGCAGCAACCACAGCCCCGCGTCCACCGAGACGCCGATCACCACGACATTGCTGACCGTGCCCAGACCCGGCCACTGCCGCAGGGGAATCCAGGCCAGCAGTACCGCCGCGCCCGTAATCGCCACGACCGTACCGAAACTCAACGGCACCTGATCGGCCACGCCCTGGTGGAACACATCCCACGGATCCAGGCCGAGCGCGGCGCGGATCATCACGGCCATGGAGAAGCCGTACAACCAGAGTCCGACGTACAGGGCGATGAGGCGGCGCAACAACATTGACCGAGCATGACGGCAACTGGCATGCAATCGGTAGAGCCAGTCGCAAAGATCTGGATACCAATCTGGATATATCTTTTCGTACAAGAAACCGCGCAACGCCGTAGTTACGACGCGCGGAGACGCGTTGACCGCGAGGACCGGCCCGACGTAATTTTGTTTCTCCGATGCGCCGGAATTCTTGTCGGCGCGAACAGCGGGTCCGTGAGATGTCTGGAGCGTCGGATGATTCGACGCTGGAGGCGTTATGCGGCGGGACGGCGCATGGTTCGGGGTACGCACGCGCGGATTCACGGTGCGCTCACACACGGTTCGGCACTGGTGGCGCGCCGGGCTGATCGGCGCGGTGACCCTGCTGTCGGCGGCGGTCGCGGTGCCCGGCACTCGCGCCGACATCCCCTATCCCGACAATGATCCGTTCTACGCGGTGCCGATCAACCTGGGAGAGTTCGCAAACGGGGCAATCCTCAACTCCCGGCCCATCGCCGTCTTCGGGCTGCCGCTCCCGGTGGCGGGCTGGCAGGTGCAGTACCGCACCACCGATTCCGCCGGGGAAGCCGCCGCGGACGTGGCCACCGTCATGACGCCGCTCACGCCCTGGACCGGTCCCGGCGATCGCCCGCTGCTGTCGTATCAGATCGCCGAGGACAGCCTCGGAACCCGTTGCGCCCCATCCTTCGCGCTGCGCGGCGGGCGCGACTTCTCCATTGCCACCACCCTGCTGGACGTACCCTTCCTGGCCGAGGCGTTCCGCCGCGGCTGGGCCGTGGCGGTGTCGGACTACGAGGGCCCGCAGTCCCGATTCTTCGACGGCGTGAACTCCGGACGGGCGGTACTGGACGGCGTGCGCGCCGCCAAATCCTTCGCCCCACTGGGTATCACGGATGCCAGTCCGCTCGGAGCCTGGGGCTACTCGGGCGGCGCCTTCGCCACCCTGTGGGCCATGCAGCTGCGGGCGAGCTACGCGCCCGAGATCTGGTTCGCGGGTGTGACCTCCGGTGGCGTGCCCGCCGACATCCCCGCCATCGCGCGCGGCGTGGACGGCGGCTATCAGGCCGGGCTCGCGGTGCTGATCCTGCTCGCCCTGGCCCGCAACGATTCCGGCTCCGGACTGGCGGACACGCTCAATGACAGCGGCCGGGCGCTGCTGGCGCAGGAGGCGACCTCCTGCGGCGGCGATCTGGTGGCCCGCCACTTCTTCGGGCGTGTCGACGACTACTCGAGCGTCCCGGACATCCTTGACAGCCAGGCCTTCCGGGCCGCCACCAACCATCAGGAGCTGGGCGGCTGGGCGCCCGACGTGCCGCTGTACCTGTACCACAGCAACAACGACGACGTGATTCCGCCGGCGGGCTTCAGCGCCCTGGTGGACCGCTATTGCGCGCTGGGCGCGAACCTGACCGCCGTGCACTCGGCGATACCGGGCCACAATCCGGCCGCTGCCGGAGAAGCCCTGGGGGCCATGAACTTTCTGTCGGATCGCTTCGCTGGCGACCCGGTGGACGCAGGGTGCACCGTGCGCTGACGATCGTCCGCAGCGGCCGGTGCACCCGCGCCGGAGTGTTACTGGTCGCCAGGCTGGGCCCATTTGGTGGTGCCGGGCGCCGCGTTCAGCGTGTTGATCAGGTCGATGCCGGCGATCAGCAGGGCGGGCCCGCCGACCACCAGGGTGCCGATGACCGCGCCGACCGCCGCGGCGACCGGGACGGTCGCCAAACCGAAAGCGCCACCGAGGAATCCGATCGCGCCGACCGCCGCGCCCACCGCCAGGCCCAGGAAACTGCCGATGGCCGTGCCGATGCCGAACTGGGTGCTGAACGCCTCCATGGCGTGCTGGTTCTCGTTCGTCGAGGCCACCGGGTGCAGTGCCGGCGTGGCCGCGGCGACATCCTTGACCGCGGTCAGGGAGAGGGTGGCGCCGCCATCGCTGACGGTGCCCGGCACCGGGTAGCTCAGACCGTCCTGTTCGAAGGCCAGCGGCAGGCTGAGGACGGTCGCGCCCGCGGAGTCCTTGATGTTCACCGCTCGCCCGGCCAGCTCGAAGCTGCCGTTGGTGAGGGTGGTGACAACGGTATTGCCGACCAGCTGGGTCTGGTAACCGATGTCGGGCACCGCCGGATCCGCGTGTGCCACACCGGCTCCGGTGATGGCGACTGCCGTGACAACCGGCGCGGCGACAGCGGTGATCTTGCGCAGCATCATGGGTCTTCCAATCTCGATCAGGTGTTTGTGGCAACACACGGCTCAGTTGAAAGAATTCCCCCTTTGCGACTGTGAGCCCGTGTTGCATCGGCAACGCGCTCTACTGGCAGACACGGTAGCGCGCGGCACCGACACCCCGAATTATTTTCCGCTCGAGTGTTGCTAAAAAAGCAGTTCGACACCGATTCCCAAGGCGCACACCAAAGCCACCACCAGTAGCGCCACCATGTCCGCGCGCCCCGGCGATCCCGGGCGGGCGGTCAGCTCGCCGGTGCCGCCGCGGGTGGTGATGGCCTCGCCGAGTTCGCCCGCCCGCCGGCTGGAGACCGCCATGCTCGCGGTCAGAATGTCGACCAGCGGGTTCTCCGACGCGCGATGCAGCAGCGAATCCTTGGGCCGCAGTTTGCGAGCCGCGCGCAGGATACGCATCTCCTCCAGCAGCAGCGGCAGTCCGCGCAGGGTCAGCGCGACCACCACCGCCCACTCGTCCACCGGAATCGCGTGCCGGACCCCATGGCGTGTCCAGCCGATGCGCTTCAGCGGCGCACCCAATCTGGCCAGCGCGGGCGCGACCTCACCCATCGGCGTGGTCCACGCGACCAGGAACGACGCGCCCAGCAGCAGAAAACCGAACAGGACCACCTGCGCGTACCGCAGCAGCGCCGACGCGCCGACGGGCGCGTTGATGGCCGCCCCGATCAGCACGCCCGCCCAGAACCACCACGGGAGGCGGGGCAGCGTGCCCAGCGGCAGCTTCGCCAGTAGGAACACCGCCACCAGGAACAGCGTCGCGACACCCAGCAGCGCCCAGGACGGGATGAACATGAGCAGCACGCTGACGGCGAAGACGCCGATCATCTTGGTACCGGCCCAGAGTCGATGCACGGGGCTGTCGACGGGGACCTCGCGCAGGACGACGCTGCTCATCGGACACCTCCGGTGAAATCCTGAATCCGGTTGTCGTGCACTGCGGCGGCACCGTTCTCGACGAGGTGGCCGTCGCGCAGGTGGACGGTGCGGTCGCACACCGCGGCCATGTCGGACACGTCGTGCGAGATGACGATGAGGGTCAGGCCCGAATCCCGGAGCCGGGCAAGCAGTTCCACCACTCCGGCGCGGCCCTCCGGATCGAGTCCGGCCAGCGGCTCGTCGAGCACCACCACCTGGGGGTGGCTCGCCACGATCGCCGCCAGCACCACCCGCTTGGCCTGCCCGCCGCTGAGCTCCTCGACCGAGCGCGAGGCCAGCGCCCGATCCAGCCCCACGGCGTCGAGGGCACGCGCGACCGCGTAGCTGCCGCGGCCACCCCAGTCCTCGATCTCGGTGCCGACGTTCTGGCGCTGCAATTGCAGGCGGGAATGCTGGAAGGCCAGCTGCACGGCCCCGATCCGCTTGTGCACCGGACGGGTGGTGCCCATGGGTTCGCGCAGCACACAGGTGCCGGCGGTGGGCATGGTCAGCCCGGCCATGATCCAGGCCAGCGTGGACTTGCCGGAACCGTTGCCGCCCACGATGAGCAGGGCTTCGCCGCGGCGGACGCTCAGGTCGATGCCGTGCAGGGCGGGCGCTTCCCAGGGGGTGCCGCGGTTGTAGGTGTGGCCGACGCCCTGCAATTCGAGGACGACATCGCCCATGGGCCGGCGGCGTGGATCGCGAACGGGACGCGGCCAGGCGGGCAGATGTCCGACCGAGCGGCCCTGTTCCAGATGGACCACCCGGTCCGCGGCAGCCGCGTCCGCCTCGTGATGGGTCACCAGAACCACGGCCATCGGATGCCGGCGCGGCAGGTCGGCCAGCAGTGCGACCAGGTCACGACGCCCCTCGGGGTCGATCATCGAGGTCGCCTCGTCGGCGATGAGCAGCGTGGGCTGCCGGGCCAGGGCGGCGGCCACCGCGAGCCGCTGCTGCTGCCCACCTGACAGGGTCGAGGTTTCGCGCCCGCCCATACCGGCCAGACCGACCTCGGACAGCAATCCGTCGATATCGACGGCCGCGGCATCCGCGGTGGGCAGGCCCCACACCACGTCATCCGCGACGAGCACGCCCAGCGTCTGGCTCTCCGGTCGCTGCAGCACCATCGCGGTACCGCCACGCACGCCCAGGCCCGCCGCGCCCAGCCGGGTGACCGTGCCCGCGGTCGGCGGGCGACCCGCGAGAATCCTGGTGAGCGTGGACTTTCCGGACCCGTTGTGGCCGACCACCGCCACGAATTCGCCGACGTCGACAGTCAGATCGATATTGTGCAGGGCATCGGTGCGCGCCCCCTCGTATCGGAACGCGACCTCCCGCAAGGTGACCGGCAGCGGCGCGACCGGACGCGGATCCGCGGGCGCGTCCAGCAGGCTGTCGCGGCCCGGCAGCCAGGACAGGCGATCCAGCACCCGCCCGAGCACGAACCAGGAGAACACTCCGCTGACCACCATGGCCGCGATGATGCCGCCGCCCACGAAGGCCCACCACCAGTGCAGGACGGTGTCGGTGTAGTCGGACACGGCACGGCCCAGCGGCTCCAGCGAAGGCTGGCGCGCCGCCAGGTTTTCGATGCCCTCCGCGGAGTTGCGGATGCTGTCGAACAGCAGGTGCCGCGACTGAGCGAAAACCAGCAGCATGCCGACCGTCAGGGCGGCCATCACGGATCCGGCCACCGCCGAGAGCGCCACCACCGCGGGCAGACCGCCTCGCCTGCGCTTGACCGTGCCGATGATCCCACCGATCACCGCGACGCCGACCAGGTTCTCGGCGGGCAGCAGCCCCGCCGCGACGAACGTCACCAGCGCCCCCGCGATGGTGGTCGCCAGCTGCGCCCGGAACCGGTGCCGATGCGCCAGCAGCCCCATGGGCACCGCCGCCACCAGTTGCAGTGCCGCCGCGAACGGCACCAGCGACCCGAGCGTCACCAGCCCCACCGTCGCCCCGCCCAGCACGGCCGACGCGGCCAGCTCGATGGGCCGCAACGCCCCCGTGGGAAGCGTCGCCCCAGCGCTGCTCCCGGCGCGGGACACGCCAACCTGCTCGGCCAGCCCACCGCGAATCCGGTACGAATCGGTCACGCCTACCAGTCTGCCGTGTCCGCACCCCAACCCACCGCGACCTCTCAACATCTCCACAGACTGCAGGCAGTGCCGCCACAAATATCCGCGGTCGATCAGCGGAAACACCAGCCCCTATGGCATGGCCCACCCAGCCGTCCCGCCGATCGGCCCGCATTCCCGGCCGCTAGGCCGGACGCTGGTCGATGAGGTTGGCGAAGATGTGGGTGATGCGGGTTGTGAGGGCTTCGGGGGTGGTGCCGGATTGGGTTGCGCGGAGGCCGAATTTGCCGTCGACGGTGAGGGCGGCCATGCCGTGGGCCAGCGACCACCAGGCCAGGGCCATGGTTTCGGCGTCGGTGGCGGGGAGGAAGCCGGACTGGACGGCGTCGGCGACGGCGGATTCGAGGATGGCGTAGGCGGCGTCGCCCGCGGCCTCGGTGTCGGGGTGCTTCTCGGGCTGGGACAGCTCGGGACGGAACATGATCCGGAAGTAGGCGGCGTGGTCGCGGGCGAAGCCGACGTACCCCTCGGCCATGGCGAGCAGGGCGGCGCGTGGATCAGGGGCAGCGGCGCGGGCGGATGCCATTGCGGCGCCGAGGATTTCGAAGCCGCGGGCGGCGAGTGCGGACATCAGGGCGGCACGGTCGGCGAAGTGGTGGTAGGGCGCGCCGGGGCTGACGCCGGCTTCGCGGGCGACCTTGCGCAGGCTCACCGCGGCCAGGCCCTCGGACTCGATCAGCTGCAGGGAGGCGCGCAGTAGTTCCTCGCGGAGGTCTCCGTGGTGATAGCGGTCCTTGGTCGGCGGCATGGGATGAGCGTAAGGGGTTGACGGCTCCCGGCCTCGGAATCTATACATTGTTCAGATTCTAAACACTGCTCAGATTGGAGTCAGGCAATGTCCGATCTCGTTCTCGTCACCGGCGCTTCCGGCTATGTCGCGGGCCATGTCATCCAGGAGCTGCTCGGCCAGGGCTATCGGGTGCGCGGCACCGTGCGCTCGGCCGCCCGCGCCACCGCGGTAGCCGGACCACTGCCCGGCGTCGAGCTGGTCGAGGCCGATCTGGGCTCGGACGCGGGCTGGGCCGCGGCCGTCGCGGGCTGCCGCTACGTGCTGCACACCGCCTCACCCTTCCCCTCCGGAGTCCCCGAGCACGAGGACGAACTCGTCCGCCCCGCCGTGGACGGCACCCTGCGGGTGCTGCGCGCGGCCGCCGGAAGCGGTGTCGAACGGGTCGTCGTAACCTCCTCGATCGCGGCGGTCGAGGTCGGCAACGAAGGGCATCTGCTCACCGAGGCGGACTGGTCCGACACCGCGCAGTGCGACGCCTACCAGAAGAGCAAGACCCTGGCCGAGCGCGCCGCCTGGGATTTCGCCGCCGAACACCCGAATCTCGAACTGGCCGTGATCAATCCGGGCATGATCATCGGCCCCATCCTGCGCGCCGAGGCCGGCACCTCGGTGGACGGCATTCGCGCCCTGCTGGCCGGGGGCATGCCCGGCGTCCCGCGGCTGAATTTCGCGACCGTGGATGTCCGTGACCTCGCGGTGGCGCATCGGCTCGCCATGGAAACCCCGCAGGCCGCGGGCAATCGCTACATCTGCGCGGGCGAGGAAGTCTCCTTCCCGGAGATGGCGCAGATTCTCGCCCAGCGCTACCGGGTCGCGACCCGCGTGCTCCCCGACTGGCTCGTCCGCCTGAGCGCCCGGTTCAACCCCGACGCCCGCACCGCCGTCCGCTTCCTCGGCCGCGCAGCGCACCTGAGCGCCGCCAAGGCCGAGCACGACCTGAACTGGACCATGCGCCCCGTGGCGGATTCCCTGCTCGACACCGCGGAGAGCCTCATCCACTTCGGCCTGGTGCCCGCGCCCCGCCCAGCCCGCTCCGCCGCCTGAGTCAGGGAGCTTCCACCGAGGGATTTCGCCCGATTCCCCGCACCGCGAGGTCCCTGATCATGGTTCGCCGGCGGGGTAGGGTGACGAAAGAGGGTGGGGCAGTGGGAGATTGCGGAGGGCTTATGCGGCGCGGGAACGGTCTGGAGATTCCGGAGACGCTCGAGGACGTGTGTTCGCCGGAGAAGATGGCGGTCGTCGTGTACGACATGCAGGCCGGGGTGCTCGGGCAGCTCGACGACGGCCCGGCGATCACCGAACGGGTCGCGCGGGTCGTCGAGGCCGCGCGGCGCGGCGGCTACCCCGTGATCTTCCTGCGGCACTTCTTCCTGCCGAAGCGCCTCATGGGAACCTTCGCGCTGCGCATGGCCATGAGCTGGCAGGGCGTGGACTCCGCGGACGACGTGGTGCCGATCCTGCAGCGGGACACCCCGGGATTCGAGCTGGTGCCGGAACTTCGGCCGCAGGCGGGCGAGACCGTCTTCGACAAGACCTCGATGTCGGCGTTCGAGGGCACCCCGCTGGCCTCCACCCTGCGGGACCTCGGGATCGGCGCGTACGCCATCGTCGGCGTCGCGCTCGAGATCGGCATCGCGCCGACCGTGTGCCACTCCACCGATCTGGGTTTCATCCCGGTCGTGATCCGGGACGGCGTCGGCGGGCGGGACGAGCCCGGACAGCAGCGCGCCTGGGACGATTTCGCCTTCCAGGGCCACGCCATCGTCACCGATATCGACACCATCGTGCCGCTGCTCGAGAAGTCGAGCTAGCCGAAACGGTCAGTCGGAGCTGGGAATCCAGGCCGGATGCCAGAGTCGTCCGGTCTCGGTCCAGTTCATGAAGCGCACGGTGCCGGTGAGTTTCGGCGTCACCCACACCGCGTCGTTACGCTCGTCGGCGGTGAGTTCATTGCCGAACGGGCTGGTCTTGCGGGTCAGGCGGCGCAGCCGATCGGCGAGCTCGCTCATCTCCTGCTCGCTGAACCCGGTGCCGACCCGGCCGAGGTAGTACAGCTCCCCCTCGTGCGGGACACCGACCAGCAGCGAGGCGAACTGCCGCACCTCCGATCTCCGGTAGCCGCCGATCACCACCGACAGCGTCCGCCAGTTCCGGGTCTTTATCCACGACTGCCCGCGCCGCCCGGGCAGATACACCGAGTCCCGCCGCTTGGCGACCACGCCCTCCATGCCGTGATCCTGGCTGTACCGCAGGGCTTCCGCACCCGGTCCGCCCAGCTGTTTCGGCACGATCAGCGAACGCGCCTGCCCGGCAAGGGCTTCCAGCACCCGTCGCCGGTCGTCGTAGCGTTTGCGGACCAGCGAGGTGCCGTCCAGATACAGCAGGTCGAAGGCCAGGAATACCGCCCGCGTCGAATCCTCCCGCAGCAGGCCGAGATTCGCGCCACCGTGATCGTCGAAGACCACCGCCTCGCCGTCGAGCACCGCGCTGTGCCCGGACAGTTCCGAACCCAGCACCGCCAGGCCCGGATACTTCCCGGTGACCACATGCCCGGCCCGGCTGCGCAGCGTGACCGCGCCGTCCTCGATCTCGGCGATCAGCCGGAACCCGTCCCACTTGGTCTCGAAGGCCCAGTGCTCGGCGTCGAGGGTCCCCACATCACCCGCCGTGGCCAGCATGGGTTTCAGCCCCCGCGGCATGGGCGCGGGGGTGCGCGGTGGCGCGGCCGGAACCGGCTGCGCCCCATCGCCTTCCACCCCCGGCGGCGTCTGATCCTTCATCAGGTGCATGAGCCACTGGTTGCCGTTGGTCTGGATCAGTGCGTACCGCCCTGTCAGCCGCTGCCCGCGCAGCCAGACGATGACCTCGTCGTCACGCCACTTCTCGGTCTCGTAGGTGCCGATATCCCAGATGGTCATCTCGCCGCCGCCGTATTCGCCTCTGGGGATGGTCCCGTGAAAGGTGAGGTACTCCATCGGATGGTCCTCGGTGTGCACGGCCAGGCGGTTCTCGCCGGTATCGGTGGGCGGGCCCTTGGGCACCGCCCAGGACACCAGCACGCCCTCGCGCTCCAGCCGGACATCCCAGTGCAGCCGCCGGGCGTGATGCTCCTGCACCACGAACCGATTCCCCGGACCGGCGGCGGGCGGGCCCGGCGGGACCGGTTCGGGTGTGCGCCGCGGGTCGCGCATGGAGCGGTAGGCGCCGAGCCGGTCCGGAACCGGTTCCGGCAGTGGCTCGTCCAATCCTTCGAGCAGTTCCCCCTGCTCCCGCCAGCGCCGCAGCACCTCGTCGAAGCGCAAGTGCCGCAGCCGTTCCGGTTTCTCGATCTCCGTCCAGGCGCGGGGCGCGGCCACCCACGGCTCGGTGCGCCCGCGCAGCGAATACGGCGCGATGGTGGTCTTGGCCGGATTGTTCTGGCTCCAGTCCAGGAACACCTTCCCGCCGCGCGCCGATTTCGCCATGGTGGCCGTCACCAGCTCCGGCCGCAGCTGCTGCAGGTTGGTGGCGACCTGCTTGGCCACCGCCGACGCCCCGTTCGGCCCGAGTCTGCGGTCCAGCGGCACGTAGATGTGAATTCCCTTGGAGCCGCTGGTGACCGGGTAGGCCTCCAGCCCCACCTCGCGTACCACGTCCCGCAGAATGAGCGCCACTTCGGCGCACTGCGCCAGCCCGGCCCCCGGCCCGGGATCCAGGTCGAACACCAGGCGGGTGATGTCCCCGACCTCGGCCCCGTCGAAACGCCATTGCGGCACATGCAGTTCCAGCGCCGCCTGCTGCCCGAGCCAGGCCATGCCCGCGAGATTGTCGATGAGCGGGTACGTGACCGGCCGGTCGGAATGTCGAACCGTCCTCCGCGCCAACCACTTCGGCGCGTGCTCGGCCAGGTTCTTCTCGAAGAACGACTGCTCGTCCACCCCGTTCGGCCACCGCTTGCGGGTCACCGGCCGCTGCGCGATATGCGGCAGCAGGGCCGGGGCGATGGCCGTGAAATAGTCGATCACCTCCCCCTTGGTGGTCCCGGTGGCCGGGTACAGCACCTTGTCGAGGTTGGTCAGCCCAACCTCGATACCCCCGAAATCCCTGCGGGACCCCATGACAGCAGTTTAGGTCCGGGTCCCGGCAAAAACCGGCAACCCGGAGCGACCCGGAGCAACTCGCGCCATCCGTGAAATGCCAACGGGCCGTTCAGGTCAGCGACGGGGATCCCGCCACTCCCGAACAGCCCGTGGAACGACCGGTGCGGCCACTGCGAGACGCCGCGACGACTACGGCTTGGGCTGTTCGCCTTCCGCGGCCTCCGGAGCGGGTTCCGGGGCCGGTTCGGCCGGCTCCGCGGCCGGTGCCGGCTCCGCGGCCGGCTCGGCTGCGGGCGCCTCCGTGGGGGCCGCGGCCGGCGCCTCGGCGACCGCCTCGGGCTTGATGACCGACTTGACCGCCTCCGTGCCCTTGTCGATCTGGGCGGAGAACTTCCCCCCGGTCTTCTCGTCGATCACATGTCCGGCCTTATCGACCGCCTGCTCGATCTTCTCGGCGTTCTGGGCCGCCACCTCTCTGCCCTTGCCGACCAAGCCCTTGAGCGTGTCCATGAGACTCACAGCGCTGCTCCTTCACTCTCGGTCCGTTATTCGCGAACATCTTCCCACCACGAATCCCGTGGTGGGAGGCCAATCGGGTCGATCCGCTCGCCCGGCTTCGGCACGGCGATGCGTGTCCCCGCCGCCTCCGCGGCCTCGACCAACCGGCGGACCGGCTCCGACCAGCCGTGGAAGGCCAGATTGAAGGTGGCCCAGTGGATCGGCACCAGCAGCCCGTAGCCCGCATCGCCGACACACAGGTCGGCGTGGGCGCGCACCGCCTCCTCGGGATTCATGTGCACATCCGGCCAGTGCCGGTCGTAGGCGCCGATGGGCAGCAGGGTCAGGTCGAACGGGCCCAGCCGGGCACCCGCCTCCGCGAACGCCTTGGTGTAGCCGGTGTCGCCGCCGAAGTAGACCCGGCGGGTGGGACCGGCGATCGACCAGGACGCCCACAGCGTGGTGTTGCGCACCAGCCCGCGGCCGGAGAAGTGCCGTGCCTCCGCGCAGGTGATCACCAGATCGGTGCCGTCACCATGGCCCCGCTGCAGCTCCGACAGCGAAACCGAAGCGGCCCAGTCCAATTCGACAATGCGATGTTCGGGCACCGCCCAGTGCCGCAGATGCGCGCCGATGCCGATCGGCACGATGAACACGCAATCCTGACTGTCCGCCAGCTCGATCACGGTGTCGCGATCCAGATGGTCGTAGTGGTCGTGGGAGATGAGCACCGCGTCCAGCGCCGGCAGCTCCGACAGCGGTGACGGCACCGGATGCAGCCGGGCCGGACCCACCAGCGGCGACGGCGAGACCCGCTCGCCCCACACCGGATCGGCCAGCACCCGGTAGCCGTCCACCTCGATCAGGCAGGTGGCGTGGCCGTACCAGGTGACGGCCAGGTCCCCCGCCTGCTCCGGCAGCGCGGGCGTCACCAGCGGGATCGTCCCGGCCGGGCGGCCCCGGTCGCGCTGGGTGGCCAGCTGATACAGCAGCTCCAACGGGGAACCGGTGATCTGGCTGCTCGGTTCGGTGTTGTGGAACTGCCGATTGCGATAGGTGGTCGCCCCGTGCGCCGTCGGCGCGATGGCGGACATGGAGGCGCCCATCGCGGAGGGAATCCCCCACGCCGCCCGCACCAACCAGGAAAGACCGAATGCACCCGCAGACATACCCACCAGTTTCCGCGCATTCGCGGCCGCGCGCTGCCCGTTCATTTGCCCTCGAACTTCGCGGGCCGCTTCTCCTGACGTGCCGTGCGCGCCTCCTGCGCGTCGGCACTCTGCCACGCCGCGTCCAGCGCCGCGGTCTGCTCCAGGGAGTCGGGGCCTCGGGTGTCGTCGTCGTTGAAGACCAGTTTCAGATGCCGCAGCGAGAGCGGCGCGAGTTCGGCGATCTGCTTGGCCCAGGCCTGCGCGTCGGCCAGCGTGCCGATCCGGTTGGCGAAGCCGAAGTGGTACGCGTCCGCGGCCTGCACCCGCTCGGCGCCCATCAGGATGGTGCGCGCCGGGCCGGGCCCGATCAGGTTGGACAACCGGCGCACGGTCCAACGGTCCACGGAGATACCGAGTTTCGCCGCCGGCACGGCGATGAAGGAGTCCGGTGTCATGACCCGTAGGTCCGACGCCAGGGCCAGTTGCACGCCCGCGCCCAGCGCTCCGCCGTTGATGGCCGCGATCACCGGCACCGGGATCGTCTCGATGGTGCGCAGCATGCCGAGCAGCCCGGTCAGGAACGTGTCCGAATACACGCCGTCCAGATCCGCGCCCGCGCTGAAGATCGGCCCCTGGCCGGTCAGCACGATCACGCGGGCCGAGGTCGCGGCCTCCTCGAGCGCCGCGCGCAGCAGCCCGATCAGCTCCTCGTTCAGGGCGTTCCGTCTATCCGGACGCTGCAGTTCGATGGTCACTACCTCGCCATCGCGGCTGACTCCGAGCATCTGTCCCTTCCCCACTGTCCAACTCACCTGCGCTTTCGACCCATGATCGGCTTTCACTCTAGGTGCGCGTACCGTCGGGCCGGTGACCGCAACACCCGATGTCGACATCCTCGTAATCGGCGCCGGACAGGCCGGTTTGTCGGTCGGATATCACCTGCGACGGCTCGGTTTAACGCCGGAGCAGGACTTTCTCATTGTCGACCACGCTCCCGCGCCCGGCGGGGCGTGGCAGTTCCGGTGGCCGTCACTGACATTGAGCAACGTCAATCGGGTGCACGATCTTCCGGGCATGCCGTTCGCGGAGACGCTGCCCGAGGGCTCGGAGAACGCACAGGCGGCCACGGCCGTGCCGCACTACTTCGAGCTCTACGAGAAGCGCTTCGATCTGCGGGTGCGCCGGCCGGTGTCGGTCAGCCTGGTGTGCGACCGGGCCACCCCGGCCACCTGCCCGGATCAGGAGGTCGATGGGCTGCTGCACGCGGAGCTGACACCGGACGCGACGCTGCGGGTGCGCGGGCTGGTGAATGCGACCGGCACCTGGGACAAGCCGTTCATTCCCTACTACCGGGGCGCGGACACCTTCGCGGGGCGTCAGCTGCACGCCCACGATTACCGCACCGCAACGGAATTCGCGGGCAAGCACGTGGTCGTGGTGGGCGGCGGGATCACCGCCATCCAACTGCTGGACGAGATCTCGCAGGTCACCGGCACCACGTGGGTGACCCGGCGCGAACCCGTGTTCCGCTCAGGGCAATTCGCACCCGAGGACGGGCGGGCGGCGGTGGCCATGGTGGAAGACCGTGTGCGGCGTGGACTCCCGCCCGGCTCGGTGGTCTCGGTCACCGGCCTGCCCGAGGACGCGCGGGTGCGGGCCATGCGCGACCGCGGCGTGCTGGATCGGCGGCCCATGTTCGACCACCTCGAAGCCGACGGAATCCGCTGGGCCGACGGCACTTTCCAGCACGCCGACGTGATCCTGTGGGCCACCGGATTCCGCAGCGCCCTCGATCATCTGGCCCCGCTGCGGCTGCGCGGTCCCGGCGGCGGCATCACCATGGGCGGTCGGCTCGCCACCCGGGTCGAGGCCGATCCGCGCATCCACCTGATCGGCTACGGCCCGTCCGCCAGCACCATCGGCGCGAATCGCGCGGGCCGGGCCGCCGCCGTCGAATTGACCTCGTACCTGGGCATTCCCACCCAGCACGAGCCGTGAGTTCAGGCGGGGGCGTCCATATCGAAAATGTTCGGATCCGCGCCCTGCCGTGCGCCCTTGTCGATGCCGGCGATCTGCGTCATCTCCCGGCCGGACAGCTCGAAATCGAAGACCGCCAGGTTCTCCGCCATCCGGGACGGCATCGTGGACTTCGGAATGGCCACGTTCCCCAGCTGCATGTGCCAGCGCAGGATGATCTGTGCGGGCGTCCGGCCGAGCTTGTCCGCCAGCGCGATGATGACCGAGTCGTTGAACTCGGCCCCGCGCCCCAGCGGGCTCCACGCCTCGGTCACGATGCCGTGCGCGGCGTGGAAGGCCCGCAATTCCGACTGCGCGTAATACGGATGCAGCTCAACCTGATTGATGGCCGGCGCCTCCCCGGTCTCAGCCATCACCCGTTCCAGGTGCGCCCTGGTGAAGTTGGAGACGCCGATCGAGACCACCCGGCCCTGCCGCTTGAGCGTCTGCAGCGCGCGGAAGGTGTCGAGATACAGACCGGCCGCGGGCAGCGGCCAGTGGATCAGGAACAGGTCGATGGTGTCCAGGCCCAGTCGCTTGACGCTGGCGTCGAAGGCACGCATGGCGGCGTCGTAGCCGTGGTCGGCGTTCCACAGCTTGGTGGTGACGAACACCTCGTCCCGCGGTAGGCCCGATTCCCGGACCGCGCGGCCGACCTCCTCCTCATTGCCGTAGAAGGCGGCGGTGTCGATGCTCCGGTAGCCGAGCTCGAGGGCCGTCGTCATGGTGCCGACCGCCTCGGCGCCGACGACGTTGTACACACCGAACCCTAGCTTCGGCATGACCTGGCCATCATTGAGCACTATCGCTGGGATGTCGCTGGCCTCGAACCGATAAGTCACCGTTCCGAAGGTAGAAGCGCCGTTCCACCCCGTCAACCGAACACACGATAGGGAAGAAGTCGAATCGAATCCGCACGGTGGCAACTTCCCAGCGTCACTGTGGTGGGATGTGAGGAGAACTACGACCCGAGACCCAGGCGCCGGTATCGCAACTGCCGTGCGGCCGGCAGATCCGCGGCGGACCGACTGGTGAGACCGGCCAGTTCGTCGGCAATGGCCGCCACCATGCGCAGCGCGAAATCCACCGGCTCCTCTGCGGCATCGGGATACTCGGGCACGATGCGGTCCACGATCCCGTCGGCCCGCAGATCCTGCGCGCGAATCCGCTGAGCGGCAGCCAGTTCCGGGGCGTGCCCGATGTCGCGGTAGACGATCTCGCTCGCACCCTCCGGCGGGAGCGGAGCCAGCCAGCCGTTCGCGGCCGCCAGCACCCGGTCCGCCGGCAGCAGGGCCAGCGCGCCACCGCCGGTGCCCTGGCCGAGCAGCACCGACACCGTCGGCGTATCGAGGGTGACGAGATCTGCTATGCAGCGGGCGATTTCGGGCGCCAGGCCACGCTCCTCCGCCTCACGGGACAACGCGGCGCCCGCGGTATCGATGACCAGGACCAGGGGGACGTGGAGTTCGGCGGCCAGATGCATGCTGCGCCGGGCCTCGCGCAATGCCGCCGGACCCATGGTGTTCTCGGGCGACTGCCCCGCGCGATCATGGCCGAAGACGATGCAGGGCTGCCCGCGGAAACGGGCGAGCGCGTGCACGACGGTGCGATCCAGCTCACCTTGTCCGGTGCCGGACAACGGAACTCGATCGGTGGCGTGGCGCAGCAACTCCCGGATTCCCGGCCGATCGGCCCGCCGCGAGATGAGCACCGACTGCCAGCCGTCGACGTCGCCGGTATCGAGCAGCGCCGGGCCGCGCCGTTCCTCCGCACCCGCCGGGAAGGAATCGACGCCCTCCTCGGAACGGTGTGGGCCGCCGCCCTTTCCGGGCAGCGGCAGCGGTCCGTCGCACAGGACGTTCAGAGCCCGATGTGCGATCCGGCGGAAGACCGGCACCGGTACGACTCCGTCGATAACGCCATTGTGGTAAAGGTTTTCGGCCGTCTGCACGCCCTCGGGGAACTGTTTCCCATACAGCGCCTTGTAAACTCGCGGCCCGAGAAAACCGACCAGCGCGCCCGGCTCGGCAAATGTCATGTGCCCCAACGATCCCCACGAGGCGAACACCCCGCCCATGGTCGGGTCGCGCAGATACACCAGATACGGATGCCCCGCCGCCTTGTGTGCGGCCAGGGCCCCGGCGACCTTCACCATCTGCACGAAAGCGACTGTGCCCTCCTGCATTCGGGTACCGCCGGAGGTCGGCGAGGCGAGCAGCGGCAGTCCCAGCTCGGTGGCACGCTCCACCGCCGACACGATGCGCTCGGCCGCGGCCACCCCGATGGACCCCGCGAGAAACCCGAACTCACACGCGAGCACGGCGACCCGCCGTCCGCGCAGCAACCCCTCCCCGGTGAGCACCGCCTCATCGGTGCCCGCCGTTGCCGCAGCAGCCAGCAAATCCTCGCGATACCCGGCCGATGCCGCCACCGCAACGGGTGGCCGATCCCAGCTCACGAAGGAACCGGGATCGAGCAATGCGCCGAGCAGCTCCCGCGCCGAGATCTTCACGGCGCGAGCTTATCGCCTGAACGGCTCAGTACCCCTGCACGACCTTGCGCAGTGCGTACTCGGTGACCGCGACCAGAGCCTGCTTCACCGGCTCCCGGCGACGGGCATCGATCGAGAGGATCGGCACGTCCGCGGGCACCGCCAGGGCCTGGCGAATGTCCTCGACCGGATACCGTGGCGCATCATCGAATTCGTTGATGGCCACCAGGAAGGGTAGGTTCCGCGCCTCGAAGTAGTCGACGGCGGCGAAACTGTCCTCCAGCCGGCGGGTGTCGACCAGTACCACCGCGCCGATGGCGCCCTTGATCAGGTCGTCCCACATGAACCAGAAGCGGTACTGGCCGGGCGTGCCGAACAGGTACAGCACCAGGTCATCGGCCAGGCTGATGCGGCCGAAGTCCATGGCCACCGTGGTGGTGGCCTTGGACGGGATCCCGGTCAGGGAGTCCACGCCCACACTGGCATTGGTCACCAAAGCCTCGGTGCGCAGCGGAACGATCTCCGACACGGCACCGACCAGAGTGGTCTTGCCGACACCGAAACCACCGGCCACGACGATCTTGGCCGACGTGGGCTTGCTGGTGCGCGTGTCGACCTGTGTCGTCGAATCAAATACGCCGGAGTCCACTGAGAACCCTTTCGATCAGCTCGCGACGTTCATCGTCGCTGGAATCGTCTTTCAATGTCGCCGATACCCGCACATGGCCGGCATCGATGAGGTCGGCGACCAGCACCCGCGCGACCCCGAGCGGGATGCCCAGACGCGCGGCTACCTCGGCAACCGACGGCGATTCTCTGCACAACTCCACGATTGACGTCTCGATATTGGTGAGTTCGAACTGCCGCTCGAGGGCGACCGGATGCGATGCGACGAGCGCCTCCAGGGCGAGCTCCACCTTCGGCCGGGTGCGACCGGCCGTCAGTGAATAAGGGCGAACCAGGCTCGGTTCGGCGCTCCCAACGCGTTCGTTGTCTATGTCCATCCCGCCATCAGGAACCCATCGTGACGCGAGGTGTGGCCTGAACCGTCTGGCCCACTCGCTCGACCAACAAGGCCATCTCGTATCCCACCTGGCCGATGTCGCAGGACGTATTCGTCAGCACCGCCAGGTACGAGCCGTCGCCGACCGCCATGAGCAGCAGGTAGCCGTGTTCCATCTCGACCACCGACTGCAATACGGTGCCGCCCTCGAACAAGTTCGACACACCAACCGAGAGGCTCGCGAGCCCCGCGGTCACCGCTGACAGCTGTTCGGCACGGTCCACGGGCAGCTGCGCACTCGCGGCCATCAGCAGGCCGTCAGCCGACACCAGGACCGCGTGCGCAACGCCGGGAACCTCATTGGCGAAATTCGAAACCAGCCAATCCAGCTGACGCTTCGTACCACCTAGATCGGGGTTCATCGGTCTCCTTTATCTCCGGTTAGGTTCATAGCTTTCATCGCGCGGCCATCCCGGACGCCCTGCTGGTGACGACTCAGACTTGACCTGATGGATTCTGGGTCCCGATGGGCCGCCTTGTCAGCGTTTCCGGTGACACCGCCGGGCACAAGTCGGTTACCGGGATCACGCTGCGGCAGACCCGCGGCGGTCCGTTTGTCCGCCGAGGACTCGTTGACGCGGCGAGCCGCCTGCCAGCCCTCGTCACCCGGTGATTCGAAGGACGACGCCACCTGGGACCGGTCGGCATTCGGATCCGACAGCCACGCCGACATCATCTCCGCGAAAATCGGCGTGCCACCCATGATCGCATCGCCACCGGAATCGGCCGGCTGCAAACGGGTCTGGAAGAACGACGCCGCCTTCTGCGGATTCGAGCGGAAGCTGTGCCGTCCGGGCTCCTTGACAGCGTCGGAGCCGTTCTGCGGCAGGCCCACACCCGGAATCGGGCTCGGGCGCTGCGGCAGCACCGCACCCGGATCACGCTGCGGCAGACCGGTCGCGCCCCGCTGCGGCAGGCCCGCACTCGGATCACGCTGCGGCAGTGGATCGCTCAGCGGATCACGCTGAGTCAGACCACCGGACAGCGGATCAGCGCCCGGGGCACCACGCTGCGGCAGACCACCGGCGGATTCCCGCTGCGGCAGACCGCTACCGGCGTCGCGCTGCGGCAGACCATTGCCACCGTCACGCTGCGGCAGGCCGTTGCCACCGCGCTGAGGCAGACCACCGGCAGCGGAATCACGTTGTGCCGCTCCACCTCCCAGCGCTCGAGACCCACCCAGCGGATCACGCTGAGTCAGACCGCCCGACAACGGATCAGCACCGGTGGCACCACGCTGCGGCAGGCCGTTGCCCGCGTCGCGCTGGGGAAGACCATTGCCCGCGTCACGCTGGGGCAGGCCACCGGCCGCCGCACCACGCTGCGGCAAGCCGCCCGCGGCCGGATCACGCGGTGGCAGGCCGCCATCGCGCGGCGCGAGGCCATCACGCTTGGGCAGACCCGGCACGTTCGAATCCTGAGCGGCGGCGAGGCCATTGCCCCCGTCCCGCTGCGGCGCGGCACCCCGCTGCGGCAGCCCCTGGCCCGGAGCACCCGGACCACGCTGCGCCGGAGCGCCATTGGCGCCCGGCTCCCGACGCGGCAGACCACCGGCAGCGGAATCACGCTGCGGCAGACCACCGGCCGAAGGATCACGCGGCGGCAGACCACCGGCGGCCGAGTCACGCGGCGGCAGACCACCGGCGGCGGGCTCGCGACGGGTCGGACCCGAATCCGCTCCGCGCGCTTGCTGCGGCGCACCATTGCTACCCGGTTCGCGCTGGGGCAGGCCGCCGGGCGCGGGGCGCTGCGGCTGGCCGAGACCGGCCTCGCGGCCCGGCGCACCGTTGGTGCCCGGCTGACGCTGCGGCAGACCACCGGGTCCCGACGGAGCTCCACCCGGCGCGGCATCGCGCTGCGGCAGGCCGACGGAGGGAGTGCGCTGCGGCATCGCACCGGACTGACCCGGCTGCAGCAAGCCTCCCTGGCCCGGACCGCTCGGTGCGGCCCCCGGCTCGCCCGGTCGCGGCGGCATGTTGCCCGGGGCACCTTGGCGCTTGAGCATGTTGGCGGCGAGACCGCCCCGCGGCTGCGAGGGGCCGTCGGGGCTCTGACCGCGCTGCGGCAGATTGGCGCCCGGCTGGGCCGAGGGCGCGGACGGACCGTGCGCGCCCGGATCACGCTGGGGTAGGCCGGCGGGCTTCGACCCGCCCGGAGCCGTCAGCGTGTGCTTGACGGTGGGCCCGTTCACACCGGGCTGCCGGGTCGGCAGACCGCCCGGCACCTGGGCGCCCGGCTGCCGCGTGGGCAGTCCGGTCGAGGCGCTGGCCGCGGCGGGGGCCGGGGCAGCGCCCGGCGTCTGTCCCGCCGGAGCCGGAATCGGCCCGCTCACACCCGGATCCACGGTGACCATCACATTGCCGGTCGCCGTGCGGGTGACCGCGCGCATCTGCATGGAGGACGGCGCACCGGCCTGGTTGCCCGCACCCTGCGGCGCGGACGGCGTGGGAGCCGACGGCGGGGTCTGACCCTGCTGCGGCGGCACCGAGATCGGCCCGCCCGCCGAGACGATCAGCGGCTTGGGCACGTGCACGGTGACCGTCACGCCCGGGTCCCGGGCGATGTCGAAGGTCGGGCGCAGCCGCACGGTCAGGCCGTGGCGCTCGGCCAGGCGGCCGACCACGAACAGACCCATGTGGCGGGCGGTGTCCGGACCGACCTCGGCCACGGCCTCCAGTCGCCGGTTGATCTCGGCCATTTCGGCCGGGGGCATACCGATACCGCGGTCGGCGACCTCGATCAGCAGACCCTGATCGTGTGCCTGCGCGAAGGTGAACTTGACGTCCGTCTCCGGGGGCGAGGCGCGCAGCGCGTTGTCCAGGAGTTCGGCGAACAGGTGCGCGAGGTCGGAGGCGGCGGGCTCGACGAGCGCACCCCGCGGGGTGGCGCCCAGCTTGACGCGTTCGTAGTCCTCCACCTCGGAGATGGCGGCGCGCAGCACGTCGGCGATCTCGACGGGCGCGGACTTGGTCCGGCGCTGCTTGGTACCGGCCAGAATCAGCAGGTTGTCGCCGTTTCGCCGCATACGGGCGGCGAGGTGGTCGAGGCGGAAGAGGTTTTCGAGCAGGCGCGGGTCCTTCTCGTCGTACTCCATCGCCTCGATGAGCGAGAGCTGGTGATCGACAAGGGACTTGGAGCGGCGGGCCAGGGTCTCGAACATGTCGTTGACCTGGGTACGCATGGCGGCCTGGTCGGCGGCCAGGCGCAGCGCCTGACCGTGGATGTCGTCGACGGCGCGGGCCAGCTGGCCGATCTCCTCGTCGGTGTGCACCGGCATCGGTTCCAGCGGAACGTCTTCGGGATCCGCACCGTCACGCAGCGAGGAAACTTCCTGGCCGAGGTCGTATTCGGCGACGCGCAGGGCGGCCAGGCGCAGACGGCGCAGCGGGACGATCATCGCGCGCGCGATCAGCACGGCCAGCGCCAGCGCGCCCAGGATGGTGGCGATGACGATGATCGAGTAGCGGATGGCGCCCGAGCGGGCCGCCGCGGCCAGATCGTCCACCCGGGACACGATGTCCTTGGTGGAGGCGGTCGCGATGGACTGGTAGCCGTTGATGCTGGCGACCAGCGAATCCTTCAGCTCGGCGACGGGCAGCTGCCCGGCCAGCGCCTGCGGGCCGTTGACCAGCTGCACGCGGGTGTCGGCCTGCCGATCCAGCTCCGCGATGGTGGCGTCGCCGTCCGGGAAGCGGTGCGCGAGCACGGCCAGCATCTGCCGCTCGGTATTGACGCCGATCTGGATGTCCTTGAGGCCATCCTTGGGGTTGTTGCGTAGCGCCTCGGCCATACCGGCGACCTCGTTGAACAGCATCCAACGGCTGTTCAGCGAGTCGACCAGGCGCAGCTTGGACTGGTCCACGTTCTTGTCGGCGACGCTGGACACGATGTTCTCCACCGTGCGCACGCTGTCGCCGCGGATCCGTTCGACCGCGGTGACGGTGTCCGGAATCGACTTCGACGGCGCCAGGCCCTGGGCCCGGATCGCCTTGGCGCCCACGATCATCTCGTCCAGCGCCGAGCGGGCGCTGGGCATATCGCTCAATCGCGCAGCCGCCTTCTCGGCGAAGGCGATGGCCGTATCCAACTGGGCAAGCTCCGGATCCGAAGTCAGCGACTGGGTCGGGCCCAGCATGACCATCTGACCACTGGCGACCTGCGCCGCATCAGCACTGAGACCGGTGATCGCCGGGATGACCCCGACATGATCGGTCGCCGTCGAGAGCCGGCTGGAGTCGGCGAACTCCGCCGAGATCCTGGACGCTCCCAGCACAACAGCAACCAACAGCGGCACGGCGAGCACCGCCGTGACCTTCCATCGCAGGTCCCAGTTGCTCAGCGCCCAGCGCTTATTGCTGCCGGACCTAGCGGCGTCACGCATCTCCCACTCACTTTCCAAACTGGCCCCAGCCACGCGCCATCAGCGAGCCTCCGCGATCGCACGCTGGGCTCGACTGGCACAGCTGGCCGAGAACTGCGGCTGGCCGAGAAATTGCGTCCATGACGGCCGAAATATGTGACATGCGATTCTAACGGATCAATAACTTCTTGTGTGACCTCTTGGCAACCACCGCTCCCTGACCTGCCATTTGCAGGCAAAATCAAAGGTCGCGGCGTCCGCCCGGACGTCGCGTGAAGTCTGCCACAATCAGCTGGATCTATCGAGGCGGGCATCTCAGCGCATCTCAAGGACACATGGCGGAGCTAGGGAGTCACCGGGTTGAACGCGAAGCAGGAGTACCGATCGGCTTATCAGCTGAGCCTGGTCGATCCCTCGGAGTTCTGGTGCGACGCGGCCGAAGCCATCAGCTGGGATGTGCCCCCCACTCAGATTCTCGATACCGCGGCCCGTCCGACTGCGCGCTGGTTTCCCGACGCTCGCCTCAACACCTCCTACAACGCCCTGGACCGGCATGTGCGCGATATCACATCCCCGGAAGGCCCGACCGGCGGTCAGGAGGGGGGTCGCGCTGAACAACCGGCCCTAATATACGACTCCGCTATGACCGGGTCCAGAAGGATCTACACATATCGGGAGCTGCTGGACGAAGTCGCCCGATTTGCCGGATCCATGCTCCGACTGGGCGTCAAGACCGGTGATCGTGTCGTCATCTATATGCCGATGATCCCGGAAGCCGTGGTGGCCATGCTCGCCTGCGCCCGCATCGGCGCGGTGCACTCGGTGGTCTTCGGCGGATTCGCCGCCCACGAACTCGCCGCCCGCATCGACGACGCCGAACCTGTGCTGATTGTCACTGCCTCCGGCGGGCTGGAACCCGGCCGCCGCATCGAGTACCCGCCGATCGTGCTGGCCGCCCTCGATCTCGCGGAGACCACCGCGCCCCGCACGGTGCTGGTCAAGCAACGGGACGGCTTCCCCACCATTCGTTTTCCCGCCGAGCAGGCCGCCACCGAACATCTGCCCGCCTCCTCCGACACCGTCGCCGCCCGCTGGCTGGACTGGGACGAGGCGCAGATCGGCGCGGAACCGGCCGATCCGGTCTCGGTGGCCGCAACCGATCCCCTCTATATCCTCTACACCTCCGGGACCACCGGGAAGCCCAAGGGCGTGGTGCGCGACAACGGCGGGCACGCGGTCGCGCTGGCCTGGTCCATGCGCAATATCTACGAGGTCGGCCCCGGTCAGACCATGCTCACCACCTCCGATATCGGCTGGGTGGTCGGGCACTCCTACATCGTGTACGCACCGCTGCTGGTCGGGGCGACCACCATCCTCTACGAGGGCAAGCCGATCGGGACCCCGGACGCCGGGACCTTCTGGCGGCTGGTGGACGAATACAAAGTGGACGTGATGTTCACCGCACCGACGGCGCTGCGGGCCATTCGGCGCGCCGATCCGGACGCCGCACTCGCGCATAGCCACGATCTGACCCGGCTGCGGGCACTGTTCTGCGCCGGCGAGCGGCTGGACCCCGCCACCTACGAGTGGGCGGTGGAGACCCTGCTCGCGGAGCGGCCCGACTGCCCGGTCGTGGACCACTGGTGGCAGACCGAGACCGGCTGGCCCATCTGCGCCAATCCGCTCGGGCTGCAGCAGCTTCCGATCAAGCCCGGTTCGGCCTCGGTGCCGGTGCCCGGGTACCGGCTGCGGGTGCTGGATTCCGAAGGCAATGCGGTCCCACCCAATACAGAAGGAAACATCGTCATCGGGCTGCCGCTGCCGCCCGGCACGCTGACCACGCTGTGGCGCGACGACGCCCGCTACGAGCGCTCCTATCTCTCCGCCTACCCCGGCCACTATCTGACCGGCGACTCCGGCTTCTTCGACGAGGACGGTTACCTGTACGTCCTGGGCCGCAGTGACGACGTCATCAATATGGCCGGGCACCGGCTCTCGGCGGGCGGCATCGAGGCGGCCATTTCCGGGCATCCGGCCGTGGCCGAGACCGCGGTGGTCGGTATCCCGGACGAGCTGAAGGGGCAGCGGCCGATCGGGTACGTGGTGCTCAAGACCGGCATCGACATCGAGTCCGAGCGACTGCGCGCCGAGGTCATCGAGCGGGTTCGCGAGCGGGTCGGCGCCATCGCCACCCTCTACGACGTGGTCGCGGTGACCGCGCTGCCGAAGACCCGCTCCGGAAAGATCCTGCGCCGCACCATGCGTCAGATCGCGGCGGGCGAAACCTTCGAGGTGCCGCCCACCATCGACGACGCCGCCATGCTGCCCACCCTGGAGAAGCAGATCCGCGACGCGGTCACCCTGATGGAGGACAAGGAGCGCATCGCCGCCGCCGATGCCGCGATCGCCACCTCCGCGCTCCACCGGGTCGATCCGGCCACCCTCGATACGGGCGCGTCCGGGGTGGATCCGGCCGCTCAGGCCGGGGATTCGGCCGTCTCGGGCTAGCCTCAGAAAGTTTTCATACTTCGCTCATCGGCCTCCCATGCGGGTGGTTTAGCGTCGGGCGGGCGCGAATCGCGGGATTCGCGCGCCACCCTTTCGCTCTGCTTGTCGAACAAGAAAGGTCGATGCATGAGCTTCGTCCGTAATCGCCGCGTCGGTGCGCTCTTCGGAGCCGGCGCGGTCGCCGCCGTGGCCCTCGCCCTCGCGCCCGCCACCGCCTCGGCGTCCCCCGCGGATCTGGTTGCGCCGCTACTGAACTCGACCTGCACCTTCACCCAGGTGGACGCGGCCCTGCACGACAAGGCCCCGGCCCTGGCCTCGTTCCTGGACCAGAACCCGGGCTACAAGTCCGAGTTGCAGGCCAAGTTCGCGCTGTCGCCCGAGCAGCGTCAGGCCGAACTCGACCAGTACCTGAAGGACAACCCGGACGCCGCCGACCAGGCCGCGGCCGACCCGCGTGCCGGTGGAATCGCCGCCGCGATCCAGCAGGTCGCCGACTCCTGCCACAACTACTGACCCTCGTCGGACGATACTGATGTGGTGTGCCGCCCCGGTGGCACACCACATCAGGTTCGCGGCCCGTCTCGTTCTGGACCGAGCGGAGCGGGGGAGCGAAGCGGAGGGAAGAACGAGACCTCCAGGGCCGCGAACCGTCCGGAGCGAAGCGGAGGGCAAATTGGATACAGCGGTACCCACTGTCCTGGTCGTCGACGACGACGAGGATGTGCTCGCATCGGTCGAGCGCGGGCTCCGGCTGTCGGGGTTCCGGGTGGTCATCGCCCGGGACGGCGCCGCGGCGCTGCGCAGTGTCAACGAATCCGCCCCCGATGCCGTCGTGCTCGATATGAACATGCCGGTGCTGGACGGCGCGGGCGTGGTCACCGCGCTGCGCGCCATGGGCAACGAGGTGCCGATCTGCGTGCTGTCGGCGCGCAGTTCGGTCGACGATCGGATCGCCGGGCTGGAGTCCGGGGCCGACGACTATCTGGTGAAGCCGTTCGTGCTCGCCGAACTGGTCGCCCGCATCAAGGCGCTGCTGCGGCGGCGCAGCGACGTACCCGCCTCCGCCATCCCGGGCGCGATCACCGTGGGCCCCTTGGAAGTCGACGTCGCCGGCTACCGGGCGCTGCTGCACGGCACCGAGATCGAGCTCACCAAAAGGGAATTCGAGCTGCTGTCCACGCTGGCCCGCAGCGCCGGCGTGGTGCTGAGCCGGGAGCGGCTGCTGGAACTGGTGTGGGGCTACGACTTCGCCGCCGACACCAATGTGGTGGACGTCTTCGTCGGCTACCTGCGCCGCAAACTCGAGGTCGACGGCACCCCGCGCCTGCTGCACACCATTCGCGGGGTGGGATTCGTCTTACGCGCACCCAAATGAACCGGCCCGCACTCGATTCCGCACCACCGCGCCGGCGCCGCCACTCCTATTCGCTGCGCTTCCGGGTCGCGGCGGCCGCGGCGCTGGGCGCCACCATCATCGTGGCGGTGCTCAGCTGGGTGACCGTCACCGCCATCGAGCGCAACAATCTCGGTCAGGCCGATCAGCAGCTGGCGCTGTCCTCGCGGATCGTGCTCATCGAGCCACAACTCGCGGTGACCGTCCTCGACGTGCTCGGCCCCACCAACCAGCTGGCGCTCACCGTGCGCAATGCCGACGGCTCCATGACCAGCACCTCCGTGCAGCTGCCCACCCTGTCGGTGGGTAATCACACCGTCACGGTGGACGGCAATTCCTACCGGGTGCTCACCACCACCGAGAACCAGCCCGCGGGACGCGTTGTCTCCCTGGGCATTCCGACCACGGAGACCGAGCACGCCACCGCGGAGCAGCGGCGGTTCGTGTTCTTCGCGGCGCTGGCCGCGGTGGCGGCGTCGGCCGGGCTGGGCTGGCTGTTCGGCGGCCGCGCGGTGCGGCCCATCGTCCGGCTCACCGAGGCGGTCGATCAGCGCGGGCCCACCGGCGGCCCGAATGCGCAGCTGCCCGTGGACGGTTCGGGGGTCAGGGAGGCCGACAAGCTGGGCGAGGCCGTCAACACCATGCTGGAGCGGCTGGACCGGGCGCAGGCCGAGATCGCCGCGGCGCTGGAGACCGCGCGCGACTTCGCCGCGGTGTCCGCGCACGAACTACGCACCCCGCTCACCGCCATGCGCACCGATCTGGAGGTGCTGCGCACCCTCGACCTCAGCGAGGACCAGCGCCGGGAAATCCTCGGCGACCTGCAGCGCGGCCAGAACCGAGTGGAGACCACCCTCGCGGCACTGGAACGGCTGGCCGCCGGTGACCTCACCAATGAACGCGACCACGTGGTCACCGATGTGGCCGAGCTCTGCGACGCCGCCGCGCACGACGCCATGCGGCACTTCCCGCAACTGAAGGTGCGCATCGACACCGACGCCGAACTCGTCACCCGGGGCCTGCCCACCGGTCTGCGGCTGGCCGTGGACAACGCGCTGACCAATTCGGCGCGGCACGGCGGGGCCACCGAGGCGCTGGTGTCGGCGCACCGGGCGGCGAACGGGCGCATCATCATCTCCATCGACGACAACGGGCGCGGACTGCCGCCCGCGGAGCGCGAGGCGGTGTTCGAACGGTTCTTCCGGGGTAGCCACGCCGCCAAGGGCGGGTCCGGGCTGGGGCTGGCGCTGGTCGCGCAGCAGGCCCAATTGCACGGTGGCCGAGCCTATTTCGATGACGGCACGCTGGGCGGGGTGCGCCTGGTACTGGAACTACCGGACCGCGATGCGCCGCCGGGGCCATCGCCCGGCCGCGGGTGAACGTACCGGTCTTTACCGAACTCTCAGACAACCATCAGAGCTCGGGGCACGCCGCCCCGATACGGTCTGAATGGTGTTCGGAAAACGCGCCCGCTGGGTCCTGATCGTCCTGCTGCTCGCCGCCGCGGTCACCGCGGGCACGATCAGCGTCCTCCGGCTGCGCTCCGCGCCCACCGCGGTCGCGCTCATCAACGGCGATACCGGGCCACTGGGCGCGCGCATCGCAAAGGAGCTACAGGGCAGCGGAACCCGGCACTGGGATGTGGTCGACGAGGCGAGCACCAAGGACTACGCCGCGGTGGTCACGCTGCCCACCGACCTCAGCACCGATATCACCTCCCTGCTCACCGACAAGCCGCACCGGGCGCAGGTCACCGTCACCACCCACGATCGCGCCGACCCGAACCTGGTCAACGACGCGGTGACCGAGGTGACCAAGAAGATCAGCGCCGCTGGGCTGGACACCCTGTTCGCGACCATGAACACCGCGCGCCTGCAGGTGTCGCAGATCGCGGGCACCTCGCAGCTGCTCAGCGCGGGCGTGCAGGCGGCCGCCGACGGGGCGCAGCAGTTCTCCGGCGGCGCCGACCAGATGATGGACTTCCTGAATCAGGCGAAATCCGGTGCGGGACAGCTGACCTCCGGCATCGACGCGCTGAACTCCACCCTGAGCGCCGCCACCGCGCAGGCGAATCAGCTTGCCGCGGCGCTGGATTCGACCGGCGTCACCATGGGGCAGGTCTCCCAGGCGGCGAGCACGCTGTCCAACGGTCTCGACTTCGTGGTGCCGCTGCTGCAGGCGCTGCCGTTCGCCGATGATCCGCGGCTGGCGAATGTCATCACCCAACTGCAGGGTCTGCAGAACGTGGCGAATCAGGCCAACACCCAGCTCAGCGGCTTCGCCAATCTGACCGGCACGCAAGTCACTCCGGATACCCAGGTCGGGCAACTACTGCGCGACGCGGCCGGTCGGCTGAACGACGCGAGCACACAGCTGAATCAGGGCGCGTCGCTGGCACAGAGCATTCCGGCCGTCGCCGATCAGGCCGGTACCCAGCTGGTGGCGGCCATGCAGGCGCTGACCGGTGGCGTCAGCCAATTGCAGGCCGTGACCAAGACCTTGGGCAATCAGGCCGGTCAGGCGATGGGCGCGCTCCCGCAGCTCGGGGTGCCACAGCAAACGGCCATCGCGGCTGCCCTCACCGACCCGGTCGACATCGTTCGGAAATAACGTTCGCAAACAATCAGCAACATTCGGCGATTCACCCGGATAGACTCTGCCCGGATTGCTCTAATCGACCCGTTTCGGAAGCTCCACCGCTCTACCGCCCCTGGCTCCACCTAGCGCCCCGGTACCGGAGAGGAACGATCGTGAGCATGCTGATGGCCGCGCATGACATGTACGGCACGGTTCTCGCCCAGTTCGGCAACCCCACCGCGGAAACCCCGCCCATGGCCGACAAGATGATGAAGATGTTCCGCTACTTCACCTGGTTCACCCAGATGTCGGGCGTCGCGGCCATCACCTACGGCGGCGGGCGCTTCGCCTGGGAGAAGTGGGGCGGCGGCTCGGCCTCCCCCAAGATGGTCGCCAACGCCATGATCGGCGGCGCGACCGCCACGAGCGCCGGAACAATCATGAACGCCATCGTCGGCTAGGGATTCGGGAGACAATGCGGGGGCCCAGCCCCCGCATTCCCTCTGGGGAGGAACCGATGACCTACGGCAACGATCCCTACTCGCAGCAGCCGCAACAGCCCGGATTCGGGCAGCAGCCCGGGTTCGGCCAGCAGCCACCACCCGGTTACGGGCAGCAGCCACCACCCGGTTACGGGGGACAGCCACAGCCCGGGTACGGGCAGCCGGTGGGCGGCTACCCGGGTCAGCCCGGAGGCTATCCGCCAGGACCCGGCTACGCCGCGTATCCCCAAGCGCCCTATGCCAGTTGGGGCGCACGGGTCGGGGCGTTCCTCATCGACCGGCTGATCATCGGCGTGCCCGCGGCCATTTTCTACGGCATCGGCTTCGCGGTCGGGTCCAAGGACATGAACTGCACCACCGACTCGACCGACTCCTCTTACAGCACGTCCTGCTCGGGCGGGCTGTCCGCGGGCGGGATCGTGCTGGTGCTCATCGGCGCGGCCATCGCGATCATCGGCGGCCTGTACCTCATCTATATGGAGGGCACCAGCGGCCAGACCCCCGGTAAGAGGCTGCTGGGCATCAAGCTGATCCGCGAGGCCGACGGGCAGCCCCTGGGCTTCGGCATGGCCTTCGTCCGGCAGATCTGCCACATCGTCGACTCCCTCCCCTGCTACCTGGGCTGGCTCTGGCCGCTCTGGGACGCCAAGAAGCAGACCTTCGCCGACAAGATCATCAGCAGCATCGTCGTGAAGGTGTGAGTTCCGGCAACGCAGACAACCGTGCCCGCCGCGCTGAAAAGCACGGCGGGCACGGCTTTTTCGTCGACCGGGGCGTCGTCAGTTCACGACGTCCAGCAGGTCGATGATGAAGACGAGGGTCTTGCCGGCCAGATGGTGGCCACCGGCCTCGCCGTAGGCCAGCTTCGGCGGGATGGTCAGCTGGCGGCGGCCGCCCACCTTCATGCCCGGGATGCCGTCCTGCCAGCCCTGGATCAGGCCGCGCAGCGGGAAGACGATGGACTCACCACGGTCCCAGGAGGCGTCGAACTGCTCGCCGGAGTCGTACTCGACGCCCACGTAGTGGACATCGACGGTGTCGCCGGGCTTGGCTTCGGCGCCGTCACCCACAACGAGGTCCTTGATCACGAGTTCGGCGGGGGCGGGACCATCCTGGAACTCGATTTCCGGCTTGCTGCTCATGGGCTGTCCTCTTCGATAGATCGGAATCGGGTCTCGATCACCTTATGCCCCGCGCATTCGCCCGCCCGCAGCGGAGGCGAAAATGTCCCGGTGGCCGAAGTGATCGATATCGACGACCCGGACGATCCGCGGGTCGCCGAATTCCGCGACCTCAACAATGCCGATCGACGCCCCGACCTGCCCGGCGGCAAGGGATTGGTGATCGCCGAGGGAGTGGTGGTCGTGCAGCGCATGCTGGCCTCGCGATTCACGCCCTTCGCATTGTTCGGTGTCGCGAAGAGATACGAGCAGCTCGCCGAGGAGCTGACCGGAGTGGAAATTCCGTATTACCGCGCCAGCGCCGAGGTGATGGCGCAGGTCGTCGGATTCCATTTGAATCGTGGCGTCCTCGCGGGCGCCTATCGGCCACGTGAACTCACCGCCGGCGAGCTGCTCGCGGACGCGCGCACGGTGGCGGTGCTCGAGGGCGTGAACGACCACGAGAACATCGGGTCGATCTTCCGCAATGCCGCCGGATTGGGTGCGGACGCCGTGTTGTTCGGCGACCGCTGCTCGGATCCGCTGTACCGGCGCGCCGTGCGGGTCTCCATGGGCCACGTGCTGCGGGTCCCCTTCGCCCAGCTGCCGCCCTTCCCCGCGGGGCTGAACCTGCTGCGCGACAACGGCTTCCAGATCATCGCCCTGACCCCGAACCCGAAGGCCGACACCCTCGCCACCGCCATGACCGGCGAGAAGGTGGCCCTGCTGCTCGGCGCGGAGGGCCCCGGCCTCACCGAGGAGACCATGCGGGCCAGCGACATTCGTGCCCGCATCCCCATGACGGCGGGCACCGATTCGCTTAATGTGGCGACCGCAGCCGCCATGGCCTTCTACGAGAGAGTGCGTGCCCAGTGAGCCATCCGCCCGACGGACCGTATGGATACGGCTATTCCGAACCCACCCCGTGGGCCAGCGGCATCGCCGTGGTCGTCATGGTGGGCGCGCTGACCGCCGTCGGCGTCTACTCCTTCGGCGCGGCGCTGGCCCAGATCCATCCGGTGCTGTCGGTGGCAGTCAACCTGATCGCGGTGGGCGGGGCCGCGCCGACCGCCTGGCGCTGGCGCTACGCCCCGGTGACCCGCTGGGTGATCGCGGGCCTGGGCGCGGGCGTGCTGCTGGCCTGGCTGGGCCTGCTGCTGTTCTGAGTCAGGAGACCCGGTCGCGGCCGCGCAGCCAGCCCAGCAGTCCGCGTTTGCTGCCGTTGTGCTCGACGGGCGCCTCCGGCACGACCTCCACCAGCATCGGCGCCTCGCCTCGGGGAAACAGCGAGAAGCCGCAGACCTCGATCCGGTCGGCGGTCAGCGCCTGCTCGGGATCCCGGCCTCGATACCGGAAGCCGAGCCACTCCTGATTGGCGGCGTCGGCGAAGTCCGGCGGGTCGAAGGGCAGCAGCTGCGGGTCCGGCAGTTCGCCGGGCGCGAGGTGGATGGGATGTTCACCCGCCCAGTAGGGCCGCTCCCACACCCGCGGCATGCCCTCGTCCTCGAGGATATTGACCCGGGTCGCGCTGAAGGAGCGGCGGAATTCGCCGCGTTCCCAATGCGCGAACGCGCCCCAGCCCAGGGACAGGTCGTAGGAGATCAGGTAGGTCTGCTCGGAGGCGAGCGGACGTACCAGCAGCTCCGGCAGTCTGGTCGGGCGCGCCAACGCGGCCTGGGTGGAGCAGACGACCGTGACGCCGGGATAGCAACCGATATAGATGGATTCGCGATCCGGCCCCGCCCACACCTTCATGGTGCCCGAGGCGGCGGGCACCACATCACGGTCCGGGTTGAGCTGTTTGGCGAGTGCGAAGGCGGCGTCCGGGTCGGGTCCCGGGTGCGCACGCAGCACGGCCACCGGATCGGGGGCGTCGACGTACCACAGGGACGAGACCGTTGATGGCACCGACGTCACCTCCCCTCAGTCACTGCACACAGGATGGCTACTTTTGAGCAAACATCCGGCTGCCGATCGCTGGCATCGACGTGGGTCGACCCGGCACTGACCGCCGACTTACTGAATCTACCCCCGCGAGGGCCGAAATATCGCCGTTGCCAACCTTGTTTCGCGGCGCGGCGCAGAGCGGATGGCCGACGGATTCAGCAACCCATTAGCATCCGAAAAGAATTCGAGCGGCCTACCCGGCAGGACTCAGTGACCGGAGGACCGCACGCCTAGGAGTACATCCTCCCAGGACGGCATCGGCGCCTTGCCGCCCCGCTTAGCCCGATTCGGCTTCTGCGCGTTGGCCTTCGCGGCCGGCTGCGCCGGGGCGGGAGCCGGTTCCGCGGGCTCGGCGGCAGCCGCCGGGGCCGGAGCGGGTGCGGGGGCAGCGGGGAGCGCCGGAGCGGGCTGCTCCTTCGCCGCCGGAGCGGGCGCGGGGGCGGCGGCGGTGGTCACCGGCACGGTGCCGTCGCCGACCGCGGCGCGCTGCTCGAAGTAGTCGTCCACGTTCTGCTGCTTGGCGACTCGCGCCGGCGCGGACTCGTAGTCGGGGGTCCGCTCCTCGCGCGGGGCGGGCGCGGGCGCCGGCACCTCGTCCACCACCGGGTCGGTCTGGTCCGGCAGGATGGTCGCCAGGCCGCGCAGCGCCCGGCCGAAGTCGGGATCGATCAGGTCCGAGGCCGGATCATCGAGCGGCACCACCGAGCCGCCGTGCGCGTCCGGCTGGTAGCGCCAGTGCGCGGCGATCACGGAACGGCCCGCCTGCCACTGCAATTGGGCTACCCAGTAGCCCTTCTCGTCCTTCCAGGCGTCCCATTCGGCGACCTCGATATTGTGGCCGCGCTCGGCGAAGGCGGCCGACACGATCTCGATGAGGGTCTCCACGGCGGGACCGTCGTTGCGGACCGGGTGCGCCTTCTGCGCCAGCTCGGCGGCCCGGGCGCGTTCCAGCAGAACGGGATACGCGAAACGCTCCACCCGCGACAACGGCATACCCGACTCTTCGGTGACCTGCTCCACCGACGCACCGGCACGGATACGGGCCTGGATATCGCGAGGACGCATCGTGGCTTCCGTTTCGATCTCGATTTGGCCGAATCGGGCAAGATCTCCGCGGGCAGCGGCGCGCAGTTTATCGTCGGCGGCGAGCCGGTACTTCTGGCCGCTCTCGGTATCGATGCACACGATGTGCGTGGAATCGGGCGTCAATCCGATTACTCGAAGTTCACGCACCGTTACCTCCTGTTCGCTGCGCAACTCACAGCTATAGCTAGGCTCGCGACACCGCCCACGTTCTGGAACAGTAGTGCACTTCTGAGAATCATGGGGCAAGACACGCGGCGCGGAAATCTGTTCCCAGACTTCCGCGCCGCATTAGTGTGATCGATTCGCCTCAGCGGCGAAACCGGTTTCACGATCTCCCGAAGATCGTGGGAGACCCGTGAACCGATGTCGTTTTTACTGCTCAGGCCAGCTTCTCGACGACCCAGTCGACGCAGCGGGTCAGCTGCGACACATCGTCGGGGTCGATGGCCGGGAACATGCCGATGCGCAGCTGGTTACGGCCCAGCTTCCGGTACGGCTCGGTGTCCACGATTCCATTGGCGCGCAGCACCTTCGCCACCTGCGCGGCGTCCACGGTGTCGGCGAAGTCGATGGTGCCGACGACCTGCGAGCGCAGCGCCGGGTTCTGCACGAACGGCGTTGCGTACGCGCTGGTCTCGGCCCACGAGTACAGACGCGAGGACGAGTCGGCGGTGCGCTTCACGGCCCAGTCCAGGCCGCCGTTGCCGTTCAGCCACTCGATCTGGTTGGCGAACAGCAACAGGGTGGCAAGCGCCGGGGTGTTGTAGGTCTGGTCCTTGGTGGAGTTGTCGATCGCGATCGGCAGCGAGAGGAATTCGGGGGTCCAGCGACCCGAGTTCTTGATTTCCTCCACCCGCTCGAGCGCCTTGGGGCTCATGAGCGCGATCCACAGGCCGCCGTCGGAGGCGAAGCACTTCTGCGGGGCGAAGTAGTAGACGTCGGTGTCGGCGATGTTCACCGGCAGACCGCCCGCGCCGGAGGTGGCGTCGATGGCGACCAGCGCGTGCTCGGAACCGGCCGGGCGCGACACCGGAATGGCGACACCGGTGGAGGTCTCGTTGTGGGCCCAGCCGATCAGGTCGGCCGACGGGTCGGAGGTCGGCTCGGGGGCGTCGCCCGGCTCCGACTTCACCACGATCGGGTCACCGATGAACGGGTTGCCCTTGGCGACCGAGGCGAACTTCGAGGAGAACTCGCCATTGCTCAGGTGCAGCGACTTCTCGCGAATGAGGCCGAAGGCGGCGGCGTCCCAGAACGCGGTGGTGCCACCGTTGCCCAGCACGACCTCGTAACCGTCGGGCAGCGAGAACAGGTCGCGCAGGCCGGAGCGCACCCGCGCCACCACGTCCTTGACCGGCTTCTGCCGATGCGAGGTACCGAACACCGAGGCGCCGGTATCCACCAGGGACTGCAGCTGCTCGGGGCGGACCTTGGAGGGGCCGCAACCGAACCGTCCGTCGGCGGGCTTGAGATCGTCGGGGATGGTCGGGAACGCAGAGGTCATGGCGACAAGGGTAGAGGTGCTATCACCCGCGCTCACGCCCGGGTCCGGTCGGAAAAACATTCCCACGAGCGGGTTCGGCAAACCGCGGGTATCGCTGTGTCGGGCACCACACAGCGATTACGGTGTACCGCCATGGACATGGCCGCACACGAGCGACCGCGCAGCGCTTCCGACCAACCGCCCGATTCCGGGCCCGGCGCGCCCCCGACCTCCGGTCGGCAGCGCCGCGGTCCGCAGGTCGCGCCAGCCCCGCGCATCGGCCTGCTGGCCCGGCTGTCCTCGCAATTCGGTTCCCGTGGCCTCGCCCGCCGCGGGCCCGCGCTCGACGACGCCGCCCGGCGCGAACTGCTGCTGCACGGCGTCGAGGGCGTCGCGACCGTGCTCGGTGTACACGGCACCGCCGAGGCCGAGCCGGGGCCGGAGTTCTGGGTGCGGGTCCAGCTCGAGGGCCGGCATGCCTACGAGACGCGGGTCCGGCAGCGGGTGAACGCGGCCGAGCGGCAGTGGATGCAGCCCGGCGATGTGGTCTGCTGCCGGGTCGATCCGGGCGATGACGACCGGGTGGTGCTGCATCTGCCCGCGTCCGAGGAGACCTCGCGCACCAATATCGCCAAGATCCTGGCCGACGGCCGCCGCGCCCGCGCCACCGTGCTGACCGCGACACCGGTCGCGGCCGACTACACCGGCAGAGACGATCCGGTGCTGCGGCTGGATCTGGAACTGCACGCCTGGGACGAGCCGGGGCCGTGGCGGGTGCGGGTGGTGCAGCCGGTCCCCCTGTCCGCCCTGGAATTGGTGGATCTGGGCCGGCATCTGGAGGTCGCCTTCTTCACTGTCGACCGCGGCGAATCCGTCGCGGTGGACTGGGCGGCCTCGCTACCCGGCTGACCGCCGGGCCCGAAACGCTGCGACTCGTACTCGAAACGCGGTGGCACCTGCCCGAAAGGCTGTGGCACCTGCCCGAAAAGCTATGGCAGGTGCACGAATTGGAAGCCGTTGGACTTCAGGGCGGGCAGCGCGGCGAGCATGCCCGCGCCGGTGCCCGACTTGGGGCGGTGCATGTGCGCCAGGGAGATGCCGCCGGTCTTGGCGGCCGTCATGTTGTTCTGGACCTGGGCGGCGGTCGCGGTGGCACCGAAATCGGCGTTGACCGAGAAACCGACCGCGGTCTCGCCCAGGTCCTTCACGATCGCCACGGCCACGTCGTCGTAGTGCGCGGTGCCCGCGCGGAAGAAGCGGGGCGCGCGCCCGGTCAGGGCGGTGATGCGCTGGTGGTTGCCCCACACCTCGTCCACGGCCGCCTGCGGGGAGGCGGTGCCCTTGATCTCGTAGGCGGCGCGGCCGTTCACCGACAGCGGGCAGTGCGCGGTGCCGTGATTGCCGATCTCGAAGAGCGGGTTGGCGGCCAACTGCCCGGCGCGACCGGGATTCGCGTCGATCCAGCGCTTGTTCAGGAACAGGGTGGCCGGAATCTGCTGAGCCTGCAGGAAGGCCAGCAGGTTCTCGTCGATGTCGTTGTTGCCGGGGCCGCCGCAGGCGTCGAAGGTGACCGCGAACTGCTTGCCCGTGGCATTGAACCCCGTCACGACGCCGTCGAGGTCCATGCCCCAGCCCTGCGGCTGCCGACCGGCATACTTCGCGGCCACGGCGTCGGGCGACACCGTGGCGGCGGGTAGCCGCGCCGGCGCGGTGGCCGGATCGGCCGCCGCGTGCGGATCGAGGATGCGGTCGGACGAATTGCCGTTCGCCACACCGCATCCGGCGGTGACGAGGCCTGCGGCGAGCGCCGCGCCCGCGGCGAAGAAGCCGCGCCTGGACAGTCCTGCGTCGAGCACCGGTGCAGGTTATGTGAATCCGGTCGCAGTAGCCAGGACCACGATCATGATTGTTCCAACCGTTGCGGTCCGGCAACCAATTCGCCACCGCCGTTGGTGCAGATGTAATCCATTGTTCCACTGCAGGATTCGCCGCACCAGCTCGAATACGAGCACCTCGGGACGCCGCCGCTGGTGAGCGGATCAGCAATCGCGCAGCGCTCACGGCGTGTCGGATTTCCAGTTCATCCCGAAGGCCGGATTGCTCCAGACTGTAGCCTGCCCGACCGAAACAATCCCTTTTGCAAGGAAACGCATTGACATACCCGAACAACCCGTACCCGCAGCAGCAGCCCGGATACGGCTACCCGCCCGCCGATCAGCCCGCCCCGGGCTACGGTGCGCCCCAGCCCGGCTACGGCGCTCCGCAGCAACCCGGCTACGGCACTCCGCAGCAGCCCGCCTACGGCGCGCCCCAACCCGGTTACGGTGCGCCCCAGCCCACGTACGGGGCTCCGCAACCCGGCTATGACGCCCAGTCTCCCTACGGGACTCCGCAGCAGCCCGCGTACGGCGCGCCCCAACCCGCCTACGGCGCAGCACAACCCACGTACGGGGCGCCGCAGCCCAGCTATGCGCCGTTCGGAGGGTACGGGGCACAGTATGCGAGCTGGGGCGCACGAGTGGGCGCGACCCTGATCGACGGCCTGATCTTCGGCGTGCCCTCGGGGATCCTGCAACTCATCGCGAACACCGCGGGCACCTCGAAGGTGCATTGCACCGTCAGCCCCGGCAGCTACTACACCAGCTGCACCGGCGGCGGCTACAACGCCTTCGGGTGGATCCTGTGGCTGCTGGGCCTCGTGATCAGCCTCGGCGGCTTCCTGTACCTGCGGTACCTGGAGGGCACCACCGGGCAGACCATCGGCAAGAAGGTCGTCGGCATTCGACTGATCCGCGAAAGCACCGGGCAGCCGGTCGGTTTCGGCCTGGCGATCGGCCGCAGCCTCCTGCACTTCATCGACGCCCTGCCCTGCTACATCGGCTTCCTGTGGCCGCTGTGGGACGACAAGAAGCAGACCTTCGCCGACAAGATCGTCAGCACCACCGTCGTGAAGGGCTGAGAGCAACCCGGGACTGGGGGGTGGCCCGGGGACGGATGTGAAAAACGGTGGCCCGCAGCGATTCTCGCTGCGGGCCACCGTCGTGTTCGAACCGGATTACTTGTGCGACACCAGATCCCAGCCCGGGACGGCGTCGGGCTTGCGCGGGGCCGGGCCGGTGTAGATGGCGGCCGGGCGGACCAGCTTGCCCAGCTTCTTCTGCTCCAGGATGTGGGCACACCAGCCGGCGGTGCGGCCACAGGTGAACATGGCGGGCATCATGTGCGCCGGGACCTCGGCGAAGTCCAGGATCACGGCGGCCCAGAACTCGACATTGGTCTCGATGGCGCGGTCAGGGCGGCGCTCGCGCAGCTCGGCCAGGGCGGCCTGCTCCAGGGCGGCGGCGACCTCGTAGCGCGGGGCGTCGAGGCGCTTGGCGGTGGCGCGCAGCACGCGGGCGCGCGGGTCCTCGGCCCGGTAGACCCGGTGGCCGAAGCCCATCAGCTTCTCCTTGCGGTCCAGGATGCCTTTGACCAGAGCCCGTGCGTCGCCGGTCTTCTCGACGGCTTCGATCATGGGCAGCACACGGGCCGGGGCGCCGCCGTGCAGCGGGCCGGACATGGCGCCGATGGCGCCGGACAGCGAGGCCGCCACGTCGGCGCCGGTGGAGGCGATGACGCGGGCGGTGAAGGTGGAGGCGTTCATGCCGTGCTCGGCGGCCGACACCCAGTAGGCGTCGATGGCCTCGATGTGGCGCGGGTCCGGGTCACCCTTCCAGCGGGTCATGAACCGCTCGGTAATGGTGGCCGACTCGTCGATCTTCGCCTGCGGCACGGCCGGCTGGTAGATGCCGCGCGCCGACTGGGCGACGTAGGACAGCGCCATGACCGAGGCCCGGGCGAGGTTCTCGCGGGCGGTGTCGTCGTCGATGTCGAGCAGCGGCTCGTAGCCCCAGATCGGGGCCAGCATGGCCAGGCCGGCCTGCACGTCGACGCGCACGTCGCCGGTGTGGATGGGGAGCGGGAACGGCTCGGCGGGCGGTAGGCCACGGCCGAATTCGCCGTCGACCAGCAGGGCCCACACGTCACCGAAGGTGACCGAGTTGCCGACGAGGTCCTCGATGTCGACGCCGCGGTACCGCAGTGCACCGCCGTCCTTGTCGGGTTCGGCGATATCGGTGGTGAAGGCCACCACACCCTCGAGACCGCTCACGAAGCCGTCGGGGACGACCGAGCTTGGTACCGCAGCGCTGGCAGTCATGTTGTGACTCTCCTTGCAAAGTCGGGCCGCCCGATCTTTGGGCAGCCACGCCGATCAACTGGAGCTTAACCCCCGCATTACTCCGGAGTAACGTCTGCCCCATGGTTGACCAGGAGAAATTCGCCACGCCCGACATCGACATGGCTGCCCTGCGGGTCGAGTACGGAGTCGATCAGGGCGACAACCATCCGGGCCCGGAAACCGACCTCGACGAGACCTGGCTGTCCGACGGCTGGGAGCCGTTGCTGCGCAACTGGATCGAGGACGCGACCAGCGCGGGCATGACCGATCCGAACTCGATGGTGCTGAGCACCGTCGAGGTCACCGAAACCGGTCCGCGGCCCGCGTCGCGAACTGTCCTGTGCAAGGGGCTTTCTCCCGAAGGTGTGACTTTCTACACGAATTACGAATCGTTCAAGGGCCGCCAGCTGACCCGAACCCCGTATGCCTCGGCCACTTTCGTGTGGCCCGCCATGGGCCGGCAGGTCACCGTGCGCGGGCCGGTGCGGCGGGTCCCGGCCGAGGCCACCGAGTTGTACTGGCAGTCCCGTCCGCGCGGTTCCCGGCTGGGCGCGTGGGCCTCGGAGCAGTCGCGGCCTATCGCCTCCCGTGCCGAATTGGACCGGCAGATGGATGCGACGGCCGCCCGGTTCGCCGAGGTCGGCGACATCCCGGTGCCGCCGTTCTGGGGCGGCTTCCAGATTCAGCCGGAGACCGTGGAGTTCTGGCAGGGCCGCCGCAGCCGCATGCACAACCGCATCCGGGTCACCGTCGAACCGGGCAATACCGACGTGTCGGTCATGAAAGTCGAACGCCTGCAACCCTGACCGACTCGCGCCGGCCCGAAAGAGTTGGATATCTCACGTTCAAATGGTGGGATGATCGGCCCAAAATGCCTTCCCAAGCGATCGTCGGCGTCGCTACGTTGGGCCGGTGAAGCTGCTCGCCGACATAACTCCATTACGGAATCCTGACTACCGGAGGCTCTGGACCACCGGCGTCGTCACCGTGATCGGCGCACAGCTGTCCGTCGTAGCCGTCCCCAAACAGCTCTACGACATCACCCACAGCTCTTCGTATGTCGGCCTGGCCGGGCTGTTCGGCCTCATCCCGCTCATCGTGTTCGGCCTGTGGGGCGGCGCGCTCGCCGACGCCATGGACCGCCGCAGAATGCTGCTCGTCACCAGTGCGGGCACCGGCCTGACCTCGCTGGCCTTCTGGGCGCAGGCCGCCGCCGGGCTGAACAATGCCTGGCTGGTGCTGATCCTGTTCTCGGTGCAGCAGGCGTTCTTCGCCATGAACCAGCCCGCGCGTAGTGCCATCTACCCCCGGCTGCTGCCGCCCGAGCAGCTGCCCGCGGCCAATTCGCTGAGCATGACGGTCATGCAGTTCGGCGCCATCGCCGGACCCGTGCTGGCGGGCATGCTGATTCCGTTCGCGGGCCTGGCCACGCTGTACCTGGTCGACTCCATCGCGCTGCTGGCCACGCTGTGGGCCACCTGGAAACTGCCGCCCATCCCGCCGCACGGCGAGACCCGGCGCGCGGGCCTGCGCGAGGTGTTCGACGGTTTCGCCTATCTGGCCACCCAGCGCATCCTGCTGGCCTCGTTCGCGGTCGACGTGGTGGCCATGGTGTTCGGCATGCCGCGCGCCCTGTTCCCGCAGATCGCCCAGGACAGCTTCGGCGACACCGCTTCCGGCGGAACGGCTCTGGGCCTGCTGTTCGCGGCCATGTCGGTGGGCGCGGTGCTGGGCGGGGTGTTCTCCGGCTGGCTGTCGCGGGTGCGGCGGCAGGGTCTGGCCGTGGTGGTCTGCATCGTGCTGTGGGGGCTGGGCATGGTCGGGTTCGGCCTGGCCGTGGGCCTGGTCGGGCACGGGCTGAGCATGACGCTCGCGCTCTGGATCGCGCTGGCCTGCCTGGCTTTCGGCGGCGCGGTGGACATGTTCTCCGCGGCCCTGCGCACTACCATGCTGCAGTCGGTGGCGACCGACGAGATGCGCGGACGACTGCAAGGGGTCTTCATCGTCGTCGTGGCGGGTGGACCGCGCATCGGTGATGTTGCGCACGGTTTCGCGGCGGCGGCGGTGGGTACCGCGACAGCTGCGGCCGGCGGTGGCGTCCTGGTCGTGATCGGCATGATGATCGCGGCCGTGGCGTTTCCGGCGTTCGTTCGATACCGGGTGGCACGTGCGTATTCGGAGGTGCAGCTCGCGTGATGTCGCGGGGTTCATGCCCATAGCACATGACCGCCGCTCTCCTCACCTGCGAACGATGTGACTGTGAGGTAGCAAAGAGCCACCCTCATTCGTGGGGCGTAGTGGACAGCGGCTAGCGTTGACTCGAGCGCATCGCACGCCGACCGTGTCCGATGCCTACGGTTACAAGCCTGAGAGGGATCCTTCCGTGCCCGCTGAGAACATCATCAACGTCGACGACGACGCCAAGCCGGTACTGCAATACCCGGGCGGCGAGTACCCGATGACCGTCGCCAAGGCTGTCGAGGGCAATGACGGAATCGACCTGGGCAAGCTGCTCGCCAGCACCGGGTACGTCACCTATGACCCCGGTTTCATGAACACCGCCTCGACCAAGTCGGCCATCACCTATATCGACGGCGAGGCGGGCATCCTGCGCTACCGCGGGTACCCGATCGAGCAGCTGGCCGGCAAGTCGACCTTCATCGAGGTCAGCTACCTGCTGATCTACGGCGAGCTGCCGACCCAGGCCCAGCTCGACGACTTCACCAACCGGATCCGCCGGCACACCCTGCTGCACGAGGACCTGAAGCGGTTCTTCGACGGCTTCCCGCGCAACGCGCACCCGATGCCGGTGCTGTCCTCCGCGGTCAACGCGCTGTCGGCCTACTACCAGGACTCGCTGGACCCGCGCGACCCCGAGCAGGTCGAGCTGTCCACCATCCGACTGCTCGCCAAGCTGCCGACCATCGCGGCCTACGCGTACAAGAAGTCGGTCGGCCAGCCGTTCCTGTACCCGGACAACTCGCTGTCGCTGGTGGAGAACTTCCTGCGGATGACCTTCGGCTTCCCGGCCGAGCCCTACGAGGTCGACCCGGAGATCGCCGCGGCACTGGACATGCTGCTCATCCTGCACGCCGACCACGAGCAGAACTGCTCGACTTCGACTGTGCGCCTGGTGGGTTCGTCCGACGCCAACCTGTTCACCTCCGTCTCCGGCGGCATCAACGCGCTGTGGGGCCCGCTGCACGGCGGCGCCAACCAGGCCGTGCTGGAGATGCTGGACGACATCAAGGCCAGCGGCGGCGACGTCAAGGAGTTCGTCCGCAAGGTCAAGAACAAGGAAGACGGCGTGAAGCTCATGGGCTTCGGGCACCGCGTCTACCGCAACTACGACCCGCGCGCCACGCTGGTCAAGCAGGTCGCGGACAACATCCTGGCCAAGATCGGTGGCGACGACCAGCTGCTCGACATCGCCAAGTCCCTCGAAGAGGCCGCCCTCACCGATGAGTACTTCATCGAGCGTCGCCTGTACCCGAACGTCGACTTCTACACCGGCGTCATCTACCGGGCCATGGGCTTCCCGACCCGCATGTTCACCGTGCTCTTCGCCATGGGCCGCCTGCCGGGCTGGATCGCCCACTGGCGCGAGATGCACCGGGAGCCGCTGAAGATCGGCCGTCCGCGCCAGATCTACACCGGCTACGGCGAGCGCGACTACGTGCAGATCAACGGTCGCTGACCCCGACGGGCCTTGTGCCCGAATGGCTTCCGACGAACCCCGCCGCAACGCATCGTTGCGGCGGGGTTTTTCGTTCACAAGCTCTTGTTAAGAATCTCGCTGGGGTGCGACGGCAATCTTGTTCCCGTGAGATGGAAACGATCTCAGTTCCGGTGCCACCTGCCGCGGCGGGGGCGGCAGGTGGCACCGGAGAAAATCGGGTGCGAGGACCGGTAATACGTGGGATGTTCGGGGTATGGCATCGACGAATGGCATTACCGTGCGTTCGGCGCGGGCGGACGAGCGGGCGGAAATCCTCCGGCTCTCGGAGATCTGCTTCGGGATGCGGGTCGGCCCGGCCGATCTGGAATTCGGCGGCGACGTCTTTCCGACCGAGCGGGCCCTGGTGGCCGTGGACGGCGATCGCATCGTCGGGCACACCAACGACCGCACCATGACCGTCACCGTGCCCGGCGCGCGCACCGTGCAGGCCTGCGGCGTCAGCAGCGTCGTGGTCGCGCCCACCCATCGGCGGCGCGGCATACTGCGGGCGCTCTACACCGAGCAGCATCGGCGCACCGAGGCCGAGGGCATACCGCTCACCATCTTCACCGCCAGCGAGGGCACCATCTACGGCCGCTTCGGCTACGGCCCGTCCATTGTCGAGAACGAGATCTCCGTGCGCGGGCGCACCGCCGAATTCCGTTCCACCACACCGGATCCCGGAGGGGTGCAGGTCGCCGACCTGGAAGAGGCGAAGGTCCGGTTGCCCGAGATCTACGACCGCTGGCGGCGGCTGGTCCCCGGCGCGCAGGTACGGCCCGCAGCCCGCTGGCAGCAGCGGTTCTTCGCCGACGCGGTACAGAACGAGGAGAGCTCACCGCAGTTCTTCCTGATCCATCCGGACGGCTACGCCATCCTGCGGCGCGCCTGGCACGCGGACAAGAACACCGCCACGGTCCGCGAATTGCGGGCTGTCACACCGGAAGCCCATGTCGCGCTGTGGCGGGTGCTGCTGAGCCTGGATCTGGTGGACACGGTCGAGGCCACGCTGAGCGATAACGATCCGCTCCCCTACCTGGTCACGAATCCGCGTCTGGTGCGCGTCACCGGCCGCCACGACGCGCTGTGGACCCGCGTCATGGACGTCCCCGCCGCTCTCACCGCCCGCACCTACCAGCGGGATCTGGATGTCGTGCTGTCCGTGGACGATCCGTTCCGCGACGCGGGCGGCAGCTTCGCGCTGCGAGTGCACGACGGCATCGCCGAGTGCGCGCCCACCGGCCGCACCCCGGATCTGGAACTCGGTATCGATGTACTCGGCAGCCTCTACTTCGGCGCGTACCGGGCCCGGGTCTTCGCCGCCGCCGGCCGGATCCAGGCCAAGGACGCGGCCGTGCTGCGCGCATTCGACGAGGCGTTCGCCGCCGAACGCGACGCCGAACTCGGCTGGTTCTTCTGAGTCGACTGACGAAAACGGCTGCCGGGTCCGGCGCGGCGTTGGAACCGGAATATTCCTTTGCTCTAAATGCGCTCCAGATTCTTTCCTTGCCAAAAAGATGGATAGAGCTGCATAAGTTTAGATAGCACAGTATTAACTATGGTCAATTCTTCAACCCGCCTTTCGGGGCATTTCACCCGATTCGGGCGGGGCCACCCCGGGCGAGAGTTCAGGGTTTTCCCGGTGGTGGGTGAGCACCGGACGCTGGCATGCTGGGATACGTGAAACCCATCCAGTTGATACTCAACGTCCTGTGGCTCGTGCTGGTCGGATTCTGGATGGCCGTCGGCTATGTCATCGCCGGGCTGATCTGCTGCGTGCTGATCGTGACCATCCCGTGGGGCGTCGCGTCCTTCCGCATCGCCAACTTCGTGCTCTGGCCCTTCGGCCGGGAAGCGGTGGAGAAGCCGAGCGCGGGCGTGGGCTCGATGCTCGGCAACATCATCTGGATCGTCGTGGCGGGCTGGTGGCTGGCGCTGGGTCACCTGATGACCAGCGTCGCCCTCGCCGTCACCATCATCGGGATCCCGTTCGCCTGGGCCAATCTCAAGCTGATCCCGATCTCCCTGTTCCCCCTGGGCCGCGAAATCGTGGACAGCGACCGGCGTTTCGGCTACTGAGTCACTCGGATTCGTCGACGATCTGCTTCATGATCCCGACCGCCTCGGCGAGCACCCCGACCTGGGCGGGGGACAGCCGGGACAGCTGATCGGTCATCCAGGCCTCGCGGGCCTGGTTCTCGTCGGCGATCAGGGCCCGCCCGGCGTCGGACAGCGACACGATGATCTGCCGCCCGTCGGTGGGGTGCGGATTGCGTTCCACCAGATCCATTTCCGACAGCGAGGCGATGACCCGGGTCATCGACGGCGGCTGCACCCGCTCCTTGGCGGCCAGCGTGCCCGGCGTCATGGCGCCCTCCCGATTCAGCGTGGCGAGCGCGGACAGCTGGGTCAGCGAAATCTGGGCATCGGCCCGCCGGCCCCGCAGATGCCGAGTCAAGCGCACCACCGCCAGCGAAAGTTCACCGGCGAGCGCTCGAATGTCGGAAGGCGTTGTCACAGAGGCAAACGATACGGGACCGCCCGCGCGGGAGTCGGCTGTTCCGGTGCGTGGGGGCCGGCCGCCCCGGCGCGCCACCCGGACCGGCCCCTGCCCTTAGTCTGGTGGGGTGACCACGCCGCCCGTTCCGGAGATTCCCCCGCGCTTCACCGATCCGCGCCCGGTACTGGCCGTGGGCAGCATCGGTTTCCTGATCGCGACGGTGGCGGTGTGGGCGAACGACGCGTGGGCGACCGCGCGTCCGGTTTGCCTGATGGGCCTGGCGGTGGGTCTGCTCGGCTACACGATCTTCGCGATTCAGCGCCGGAGCGCGCGGCGCGGGGACAAAGGCGCACAGCTCGGTCTGGATTAGCGGGCCCGGGCCCGGATTACCGCTCAAAGCGACTGGTCGGCCGTCCAGAGTGGTCTGGCAAAACGAACTTGCGGACCGTGCGAATTGACTGCACGCGCCTCGGAGGCTTAACTCCCTGGAGTGTCCTCCCGATTGAGCGTCGAAGAACGACGGGCCCACCTTATCGAGGCAGCCATCGGCCTTGCCGAAAAAAAGGGCGTGGCAGGAGTTACCACGCGCGATGTTGCCCAGGCAGCCGGTGTTTCCCTCGGTGTGGTGCATTACTGTTTCGAAAACAAAGATCAGCTGATGACCGAGCTGGTCAAGGCACTCTCGATGGAATTGCGCGATTCCGTCGATGCCAACGAAACGGTATGGCAGGACGTCGGAACCGGAAAAGAAGCGCTGCAACAATTGGTGCGCGCCGGTCTGGAACTCATGTGGCTCAACATCGAAGCCACTCCGGAGCGCCAACTACTCACCTACGAAACCACCACCTACGCCCTACGCGAAGGCGAGCAGACCCCCGCGAAACTCGCCATCGCACGCGAGCAGTACACCTTCAACGACTCCACGGTCGCCGATGTCATCGAACACGCGCGCGAAGCCACCGGCACCTCCTGGACCGTTTCCGTCGACACGCTGTCCCGTTTCATCCTGGCGGCGATCGACGGCATCGTGCTGCGCTGGCTGGTCGACAACGACAGCGCCGCTGTCCGTCAGCAATTGGACGTCCTCGCCACCACCGTGGCAGCCCACGCGGCCTGACCCGGGCCTCCCCCGCTCCGGCGCGGGCACTGTGCAGCATCGCCCGCGCCGGACCCGAATTCGCCTGCCCGCCTGTGTATCTCATCCAGGCCGGGCCCGCGCACGGCCATTCGGGCCGGCGCGCATTCTCAGCGGCGCGAGAAGTTCTGCGGCTGCGCCTGCACGTGGGTGATGTCGCCCTCCCGCCACCACGCGACCGTCACCGTGGCCTCGAACGCACCCGTCAGCCGCACCCGGAGTTCGTCGTGCACCACGAGATCGCCCGCGGGCAGCGGCAAGTCGAACTGCAGGCGCAGCAGCACGCCCAGCGGCTCGGCGGTCCAGCTGGTCTCCCGGCCGGTGCTCACCACCTCCGCCGTCACCGCCTCGGAGGCCAGCGGCAGATCCAGCAGCGTGGCCAGCGGGCGCGCCGACACCAGGTCACCCACGACCAGCCGGTCGGCGGGCAGCGCCGGGCCCAGCCAGGGGCGATCCAGCACCAGGGCGTCCGCGGCCGGGATCACCTCGCCGGTGAGGGCGCGCACCTGACCCGGCAGCACCAGATCCTCGGTGTCCAGGCGGCCCGCGTCGAGCGCCTCGGCCAGATACCGGTACGTCTGTGAAATCGATTCCGGGGTGGGCATTCTCGCCGGATCGGCGAGGGCGTCGAGGAGTTCCTCGGCCAGCGCGGGGGTGAGCACCTCCGGGTCGGCGAGCACGCCGCGCAGCACCGCCAGATCGTTCGCGTCGAAGCCCGGCAGCTGCGGGAGCAGACCCGCGAACAGGGTGTCGTCCGGGTGGCGCAGCAGGCCCAGCGGAATGCCGTCGATGTGCGCGTGATGGCGCAGCCACCAGGCGGTGTAGCCGTCGCGGTCCGCGAGCAGCCGGCGGGTCGTCTCATCGGACAGCAACAGCCGCAGCGCCTCCGGCCATTCGGCGTCGTCCACCAGGTCCAGGTCGCGGACCGCCACCAGTTCGGCCGGATCCTCGACCAGACCCTCCCACCAGGTCTCCTCGTCGTCGAGATGGTGGTCCGGGCCGGTCGGATCCGACTCGGCGACCAGGGTGAAGCTCCAGCCGACACCGATGGCGCGCAGGGCCTCCGGACCGTAGCGTTCGAGCACGCCGGCATCCACGGTGGTGAACGGCGAATCTTCGACGAGCACGCGGGCCAGCGGCGCATCGGGCAGCAGCAGTTCGTCGGCCGGCGTCGATTCGCCGTCGATATCGGGCAATTCGACCAGGCCCAGCCAGGACGGGAGGACACCCGGCGCGGCCAGGGTGGTGGCCGCCAGCTTCAGCACCGCGTCGACGGTGTCCGGATCGCTCGGATCGTCCTCCAGCACCGCCTGCAGCCCCGCGTCATTGAGCAGATCCTCCGGCGTGGCCGGGCGCGCGCCCAGCCGGCCCAGCAGCTCGTGCGCCGCCTCCGGGTGCACCAGACGCGCCCAGTGCACCGGAATCGCCTGTTCCAGACGGTCATCCAGCACCACCGTGCGCGGGCCGGTCACCAGGCGGCCGTCGGTCAGCGGCACCGCCAGCGCGCCCAGTTCCTCCACCGCCAGCGGATCCACCGCGAACGGCTCCAGGGCGTCGTAGAGCGAATACCACCACTGCGGTTCACGTTCCAGGCTGCTCGACAGCTCGGCGATCCGCGCCAGGCCGATCCGGTGCACATCCAGCACGGCGAGAGCATCGGCGTACATGCGGCCGGACAGCTCCGGAATCACCAGCGGGCCGACCATGTCCGCCAGCAGATCGGCCAATTCCACGGTCGCACCGGTGAATACGGTGGCCCGGCGCGGCGAGGCGACATTCGCCCGCGAATCCGCGCCCGGGGTTTCGGTGATCGCCGATTCATTCACAACCATCCCCAGGTCCACTGGGGATGGTTCCTCGAACTCGGCCGAGTCGAAGGTCGCGACCACATCGTGCGGTCCGATGGCGTCGTGGGGTTCGACCGTGTCGCCGGGCGCCTCGTCCTGGGCTGGAAGATCCCACAGCGGCAGGGTTTCCTGCTCCCATGCCGCGCTCGCCTTGGCGGTCGGCGCGGCGGCCGAGTCGACGTCCGGCGCGGCGGCCAGTTCGAGCGCGGCCGCGGTATCGGGATCCCGCGATGCCCGCACCTGATCGGCCTCGGTACCACTGCCGGCTGCCGTCACGCCGAACGCGGCGTCGAATTCTTCTGGCGCCGGGGCATATTCGGCAGCGCGTTGCGGACGGCCGGCGAGAACCGGCAGCCACTCGTTGTCGCGGAGCTCGGCGATCAGGGCCTCGCGGAGCAGGCCGTCCGCCTCGCTGCGGGCGAAGCCGGGAGTGGGGACCAGGACCAGGCGGTCGCGCGGCGGCAGGGCGCGCGCGAACGCGGCGTAACCGGCGGCCAGCGCGGTCAGGTGCGCGCCGGGGAGCAGGCGGCGGCGGTCCGGCTGCATGGGGATGTCGGCGATGAGCAGCGCCGGAATGGACAGCTCCTCATCGGAGCGGGTGGGTGCGCGCAGCACATCGGGGCGGGTGGCGATCGGGCGGCCGTCGCGCACGGGCAGCAGCCAGCGGGCGCGCTCGGTGCGGTACTGCCACCACACGCGCTCATCGGAATTCGAGCCGGTGATCCGCAGTTCCGTGAGGCCCTCACCGAGTTCCCGCTCGGCACTGGCGATCTCGTCGTCACCGATCCGGATGGCGTGCAGCGCGGGCAGTTCCAGCAGCAGATCGGCCGCCTCCGACCGCATCTCCGTGAGCAGGGCGACGGTGTCCACGTGCTCGCGCAACCGCAGCACGATCTCACTGTCGAAGCCGGTCACGGGCTGCTCCGCGGTGGCCCAGGCCAGTCGCAGCGCCGGCGGCTCGAAATCGTCCGGCGTCTGCGGGATCTCGATGCCCTGCGCGCCGAGCAGCGCCCAGGTCTCGGCCCGTGAGAACCGCACCGAGCCGCCGGTCGAACGGAACTCCACCTCGTCCGACACCGTCAGCACGGCGGTGAATCCCACCCCGAACTGCCCGACGGCCGCGGCGTCCGTCTTCCCCGAGGCGCGCAACGCGGTGAGCGCGTGCACGCCCGAAACATCCAGCGGCGCACCGGTATTGGCCACATGCAGGGTGCGGCCGTCCAGCCACACCGCGATCCGCCCGTCGACGCCCGCCTTGGCGGCGGCGTCGGCGGCGTTCTGCGCCAGCTCGGTCAGCAACCGGTCCCGGTATCCAGCCCGGACCAGGTCCGCCTCCGTGGCGGCGTCCTCCCGCAACCGGGTGGGCGACCCGCGCCAGGCGGCCACCACCCCGGCCCGCAGTTCCGCCGTCCCGAACGGATCCCCCGCATCGGTCGCGACCACGCCCTACACCCCTTCCGCACAACCGTTGATGGCACGCCAGAGCCAAGCATCCGGGTATCTCACAGAACTACGGCGCGATCCATCGAAAACCGCACCCGCCGCCGGGAATCCGGCGGCGCTACAACCTATCCGGGCGAGCGCCTCAGCGCGACTCGGCCGAACCGGTCTCGGGCTCCACCCGCACCGCATTCACGGCCCACGCATCGTCGTACACCGCATCCGGATCGCCCGCCTCGAACAACCCAGCCGTGCCGGAATCGTCCGCGGCCACCGACTTCTCGGACGCTCCCGCAGCCTCGCCGTTCTCGGACGGTCCTGCGGCCTCGCCACTCTCGGGCACCACCGGCACAGCGCCGACCTCGGCGTCCGGATCGACCACACCCGCCTGCACATCCGCTTCATCAGCCAGGCCCGTGGCCGAATCGGCATCAGCCGCAACGTTCGTGTCCGCAGCGACCGTGTCGGTCTCCGCGGTCCGAGCCGCGCCAGATTCGTCCGCCTCGCCCGATTCCACCTCGGCCACAGCGCCAAGTTCGGCTTCCACGGCCTCGGTCGTCGCGGCAGCGTCAGCAGTCGCGGGCTCAGCGGCGGCGTCACCGGTCACAGCGGCATCAGCAGTCGCGGCGGGCTCAGCGGCGGCGTCAGCGGTTACGGCGGCGTCAGCGGTCACGGCCGCATCAGCAGTCGCGGCGGGCTCAGCGGCGGCGTCACCGGTCACAGCGGCATCAGCGGTCACGGCGGCGTCAGCGTCGGACGTCGCGGCGGCGGCCGCGTCAGCGTCGGACGTCGTGGCAGCAGTGGTGGCGGCATCAGCGGTCGCGTCGGCGTCCGTCACGATCGGCGTCGAATCGGTGTCGCTCGCAGGCGCTTCCGCACCCGCTACCGCGCCGGATCCGTCTACTTCGCGGTTCCTGACGGATTCCGCTTCCAGCGCGCCGGTTTCGATGCGGAGATCGGCGGTGGGGAACAGGTCCACGGCGGCGTCGTCGTAGGCCTCGTAGAGGGGAGAGCCGCCGCCGGTGGGGAGTTCGACGTCGGAGTGGGCGCCGCAGCCGTAGGCGACGTGGACCACATGGCCGTCGGCGCCCATGGCATTGGCGCAGACGCCGAAGGCAGCGCCCAGGGCGCCGGCCATGCGAACGAAGAAGGCGCAGCGGCCGCAGGTGGACGGGGCGGCGCGGGCCATGTCGGTGTCGGGGCCGTATTCGGAGAACCAGCGGTAGGCGGCCTCCTCGCGGCCCTCGCGGGAGAGCGCCTGGGTGCGGCCGAGCCCGATCTCGAGGGCGACCTCGTCGACGGCCGGGTCACCGGTGGCGACATAGCCGGGCACCAGGCGCGGGTCGCCGGGCGGCGGGGCCAGCAGATCGCCGGGCGCGAGATCGCCGGGGCGGATGCGCTGATCCCACGGGATGAAGTCGGGCGCCACCAGTGCGTCCGGCCCGGGCAGCAGTGCCGACTCGCTCACCGTGGCGGTGGTCGCCTCCGGCGGCGCGGCCACCACGACCGCCCACTGCCAGCCGCGATAGCCGGGCAGCGTCGCCTCGAAGTGATGGGTGGCCGAGGATTCGTCCTCGCCGGTCACGCCCAGATGCGCGCCCACCCCGACCGGTTCCAGGTCCAGGAGCGCACGGCGGGCCAGCTCGACCGCCTCCGCCAGGATCGGCCGCATACCGGACTCCGAAACTCCAACCGCGCTCACGCCCTACATTTTGCCGTATGGAGCGCAAACGCCGTGCACCGGTAGCGGCCGTCACGATCACGCTGTCCACGGCCCTGACCCTGGCCGCGACCGCGACCGGCTGCACCAGCAGCGACAACACGCCGAAGCTGCGGGTCGAGGTGGTCGCCACCCGGCCGCACGACCCGGGCGCGTTCACCGAGGGGTTGGAGGTCGACGGGTCGGTTCTCTACGAGGGCACCGGACTCGCCGGCAATTCCTCGATCCGGGCCACGGACCTGAACACCGGCGCCGAACTCGCCCGCGCCGACCTGCCCGCACCCCTGTTCGGCGAGGGCATCACCCGGGCCGGCGACGTACTGTGGCAGCTCACCTACAAGAACGGCGTGGCCATCGCCCGCGACCCGGGCACTCTCGCCGAACTGCGCACCGCGCATTTCGACGGCGAGGGCTGGGGCCTGTGCACCCGGGACGATCGCGTGCTCATGAGCAATGGCAGCTCGACCCTCACCTTCCGCGATCCACAGAGCTTCGCGATCACCGGGAGCGTGGCGCTGACCAGCCGCAAGGATGCCGAGCTCAACGAACTGGATTGCGCCCCCGACGGTTCCGTCTACGCCAACACCTTTCCGACGAACACGATCCTGCGCATCGATCCGGGCACCGGGGAGGTCCTCGCGGCGATCGACGCCTCCGGCCTGCTCCCCCGCAGCGCCCGCACCCCCGACACCGATGTCCTCAACGGCATCGCCCACCTCCCCGGCACCGACCACTTCCTCCTCACCGGCAAGAAGTGGCCGACGTCCTACGAAGTGCGTTTCGTCCCCGCCTGATCTGGTCCATCGCGACCGGTCGCTCCGAACTTGTGGCGGCCCACACCGGCCGTAGTGCAGCCACCGGCCGACGGCACTGCAAGAATTGGGTGCGTGACTCCTCCCCGTGACCCCGGTGCCGACCCAGGTCGCTGGGGCGACGAGGACTCTCCCATGATCGAACGGCACCCGGGGTACGACCGCTATCCGCCCGCCAACCGCGCGGGCCGCCGACCCGTCCCGCCGGGCGACGAGGGCGAAGTGCCGGAATTCCTGGCCCGGCGTATGTCCGCGCGTCCCACCGACCCGCCGTCGAGGTCGCGCGGCGAATCTCCGCGCAGCCCAGGCCGCGAACCGGAGGGCCGTACGTCGCGCTGGGCGCGGCGCCGCCACGACAAGGCCGAAACGCACGACGGGGCCAAGGACAACCCGCCAACCCGGCCGTACGAGACCCAGCCGCCCAAGGGAACCGCGAGCGAGCCGGAAACCTGGCAGCAGCCGCACGACTTCGGCACCACGCGGCGGGTGCGCTACGACCCGGAATCCGCGGCCCTATCCCGATCGCATGAGCCGGAATCCGCGCCGCCCGCACACCGCGATCAGGGTCAGCCGACGCGCCCCGGCAACACGCGGCACCCGCACCCCGAACCGCCGCACCCGGAAACGGCTCGCACGCAATCGTTTTCGCACGAAGCCGATCCGGATGCCCAGGACAGCGGCGGGCTGCACAAGCCGCCCCGCAAACTGACCGTCACCCGGGTCGCGGCACGCCGCAGCATCGAGCTGACGCAGAGCGGTTTCGCGACCTTCCAGCGCGCCGCCAAGGCCGACGGGGCGGAGGAGTCGGGTCTCACCGCGCTCATCTACGCCACCATGGCCAACTTCGCCACCGACGCCGCGATCGCGGTGGCCCTGGCCAACACACTGTTCTTCGCGAGCGCCACGGCGGAGTCCAAAACCAAGGTGGCGCTGTACCTCTTGATCACGATCGCCCCGTTCGCGGTGATCGCGCCGGTCATCGGCCCCATGCTGGACCGCCTGCAACGCGGTCGCCGGGTCGCGCTGGCGGGCTCGTTCGCGCTGCGTGTGTTCATCGCCGGGCTGCTCATCTTCAATATCGACAACTGGGCGCTGTACCCGCTCGCCCTGTGCATGATGATCCTCAGCAAGTCGTTCTCGGTGCTGAAGTCCGCGGTTACCCCGCGCGTGCTGCCACCGGGAATCGACCTGGTGCGCACCAACTCCCGGCTCACCGTGTTCGGTCTCGTCGGCGGCACCATGGGCGCCGGCGCGGTGGCCGCCCTGTGCGCCAAGATCGCGGGCTCCACGGGCGCGCTGCTGTTCGCCGCGGCGCTGGCGGCGGCGGGAATGATCCTGAGTCTGCGCATCCCCTCCTGGGTGGAGGTCACCGAGGGCGAGGTCCCGGCCACCCTCGGCTACCACGGCAACGACGCCCGCACCGAGGTGCTGGACCCGAGCCGGGCCGACACCGTGCAGGCGAGCAAACGCCGTCAGCCCCTGGGCCGTTCGGTGGTGACCGGGCTGTGGGGCAACAGCACCGTACGAATCCTGACCGGCTTCCTCACCTTCTACGGCGCCTTCGTCGCCAAGTCCACCGAGCATCGGGCCGTGCAACAGGTGGCGATGCTGGGCGTCATCGTCGTGGCCGCGGGTGTCGGCAATTTCGCGGGCAATGCCTCCGGCGCGCGCATGAAACTCGGTCGCCCGCAGTTGATCGTGCTCAGTTGCACCGCCGCGTGCGTCGGCGTCGCGGTCGTGGCTGCGCTGATGGGCAACCTGATGGGCGCCGGGATCGCCACCCTGATCGCCTCGGGCGCGAGTGCCCTGGCCAAGGTCTCGCTCGACGCCTCCATCCAGGACGATCTGCCGCCGGAATCGATCGCCTCCGGTTTCGGCCGTTCCGAGACCGTGCTGCAGCTGTCCTGGGTGATCGGCGGTGCGCTGGGCGTGATGCTGCCGCCGACCTGGTGGATCGGTTTCACCGTGGTCGCGTCGGTGATGGCGCTGGGCTTGATCCAAACCGTGGTCAGCTACCGTGGTCATTCGCTGCTGCCCGGTTTGGGCGGTAACCGACCTCAGCACGCCAAGCAGGAGATCCCCGCCGCGCACGGCGCGGGGGAACCCACCCAGTGACGGACAGGAAGCCCCGGTGAACCAACCCAAAGCCCGCACGATCATCGCTCTGCTGGCGGTTCTAGTCGTGGTGGCAGTGGCCTATTTCGCCGCGATCGTCGTCATCGCCCGCCACACCACCAAGCCGGATCCGCAGATCACCGCGTACGCGCACGGGAAGTCGGTGTCGGTGAATCCGTTCCTGTACTGCGACCTCGAGGTATCGAAGGACCGGCTGGCGATCGGCAAGTGCAATTCCACCCAGTCCGTCTCCGATCTCGATGTGCCCCCGGGTTCGACGGTGCAGATCTCGCTGCCCAAGGAGGTCGCCGACGCGCCGTGGGAGATGCTGATCGGCTACCGCCTGCCGAACAACAAGGCCGACGCGGAGGTCCTGACCTACAAGCAGCCCTGGCGGCTGTCGGGCAAGCCGGAGCGGGATAAGGATCCCAAATACGACAAGCCGCTCACCCTGACCATCAAGACCCCGCCGACCGAGCACGTGCGCCTGGCCATCATGGAACTGCACCTGCCGATACCCGCCCGTGACGAGAACGGTAACGAGGGTGTCATCTCCCGCGGGATCTGGGCGCTGCACACCCCCGCGTTCGATCCCGTGCTCTTCAGCTGAGATCCCGCCTGCCTCAACAACGGAACGGGCCCCGGTGATGGAATCACCGGGGCCCGTTGACTTCTCGTCGCGACCTAGTGGTCGAGCTCCCGCGCCACGCCGCGCACCACTTCGGCGATGCGCTGGGCGGTCTTGCGGTCGGGGTACTTGCCGCGGCGCAGATCCGGCTGCACCTTGGTCTCCAACAGCGTGATCATGTCCTCGATGAGGCCGTGCAGCTCGTCGACGCTCTTGCGATTGATGGGGGCGTCATTGCGTCCGCCGCCGCGACGGTCGCCGCGCTCGCCACGGCCGCCGCGCTCCTCGCGCAGCGACGGGGTCTCCAGCAGCTTCAGCGAAAGCGCCTGCGGGCCACGGCGACCCGCCGCCATTCCGAATTCGACGCGCTGGCCCGGTTTGAGGACCTCCACGCCATCGGGCAGCGCCGACGATCGAACATAGACGTCCTCGCCCTCATCCTGGGAAAGGAAGCCGAAGCCCTTTTCGACGTCGTACCACTTCACCTTGCCGGTCGGCACTGCGCTCACCCGTTCGTCATTCAAGCCCGGGCAGCCGGGCACATTCGTGGTCGCCGGACGCATGCGCCGGCGACCTTTCCGTTTGCGAAAAGAACGCGCCCCACACAGCTATGCAGGACGCGACTGACACCGAGTCTACCCCGGTGCGAATAGCCCAAGCACATCAGTTTTACGGTTCAGAGGTGTCCGACACTTCTTCCAAGCAGGCCCCTCGCGGTTCCGCGAGCTGGCTGCTGTATATCGCCTTGGGCCTGTTCGCGATTGGATTACTGGCGGTGTTCGCGATCTTCGGCGTGCATCTGCTGACCGATGCGAAGCCGGGTCTGTGGCTGTATCTGCTCGCCATGTGCGCGCCGCTGGGTTTCCTGCTCTCGGTGGTCTACGCGCTCTGGTCGGGCCGCCGGTCCCGCTGACCGTCCGGGTCAGGATCGGGACTCCGCCGACACGCGGGCGACGACACGGAGATTGCCCAGTTCGTTACCCGAGCATGCATGTGATCTTCGTCACATAACAAGAAGGTCACAGAGCGATGACAGACCCCTATCGGCGGGGACTCGCCGTGACCACCTGCACAGAAGCCATCCGGAACCGCTTGCGCCGGTTAGTGACCCGGACAGACACGTCGGTTACCAAATGGTGATTTTTGGCGGCGGTCGTCGTAGTGTCTTCCTCGCCGGGTCAGCCCGGCGCCACCGGCCCGCCGCACCGAACTTCGCCCCGCGGGTACCGGACCCCCAACTGGAGAAAAGGGGCGAAGACGAGGAACAGCGCACATCCAGTGCGCCGGGCCGGACGACCTCTCAGTTCGACCCCGGTAGTCGGCCTCGCAGGCGCGTACGAGAGGAAAGACCCGAAAATGAGTGGACGCCATCGCAAGCCGACCAACACTGGCCGCACTGTCGCCAAGGTTGCCCTGACGGGCATCGCTCTCGGCGGCGCCGGAGTGGCCATGGCGGGTAACGCCAGCGCGGCACCCGACTCCGACTGGGATCGCCTCGCACAGTGCGAAGCCGGCGGTAACTGGGGCATCAACACCGGCAACGGTTTCCAGGGTGGGCTGCAGTTCTCGCCCGGCACCTGGAACGCAGCGGGCGGCGGCGAATACGCCCCCACCGCCAACCAGGCCACCCGCGAGCAGCAGATCGCGGTCGCCGAGAAGGTGCTCGCCACGCAGGGCTGGGGCGCCTGGCCCACCTGCTCCTCGAGCCTCGGCCTGACCAGTGGATCCACGCCGCGGACCGCTCCCGCGCCCGCGACCTCGGACACCCCGCAGTGGAACCCGCAGCAGGCGGGCCCCGGCGCTGGCAGCGACGGCACCCAGGAAGTCTTCCAGGCCGTGGACCGCGCCATCGCGGTCGCCCAGTCGCAGGGCGTCCAGATCCCGCAGCCCGCACTGGATTTCCTCAATGCCACCAAGGCCAACGGCACCAAGCTGGACCCCAGCATCGTGAACTTCTTCGAGGCGAACAAGGGCCTGCTGCCGCAGTAGCACCCGTTCCCTCTTCGGAATGCCCCGCATCAATGCCGATGCGGGGCATTCGCGATTTCCGGGGTTGCCGGCGGAACGCCGTGGCGGGGGCAAACTTCGGGGTGCCGGAGGGGGCGGTCCCGATGGCCGCATGCCAGAATGAGCGCGTGGTGAACAAATCGAACAAACCCTATGTCGACAATGGCTGGCCGGAGATGGCCAATGGCGATCACGCGGTCACCGAACTCTCCTCGACCCGCTCCGGTGGCCTGTCCCCGTACGGTGAGGACACCGAGTTCCCGCTGCCGGCCGATCAGCTGCCCTACGTGCACCCGCACACCATCGTCAACCGCTGATCCGACGTACGACCGACAACCATGCGGTTAACGGCGCTCGTTCCCGGGCGGCCGCCGCGCATACGACCCCAGGCCCGCGGGGCGGGCACCGTGCCAGCAGCCCCACCTACCGCCTGGTCGCCGCGGCGGCCGCTGAACCGCGTCCGCACCGTGCCCGATGAACCGCGCCCGGCCCGACATGCCGGCTGCCCGATGGATCGGGTGAAGTGACCGACCTCCCCACCTCAGCCACGACCGCCGACGCGGCCGCCCGTCCCGCCGAGTCCGCGAAATCCGCCGCCCGCGCGGATATGACTCTGGCTGAATGGCTTTCCAAGCGCAGCGACGCGGATCTCGTGACGCTGCTGCAGTTGCGGCCCGATCTGGCTGTCCCCCTGCCCGGTTCGATGGCCGTGCTGGCCGCGCGGACCGAACAGCGCGCCTCGGTGCTGCGCGCGGGCGACGAGCTGGACACCCTCGATTTCGCCGTCATCGAAACCCTGGTGGTGCAAGGGGCCGGAGACGGCGGCCGCGCCGTGCCGCTGCCCGCCAAGACCCTGCGCAAGCTGCTGTCGGACCGGGTTCCGGCGGCCACCGTCAATGCCGCGCTGCAGAAGCTGCGCGCCCGCGCCCTGGTCTGGGGCCCGGATACCGCTCTGCGCGTGACACCCGCCGCCCAGGAGGCGCTGCCGTGGCCGCTGGGTAGCACCACCGAACTGCCGGACGCGCTCACCGAACCCGAGATCACCGCGGCTCTGGCCGCGTCCACCCCGCAGGAGCGGGCCCTGCTGGAGAAGCTGGCCGGCACCGGACCGCGCGGGCGCACCCGCGATGCCGCGCCCGGCACCCCCTCCGAGCGCCCGGTGCAGCGACTGCTGGCGCACCGGCTGCTGAACTGGATCGACGAGGAGACCGTGGAGCTGCCGGTCTCGGTCGGGCAGGTGCTGCGCAACGAGCCGGTCAGTGATCCGCATGCGCTGGTGCCGCCGCACCCGGATTCGACCAAGCACGCCCCCGCCGACATCAATGCGGTGGCCGCGGGCGAGGTGGGAGAACTGCTGCGGCACAGCGCGGCCGTGCTGGAGGCGCTGGGCGGGTCGCCCGCCCCGGTGCTGCGCTCCGGCGGTCTCGGCATCCGCGAGCTGCGCCGCGTCGCCAAGCAGACCGGCATCGACGAGAACCGGGTCGGCCTGCTGGCCGAGGTGCTCACCGCGGCCCGGCTGATCGACAAGGGCACTCCCGAGCCCGCGCCCGACGGCGACGGCGCCGAAGACTACTGGGCGCCCACCACCACCGCCGACGCCTGGCTCGCGGTGGTGCCGCCGCGGCGCTGGACGGTGCTGGCACAGGCCTGGCTGGACCTGGACCGGTTCCCGTGGATGATCGGCCTGCGCGACGCCAATGACAAGCCCCTGGCCGCGCTGTCGACGGAGCTGCGGTATGTGCACGCCGTCCGCGACCGGCACGCCGTGCTCGGCGCGCTGGCCGAATTCCCGCCCGGCACCGAGGTCTCCGCCGCCGACCTGGGCCGGATCCTGGCCTGGCGGCAACCGCGCCGGCGACGGCACTACCGGCTGGAGGCGGTGGCGAACACGCTGGCCGAGGCCGAGGCGCTCGGGCTGGTGGCGCGCGGGGCCCTCAGCTCGGCGGGCTGGGCCCTGCTGCACGGCAGTCCGGAGGACGCCGAATCGGAGATGGCGATCGCGCTGCCGGAGCCGGTGGACCACGTCCTGGTGCAGGCGGATCTGACGGTCATCGCGCCCGGTCCGCTCACCCCGGAACTCCAGGACCGGGTCGCCATGGTCGCCGATGTCGAATCCGCGGGCGCCGCAACGGTTTACCGCATCAGCGACACCTCGGTGCGCCGGGCGCTGGACGCGGGCGCGACGGCCGCGGAACTGCACAATCTGTTCACCACGCGCTCCCGCACCCCGGTCCCCCAGTCGCTGACCTATCTCATCGACGATGTGGCCCGCCGCCACGGGCGCCTGCGCGCGGGCATGGCGCAGAGCTTCGTGCGCAGTGAGGACCCGACGCTGCTCGCGGAGGTGCTGGCCGCACCCGTGGCCGGCGAACTCGCGCTGCGTGCCGTGGCCCCGACCGTCGCCATCTCGCAGGCGCCGCTGGCCGAGGTGCTGGAGCGGCTGCGCGCCGCCGGTTTCAGCCCGGCGGGCGAGGATTCGTCCGGCGCCATCGTCGACCTGCGACCCCGCGGGGCCCGTCTGTCCGCGCGGGGCCGGCAGCGCCCGAACTGGCGGCCCAACCCGCCGAGCACCGAACAGCTCGAATCCCTGGTCGCCGAACTCCGCGCGGGCGAACGCGCCGCCAATGTCCGCCCCGGCCAGGCGGTGCGCTCCGACGGCACCCGCACCAGCACCGCCGCCACCCTCAATCTGCTGCAGCTGGCCGCCCGCACCCGCCGCCCCGTCCACATCGGTTACGTGGACGCCCAGGGCGTCGCCACCCAGCGCGTGGTCGAACCCCTCAAGGTCGGCGGCGGCCAGCTCGATGCCCTGGATCCGGTCACCGGCGCGGTCCGCCACTTCACGCTGCACCGCATCGCGTCGGTCGCCCTGGTCGAATAGCGGCCTCGGTCGCCCTGGAACAGGAAAAACCCGGTACCCGAACGACATTCGTCATGTCGTCCGCGTACCGGGCCGCAGGTCCCGAGCGCCGGGCTACCCCTTCGGGTTACCTAGGCAGAACGTGGTCTTCGGGTCGTGAATGATGCGGAAGCTGGTGGCGGTGTTGGCGTCACAGGCGAATTCGTCGTCCTGGCCTTCGATCCGCTTGAGCACCTTGAAGGACGCCTCGGGAGCCGTGCACGCCACGTACTTGTAGCCGGTGGACGGGCTCTCGTTGTAGCAGGCGCCCTCCTTGAAGTTCGGGCTCAGGCACAGGAACGCGGTGGTGCCGCCATTGAGGGTCTCCTCGTAGGAGGTCTCCTCTTCCTTGCAGTCGGTCTTCTTGTCGTAGACCGCCGCGACCTTGTACACCGCCTTCTGGTCGGAGCAGTCGACCGGCGCCGTCTTCGAGTCGGTGGCCGAGCCTTCGATGACGTTGATGCAGTCACCCACCTTGGACTTGGCGGTGTCGGACTTACTGGCGTCCTTCAGCATCGAACAGCCGGAAACGGCCAGTACGGCCACGGCCACCGCCACGAGGGCGAGTACGAGGCGCACCAGCGTCCTCGTTCCTGCGAACTTCACTAGCGAAAACCTTTCTCACCGAACAATTCACGGCTGTGAACGCGGTGAGAATACCTGTGTGCGGCCCGCACGCGCATCCGACATGGGGGTTATATCAGAATCGCATGATTTTCTCAGTGCAGCATGGACAGCCCGCGCATGCCCAGCCACGAGAGGTTCACGAGGATGGTCGGGAGGGCACTGAGCAATTGCAGGCTGAAGGCGTTCACGGTCTATACCTCTCGATCGGATCAAACTGGGCGCAGGTCCAACGTTGTCCCTGCGCCCTGTGTCGCTCCCCACCCTCGACTCGTTACACAAGCGCATCAACGGGTTTCGCGCATCAGCGTGCCGAACCGGTCCCCGATCCGGTGCCCACCGAGCCACTGGCCGAACCACTGTCGGCCGAGCCGCTCGCGGAACCGCTGTCGGCCGAGCCGCTCGCCGAACCACTGTCCGCCGAACCCGTCCCGATCGGACCACTGGGCACGGTCGCACCCTTCGACCCCGGCCGGTTGACATAGACGGTCACCGGCGTCGACGCGTCGGCCTCCACCGTCACCACCCGGGCACCCGCCGCGGAGGTGACATGGCCGCCGTCGACCCGTACCGCGTACCCGTCCGGATAGTGCAGATCCGACACATAGATCTCGGTCGGTCCACTCGCCGGGCGCGGGGTGTACCGGTAGGCGAAGTCGCCGGTGGCGGGATCGAAGATCATCCGCCCCGGCGTGCCGGCGGTGGCCTGCGGATAGGTCCGCACCAACTGCTTACCGACATCCCCGAGGAACGGGTCCGGCTTCGGCCCGCCCGCGCCGAACCGCGAGGTGTAGGTCCAGTACTGCCAGCTGACGAAGCGCTCGTCGGCGCGGCCGAGGGTATTGCTCAGCACGGACGCGTCGCCGTCACCGAATTCGGTGACCAGGGTGGGCAACTGGGTGCGGGCGGTGAAGGCGTCGATATTGCTCCAGGTCTTGGCCTGCTGCACCGGGCACAGACCGCGCAGGAAGGCGGGCAGCCCCGAATAGATGGCGAGCTGACTCGGGATGCAGTAGTCGTGTGGCGCGAAGGCGATGTCGGGCGCGCTGATCGGCGGATTCTTCCCCAGATTCGTGGGCATGGTCTCGTTCCAGGTGACATTGGGTTCCCACAGCACCATGAGGTCGCCGTTACGGCCACGCACGGCATCGGTCAGCTTCTGCATGGCCGCCTGGTATTTGGCGTCGAAGCCCGGACAGCCGTTCGGGAAACAGGACAGGAAGGCCGAACCCGGCCACGGCTCGTTCAGCAATTCGATGCCGAGCGCGCCCGGGTGTCCGCTCACCCGCGCCGCGAGCGCCCCGAGCGCGTCACCCAGGTAGTCGAGCACTCCGTAGGTGTTGTTCCAGACCTCGTCCCAGCCGGAGTTCATGCTGGGCATCAGATAGTAGAACGGGAAGCCGACATTGGGCTCCAGGCCGCTGGGCCGCGCGTGGATGGCCCATTCGGGAAAGCCGTTGCCGCCCCAGATGCTCGAGAGTCCGTCCTGGTGGTTGTCGAGCAGAGTGTGAATCCCATACTGCGCCAACGTGTCCACTACGCCGGCGACGCGATCGAGGTAGGCGGTGTCGACCACGCCCTTGGTCGGCATGAGCGCGTCGAAGGAGACGCCGAGGCGCACGGTGTTGAAGCCGTGCCGCGCGAGCAGCGCCGCATCGTCGGCGGTGACGGTGAGGCCGTCGCCGGGTTCGAGGAAGGGCGGCTCCTTGTCGACATTGTTGACGCCGTGCAGCAGGACGACGCGGCCGCTGTCGTCGACGAACCGCACGCCGTCGGTGTGGAGCCGCGCGAGCGCGGAGCCCGCGGGCGCGGCCTGGGCGACGGCGGCGGGCGCGATCAGCGCACCCGCCAGTGCCGCGGTGAGCAGTCCGCGGATCCAGCGCCCGGCGCGCCCGATCCGGGCCGTGGTGGTCCTGTGTCTCGGCATCGCTGTTCAGTTCTTTCAGGTCAATCGTCCAAATGGACATTCGTCCAAGTTTGGAGTGATCGTAGCCACCGAAACTCGGGTCTTGACCGTTTTCGCGAGATAGATCGGCCGCTTCCCGGCCGGTCAGGTGCGCCATGAGCGAAAAGGACGCAGGTCACGTGGCATTGTCGGTGACTTCCTGGAGAATGGACCAGGCCCATTCGGGCTCGGACAAAGCCAGGAGGTGTCGTGACCGACGGTCCACTCATCGTGCAGAGCGACAAGACGCTGCTGCTGGAGGTCGACCACGAGTCGGCCGATGCGGCGCGGCAGGCCATCGCGCCGTTCGCGGAACTGGAGCGCGCGCCCGAGCATGTCCACACCTATCGGGTGACACCGCTCGCGCTGTGGAACGCCCGCGCGGCCGGGCACGACGCCGAGCAGGTGGTGGACGCGCTGGTCAGCCACAGCCGGTACGCGGTGCCGCAGCCGCTGCTGGTGGACATCGTCGACACCATGGCCCGCTACGGGCGGCTGCAGCTGGTCAAGCATCCCGCGCACGGGCTGGTACTGGTCAGCCTGGATCGCGCGGTGCTGGAAGAAGTGCTGCGGCACAAGAAGATTCAGCCCATGCTGGGCGCGCGCCTCGACGACGACACGGTGGTCGTGCATCCGTCCGAGCGCGGGCGCATCAAGCAGATGCTGCTCAAGATCGGCTGGCCCGCCGAGGATCTCGCCGGATACGTGGACGGCGAGGCCCACGAGATCAACCTGGACTACGAGTCCAGCGCCTGGCATCTGCGCGACTACCAGGAGATGGCCGCGGACTCCTTCTGGGCGGGCGGGTCCGGCGTGGTCGTGCTGCCCTGTGGCGCGGGCAAGACCATGGTGGGCGCGGCGGCCATGGCCAAGGCCAAGGCGACCACGCTGATCCTGGTCACCAATACCGTGGCCGGGCGGCAGTGGCGGCGCGAGCTGCTGGCCCGCACCTCACTGACCGAGGACGAGATCGGCGAATACTCCGGTGAGCGCAAGGAGATCCGCCCGGTCACCATTGCCACGTACCAGGTCATCACCCGCAAGACCAAGGGCGAATACCGGCACCTCGAGCTCTTCGACAGCCGGGACTGGGGCCTGGTCATCTACGACGAGGTGCATCTGCTGCCCGCCCCCGTCTTCCGCATGACCGCGGACCTGCAGTCGCGCCGCCGGCTCGGGCTGACCGCCACCCTGGTCCGCGAGGACGGCCGCGAGGGCGATGTGTTCTCGCTGATCGGCCCCAAGCGCTACGACGCGCCGTGGAAGGACATCGAGTCGCAGGGCTGGATCGCGCCCGCGGACTGCATCGAGGTGCGGGTCACCCTGACCGACGCCGAGCGCATGGCCTACGCGACCGCCGAGCCGGAGGAGCGCTACCGGCTGTGCTCCACCGCGCGCACGAAACTGCCTGTGGTGGAATCGATTCTGGCCCGGCACCAGGATGCGCCGAGCCTGGTGATCGGGGCTTACCTGGATCAGCTGGACGAGCTGGGCGAGCATCTGAACGCCCCGGTCATCCAGGGTTCCACCCGCACCAGGGAGCGCGAGGAGCTCTTCGACGCCTTCCGCCGCGGCGAGATCCCGGTGCTCGTGGTGTCGAAGGTGGCCAATTTCTCCATCGACCTACCGGAAGCCTCGGTGGCGGTGCAGGTTTCGGGCACGTTCGGGTCGCGGCAGGAGGAGGCGCAGCGGCTCGGGCGGCTGTTGCGCCCCAAACACGATGGCGGCCAGGCTCACTTCTATTCCGTGGTCGCACGTGACACGCTGGACGCCGAGTATGCCGCGCACCGGCAGCGTTTCCTGGCGGAGCAGGGGTATGCCTATCGCATCACCGATGCGGACGACCTGCTGGGGCCGACGATAGGATAAGTGGAGGAAGAGCCTCCATAAGGCGGGAGGGACGCACGTGCGGCGCTTCGAATTCGCGGTGGATCGCGACCATGCCCGGGCGGTCAACGAGGTCGTCGCGTACCTGCGGCGGCTTCGCATCTGGGCGTACAGCGCGGCCATCGGGCTGGGACTGGGCACGGCATTCCTGATCTGGGTGAACCACCCCTGGTCCTGGCTGCTGGCGGTGGCGTTCCTGCTCGCCGCGGTGACCGCGCTGTTCATCGGGTACTGGACGCCGCATCGGGGCCGGGTGGACAAGCTGTACGCCGCCGGCGATCTGGTGCCCGCCGTGGTGTCGGAGACCCACGGGAACGGGGCCACCCTGCTGGCCCTGGTCGATCTGGCCAAGCCGAATACCGCGGGGCCGCGCTACGCGCTGGTGACCCGCACGGTCCGCTCGCTACCCGGGCATCGGGCCCGCGCCGGGGAGCGCGTGCCCGCGGTGACCGTGCGGGTGGATCGCGCGCCCGGCCCGGTCGGGGATCTGTGGCAGTCGGTGAGCGCCATGCCGATCGCCTGGGGCACCCGGGATCTGAACATCATCGAGCGCGCACGCGGGGCCATCAACGAGGTGGAGTGGAAACTGCTCACCGACAATCTGGACCTGGCCACCAAGGTGCGCGGCGCGGACGCCAAGCGCCTGCTGCTGGACCCGCAGCAGCTGCCGGAAGAACTGCGCGGCTGAACAATCCGGGCGCGACAGGCAACAATAAGGGCGACAGGCGCGGCCGCCGAAAATAGAATGATCGGATGATTCCCGCCGCGAATATGCTGGCGTTTCTCGTCGCATCCATTGTCATTGTCATAATCCCCGGTCCCGGTGTGCTTTTCGTGATCGGCCGGGCGCTGACCTACGGGCGGCGCGCGGCGCTGCTGTCGGTGCTGGGCCATTCGGCCGGCGTCATGGTGATCCTGGGCCTGGTGGCCGCCGGGCTCGGCGCCATTCTCGCCGCCTCTGCCATCGCGCTCTCGATCGTGAAGCTGGCCGGCGCGCTGTACCTGATCTACCTGGGCATCCAGGCCGTCCGGGAACGGCGTTCGCTGCGCGAGGCCTTCGAGGCGAAGGTCGAGCCCATGGAGAACGGCCGGGTGCTGCGCCAGGCGGTGCTGGTCGGGCTGACCAATCCGAAGGCCATCATCTTCTTCTCCGCGGTGCTGCCGCAGTTCGTGGCGCCGCGGGCGGGCGCGGTCCCGGTGCAGATGCTGATCCTGGGCGGGCTGTTCCTGGTGGTCGCGCTGATCTCGGACTCGGTCTACGCCCTGCTGGCGGGTACCGCGCGGAACTGGTTCGCCCGGTCACCCAAGCGGCTGGAGGTGGTCGGCGGCGCGGGCGGCGTGATGATCATCGGACTGGGCGCGAGCGTCGCCGTGTCGGGCAGCGCCAACTGAGGGGTGCGCCGATTAGCATCGGGCTGGTCGGCGGTCGATCACGGAAAGGGGTCGGTGCAGCGCATGAGGCGGAACTGGCGGTACCTGGCGGTGGGGGCGGTACTGCTGGCGGGCGCGAATGCGGCTCCCGCGCAGGCGGATTCGGGTGACCCGCTCGCCGGCTCGCCCGGGCTGGGCGATCCCTACTATCCGATGGACGGCAATGGCGGCTATCACGCCGGCCATTACGACGTCACCATCTCCTACGATCCGCCGTCCCATCAGCTGACCGGGTCGACCCGGATCGACGCGGTGGCCACGCAGGCGCTGCGCACGTTCAACCTGGATTACAGCGGGCCGGAGATCTCCAAGGTGACGGTCAACGGGCTGCCGGCCTGGTTCGACCGCACCGATGAGCACGAACTGGTCGTCACGCCGCTGATCCCGCTGCTGCCCGGCCTGCCGTTCACCGCGCAGGTGCAGTATGCGGGCGCGGCCACCGGCACCGATGGCGACGGGTGGTGGTTCTCGCCCAGTGGCGGGGCTTTCGTTGCGGGCGAACCGCATTCGGCGAGCGCCTGGTACCCGCTCAACGACACGCCCTTGGACAAGGCGACTTTCACGCTGCACGCCACCGTGCCGCAGGAGTGGGAGGTGATGTCCAACGGCGACAAGGTGTCCGACACCGTGCAGGGCGCGGACCGCACCGTCTCCTGGGAGATGCGCCAGCCGGTGGTCGGCTACCTGACCACCATCGCCATCGACCGGTTCCAGTTCCTGGAACAGCGGCGCGCCAATGGAACTCCGCTGCTCAGCGCGTTCGCGCCGGACGCGTCGAAGGCCAGGGAGGTGGAGTCGCGGCTGCCGGAGATCCTGGACTTCCAGGAACAGCTGTACGGGCCGTACCCGTTCGACACCGGTGGCGGCATCTACGTCGACACCGATCTGCAGTTCTCGCTGGAGACCCAGACCCGGCCCATCTACGCGCCCTGGACCGATCTGGACACCGTGGTGCACGAGATCACCCACCAGTGGTGGGGCGACTCCGTGTCGGTGAAGCAGTGGTCGGACGTCTGCCTGAACGAGTGCTTCGCCAGCTACACCGCCGACTACCTGTGGCCGGAACGCAAGGACGGCAAGGACGTCGACGCCGAGTACCGGGAGACCATCGCGAAATACCATGACGATCCGAAGTTCTGGGAGATCCCGCTCCAGAACCCCGGCAAGGGTAGCGAATTCACCTCGGTCTACTACCGCGGCCCGCTGTTCCTGCACGCGCTGCGCCGCACCATGGGTGATGACGCCTTCTTCCCGGCGGTCCGCGACTTCGTCATCGGACACGAGTACGGGAATGCCTCCATGCCCGAGTTCCGCGCGTTCATGCAGACCCGCACACCCCGCGATCTGAAGGGCTTCTTCACCGCCTGGCTCGACCGCACCGACCGTCCCGCCGACGAGTTCCTCTACCCCGGCAGCCTGCGCGCGTGAAACGTTGCCCGCCGCGAAATGCGCGGCGGGCCACCGCAGCGGCGACCGTGATCCGGTCAGGCCGGAAGCGGGCGGGTACGGTCCGACAGCACCAGCGCGGCCATGGCGCCGAGCACCGAGCCGGTGACGAACCGCTGGGCCCGCAGCCAGAGCGGCCGCCGCGCCAGGAAGGTCGCGATGGCGCCCGCGCTGAGCACGATCAATCCGTTCACGGTGATGGCGATGCTGATCTGCACCGCGCCCAGGCAGAGGCTCTGCAGCCATACCCGCCCGTGCGCGGGCACCACGAACTGCGGAATGAGCGCCATGTACAGGATGGCGATCTTCGGATTCAGCAGATTGGTGACGAGCCCCATGGTGAACAGCCGCCGCGTCGGATCCGCGGGCAGCTCGGTCGGCGTGAACAGCGAAACCCCGCCGGGCCGGAACGTCTTCCACGCCAGATGGAGCAGGTACACCGCGCCCGCCACCTTCAGCGTCAGATACAGCGCCGGCACCGTGGCGAACACCGCGGTGATCCCCGCGGTCGCGGCCGCCAGATACACCCCGAACCCGACCGCTACCCCCGCCAGCGACACCAGCCCGGCCCGCCGCCCCTGCGACACGGTCCGCGACACCAGATACATCATGTTCGGCCCCGGCGTGAGCACCAGCCCCAGCGCCGCCACGGCCACCCCCAGCACCGCACTCGTCTCGATCACCCGGCCAATTCTCCGAGCCCTACCCACCCGCTGTCGCGGTCCACTCGCCACCATCTGGACCCCGAACCCAGAGCCATCACGCACAGCCGGATCGGCGGCGTCAGTTGCCGACTGTGAGGACGGCTTTCCGAAGTCCCGCGCTAGCGGACGATGTCGGCGGTGTGGCCCGCGCGCAGGCGGCGGACACCCTCGGCGATGGTCTCTTCCTTCTTGCAGAAGGTGAAGCGCACCAGGTGGTTCCAGGCGGCCTTGTCGTCAGCGAAGACGCTCACCGGCACCGCGGCCACGCCGAGGCGTTCGGGCAGCTCCTTGCAGAAGGCGTAGGCGTCGCTCGCGCCCAGCGGCGTGATGTCGGCGCACACGAAATAGGTGCCGTCACTGCGCTTCACCCCGAACCCGGCGTCGGCGAGCGCGGCCGAGAGCCGAAGTCGCTTCTCCGACAGCGTGTCCCGCAGCGCGGCCACCCACTGCTGCTCAGTGTTCAGCGCGTGCGCGACCGCGGGCTGGAACGGCCCGCCGCCGACGAAGGTGAGGAACTGCTTGGCGGCGAGCACCGCGTCCAGCAGCGGCGCGGGCGCGCAGGCCCAGCCGATCTTCCAGCCGGTGACGCTGAATGTCTTGGCGGCGCTGGAGATCACGATGGTGCGCTCGAACATGCCGGGCAGGGTGGACAGGCTGATGTGCTCGTGCCCGTCGTAGTAGAGATGCTCGTACGCCTCGTCCGACATGACGTACAGGTCGTGTTCGATGGCGATGTCCGCGATGGCGGTGAGGTCGGCGCGCGAGAGCACGGTCCCGGTGGGGTTGTGCGGCGAATTCAGCAGCAGCAGACGGGTTTTCGGGGTGATGGCGGCGCGCAGGCTGTCCAGGTCGAGGGCGAAGCCGTCGCCGTCGGGCACCAGCCGCGCGGTGCGGCGCCGCGCCCCGGCCAGCGCGATGTCGGCGGCGTAGGAGTCGTAGTAGGGCTCGATGAGCACCACGTCCTCGCCGGGTTCGACCAGTCCGAGCACGGTGGCCGCGATGGCCTCGGTGGCGCCGACGGTGACCAGCACCTGGGTGTCCGGGTCGTAGTGGGTGCCGTAGCGGCGGGCGCGGTCGGCGGCGATGGCCTGCCGCAGGACCGGCACGCCGCGGCCGGGCGGGTACTGGTTGAACCCGTCGGCGATGGCCTGCCGCGCCACCTCGAGCATGCCCGCGGGGCCGTCGCTGTCCGGGAAACCCTGACCGAGGTTGACCGCGCCGTGGCGCACGGCGAGCTCGGTCATCTCGGCGAAGATCGTCGACGCGAAGGGCTGCAGTCGGGCGACGGTGGGAATGCGCGGCATGTCCGGAGCCTAATCCATCGGCGAAAACGGCCCGCGACGGTGAGCTACCTCACAGCGACGGCCCGCGGTTCACTGCGGCAGCCGGATGCCCGTCAGTTTGGCGGGGTTCACCACGTCGTAGACGCCCCACACCCGGCCCTCGCGCACGGTGAAGGCGTACACGCGCTGCGGGTTCCCGGCGGACCCGTTCTCGGCCGGGATCGCGTGCGCGAGGATTCCCCACTGCCCGTTGACCAGCACCGGTTCGAGCTGCCGGGCGGGTCCGATGTGCTCGGCGTCGAAGAGCCCGAATCGGCGCCACAGGCCCAGCCAGAGGCGGACGTTCTTGTCCACGCCCGCAACCACATTGATGGCGGTGGACACGGCGCCGCCGCCGTCGCCCACGGTACGCACGTCCGGGTGCAGCGCGGCCACGATGGCGGCGACGTCGCCGCTGCCCAGCGCGGCGAGCAGTCGCCGCACCGTGGCATTGTGCTCGTCGTCGGTGACCGGGGCGGGCGCGGCCGCCACCGCCTTGCGGGCCCGGGTGGCCAGCTGTCGCGCGGAGTCCACGGAAATGCCCAGGATGTCGGCGATTTCGCTGAACGGCACCGAGAAGGCGTCGTGCAGAACGAATGCCACGCGCTGCGGCGGGGTCAGCGTGTCCAGCACCACGAGGGCGGCGAAGCGGAATTCCTGTTTGCGCACCACGGCCGCCAGCGGGTCCGGGGTGCTGGAGGGCGTCACCGCGCTGACCACCGGCTCCGGGAGCCATTGCCCCACATACTTTTCCCGCCGGACCGCGGCGCTGCGCAGCCGGTCCAGGCAGATGCGGCCGACCACCGTGGTGAGCCAGGCGCGCAGATCCTCGATCTCGGATTGGCGGGCCACCGCGAGCCGCAGCCAACTCTCCTGCACCGCGTCCTCGGCGTCGCTGACGCTGCCGGTGAGCCGGTAGGCCACCGAGAGCAGATGCGGCCGATGCGTTTCGAACAAGTCGGCAAGGAGAGCGGCAACCATCGGATCGATCCTACGGCCGGGCTCCGACAACCTCGTCACCGCCCCGGTGGCCAGAACCCGCTGTGCCCGCGCACGTTTCCGTGACAGCATGACCGCATGGACGCGGAATTCCTCTCCGACGGCGTGGTCCGGCTGTCGCCGCCCGCAGTTTCCGACATCGACGCCATCACGGCGCTGTGTCAGGAACCGTCCATCGGCGCCTGGACCACCATGCCGGTCCCCTATCACCGCGCCGACGCCGAGAAGTTCATCTACGACATCGTCGGCCCGGGCTGGGCCACCCGCAGCCCCACCTGGGCGCTGCGCCGCGCCACGGACGGGCCGGTGGTCGGCATGATCGGCCTGACCGTGCCCAATCGCCGCCGGGACGAGGACACCGCCGAGATCGGTTTCTGGCTCACCCCCGCCGCCCGCGGCGAGGGCCTGATGACCCGCGCCGCGCTCCTGGTCACCGCGGTGGGACTGGATCCCGCCGGGCTGGCCTTCGAGCGGCTGGAGTGGCGCGCCTTCGTCGGCAATCACGCCTCCGCGGCGGTGGCCCGCCGCGCCGGCTACCACTATGAGGGGCTGCTGCGCGGCGGCTCGCTCCAGCGCGGCGTCCGCCGCGACACCTGGGTGGCGGGCCGCCTGCGCGACGACCCCGCGACGCCCAGCCCACACTGGCCCGAGGGTGTCTGACACACCCGGAAGTAGGTTCGGCACACCCGGAAACAGGTTCGGCGCACACCCGCCGGACTGGGTGTGCGCCGAACATAGTGTGCACGCCGGACTCGTTTCGTGCGAGGTGAACTCGCGACGAGCGGGTGCTGGTCAGATGGCCGGGCCGGCTAGCCGCGGGCCTCGCGGCGGCGGGTGACGGCGTCGGCGAGCCGATCGAGCTGGGCCGCGGTGGTGTCCCAGTCGATGCACGCGTCGGTGATGGACTGCCCGTAGGTGAGCGCCTCCGGGTGGCCGAGGGTGAGGTCCTGGCGGCCCGCCACGATGAAGGACTCCATCATGAGACCGACCACGGTGTCCTCGCCCGCCGCGATCCGCTCGGCGAGATCGGTGACGACGTCGATCTGCTTGTTGTGGTCCTTGTTGGAGTTGCCGTGCGAGGCGTCCACGACCAGCCGCTGCGGCAGCGACGACTTCTCCAGGCGCAGCAGGGCTTCCGCGCAGGAGGCGGCGTCGAAGTTGGGGCCGTTGCTGCCGCCGCGCAGGATGACGTGGCAGTCCGGGTTGCCCGCGGTGCGGATGAGCGCGGAACGCCCGTCCAGGTCGGTGCCGGGGAAGACGTGCGAGGCGGCCGCGGCGCGCACGCCGTCCACCGCGACCTGCACGTCGCCGTCGGTGCCGTTCTTGATGCCGACCGGCATGGACAGCGCCGAGGACAGCTGCCGGTGCACCTGGCTGGCCGCGGTCCGCGCGCCGATCGCGCCGTAGGCGACCAGGTCCGCGATGTACTGCGGGGTGATCGGGTCCAGGAACTCGCACGCCACCGGCAGCCCCAGCGCGGTGATGTCGACCAGCAGGCGACGGCCCAGGTCCAGGCCGGTGTTGATGTCGAAGCTGCCGTCCAGGTGCGGGTCGTTGATGAGACCCTTCCAGCCCAGCGTGGTGCGCGGCTTCTCGAAGTAGACGCGCATCACCACGTGCAGCCGGTCGTCCAGCTCGGCGGCCTTGGCGGCGAGCCGGCGGGCGTAGTCCATGGCGGCGTCGGGGTCGTGCACCGAGCACGGGCCGACGATCACCATCAGGCGGTCGTCGGAGCCGTTGAGCACGTCGACGGTGGCCTTGCGGCCGGCGCGCACGGTGTCGGCGAGGGTGTCGTCGATCGGGTGGGCGGCACGGATCTCACGGGGCGACCGCAGCGGGCTCACGCTGAGCGTGCGCTGATCGTCCAGATCGGCATGCCGTTTGTCGAGATCGGCGGTGGTGGTCATGGGTGGGTTTCCTGTCCCAGGCCGACCCACGGAGAGTTCTTCGAAACCCCTTCGAGCCGGTCTGTTTTCGTCCGGCTCGGGGTGGAGGATGTCAGCGCAGGTTCACGCCGCGCGACCCACCCGGGGCCGGCTGGCTAAACCAGAAATACACACGCTGCATGCACCGGACTGTACCAGAGATCCCGAATCGTGCCTGTGGCGTGGAACACTATCGATGGGACACGCATCTCGCATACTGGGACGAACCAGGTCAGCGCAGGATGTAGTGCAGGATCACATCGTGCACGTGGCGGGTCTTCTCGTCGCCCCGGAACTCCACCTCGTAGGTGTGGTGCCCGGTGCTGATGGCGATGTGCCCGGAGGAGAAGAACTGTCCCGCGAACGACTTGTTGGTCAGGATGCTGACGCTCGAGATCCGCGCGTACGGGATGCTCGTGATGGCGATCTTCTTCCCGACGAACGAGTTGTCCTGGATGACGACCCGCCGGTCGGTGATCCCCAGGAATCCGGTGCCCACCCCGATGGCGTCGTACACGGCCAGGATCTGTTCACCCGGCAGCAGTCCCTGCTGGATCTTGTCGAGCTGATCCCGCCGGTCGAATGGAATGCTCATCGGTTCTCCGGCCTCCGGGTCAGCGGCGAACGAACGGATAGGTGACCTTGGTCAGTTGCTCGGACAGCTCCCACAGCCGCCGCGCCATCACCTCGTCCTTGGAGGCCGCGGTGGAGGTGCTGGGCCCGGGGTAGCCGCGCATGCCGCGCAGCCCGGTCGGGCCGTAGAAGCCACCCGGCTCGACCTCCGAGGTGGCGGCGAACAGCGTTGGCAGCGAGCCCATTTCGGCGCTCTGCGCGAACAGCCGGTTGCCGATGGACATGAGCGTGTCGTACAGGGATTCGGTGTGCCCCTGCAGCTCGGTGGCGGCGTAGCCGGGATGTGCGGCCACCGACACCTTGGTGGATCCGGCGGCCGTCAGGCGGCGCTGCAGTTCCCGCGCGAACATGAGATTGGCCAGCTTGGACTGCCCGTAGGCGGCCCAGCGCTGATAGGAGCGCCGCTCCCAGTTGAGATCCTCGAGGTCGATGCGGCCGATGGCGTGCATGCCGCTGGAGAGCGTGACCACCCGGTCGCGAATCTTGTCCAGCAGCAGCCCGGTCAGCGCGAAATGACCGAGATGGTTTGTGCCGATCTGCATTTCGAAGCCATCGGTGGTGCGCTTGAACGGCACCGCCATCACGCCCGCATTGTTGATCAGCACGTCGGCGCCGTCGACGGAGTCGGCGAACTCGTGGATCGAGGTCAGGTCCGCCAGATCCAGCCGGCGCACCTGGGCATTGGGGCCGATCTCGTCGGCGACGGCCCGCGCCTTGACCTCATTGCGGCACGCCATGATCACGCGCGCCCCGGCGCCGGCGAGCGCACGCGCGGTGACCGCGCCCAGCCCGCTGTTGGCGCCGGTCACGATGACCGTCCGGCCCGCCTGATCGGGGATGTCGGAGATGTCCCAACCACTCACGGGGTCGAGTCTAGGGGCGCGGCGGCGTGCTCGTCTGATCTCGGCGCGAACCGCTCCGGATTCGGAATTTGCCGACGCCTGCCGAGGGTGCTCCGGCGCGTCGTGCCCGTCCCGCCGTCGACCCCCGCGACCTGCCCGGGCGGTAGCGTCCGCGACCATGGACACCCTGCTGCTCCCGGGTTTGCTGGGCGTTCTGGTGCTGATCTGACGTTCTGGTGCTGATCTGACATTGTGACCGCCACGGACATCGAGACCACCCTCACCGAGAGGGATCGGGCTTTTCAGGACAGGGCGAGGACCTCGTCGTCGGACATCGCGGCCACCTCCAGGTAGAGGCGGGCCACCTCGTCCAGCCGGCCGGCCGCGCCGGCCCGCTCCTCACGATCCAGCAGGCGGCGGGCCAGTCCCGCGACCGTGCGGGCCGCGAAGAAGTCGGCGACCACGGTGTCCGGGGAATCCAGCCAATCCCGCACGCGCGCGACGACCGCGGTCGCCAGCACCGAATCGCCGCCGAGGGCGAAGAAGTCGTCGGTCACGCCGACCCGCTCGCGCCCCAGCACCGTAGCGACGATGTCGGCCACGGCGCGCTCGATACCGGTTCGGGGAGCGACGAATTCGCCGTCCCGATCACCTTCGGCCAGCAGGGTCGCGATGGCCTTGCGGTCCGGTTTGCCGTTCGAGGTGAAGGGCAGCTCGGCCAGCAGTTCGACCCGGGACGGAATCATGTAGGCGGGCAGCAGGTCCGCGGCGGCCGCCAGCAGGGCCGGGACCTCGAGGGTGACGCCCTCGCCCGCCACCACGATCGCCGCGAGTTTCGGTGCGGCCGTGCCGATCACCGCCGCGATGGCGTGCCGCACGCCCGGCAGGGCGCGCAGGGCGCTCTCCACCTCGCCGAGTTCCACGCGATACCCGCGGATCTTGATCTGATGGTCGGCGCGGCCCAGGAACTCCAGGCAGCCGTCCGGCAGGTACCGCGCCAGATCACCGGTGCGGTACCAGTTCAGGCCCTCGTGGGTGACGAACCGGTCGGCGGTCCGCTCGGCGTCACCACGGTATCCGGCGGCCACGCCCGCCCCGCCGATCCACAGCTCGCCGGTGACCCAGTCCGGGCAGTCGTGCCCCGAGGGCCCGACCACCCGGCAGCGCACATTGCGGAGCGGAGTGCCGTACGGGACGGCCGACCATTCCTGCGGCACTTCGGCATTCACCACTTCACAGATGGTGGAGTGGATGGCGGTCTCGGTGGCCCCGCCCAATCCGGCGAACCGGCAGTCCGGGGCCACTGCGGCCAGCCGTCCGGGCAGCGCCACATCCACCCAGTCGCCGCCGAGAATGACCATGCGCACACTGTCCACCGGCTTCCCAGCGGCCGCCTCGAGCAGCATGTCCAGCAGGCTGGGGACGCAGTTGACCACCGAAACCCGATGCCGCCGAATCATTTCGGCCCACCGCCCCGGCTCGCCGCGCTGTCCCTCATCCAGCGCGACGACCGCACCCCCGGCACTGAGCAGGCCGAAGATGTCGTAGACGGACAGGTCGAACTCCAGCGCCGACAGGGCGAGCGCCCGATCGTCAGCGCCGATCCCGAACCGCTCATTGAGGTCGTCGATGGTGTTCATCGCCGCCCGATGCGGCACCTCCACGCCCTTCGGCTGTCCCGTCGACCCCGACGTGAACAGCACATACGCGATGGCCTCGGTATCCGGAATCACGGCCTCGGCCAACGGTTCCGGATACCACCGCGCCTCGGTCAGCGCCAGCGTCGGCACCCCGGTGACCTCCGCCCCGGCCGTCACCGCCGCCACCACGGCGCCGATCCGCACGATCTCGTCCCGGCGCGCCGCGGGCTGATCGAATCCCATCGGCACATACACGCCGCCGGCCGCGAGCACACCCGCGCTGGCCAGGATCTGACCGGGCCCCTTCGGCAACTGCACCGCGACCGCATCACCCGGCCGCACCCCTGCCGCACGCAACGCACCCGCCACCGCGAGTGCCTGCCCGGCCAGCTCGCCATAGGTCAGCACCCGTACTGCGGAGGCGGACGTATCCACGAGGTCGTCCTCCCAGATGACCGCGGGCGCATCCGGATTCGCGGCGGCGAACTCGAACAGCCCACCGTGCAGCGCCCGCCCGCTCACCGGACCATCGGTGGCATTCACCCGGGTGCGAACCACCGCCTGCTCCACCGGAATTCGCACCGCCGCCTCGGCATCCCAGCCCGCGTCGCGGACCTCTACGTCCGGCTCGTCACTGCCCGCCAGGCGCAGGACGGCGTCGATGTAGCGGGTGAACATGGTCTCGACCATGGCGGGCGGGAAGGCGTCGGCGCGGACGTCCCAGTTCAGCAGGAGGCCGCCGCGGACCTCGGTGACCTGAGCATCGAGCAGCACCTGCGGGCCCTGGGAGATGATCCAGACCGGCTCGCCGAAAGTAGCGGTGACCTGGTCGGCGAAGAGTTCGCCGAGATTGATGGCGCTGGTGTAGACGATCGGGGCCAGCACCGGTTCGCCGCGCAGCCGGCCCAGGTCGCGCAGCACCTCGAGGCCGGTGTAGCCGGAATGCGCTCCGGCGGCATGCAATTCACGCTGCAGGGCGCGGGCCCGGTCGGTGACGGTAGCCGGCTCGGTCACATCGACCTCCAGCAACACCGAGGAGGTGAAGTCGCCCACCACCCCGTCCACCTGCGGATGCACCGGTTCCCGATGGAACAGCGGCAGATTCAGCAGGAACCGCCGCTGCGCCGACCACCCGCCGATGGTCTCGGCGAACACCGACGCCAACGCCATCGCGGGGGTGATCCCCCGCGCATGCGCCGCCGCGAACATCCGCGCCTTGGCCTCCGGCGACAGCCACCGATGCAGCCGCACGGTGCGCGCCCGCTCCTGGACCTCGGAGGCGCCCGGCAGTTCCGGCGCGCCCGGCAGATCCGCGAGCCGCTGCTGCCACCACTCACGATCGGCGGCGTGTTCCGGTGCGGGACCGGCATGTTCGGCCAGGTACTGCCGGAACGTGTAGTGCTGCGGCGGCAGCTGCTCGCCGTGATAGAGGCGCGCCAGGTCGGCCACCAGGATCCGGTAGCTCATGGCGTCGGCCGCGAGCATGTCCACATCCAGGTGCAGCCGGGTGCGCCCGTCCGGCAGCAGGGTCAGCGCTATATCGACGACCTGGCCGTCCTCCACCGCCATCAGCTGATGAGTCCGGCGCTCCCGCAACGCCTCCAGCGTCCGCTCCACGGATTCGGGGTCGGCCGCGCGCAGATCGGTGACACTCCAGACATCCCGGCCCGGCCGCTCCAGCGTCTGCTGGGTCCCATCGGGCAGGAACCGCGTCCGCAACATCGGATGCCGCCGCACCAGCGCCTCGACCGCCGCCCGGAGCCGCTCCGGATCCACCCCGGCCCCGTCGAATTCGACATAGAGATGTGCCGCGACCGCCCCGAGTTCCTGGCCCTCGCCCCGCCCGACCCAGTACGCGTGCTGCATCGGCGCCAGCCCGAACGGACTTCCGTCATCCGCCTGCTCGCTCGCGGCCGCAAGCACATCGTCCGCCGGGTCATTCGATTCCGCCCCGCCGAGGAGGCGGTGCCAGGCGGCGACCGTGGGTTCGGCGGCGAGTTGGGCGAAGTTGACGGCCAGGCCGCGTTTGCGCCAGGAACCCGCGAGTTTCATGGTGCGGATGGAGTCGAGGCCGAGCTCGATGAGGTCGGCGTGGTCGGGGACGGCGGCCGGATCGAGGCCGAGGTGGCCGGCGACGGCGGTGCGGATCTCGTCCCGGGCGATGCTCGCCGCTGACCCCTGGGGTGACTCCATTTCCGCTGGTACTCCTTGCTCGAGGGGAGGGGATGGCCGCTGCCGATCCGGAATTCGGCTGTCGTTCGACAGCAGCGTAACCCATTGAGATAGGGTTGCCTAACCTATGCAAGGCCACCCTTACTAGTCAGAGGTCAGAGCTGTGACATCGAGCGCATCCGCGGAGACATCGACCGCAAAACCCGCCACGGACCACCGCGACGGCTTCGTCCCGTTCCCCGACGACCTGGCCGAGCAGTACCGGCGGGCCGGATATTGGGCGGGCCGGCCGCTGGGCGAACTCCTGCGCGACGCGGCCCGGCAGTGGCCCGGCCGACCGGCGCTGCTGGGCGGCACCGAGATCTCCTACGCGGCGCTCGATCTGGCGGCCGACCGGATGGCGCACGGCTTCCTCGCCCTGGGCATCCGGCCGGGCGACCGGGTCGTGCTGCAGCTGCCCAATGTCCCCGAGTTCGTTCCGGTGCTGTTCGGCCTGCTGCGCGCCGGGATCATTCCCGCGCTCACCCTGCCCGCCCACCGGCGCGCCGAGATCGAGCATCTGACAAGGCTCTCCGGCGCGGTCGCCTACGTGACGGCGGACCGGCTCGCCGACTTCGACTACCGCACCCTCGCCGCCGAGGTGAGCGCGCACGTCCCGGCCCTGCGGCACGTCCTGGTGCTCGGCGACCCGGGCCCGTTCACCGACCTGAATTCCATTCCCGCCGACGGCGATTCGCTGCCCGAGGTCGACGCCTCCGATATCGCGCTCATGCTGGTCTCCGGCGGCACCACCGGCCTGCCCAAGCTCATCGCCCGCACCCACGACGACTACGCCTACAACGCGAAGGCCAGCGCCGAGGTCTGCGAGCTCGGCCCGGACGACGTCTATCTCGCGACCCTCCCGATCGCCCACAACTTCCCGCTGGCCTGCCCCGGCGTGCTCGGCACGGTGGCCACCGGCGGCGCCATGGCCTTCGTGACCGACCCCAGCCCGGAGAGCGCCTTCGCCGCCATCGAACGCCACCGCGTCACCGTCACCGCGGTGGTACCGCCGCTTGCCCAGCTCTGGTGCGCGGCAGTGGAGTGGGAGGACGCCGACCTGTCCTCGCTGCGCCTGCTCCAGGTCGGCGGCGCGAAGCTGGCCGAGGTGAACGCCCGCGATGTCGTCCCCGCCCTGGGCGTGCGGCTGCAACAGGTGTTCGGCATGGCGGAGGGCCTGCTCAACTACACCCGCGCCGAGGACTCCGACGAACTGGTCTGCACCACCCAGGGCCGTCCCCTCTCCCCCGCCGACGAGGTCCGCGTGGTGGACGAGCAGGGCAACGACGTCGAAGACGGCCAGGAGGGCGAGCTGCTCACCCGCGGCCCCTACACCCTGCGCGGCTACTACCGTGCCCCCGAACACAATTCGCGCGCCTTCACCCCGGACGGCTACTACCGCAGCGGCGATCTGGTGCGCCGCCTGCCCAGCGGCCACCTGATCGTGTCGGGCCGCATCAAGGACGTCATCAATCGCGGCGGCGAGAACATCTCCTGTGACGAGCTCGAGGAACACCTGCTCGCCTATCCGGGCGTCCGGCACGCGGCCGCCGTGGGCCTGCCCGATCCGGCGCTCGGCGAGAAGGTCTGCGTGGTCCTGGTGACCGCGGGCGACCTGCCGTCACCGGCCGCCGTCAAGGCCTTCCTGACCGAGCGCGGCCTGGCCACCTACAAGCTCCCGGATGTATTGCGGCAGGCCGACGTCCTGCCCGTCACCGCGGTGGGCAAAATCGACAAGAAGGCCCTCGCCGCGCGCTACTGAGCCACACGCCCTAGGGTTCAGCCATGGGTGGGTGGAACACATCGGACATTCCTGACCAGACCGGTCGCATCGTGATCGTCACCGGCGCGACCAGCGGCCTGGGCGAGGCCACCACGCGGGCCCTGGCCGCCGCCGGCGCCCAGGTGATCATGGCCTGCCGCAATGAGATCAAGGCGCAGGCCGTGGCCCGGACCATGCCCGGGACCGTGCAGATCCGCCAGCTCGATCTGGCCGACCTGGCCTCGGTGCGCGCGTTCGCCGCGAGCGTCGAGCGCGCCGATGTCCTCATCAACAACGCCGGGGTGATGGCGGTGCCGAAACAGCGCACCACCGACGGCTTCGAATTGCAGATCGGCACCAACTATCTGGGCCACTTCGCGCTGACCGGCCTACTGCTGGGCCGGATTTCGGAGCGGGTCGTGAACACCTCCAGCATCACCCACTTCATCGGCCGTATCGATCTGGAGGACCTGAACTGGGAGCGGCGCGCCTACTCCCGCTTCGGCGCGTACGCGCAGTCCAAGCTGGCACTGCTGCTGTTCACCTACGAGCTGCAGCGGCGCCTGACGCTCACCGGCTCGCCCACGCTGTCGGTGGCCGCGCACCCGGGCTATGCCGCCACCGAGATCAGCTCGGAGACCCAGAACCTGCTGGAGCAGATCGTCGGGCTCGGCAATCGGCTGGTGGCGCAGAGCGCCGAGATGGGCGCTCTCCCAACGCTGTACGCCGCCACCGCCGCGGTCGAACCGGGTGGCTACTACGGGCCGGACCGGTTCAACTGGCGCGGTCACCCCGCCAAGGTCGGCTCCAATGCCGCCTCCCACGACGAGAAGACCGCCCGGGAGCTCTGGGAGCTGTCCGAGCGGTTGACCGGGGTCGAGTTCGGCGTCTGACGCTCAGGCGCGCACCACGTACGGCGCGACGCTGCCGAGTTTCTCGCAGGTCTCCTCGAATTCGCGTTCCGGCCGGGACTGCCCGACCACGCCCGCGCCCGCACGCAGCCACGCGCCCGCGCCGGTCTGATAGACCGCGCGCAGCACCAGCGTCGCCTCCAGCGCGCCGTCGGGCGAAACCGTCACCACCGCACCGGAATACAGGCCACGTGGATCGTGGTCGAGGCGGAACACCGCATCGACGCCCGCGGCCTTGGGAATCCCGGAGGCGGTGACCGACGGGAACAGCATCTCCAGCGCGTCCCACGGGCTGCGGCCGGCCGCCAGCCGCCCGCGCACCGTGGAGGCCAGGTGCTGCACGCTGCCGCGCTCACGCACGGCCATGAAGTCCGAGACCGCGGTGGTGTCCGGCTCCGCCACGGCCGCGATCTCGGCGAACGAGGTCTGCACCGAAATGGCGTGCTCGACAATCTCCTTCGGATCCCGCACCAGGTCGGCGCGGGCGGCCAGATCGACCTCGTCGCCGCGCCCGAAGGCCCGGGTCCCGGCCAGCGGCTCGGTGGTGACCACCCGGTCCCCGTCCACGGCCGCGACCAGTTCCGGGCTGAAGCCCGCGGCCTCCAGCCCGCCCAGCCGCAGCAGGAACGAGCGCGCCGGGGTGTTGTGCACGCGGCCCAGCCGGTAGGTGTCCGGAATGTTCACCGCGAAGGGCAGTTCCACCTTGCGCGACAGAATCACCTTCTGGTACTTGCCGTCCCGGATCTCGGCGACGCCGGTGGCCACCCGGTCCCGGTAGCCCGTGGGATCCACCGTGACGTCGATGGGGTGCGCGACCGGCAGCGGCGTGTCCTGCGCGGCCGCGATCAGCGCGTGGATGTCGCCGGTCTCGGACGGCGTCGCACCCGACACCCGTACCCCCGAGCTGTCGATGCGCACCTCGATGCGCGGAATCATCAGGTGCGCCAGCGTCGCTCGCGGGTGCACGTGCGCGGTCGCGCCCAGCGACCAGGCGCAGAACTCGAATCCGATCCACCCGAGCGCATTCCGGCCGTCCAGCGGCAGTGCGGCCAGCGCGCCGTCGACAGCCTGCGCCGGATTCCCCGTCCACGGCCCGGCGGTGGTGCGCCCGTCCCAGCTCACCCGCAGTTCGTTCGCGTCCAGCTCGACGCCGCCCAGCGGGTCGGCCGCGAACACCCATTCGCCGGGCCGCTCGTACACCACGTATTCGCCGAAGCGATCCGCCGCCGCCAGCGCGGTGACCGCCGCGACCGGATCGGTGACGTGTTCGCCCCACCGCTGCTCCCCCTCGAGCCGTACCCGTTCGTCAGCGACCGACACCAGACCTCCAAGGTTATGCTTACCTAACTTGAAGAGTGAGGTTAGCATTGCCTTTCCCAGAGTGGGGAAGGGTCGATCGCGACCTGCGTCACGGCGCCCCGCGCCGCCCCGAAACCCACGCTCCGACCGGGGAATTGCCCGACCTACCGACCGACGCCGCACGTTTGGGCTTCAATGGATCGCAGCGGCTCATGCGGAGGTAACCAGAATGCTCGATCATGACAGCCGGCTCCCCGAAGCCGCGCTCACCGCTCCGCAGTCCGTGGTCGCCCTGGTCGACGCCGCCTCCCCGGTGGAGCGCGCCCTCGTCGGACACTGGCTGGCCGAGGGCGGCATCACCCAGGAGTTCGGCACCGCCGCCCCCGTCACCCAGCTCGACCTCGACCCCGCCGCCGTCACCGCCCGGCTGGTCGGGCGCAGCGACGATCCGCTGGTGGTGCCGGTCCGGGTGCTGTGGCTGCCGCCCGAGCGAGACGGCGTGCGCCGCACCACCTTCAGCGATCTGCTCACCCTGACCAACCCGCGCAAACCCAACCGGCTCATGCAGCGGCGGCTGCTCAGCAAGGCCCCCGACCGGCATCTGGTGCTGACCGGGCAGCCCGCCCGGCTCAGCGAGCTGCGCGCCAACAATCCCGGATCCGCCGGTGCGCCCGACGCTTTCGGGCGGGCCATCGTGCGCGCCGGCATCGTCGCCCTGGAACGCGCCGAACGCGCCGTCATCGGCGACCGGTACAAGGTGCCGCGGCTGGTGGTCGAGGAAATCCTGGACTCGCCCGAATTCCTGCGGCGGCTCGACGCCATCGCCGAGGAGACCGGTGTGCCCCCGCGCGAGGTGTACCGGCGGGCCGAGAAGGGCCTGCGCGAACTCGTCGCGGCACAGAGCCGGCTGGTGTCGGACCTGTTCACCCAGGCCATGCGGCCCGTGCACGCCTCCACCTGGAAGGTCGACGCCGACGAGTCCGGGCTGGACCGGCTGCGCTCGCTCAACCGGCGCTACCCGCTGGTCTTCCTGCCCTCGCACCGGTCCTACGTGGACGCCTTCGTGCTCGGGGACATCCTGGCGCGCAACGACTTTCCGCCCAACCACGTGGTCGGCGGAGCCAACCTCAAGTTCTGGCCGATCGGGCCCATCGCGCGACGCACCGGAACCGTGTTCATCCGCCGCAGTTTCGGCGACGACGAGGTGTACAAGGCGGTCGTCGAGGAGTACATCGCCTACCTGCTCACCAAACGCTTCAATCTGGAGTGGTACTTCGAGGGCGGGCGCACCCGCACCGGCAAACTCCGGCCGCCCCGCTACGGACTGCTGAATTACCTCGCGGCCGCGCTGCGTTCGAAACGCATCGACGACGTCATGCTGGTGCCGGTATCCATCACCTACGAACGGCTCAACGAGATCGGGGCCATCGCCCTCGAACAGACCGGCGGCCGTAAACAACCCGAGGGCCTGACCTGGCTGGCCCGCTACGTGCGCAACCAGCAGCACTCGGCCGGGCGCGTGTACGTGCGCTTCGGGACCCCGCTCTCGGCCCGCGACCGGCTGGCCGTGAACGGCGATCCGCTGACGGTCCACCCGAATCCGCCCTCCGAGCGGACCCTCGAACTCGAGCACCTGGCCGTGCAGCGGCTGGCCTTCGAGGTCGCCGTCGGCATCAACGACGTCACCCCGATCACCGTCAACGCCCTCACCACCCTGGTGCTGCTGGGCGTGCACGAGCGCGCCCTCACCCGCGGCGAACTGCGCGCCGCCATCGCGCCCGTGCTCGGCTACATCCAGCGCCGGAACCTGCCCAGCGGCGAACTCGACGCGCTGCGCGACGATCACGGGCTGGCCGTGGTGCTCGAACAGCTGACCGTCGCCACCGTGGTCACCGTCTACCGCGGCGGGCTGGAACCGGTGTACGCCATCAATGCCGGGGCACACTTGGAGGCCGCGTTCTATCGCAACAGCGCCGTGCACTGGTTCGTCAACCGCGCCATCCTCGAACTGTCCATCCTCACCGCCGTCGAGGCGCCCGATGGCGATCAGCTCCGGGTCGGCTGGGAGGCCGCCTTCCGGCTGCGCGACCTGCTCAAGTTCGAGTTCTTCTTCCCGGAGCGGGCCGAATTCACCAGCCAGCTCACCGCCGAAATGCTGCTGGTGGACCACGACTGGCATCAGCGCACCGCCGCGGGCACCGTCGGCTCCGACATCCTGGCCCGGCTGGCCGAATCCGGGTTCATGATGGCGCACCGGGTGCTGCGCTCCTTCTTCGACGCGCAACTGGTGGTGGCCGAACGGCTGGCCGCCCGCGACCCGGTCGCCGAGGTCGACAAGAAGGCCCTCATCGACGAATGCCTGCAGGTCGGCAAGCAGATGCTGCTGCAGCAGCGGCTGCACAGCCCCGAATCGGTGTCCTCCGAATTGTTCGGCAGCGCGATCAAACTCGCCGACAACCACGGCCTGCTCACCCCCTCCGACGATCCCGCCGACCTGGCCGCCCGCCGCAGCAGCTTCGCCGCCGAACTGCGCGCCATCGGCCAGCGCATCTCCCGGGCCGCCACCCTCGACCCGTCCAACCGCCTGGAAGCGCTATGACACACCGGGTCCGGGGGATCGGCGCGGGCCGGCCCGCACTGCCGCTCCGGCCCGGCGTCGGCGTCACCCAGCGCCCGGTCGGCGCACAGGATCTCGGCGCGGCCCTCGAAGCCGTGCGCACCGGACCGCAAGGACCACGCGTCGCAGCGATTTTCGACTTCGGCGGCACCGTCGTCCACGGGTTCAACCCGCCGCCGCTGCCCCGGCGACTGCTGCGGCGCAGCAGCACCCAGGGCGCGCTCACCGCCACCCTGCTCGGCAGTATTCGCGGGGCGCGCAGCGAGGGCGAGTACGAGCGCTTCCTGCAATCGGTGATGTACAGCTGGGCCGGGACAGCCGAGGACGAGCTGGCCCGGCTCGGGCGACAGGCGTTCGCGCGCAGCGTGTACGGGCACATCTACCCGGAGGCCTGGCGGCTGGTGCGCGAACACGAGGCGGCCGGGCACACGCTGGTGCTGATCAGCTCGGTCACCTGCTACCAGGTGCGGCCGGTGGCCGAGGAACTCGGCGTCCCGCACGTGCTGTGCACCGCCATGGCCGTCCAGGACGGCGTGCTCACCGGGCACGTTGAGGGAAAGCCGCTGTGGCGCAACGGCAAAGCCGACGCCGTGCGCCGCTTCGCCATCACCCACGATATCGACCTCACCCAGAGCTGGGCCTACGCCGACAGCGCCGCCGACCTGCCGCTGCTGCAGACCGCCGGGCACCCGGTGGCGGTGAACCCGGATCCGCGCGTCGTGCTGGAGGCGGCCGAAAAGGATTGGCCGGTGCTGCATTTCCGGCCCCGGCAAGCGCCCGGGGCCACCGACTACGCCCGCACCCTGGCCGGATTCACCGGTCTGCTGGGCGGGGCCCTGTTCGGCGTGGCCGCCAAGGCGCACACGAAACAGCGCCGCCAGATGGCGGATTCGATGATGACCTACGCCGCGGACACCACCCTGCGCGGCACCGGAGTGAAGCTCCGCGTGGTGGGTGCCGGGAACGCCCGCGCCCCGCGCCCGGCCGTGTTCATCTTCAACCACCAGAGCCAGTTCGACATCGTGGTGCTGGCCGAGGTACTGGGCACCGGATTCACCGGCATCGCCAAGCGGGAGATCACCAAGAACCCGATCTTCGGTCCCCTCATGCGCTTCGTCGAGGTGACCTTCATCGACCGCGCCGACACCGCGGCCGCCAAGGCCGCGCTGCAACCCGTCGTCGACACCCTGCGCGGCGGACTGTCGGTCGTGATCGCGCCCGAGGGCACCCGATCCCTGACCCCGCGCATCGGGCCGTTCAAGAAGGGCGCGTTCCACATTGCCCGGCAGGCGGGCGTGCCGGTGATTCCGGTGGTGATCCGGAATGCCGGCGAAATAGCGTGGCGCAATTCGGCCGTGGTGCGCAAAGGCGTCGTGGACGTCGCCGTCCTACCGCCGATCGATGTCAGCGGCTGGGATCCGGCCGATATGGACGCCGAGGTGGAGCAGGTCCGGCAGCTGTTCGTGGACACGCTGCTCCACTGGCCCGAAAGCCGCCCCGGCAGTTAGTCAGACAGCGCGACCGAACAGCAGCTTCCACGGCATGGCCGCGGACTCCAGCTGCACCTTCAGGCTCATCTTGGACGCGCCCTTGGTGCGCTCCTCGAAACGGATCGGCACCTCGGCGATCGAAATGCCCTTCTTGACCGTCCGGTAGTTCATCTCGACCTGGAACGAATAGCCGTTGGACTTGATCGAGGCCACGTCGATGGCGCGCAGCGTGTCCGCCTTCCACGCCTTGAAACCGGCGGTCGCGTCCTTCACGCCCAGGCGCAGAATCATATTCACGTAGAAGTTGGCCCAGGCCGACAGCGCCTTGCGATACCACTTCCACTCCGCCGCGGTGGAACCCCCGGGAACATAACGGGATCCGAGCACCACACCGGCATCGGTGGACTCCAGCTTGTCCAGCATGGCCGGGATGACCTCGGCCGGGTGCGACAGGTCGGCGTCCATCTGAATGACCACGTCGGCGCCCTCGTCGAGCGCCCGGGTGATGCCGGCGATGTATGCCCGGCCCAGACCGTCCTTCTCGGTGCGGTGCAGCACGCCCACCACGTTCGGCAGGTCGGCGGCCAGCTTGTCGGCCACCTCACCCGTACCGTCGGGCGAATTGTCGTCCACCACCAGCACATGCAGGTCGGCCACCGGTAGCGCGGTCAGCCGCTCCACCGCCACCGGCAGGTTCTCCCGCTCGTTGTAGGTCGGCACCACCACGGTGACCTTCAAGGTTTACCCTCCCGCTCGGTCGTTTTCTGGCTACGAAACCGTACCTGGTCAACCTGAGTGCCTCGTGAGCGCACCGAACAGCGCGTCACCCCCGTCACTCCGGCGTCAGTCGTCCTCTTGGTCCGCGCGCCGATTTCGCTCCCGCACAATATCCAACGCCCGCTCCGCTGTCGCCTTATCCGGATAGGGCCCGATCCGATCGCCGACCCAGCAGGTCTTCCCCTGCTCCGCCTTCTGATGGGAGATGCAGTAATACCACTGGTTATCCTCAGCCATGAGGTCCAGCATTCCACCAAGATCAGACCCACAGGTCGAAAAACACGCGGACAACCCGGGAACGCGGAAAGACCCCGTCCGAGGGACGGGGTCTTCCAGATCCGGTGGCCAAGGCCGGGATCGAACCGGCGACCTTCCGCTTTTCAGGCGGACGCTCGTACCAACTGAGCTACCTGGCCGTAGGCACCCGATTCGAATGCCACGCTGTACCACTTCTTGCCATGCAAGGAGTCTTGCGACCCTGACGGGACTCGAACCCGCGACCTCCGCCGTGACAGGGCGGCGCGCTAACCAACTGCGCCACAGGGCCTTGCTCTTGCTCCGACAACGATGTTGCCATCGTTGTACCCCCTACGGGATTCGAACCCGCGCTACCGCCTTGAAAGGGCGGCGTCCTAGGCCGCTAGACGAAGGGGGCCCGCCGGATCTCTCCGGACCGTTTGCTCAACGGCTTCCGTTGGGAGCGGAGATAGCTTATGACAGGCTCCGCATGATTCCCAAATCAGCTGGTCAGAGTCCCAAGTTGAGATCTTCGAGCCGGGCGGACACCCGCCAGCCGGTGCGGCGGAACTCCTCGGTCCACTCCGGCGTCGCGGTGGCTTCCACGATCACCTCGAGCGCCTCGGCGAACCGGGCCCGCAGATCCACCGGGCCCGCCAGCACATCGGAGATATAGCGCTGGCCCGCCAGCGCCGCCGCCAAGGTGCGGGTGAACCGGTCCGGATCCGAATCCGGGCGCAGTTGTTTGTGCTCGGTCGCTTTCACCGCGAGCTGCCGGATGGCGCGCCCGAGAATGCGGCCGCCGCCGGCCTGGATGTCGCGGTAGAACTCCGGCTCGATGATGAGCCGGAACTCCGCCTGGATGATGATGTCGTTCTCCAGCCGCAGCGCGATCTCGTCGATCATGCCGTGCAGCACATCCAGCGGACCGAGATCGGTTCTGGCGAGCCACCTTTCGGTCGATGCCCGATAGCGGTCGACCGCCGCCTCGAGCACCGCACGAGCCAGGTCCTCCTTGGAGTCGAAGTGAAAGTACATGGCCCCCTTGGTCGCCCGGGAACCTTCCAATATGCGGTTGAGCGAAGCAGCGGCATAGCCGCTCTTCCCGAACTCAACGGCGGCGGACCTGATGATCGCCGCGCGTGTCCGGCGGGCCCGCTCTTGCTGCCGTGCCATGCTCGAAACGCCTCCGAAGCTAGCTAACCGTCGCCGACCGCCGCGCGGCCTCGACGCAAAGTTACGTGTCTTTCAAATACTTCAAAACGGGCTTCGCCCGGAATTACCAAACTTTCGGTACGAAAAAGCGCGAGAAACTTGAAACACACCAACAGGTATAGGTTTTTCCCGCCTGGGTGCACCACAGCGGGTGCGCGCCCGGGCGTTCACGTCGTCCTGGTCCGCCTCCCCGCAGCTTCATCGTATTGGAGCCGCGATCGGCCAGACCGGTCGCGACACGTTCGGGCACATCAACGATAAGCCGAATCCCGTGCCGCCGGGGCAATCCCGGTCCCTCGGGAATTCACCAGTCGGTCACCGTACCCGGAAAGCGCACCCAGCGTGAGGTGTACCGGAAAGTCAGTTAGCCAGCACACCCCCTATCGAATGCCGCAATTCCCCAGCAATCGTAAGGATGATTGGTTCGAATCGACGAATTCGCCCATATCCCACCGATGTTCGGCCGGCCGATCGCCGCCGCGCGCGCTGTCCACACCGACACCGCATCGCCGCCGAGCCGCCGCCCCCACACCCGCGCCGACTCCGACCGGTTTCCACCCCCCGCGCCAAATAGCTTGCCACACATCACCATTGGATGATATTCACACTCCAGCGCAACGAAACAAACTGAGTGGCAAGGCGATTGCCGGACCCCTCGGCACCGGCAATCAGCGCCCGCTTACCGGGCCGTCCGGAACCCATCGGGCCATGGACACGGCGAAACCACACCGCCACCCCACCCCGCCCACACTCCGCGCCGACCCCGGCCCACCCCCGGGTCCACCTTCTCGCGGTGCCGCACCGACCGGTCCGCACCCTCACAGGGCCACATCGTCCCCCCAACCGACCGCCCCGGCTCCCCGAGCCCCGCCGATCGGCACGGCCCGTCACCCCAACGGCACACCGCGTCATTCCCCACCCGGACGCCACCAGTCCCCGCGGTTCCCCGCCGCGCGCCCGCACCGCACCGGCCCGGCCCCCGACGGCGCATCGTGACCTGCGCAAATATCGTCTGCCAGAGCGCAATCGGATACTCGTTTAACACTTATGGGGTCGGCCCATTAAACTGACGTCCCGCACGCCCCTATAGCTCAGTTGGTAGAGCTACGGACTTTTAATCCGCAGGTCCCAGGTTCGAGCCCTGGTGGGGGCACCCCATGGGAGGGGCCCGGAACGATACCTCCGGGCCCTTCGCATATCCGCGAATCTGTAGCAATCCGCCCCGACTTCACCTACCGTGGCCGGAGCAGAGCCTTTCCCGGGAACCATCAGCACAGGCGGAGTTCATGACTTCCTTCGATGACCTGCTCTCCAATGTCCCGGTCGCCCAGATCGCCGAGCGGCTCGGCGTCGACGAGGCGACCGCGAAGACGGCGATCGATGCGGCCGTCCCCGTCCTACTCGGCGGCTTCCAGACACAGGCCGGCAACCCCGAGGTCGGACTGAATCTGGAGCACGAAGTCGCCGGCCAGCCGCACGGCCTGCTCGACGGCGGTGTCGACATGAGCCAGGTGGACATCGCCAACGGCAGCCAGATCGTCGATCAGACCTTCGGCGCCGAGAAGAACACGGTGATCAGCGCTCTCGGTAATGTCGGCGGCAACAGCATCAGCCAGGACCTGATGAGCAAGCTGCTCCCCATGCTCGCGCCGATCGTGCTGGCCTACCTCGGCAAGAAGGCCCTGGGCGGGGGCGACGGCGCGGCCGGCCGGTCCGGCGGCGGGATCGGCGATCTGCTCGGCAGTCTGCTCAGCGGCGCCACCGGTGGAAACAGTGGCGGCGGTCTGGGCGACATACTCGGCAAGGCGGTCGGCCAGAACGCGGGCAGTGTGCTCGGCAACGTGCTGGGCGGGCTACTGGGTAAGAAGTAATCGGGCATCTCGACCGGATGCGGGGGCTAACGAACCACAGCCCATGGCGATACACCCGTCGCTGTGGGCCGCTTGTCATATGACATCTCTCACCTACGCCGCAATGGCGCACATGTGAGTTTCACATCACCCTACGGTCACGTAAGGTATGGGCGCGGCGGCAGGCCGGCGAGGGTACGACAGCACGACGCACGACACGAAGGGCACACGTATGGCAAAGGATCTGACTCAACTCGAGCTGCTGACGGAGTTGGAGCCGGTTGCCGAGGAGAACGTCAATCGCCACCTCTCCCTGGCCAAGGAATGGCACCCGCACGACTACGTGCCGTGGGACGAAGGTCGAAACTTCGCCGCCATGGGTGGTGTCGACTGGGATCCGGAACAGTCGAAACTGAGTGAGGTCGCCAAGGCGGCCATGATCACCAACCTGCTCACCGAGGACAATCTGCCCTCGTACCACCGTGAGATCGCCGAGAACTTCTCGCAGGACGGGGCCTGGGGCACGTGGGTCGGCCGCTGGACCGCCGAGGAGAACCGGCACGGCATCGTCATGCGCGACTACCTGGTCGTGACCCGCGGTGTCGACCCGGTCGCCCTCGAGCAGGCCCGCATGATCCACATGACCAACGGGTTCGCCTCGCCCACCGAAGAACTCGAGCAGCTGTCGAACAACGCCGGATTCCTCTACTCGGTCGCGTACGTGACCTTCCAGGAGCTGGCCACCCGCGTCTCGCACCGCAACACCGGCCGCGTCTGCGACGACCCGATCGCCGACCGCATGCTGCAGCGCATCGCCGCCGACGAGAACCTGCACATGATCTTCTACCGCAACATGTGCGGTGCTGCCCTCGACCTGTCGCCCGACCAGACCCTCGAGGCCATCACCCTCATCCTGGAGAACTTCCAGATGCCCGGCGCCGGTATGCCCAACTTCCGCCGCAATGGCGTGCTGATGGCCAAGCACGGCATCTACGACCTGCGCCAGCACCTCGAAGAGGTGGTGAACCCGGTGCTCAAGAAGTGGCGGATCTTCGAGCGCGACGACTTCACCGCGCGCGGCGAGGAGATCCGGGAGCGCCTGGGCACCTTCCTCGAGAAGCTGGGCAAGGACGTCGTGAAGTTCGAGGAGCAGCGCGACCGCATGCTGGCGCGTGAGGCCGCCAAGCGCGAGAAGGAGCTGGCCGCCACCGGCAGCTAGCGACTGCGGCTGCGAATAAGCCATGGCCCCTCCGGATTTCGATCCGGAGGGGCCGTTTCGCGTCCTGCCCGCGACTCACAGCAAGCTCACCGGGATTCCGCAGCCGATCCGGGCCCGCGGGCCCGATCATGACTGCATGAGCCTCGACACCCGGGTCCGCACGGCGAATGTGGTGCTGCTGCACGGGCAACCGGGCGATCGGTCCGACTGGGACGCGGTGACCGCCCGGCTGCCCGGATCGCTCACCGCGCTGGCCTTGGACCGCCCCGGATACGGTGACAATCCGGAACCGGCTGGGTCCATCGAGGACAATGCCCGCTGGCTGCTCGACCGGCTGGACCACGAGGGCATCGACAGTGCCGTCCTGGCCGGACATTCGTACGGCGGGGCGGTCGCGCTGGCGGCCGCGACGCTCGCGCCACGCCGGGTGCGCGGACTGGTACTGGTCTCCAGTGTGGGGCCGGGGTGCCTGACCGCCTGGGACGAACTGCTGGCCGCGCCGTACGCCGGCACCGCACTGGCATTGACCGCATGGTCGGTACTGCCGTGGCTGGCGCGCAAGGGCCTCGACCACAGACCCGCCGGGACCGCCGCCGGGACCGCGCTCGCGCTGCTCGCCGGAGTGCACCACCGGCACGGTCCGGTGTGGCGCAGTTTCCTGACCGAGCAGCGCGAAATGTTCGACACGCTGGACCGGTGGACGGCGCGGCTCGCGGACATCCGCGTGCCGGCCTTGATCCTCGCCGACCCCGCCGATAAAGTCGTGCCGATCTCCACCTCCCACGCACTGCGCGAGCAGTTGCCCTGTGCCCGAATGGATCTGATCAGTGGGGGTGGCCACCATCTGCCACGACGGCTGCCCGGCGCCGTGGCCGCCCGGATAGGCGACTTTGCCGACTCGTTGGACTGAACCGATGCGCGGCACCCTGCTGGCCGTGCGGGAACGCGCGCTCACCCAGTTCCACACCGAGCGCCGCCATCCCGCCCCCAGCCCGATCCAGCCCGGACGGCCGCTGTGGCGGCAGGTCGCGGGCGAGGTGCGCTGGTCGTTCACCCCGCCCGCGCTGTGGCTCGAGGGCGTCGGCGCGAATGTGGTGCTGTCGGGGCTGTTTCTGCTGATCTCGCCGCTCACCCTGCACAAGCACGGCTGGGTGGTGCTGGTCGGCGTCTACTTCGCGACCTTCGTGCTCGCCGACGTCACCACCACGAATGTGCTCGGCGTGGACGCCGACCGGACCCGGCTGAGCCTGGCCGCCGGGGTGCCGGTGCAGCGCATCCTGGTGGTCAAGAACCTCGCGCTGCTGATCATCGTGGGACTGCCGACGCTGCTGGCCACGGCCGTGCTCACCGCCAAGACCAGCGCGCATCCGATGCAGCGGGCCGGGGTTTCGGTGACCGACGTGGCGCTGCCGATCCTGGCCTGGCTCGGGGTGGGCAATACCGTGTCGGCGCTGCTCGCGGTGCCGCCCCGCGCGCTGGGGCAGCGCTGGGCGGCGCGCCGGGACAGGCGCAGCACGCTGCCCTGGCTGACCCACCTGGTCCTGCCGTACGGGCTCTACTACTTCGTCGCGCCGATCGACGGCGAGCAACGCGCCATCCTCGGCTACCACCTGGGCCGCTCGATGCCGGGCGAACTGCGCAGTGCGATCCACCTCGGGGTCGGGCTCGCGGTGTGGCTGGCCGGCACGGTGCTCGCGGTCGCCGTGGTGCGCCGCCGCGGCCTGCGCATGTGGTGACCCATGTGACCGGGGGCACTGCGGGCGGTACGCGGCTCTGGCCGCGAGCACGCGGATGAGAGACTGGACGATGTGACTGCCTCGCTCGAAGCCCCCAAGACCGAGCTGCGGATCGGGCCCTACCCGCTCGATCCGCCGGTCGTGCTGGCCCCGATGGCGGGCATCACCAATGTCGCCTTCCGCACCCTGTGCCGCGAATTCGGAAGCGCCACTTCGCTGTACGTGTGCGAGATGATCACCGCCCGCGCCATCGTGGAGCGCAACGAGAAGACGCTGAACATGATGGCCTTCGGGCCGGACGAGTCGCCGCGGTCCATGCAGCTCTACGGCGTCGACCCCAAGACCCTCGGCGAGGCGGTGCGCATCGTCGTCGGCGAAGGCTGGGCCGACCACATCGACATGAACCTGGGCTGCCCGGTGCGCAAGGTCACCCGCCTCGGCGGCGGGTCGGCGCTGCCCTACAAGCGGCGGCTGTTCCGCGAGATCGTGCGCGAAATGGTCGCGGCCGCAGGCGATGTGCCGGTCACCTTCAAGTTCCGGATCGGCATCGACGACGAGCACCACACCTACCTCGACACCGGCCGCATCGCCGAATCCGAAGGCGCCGCGGCGGTTTCGCTGCACGCCCGCACGGCAGCGCAGCTGTACTCCGGGCAGGCGGACTGGTCCGCCATCGCCCGGCTCAAGGAGACCGTGACCAGCATCCCGGTGCTGGGCAATGGCGATATCTTCACCGCCGACGACGCCCTGCGCATGATGGCCGAGACCGGCTGCGACGGCGTGGTCGTGGGCCGCGGCTGTCTGGGCCGGCCCTGGCTGTTCGCGGAGCTGAGCGCCGCCCTGCGCGGCGAGCCCATTCCGGAGGGCCCCACCCTGGGCAAGGTCGGCGAGATCCTCTACCGGCACGCCGCGCTGCTCGTCGAGCACGACGGCGAGGACAAGGCCATGCGCGATATCCGCAAGCACATGGCCTGGTACCTGATGGGCTTCCCGGTAGGGTCGGCGCTGCGCCGGCAGTTCGCCACCGTGACCAGCCTGGCGCAGATCGCGGATCTGGTCGGGCAGCTGGAGCCGGACGTACCGTTCCCGGCCGACGCGCTCGGCCCGCGCGGACGCCAGGGTTCCCCGCAGACCAAGGTGGCCCTCCCCGACGGCTGGCTCGACGATCCCGAGGACGCGACCGTGCCCACCGCGGCCGACGTCATGCACAGCGGCGGCTGAGTCGTGCATCGCGGCGGCTGCGTCATCGACAACGCCGGCTGATCGCTCCCCGTCTCGAGTTCGATCCGATCACCGCCCGGCGCAGCTCCCGGGCGTTGTGGCGACGCCCTGGCACACTTTGCGAAGCGTGCCCAACCGGGTGTGCGACATACCCGACAAACCGGAAAAACCGTCCCCGCCTGCGGTGGACATACGTTCGAGTGGTCCGTCGTGGCGAAATCGTTATCATGGCCCTCGGCATCAGAAGCAAAGTGAGGTTCGTTGGTGGGTGACGATCGGTACGGGCGTACGCCACGACCCGGAGGTCGCGCCCCCTGGGAGCGCTACCCCGCGGACGGGGACGATCCGGCGCGCACCGGCCGCCGCTCCCGGCACAACGACGACGCCGAACCCGCTGCCGCCGCATCCATTTCGGTCCAGGACCTGGTCGAGCGCGTGGACAGCGAACGCCAGACCCGCCGCCGGCGCCGCGCCGAAACGGAAACCCCGAACGAACCCGCGGCCGAGGCGAGCCGCGAAACCCCCGGGCCGAACGGCTCGGCGCCCATGCCGCCGCAACCGGCAGCACCACCGGCTCCCGTGCCCGCCACCGGATCACAGCCGGCGGCCTCGACCGGCGCGCAGCCCGCGGCGAACAGCGGGTCCCAGCGCACCGTGCGCGACACCAGCCACCTCCGCCGGGTCGCGAACGCACCCGGCAATCGCGGCGCGCGCCCGGCCGACCCGACCGCGGATCCGGTCACCGTGGAACTACCCCCGGTCACCGATACCGCGCCGCCCCCGGCCGCAACCGGCGCGGCCGCCCGCACCCGGGCGCTGCTCGCGCGAAAGGTCAAGTCGCCCGCCGACTATCCGACCACCGCGCTCCCGGCGGCCGTGGGACCCGCACCGGCCAAATGGATTTCGAGCACGCGACGCCGCCGCAACCGGCGGCTGCGGCTGGCCGGCCGCGCCACGCTCGCCGTCGTCGCCGTCATCGCGCTCATCGTGACCGGCACCGGCTGGAGCTACCTGCGCGCCAAGGACAACAATTTCCAGCAGGTTTCCGCACTCGACGACAACTCACCCGACGTGGTCGACGCCGACGGCCAGACCGGTGACGAGAACTTCCTCATCGTCGGCACCGACACCCGCGCGGGCGCCAACGGCGGCCTCGGCGCGGGCAGCGTGGACGACGCCGAGGGCGCGCGCTCCGACACCGTCATGCTGGTCAACATCCCGGCCAACCGGTCCCGCGTGGTCGCCGTCTCCTTCCCCCGCGACCTGGACGTCTCCCGCCCGGTCTGCGAGGGCTGGGACAACGACAAGGCCGCCTACAGCAGCGAGAAGTTCCCCGCCGCCGACGGCGACAAGCTCAACGCCACCTACGCCCTCGGCGGGCCCAAGTGCCTGACCAAGGTGATCACCAAACTGTCCGGCCTGAAGATCAACCACTTCGTCGGCATCGACTTCTCCGGCTTCGAATCCATGGTCAACGTGGTCGGCGGCGTCGAGGTGTGCACCACCAAGCCGCTGGTCGACGAGATCCTCGGCACCGTGCTCACCACGCCGGGCAGGCAGGTCGTGAACGGTTCCACCGCACTGGACTACGTGCGCGCCCGGCACGTGTACGGCGAGGAGCGCAGCGACTACGACCGCATCAACCGGCAGCAGCGGTTCCTGTCCTCGCTGCTGCGCAGTGCGCTGTCGAGCAAGGTGCTCTTCGATCCGGGCAAGCTCAACGGCTTCATCGATGCCTTCGCCAAGCACTCCTTCATGGACAACGTCAGCACCAAAGACCTGCTGACACTGGGCCGTTCGATGCAGAAGATGCAGGCCGGGGCCATCACCTTCCTGACCGTCCCCACCGCGGGCACCACCTCCTACGGCAACGAGATCCCGCGCGAATCGGATATCAAGGCCATCTTCCGCGCCGTCATCGACGACCAGCCGCTGCCCGGCGAGAAGAAGACCGACCCCCCGCCCAGTGCCGGCGCCGCGCCCGTCGCCAAGCCCAAGCTGGCTGCGGTGGATCCGAGCACCTTCTCGGTGCAGGTGTCCAACGGCTCCGGCCAGGCGGGCATCGCGAGCACCACGGCGACCAAGCTGGCCGCGCAGGGCTTCCAGATCTACAGCACCGGCAACTATGCCGACGGCACCTCGCCCCGGACCAAGGTCCGCTACTCCAGCGGCCACGAGGCCGAGGCCGGGACGGTGGCCAGCGCCATTCCGGGCGCCATCCTGGAACCGGCGGGCGGGCTGGGCAGCATTGTCGAAGTGGTCGCCGGTTCCGATTTCACCGGCACCGTGAAGGCGCCCACCGCCTTCGGGCAGCCGCTGCCCGACACGCCGACCGACTCCGGCGGACCCAGTGCGGCTCCGGTCACACTTCCGTCCGATCTCGAGCACGTCAACGCCGCCGACGACCTGTGTAAGTGACCGCGCGTCCCACTGGCCGGAACTGCGGCATCGGCGCTGGAGCCGACCGGCACCGACGGTTAACCCGCAGTTGGTGACTTGGTCAGCGGTCCGCACTAATGTCTTGAATCATGCGTGTCATCTACAACGAACAAATGGCCGAGCTCGCCGATCTGCTCGGCGGCATGGCCGGGCTCGCCGGATCGGCGATGGAGCGGGCCACCCAGTCCCTGCTCACCGCCGATCTCGAGCTCGCGGAGCAGGTGATCACCGAATACGACCGCATCGCCGAGATGATCCAGCTGGCCGAGGAGAAGGCCTTCGCGCTGCTGGCCCTGCAGGCCCCCGTCGCCGGCGATCTGCGGCAGGTGGTCAGCGCGATTCAGATCGTCGCCGATGTGAACCGGATGGGCGTGCTGGCGCTGCACGTGGCCAAGATGACCCGGCGGCGCTTCCCGGCGCACGCCGTGCCGGAGGCCGTCAACAGCTATTTCGCGGAGATGGGCCGGGTCGCGGTCAAGATGGGCGCCACCGCCAAGGAGGTGCTGGAGTCCCGCGATCCCGAGCGGGCCGCCAAGCTCACCGACGACGACGAGGCGATGGACGACCTGCGCAAGCACCTGTTCACGCTGATCATGGACCGCGACTGGCAGTTCGGCGTGGCGGCGGCCGTGGACGTGGCGCTGCTGGGCCGCTACTACGAGCGCTTCGCCGACCACGCCGTCGAGATCGGGCGGCGCGTGGTGTTCCTGGTCACCGGTGTGCTGCCGCCCGACCCGGATTCCGAGAAGGAAAGCATCTAGGACGACGAGCGAGGGAGTTCCGGGGCGCACCCCGGAACTCCCTCGATTCGGTGCGGGTCAGTCCTCGCCGGACTCGCGCCAGCCCATCAGGATCGATCGACCCCGTTCGGGGCGCCAGGGGAGCGTCGCGGCCACGATGACCGCGCACACCACCAGGGTGCCGACCGCGACATAGGACGCGGCCTCGGCGCCCTGCATGGCCGCGACCTTCATGGCGTGGATCAGCTCCGCCTTCGCCTGCGCCAGTAGCGGATTCACCGGCGCCTTCACGATCCCGATGATGCTGATGGGCGTATTGCCCGCCAGTTCCTTCTGCTGGGCGTTCATGATCTGCGCGGGAATCGCGTCGATCCGGCCGCCGATCTTCCCGGCGTAGATCGAGGTCATGATCGAGCCCAGCAGGGCCACCCCGAGCGCGCCGCCCACCTCACGCGTGGTGTCGTTGACCGCCGAGCCCGCCCCCGCCTCCTCGATCGGCACCGCGCCCATGATGGATTCGGTCGCCGGCCCCTGCACCACCGCGAAGCCCAGGCCCATCAGGATCATGGACACCACAACCGGTCCCAGATAAGGGGTTTCGACGGTGGTCCGGCCCGCGATGTACATGGCCACCGCCAGGATCAGCAGCCCGGACACCAGCATGGCCGTGGTGCCCACCCGCTGCGCCAGCATGGTCGCGAGGGGTGCGCCGAAGCCCACCGCCACCGCGAAAGGCAGTGAGTGGATGCCGAATTCGAGCGGCGAGAGCTCCTTCACGCCCTGGAAGTACTGGGTGATCAGGAACAGGAAGCCGAACGCCGAGAAGTAGGACACCGTGATGGCCAGCGACGGCAGTGCGAAGCGGCGATTGCGGAACAGCCGCATGTTCAGCACCGGCGCGGGCACCCGCAGCTCCCAGCCCACGAACGCGGCCAGCAGGGCGATCGAAAGCAGGTAGCCCGCAAGGCTTTCGGTCGCGAACCAGCCGTGCTTGGGGGCCTCGATGATGGACCACACCAGCGCGGTCACCCCGGCCAGGGACAGCAGGATGCCGATGCGGTCGAGCCGATCCACCTGGTCGGCACGGGATTCCGGCACGGTGGCCAGCACCGCCCCGATGCCCACCAGCGCCACGGGGACGTTGATCCAGAACACCGAGTGCCAGGAGAAGTACTCGAGCAGCCAGCCGCCGACGGTCGGGCCGATGGCGACGGCGATGCCGGCCATGGCCGTCCACAGCGCGATGGCGGCGGCGCGTTCGCGGGCCGCGGTGAAGATATTGGTGATGAGCGCCAGCGTGGCCGGGAAGACCACGGCCGCGAACACGCCCATGCCGGCGCGGGCCGCGATGACCTGTCCGAGGCCGGAGGAGAGTGCGCCGGCGGCGGACATGACCGCGACGCCGCTCAGTCCGATGATCATGAACAGCCGTCGCCCGAACCGGTCGCCGAGGTGTCCCATGGCGAGCAGCAGACCGGAGAAGGCCAGGGTGAACGCGTCCACGATCCATTGCAGGCCGCTCATGTCGGCCTGCAGCTGCACGGCCATGGACGGCAGGGCCACATTGACCAGCGTGTTGTCCAGGACCACCAGCAATTCCGCGAGACAGATGGCGATCAGGGCCGCCACTTTGGCCCGCTGCGGCAGTTCCGCCGCGGCCTGTCCGGATCCCGGGCTCGCCGTTGAGACGGTCATCCGACACCTCCTTACTAAACCAATCGGTTTACCAACGAGGCCAGATTAACTGTTACCGACAGTTGCACACAATGGCACGCTCAGGAGATATGACCTACGCCACGTTCCGGCCTGAGCCACGACCAAAAAGAAGAAGCGGCCCAGCCTGCGAGAGCCGGACCGCTTCCTGACGCCGAATGGTTCGTGACAACTGATTTCATGCCGACCGGGGTAACTCCCCGGGTACCCCCGAAATTGGTTCGGCTACCAACCGGCGGCACGCGTACACGATCGCCCACGGCTCTCAGCCGTGCTGAAGGCACGGAGAGGCGGGCGAGTCTGTTCTTACCCGAAGCGACCCGAGATGTAGTCCTCGGTCTGCTTCTGCGACGGGTTGGAGAAGATCTTCTCCGTCTCGTCGATCTCGATGAGCTTGCCCGGCTTGCCCTGCGCCTCCAGATTGAAGAAGGCGGTCTGGTCACTCACACGCGCGGCCTGCTGCATGTTGTGGGTGACGATGACGATGGTGAACTCCTTCTTCAGCTCGGTGATCAGATCCTCGATCGCGAGCGTGGAGATGGGGTCCAGCGCCGAACACGGCTCGTCCATGAGCAGCACGTCCGGCGACACCGCGATGGCGCGGGCGATGCACAGACGCTGCTGCTGACCACCGGATAGACCGCCGCCCGGCTTGTCCAGGCGGTCCTTGACCTCGTTCCAGAGGTTCGCACCGCGCAGCGACTGCTCGGCCACCTCGTCCAGCTGGGACTTGTTGCGAATGCCCTGCAGCTTCAGGCCCGCCACCACATTGTCGCGAATCGACATGGTGGGGAACGGGTTCGGCCGCTGGAACACCATGCCGATGGTGCGGCGCACGCCGACCGGATCGACCTGGGCGCCGTAGATGTCCTCGCCGTCGAGCAGCACCGCGCCCTCGACGCGGGCCTCCGGGGTCACCTCGTGCATGCGGTTGAGCGCGCGCAGCACGGTCGACTTGCCACAACCGGACGGACCGATGAACGCGGTCACGCTGCGCGGCAGCACCGTCAGCCCGACATTGGCGACCGCATGGAACTTGCCGTAGTAGATATTGAGGTCTTTGACGTCAATTCGCTTGGCCATCAGTCTTTCCTTCTATCGGTTCCGCGTCAGCAGCTTGTTGACCGCCGCGGCGGCGAGGTACAGCAGCGCGATGATCAGGATCAGGGTCAGCGCCGCACCCCATATGCGCTCGCGGCCGGCGGGCTCCGGATTCGACAGCTCCTGGTACATCAGCAGCGGAAGCGAGGCCATATTGCCGTTGAAGACATCGAAGTTGATGGCCTTCGAGTAACCCACCAGCACCAGCACCGGCGCGGTCTCACCCATGACGCGGGCGACGGCCAGCAGCATGCCCGAGATCATGCCCGGCGCGGCGGTCGGAATCACGATCCGCACAATGGTTTTCCACTTCGGAATGCCGAGAGCGTAAGAGGCTTCCCGCAATTCGTCCGGAACCAGCTTGAGCATCTCCTCGGTGCTGCGCACCACCACCGGCAGCATGAGCAGCACCAGGGCCAGCGACACCGCGAAGGCGCTCTGCGGGTTGCCGAAGGTGGCGATCCACAGCGCGAAGATGAACAGCGCGGCCACGATCGAGGGCACACCGGCCAGGATGTCCACCATGAAGGTGGTGGTCTTGGCCAGCCAGCCCCGGCCGTACTCGACCAGGAAGACGGCGGCCATGATGCCGAGCGGCACCGCGATGATCGCGGCGATGCCCGACTGCACGATGGTGCCGTAGATGGCGTGGTAGACACCGCCGGCGTGCTGATCGGGCAGCACACCGTTCTGCGACTTGGTCCACCAGTCGATATTGGCGACGGCCTTCGCGCCCTTCTGGATCACCACATACAGCACCCAGAGCAGCGGCACCAGGGCCAGGCCGAAGCACAGCCAGACCAGGCCGGTGGCGACATTGTTCTTGAGCCGGCGGGCGACGCTGACATGCCGGAAGGTCGGCGCCTTGATCGGCTTGTCGAGTGTGGTGGTCATCCGTTGACCTTCCCGCCGGCCGCCAGCCGAGCCAGTGCGTTGACGACGAACGTCAGAGCGAACAACACGAAACCGGCGGCGATGTAGGCGCCGGTCGGCAGCTTCGAGCTGAATTCCGAAGCGGCCGAGGCGATCTTGGAGGCGAAGGTGTAGCCGCCGTCGAACAGCGACCAGTGGCCGGCCTTGGTCGAGGTGCGCAGCACGATCAGGACCGCGATGGTCTCACCGAGCGCGCGGCCCAGGCCGAGCATGGAACCGGCGATCACGCCCGAGCGGCCGAACGGCAGCACGGTCAGGCGCACCACTTCCCACTTGGTGGCGCCCAGCGCCTGCGCGGCCTCGATCTGCGAGCGCGGGGTGAGGCCGAAGACCTCACGGCTGACGGAGGTGATGATCGGCAGGATCATCACCGCCAGCACCACACCGGCGGTGAAGATGGTGCCGCCACCGGCGATGCTGACATTGCCGTCGGAGAACAGGAACAACCAGCTCAGATTCCTGTTCAGGAAGTCCTGGAAGGGCCCCAGCTTGGGGGCCACGACCAGGAGACCCCAGAGACCGAACACGATCGACGGCACGGCCGCCAGCAGATCCACGATGATCGAGAACGGCCGCGCGAGCGCCTTCGGCGAATACTGCGTCAGGAACAGCGCGATGCCCACACCGATCGGCACGGCGATCGCCAGCGCGAACACCGAGCTCAGCACTGTGACCATGAACAGGTCCTTGATGCCGAAGCGCAGGTTGCTCTCGTCCTTGACGTTGAACTCGGTGGTGGTGAAGAAGTTCGCCTTGTTCGCCATGATCGAAGGCCACGCCCGGATCAGCAGGAACAGTGCGATCAGGGCGATGGCGGCGACGATGATCCCGCCGGCGGCCGTGGCCGCCGAGCGGAACGCGAACTCCGCGCCGAACTTCGTGGGTGCGCCGCGCCCCGCGGCCGGTTTGGTGCTGGGTTCGGTCGGCATCAGCGCAGTATCCCCCGGCAGTTGGGCACGGTCATCCCTCGGGTCCGTCGAAACGGACAGACCCGAGGATGCAGCTTCGTCGTGCACGGTCATCGTGGTTTTTCGATCAGGCGATCACTGAATGGCGTTGATCGCGGTCGTCAGCTTGGTCTTGAACGCGTCCGGCAGCGGCACGTAGCCGGCGTCGGCGAGACCGGTCTGGCCGTTGCCGACCGCCGAGGTCAGGAACGCCTTGACGGCCTTGGAGGTGTCGGCGTCGCTGTACTTCGAGCAGACGATCTCGTAGGTGGCCAGCATGATCGGGTACGCGCCCGCGGTGGTGGGTTTGTAGATCGAGCTGTTGTCCAGCTTCAGGTCGTTGCCCTCACCGGCGACCTTGGCCGCGTCGACGGCCTTGCCCGCGGACTCGGTGGTCAGCTCGACCGGCTTCGGGTCGTTGGAGGTGGCGGTGGTCAGCACGCGCACGGTGGACAGCTTCTGCGCCTTGGCGAAGGACCACTCGGTGTAGGTGATGGTGAACTTGGTGTTCGCGACCGCGCCCGAGGTGCCGTCCGAACCCTTGGCGCCCTCACCGACGCCACCGTTGAAGGCCTTGCCCGCGCCCTTGGTGTAGCCACCGGCGGCGGTCAGGTACTTCTGGAAGTTGTCGGTGGTGCCCGACTCGTCGGAGCGGAAGATCACGCCGATCTTGTCCGACGGCAGCTTGTCGGCCTTGTTGGTGTTCAGGGCCTTGATCTGCGGGTCGTTCCAGGTGGTGATGTCACCGGAGAAGATCTTGGCGAGGGTCGGCGGGTCCAGGACCAGGTCGTCCATGCCGGGGATGTTGTAGGCGACGGCGATCGGGCCGAAGACGGCCGGCAGGTTCCAGGCCGGGCTGCCGCAGCGGGCGGCGGCCTTGTCGGTCTCGCCCTTCTCGGCGGACAGCGGCGAGTCCGAACCGGCGAAATCGGTCTGGTTGCCGATGAATTCGTTCACGCCGGCGCCGGAGCCCGAGCCGGTGTAGTCCAGCTTGGCGCCGCTGCAGTTCGCCTGGTAGGCGGCGACGAAGCGGTCCATCGCGTTCTTCTGGGCGGTCGAGCCGCTGGCCTTCAGCGACGACTTGCCGCCACACGCGACGTCGATCTTGGCGGCGCCGTTGGTGGTGCTGTTGTTGTCACTGCCACACGCGGACAGAGTCAGGGCACCGGCCGCGGCCAACACACCGAGCAGGGCGCTGCTGCGCTTGAGATTCACCTATTCCTCCGGGAATCACGATTGCACGTCCAACCCCTCAACGGTCGGACGGGCGCGATCTGGCGGCTGTTCGCTGCGAACTAGCGCACCGGGCAGCGGTCTGCGGCCCACTTGCAACGTAAGGGCACCTGGTTGACAGTTGGACCAGCACAGGTGAACGAGAGATGAACAACCCACCCTCTTTGCGGCACACCGGATGTGACATTAGCCGCACTGTTGCCGAACGGATTTCAGGTCGCGCTCGAGTAGGCGACGTCGATGTGGAATCGGGTGAAACCGAGCCGGGTGTAGGTGTGGACGGCCGCGGTGTTGTCGCCCTCGGTGTAGAGCAGCACCGCGCCGAGACCGCGGTCCCGCAGATAGTGCAGACCCGCCAGGGTCAGCAGCCGGCCGAGGCCGCGCCCCTGCGCATCCGGGTCGATGCCGACCACGTAGACCTCACCGATCGGCGGGGTCTCGTCGGAATGCACCTTGGTCCAGTGGAATCCGAGAACACGGTCCGGCCGCGCCGGATCCACGGCGATGAACAGGCCCTTGGGATCGAACCAGGATTCGGCGCGGCGGGCGTCGATATCGCGCTCGGTCCAGCCGCCCTGTTCGGGATGCCAGGAGAAGGCGGCGCTGTTCACACGCAGCAGTTCGGCATCGTCGGAAGGCCCTGTGTAGGTGCGCAGTTCGAGTCCGCCGGGCACCGTCAATTCTGGTAGCTCCGAATTAGCCAACTCTCTTCGCATTTGCCACAATTCACGCGAAACGGACAAGCCCAACCGGGCCGCCACCGCCCGCGCGGGCGGCAGGTCACCGTGCGCCCAGACCCGCGCACCCGGCCCGCCCGCGGCCAGTGCGGCGGACACCAGACCTGCGCCGATCCCGTTCCCGCGGGCCGCCGGATCCACGGCGACCTCCGCCATGGCGGGATGCTCGTCATGGGCCGGAACCAGATTCGCGTACCCGGCGACCGCGCCATCGCGGATGTCCACCAGATGTCGTGCGGGCGAATCATTTCCGAGCGAGAGCACCGCTTGTTCGGATACCGGTGCCACACCGTCGGCGGCGGTGGCGCGCTCCAGGACCGCCCGCACCTGCGCGGCGGTCTCGGCGGGCAGGCGGTCGGTCCAGGAGGTCATCAGAGAGCGCCGTTCGCCGTGGTCAATTCGGAGTCGTCGGTACCGTCGGAGTCCGGGAAGGTGACCGCGTCGCCCTTGCCGGCCGTGCGCGCCGGGCGCACCGCCTTGTAGCCGACATTGCGGACCGTGCCGATCAGCGACTCGTATTCACTGCCCAGCTTGGCGCGCAGGCGCCGCACATGCACGTCCACGGTGCGGGTGCCGCCGAAGAAGTCGTAGCCCCAGACCTCCTGCAGCAGCTGGGCACGGGTGAACACCCGGCCGGCATGCTGCGCCAGGTACTTGAGGAGTTCGAACTCCTTGTAGGTCAGATCGAGCGGGCGGCCGCGCAGCCGGGCGGTGTAGGTGCCCTCGTCGATCACCAACTCGCCGAGGGTGATCTTGCCGGTGTTCTCCGGGCTGGCGACCCCGCCGTTGCGGGCCACCAGCAGACGCAGCCGGGCGTCGAGTTCGGCGGGCCCGGTGCCGGGGAGCAGGATGTCGTCGAGTCCCCAGTCCGCGTTCACCGCGACCAGACCGCCCTCGGTCAGCACGGCCACCACCGGCACCGACGATCCGGTGCTGCCCAGCAAACGGCACAGTCCGCGCGCGGCGGCCAGATCGGTGCGGGCATCGACCAGCGCCACGTCAGCGGAACCCGCCTCGAGCAGCGATGCCACCTCGGTCGGCGCGGGTCGCACGTGGTGCGGCAGCAACGCCAGCGACGGCAACACCGACTCGGGGTTGGGGTCGGAGGTCAGCAGGAGCAGCTCCATGGGGGCCCTCCATCCCATCTGGCATGTGTGTGGCTACCGCACTGTCCGCCACTACCTCATGCAGGTCATCACAGGTAATCGCTGCCTACATTAGCGTGTCTCGGCCGACACCCTCGTATTCCGCCCGGCCGTCGCAACCGTTCGGTCCGGTCCGGTTCCGATTCACCTGTCATTCACCGGGCCGCGACCGGCCCGAGTCGGACGTCGGCGGGTGGTAACGACACTCCTCCCTACTAGGGTGCAGTTATGCGTTTCCGGAGGCTGCTCATCGGACTGCTCTGCCTGGCAGGGCTGGCCGTCCTACTCGATTTCGGGGTAGCGGCGTATTCCGAGTACCAGGTCTCGCGATTGCTGCGGACCGGTTCGGACCTGAGCGCCGATCCGGAGATCACCATCCACGAGTCGCTGCGGCACCCGTTCGTCGCCCAGGCGCTGGACGGCCAGTACGGAAACATCGATGTCCGCGCCCGCGCCATGCGCCCGGACATTCCCGGCCGGATCACGGTCGAGGCCAATCTGACCGGCGTGCATCTGTCGATGCGCAATCTCGTCGACGGCAATGTGGGCCAGGTTCCGGTGGACGAGGTGCAGGCCCGCATGCGCATCGAGCCGACCGAGCTGGGCCGGCTGTTCAAGATTCCGGACCTGCAGGTCTTCGGCCCGCCCACCGACAAGTCGGACGGCTCCGGTGGTTCCGGCAGTGTCCCCACGACCAATGGGGGAACCATCATCCTGGAGGGCACCGTGCCGGTCGGCCCCGACGCCGACACCGTCGCGGTCACCGATCCGCGCGGCGACGGCGGCGAGAAGGTGACGAAGAAGAAGGTGCACGTGCTGGCCGATCTGCGGCTGGTGGGCGACGAGGTGCGGATCACCGCCACCGCCATCGCGGGCCGGGATCTGCAGGCCGACACCGATTCGGTGCTGCCCGACCAGGACCGGATCGTCATCCCCGAGCAGGACCGGCCCGCGGTGCTGGCCCGCTTCACCCGTACCCTCGACACCAAGAACATGCCGTTCGGCATCGTCCCGACCCGGGTCCAGGCCAGCGGCGGGCAGATCGTGGTGGAGGGCGACGGCCGCAATGCGATCGTCGACCTGGACAGGTTGCAGAAACAATGATCGCGATCGAAATCCTGGTGGTCATGCTGGTCCTGGCGACCGGCGTGGGAATCCTGGTGCGCCGCAACGAGGGTCGCGTGCGCGCCGCGGCCGCGGCGAATCCGCCTGAGCCCGAATCGAATCGGGCCGCACTGCTGGCCGCGGCCGGCGTGATCCCGGGACGGCCCACCGTGCTGCACTTCTCGGCCGACTGGTGCGGCCCGTGCGCGGCGGTGCGCCGGGTGGTCGCCTCGGTGGTCGGCGAGCTGGAGTCGGCCGAGCTGCCGCCGCTGGATCTCGAGGTCGACATCGACGCGTATCCGGAGCTGGCACGCGAGCTGAACGTGCTCTCGCTGCCCACCACTTTCGGATTGGATTCTCGAGGATTGGAACGCTTCCGTATCTCCGGCGTTCCGAAAGCGGCGGATCTGCGCACGTCATTGGCCCCTTTAACGGTCGCCGGCTCCGCTGAGTGATCAGCATTACGGACCCCGGGTCCAATTTCCCCCGAAAATTGGGTAAACTCCCTCTCGTGCAATCCAACCGCGAGCTGATGCTCACCCGACGCCGCACGGTAGACCTGTGCCGGCTCGGTGGTTGTTGCTGCCTGTGCCGCTAGCCGGTCGGCCTTTCGTATTCCTCTGTCGCCGACCGGATTTGTCCCGCTGTCGAGAGATCGTTTCGATCCTCCGGCGATCTGGCCAATACATCTTCAGCGCAGGAGTACTCCCATGTCGAACCCTCATCCGAGCACATCACCCGCAGGGCAGGTGGATGTTCGCGGCCCCCGCTTCGCCGCCTGGATCACCACCGCGGTGCTCGCCCTCGTTCTGATCCTCGCCGCCGTCTCGGTTCCCGCCGCCGCCGTGCTGCTGGCGCTGCAGGCCATCGTGTTCGGCCTGGGTGCGGCCTACGGTCCGCGCCGGAGCCCGTACGGCCGGGTCTACGCCGCCGTGGTCGCCCCGCGCGTCGGTGCGCCGACCGAGCTGGAACCCGTTGCGCCGCTGCGGTTCGCGCAGCTGGTCGGCCTGGCCTTCGCGGTGCTGGGCGTGCTGGGCTTCGCGGCCGGCAGCCCCGTGGCGGGCGCGATCTTCACCGGATTCGCGCTGTTCGCGGCCTTCCTCAACGCGGCCTTCGGAATCTGCCTGGGCTGCAAGATCTATCCGCTGGTCGGGCGGTTCCGCTCGGCCCCGGGCAGCACCGTCCCGACCTCGACCAGCTCCGTGAACTCCTCCGTCTGACCCCCGACCGTCCATCCCTCAACCACACGAACGCAACGCCTGTACCGGCACCGCATCGAAAGGAACAACATGGCTCGCTCCGATGTCCTGGTCTCCGCAGACTGGGTCGAAGAGAACCTCAACACCCCGGGCGTGGTCCTCGTCGAGGTCGACGAAGACACCTCGGCCTACGACCTGGGACACATCGAGGGCGCCGTGCGTCTCGACTGGAAGAAGGACCTGCAGGACCAGGTTCGCCGCGACTTCGTGAACCAGGAGCAGTTCTCTGCCCTGCTGTCCGAGCGTGGCATCGCCAACGACGACACCGTGGTGCTGTACGGCGGCAACAACAACTGGTTCGCGGCCTACGCCTACTGGTACTTCAAGCTGTACGGCCACCAGGACGTCAAGCTGCTCGACGGCGGTCGCAAGAAGTGGGAGCTGGACGGCCGTGAGCTGACCAAGGAGATCAAGGACCGCGCTGCCACCGAGTACAAGGCCGCCGCGCAGGACCTGTCCATCCGCGCCTTCCGCGACGAGGTCATCGAGGCCATCGGCGTCAAGAACCTGGTCGACGTGCGCTCCCCCGACGAGTTCTCGGGCAAGATCCTGGCTCCCGCGCACCTGCCGCAGGAGCAGTCGCAGCGTCCGGGCCACATCCCGACCGCCATCAACGTGCCGTGGTCCAAGGCCGCGAACGAGGACGGCACCTTCAAGAGCGACGCCGAGCTGGCGGAGATCTACAAGGAGGCCGGGCTGGACGGCGACAAGCTGACCATCGCCTACTGCCGCATCGGTGAGCGCTCCTCGCACACCTGGTTCGTGCTGCAGGAGCTGCTGGGCCACCAGAACGTCAAGAACTACGACGGGTCCTGGACCGAGTACGGGTCCCTCGTCGGTGCACCGATCGAGTTGGGAGCGTAATTACCTATGTGTGCAGCACCTACCCAGGGCCAGGCCCTGCCCGCCAATGTCGACGTCGAGAAGGAGACGGTCATCACGGGCCGCGTCCTGACCGCTGACGGCCAGACCGTCGGTGGCGCGTTCGTCCGCCTGCTGGACGGCAACGGCGACTTCACCGCCGAGGTCGTGGCCTCGGGCACCGGCGACTTCCGCTTCTTCGCGGCGCCGGGCACGTGGACCCTGCGCGCGCTGTCCGCGTCCGGCAACGGCACCGTCGAGGTGTCGCCGGAGGGCGCCGGCATCCACAACGTGGACGTCAGCGTCGCCAAGTAGGCGAAACATCAAGAACGGCCCCGGGATTCGTGATCCCGGGGCCGTTCTCGTGCGTGCCGGAGTTTTTCCCGGGGTCGTTTTCACGTGATCCCGGCGGTGCGATTAGACTCCCAGACGTGGTGCTTACCTTCGAGATTCTGCTGGTTCTCGTCTCCGTGCTGATCGCCTGGTTCGGTCTGTACGTCCTCTACCGCCTGTTCACCGAGTCGTGACAGATCCGGCCCACGAGAACATCGAAAACGGAGTGGCCAACGGTTCGTCGTCGTCGACGCCGATCGTTCGCGACGACGAGGGCGCGAAGCCCGCTGATGCTGCCGCCTCCCGGCGCAGCGGCGACCAGGCGGTCGCGGACGCGGCCGAGCGTGCCAAGTCGACCGGGTCGCTGAACGTTCCGACGCTCCCCGATCTGCCGTTGCCCGTCGATACCGCGAACCTGCGGCTGGGCCCGGATCTGAGTTCCTCCATGCTCGCGCTGCTGCCGCTGGTCGGCGTCTGGCGCGGTGAGGGCGAGGGCAATGATTTCGAGACCGGCGACTACCGCTTCGGTCAGCAGATCGTCGTCTCGCACGACGGCGGCGACTACCTGACCTGGGAAGCGCGCTCCTGGAAGCTGGACGCCCAGGGCGAGTACGCGGGCCCGGATCTGCGGGAGAGCGGTTTCTGGCGGGTCGGCATCGACGGTGACGACGAGGTGCTGGAGCTGCTGCTCACCCACTCCACCGGCATTGTCGAGCTGTTCTACGGCCAGGCGCTCACCCAGTCCTCCTGGGAGCTGGCCACCGACGTGGTGATCCGCAGCCAGTCCGGCATCGTGGTGGGCGGCGCGAAGCGGCTCTACGGCATTGTCGAGGGCGGCGACCTGGGCTACGTCGAGGAGCGCATCGCCGCCGACGGCGCACTGGAGCCGCGGCTCTCGGCGCGCTTGCAGCGGTACATCGGCTAGCGGTCGATTCTCGAAGCGACAACTGATTTCGCAGCGATGGGGGTACCTCCTGAGGTACCCCCAAACTTGTTTCGGCACCCGACGCAGGCACGGAATGCCGACCGGGACGGCTCTCAGCCGCCCGCTGAAGTCGCGGGGAGGAGGAACAGTACGGCCCCCGAGTTGTACCCACGGATGCAACGTTCACGTGGGTCCGGTCGGACGGACCGTAACTCGGGGGCCGGGTGACTGCCTTGGATTCGCGAGGGCTCGCGCGATCGGAATCCGATTGCAGCGGTAGCGCCTAGCTGGCAGCCACCTCACGCGTCCTAGAAATCATTCTCGAACCACCTCCTTCCTGTGTACCGACGAAATTAGTCGGATGGGACAGTGGCGGCAACGTATTTTCTCGGATTGCGAAATCGCAGGTCAGGCCGGCGTTGTGGGAATAGATCGAGCGATGGCTACGGTTCCGCCCGGCTCGACGCGAACGATGGTGTCCGCCTTCGTGTCCGGCGGCAGCTGGTGGGTGACGACGACCACGGTGCGGTCGCGCTCCACCAGGCCGCTGGACTCGTCGAGCAGGCGGCGCAGCAGCTCGGCGCCGGCTTCGGCCTCCAGGTGCTCGGTGGGCTCGTCGAGCAGCAGTACGCGGGCCGGGGCGAGCAGGGCGCGGGCCAGCAGCAGGCGCCGGCGCTGACCGCCCGAGACCGCGGCCGCGCCGCCGACCAGATCGGTCTCGACACCGTCGGGGAGGGAGTCCAGCCAGTCGCCGGCTCCGACCGCGCGCAGGGCGGATTCGGCCTCGCCCGGGGTGAGGTCGCCGCGGGCCACGCGCAGGTTCTCCAGCACCGTGGTGCCGAACAGGTGCGCGTCCTCGGCGAAGAAGGTGACGCCCGGGCGCGGCGTCTCGAAGAGCCCGGCCCAGGACATCAGCAGCGTGGTCTTGCCCACGCCGCTGGGGCCGACCACGGCGATCCGGCGGCCCGGCGGCAGCGCGGGGAGATGCGGTGCGGGCGCCTCGGATTCGCCGTGCTCGAGCCGATCCAGGCGGTGCAGGGCGGCGCGGCCGGTGGTGAGGGCCTGCGCGGCGGCCGGGAGCACCGCCACGGCCTCGAAGGCGGACAGCGGCACCAGGACCAGCACTGTGAACGCCATCGGAGTGATGCCGCCCGGCGGCACGGTCTGGAAGCCCGCGGTCGGGATCGGAGAACCGCTGCCGTACAGCACGATTCCGATGAGCAGCGCGCCCAGCACGCTCGCCCCGATGGACAGCGGCAGCACCGCCGCGGCCCACGCGCTGCGCGCCGCCGCCCGATCCTCCGCCGCGACCGCCCGCTGCCCCGCCGCGGCGGCCGCGCCCACCGCCTCGGAAAGCCGGCCCGCCACCCGCAATTCGGGCGCGTGGTCCAGCACGGTCAGCGCCTCGGCGGTGAACTCGGTGCGATCGGTCCGCACCGCGAGCTCCGCCTCCCGGGCCGCGCGCGCCGACAGCCACGGCGCGATGATGCCCGAAACGGCCAGCGCCACCGCCAGAATCACCGCCGCGAGCACCGAGATACTCGCCAGCAGTCCGACGGCCAGCAGCGACAGGATCAGCGCCACCGCGATCGGGACGAACGCGCGCACCACCACGGCCCCGAGATCGTCGATATCGCTGATGACCCGGCCGAGCAGCTCACCGCGCCGCAGATTCGTCGGATCCCCCTGCCGGGCTTCGTCTTCCGCGTCCGCCGGTCCGGTGGCATCGCCGTCCACCGACCCGGTTCGCCGCAACCGCCAGATGTCCGCACCCGCCAGCGTCCGATAGGTCGTGGTCCGCGCTGTGCTCATGGACCGCAGCGCCACATCGTGAGTGGCCAGCCGCTCCAGATACCGGCACAGCCCGCGCGAAATACCCAGCGCCCGAACGGTCACCACCGCAATGCTCAGATCCAGCACCGGCGGCATCTGCCACGCCCGCGCAATCAGCCACGCCGCCAACGCCGCCAGCCCGAGCCCGCTCCCGAGCGCCAGCACCCCCCACCCCACCGACAGCGCCATCCGTCCCCGCGACAGCTCGAGCAGCTCCCGAATCCGCCGAAAATCGGCCAGTACCGCCCTCATCGCGTCGACACCTCCATCGAGCTCACCACGCCCGCGCTCCCGGTCGCGCCGCTCCCGGCTCGGCCGAGTGCGCCCCCGCCCGCTCGACGGGGACTGGGATCCGCCCGCGGACCCGATAACGACACGGCGGCAGCGGTTTCCGGCGCGGGTCCGCCGGCGCCCGGATCCGGAGCGCGGGCTGACCCTTCGATCCCTGTTCCGGCGGATGCGCCGGAAGACCCTGGCGAGGCGTTGCCGCCGAGCTCGGCAGCCGAGTTCGTCGCCGCCTGTGATTGCCGCTGAGCGGCGGCCGTCGTATCCGACTGTGGTTCATGCTCGGACCGCACCGTGGTTGTGGCCCGGACTTCGACCACGTGGTCCGCGATGGCGAGAACGGAGGGGCGGTGGGCGACCACGACGACGGTGGCTCCGGCGCGAGCGCGGGCGGTCAGGGCCGCGAGAACCGTGGTCTCGGAGGCGTCGTCGAGGTGGGCGGTGGGTTCGTCCAGGAGCAGGATCGAGCGTGGAGCGGCGAGGGTGCGGGTGAGGGCGAGGCGCTGGCGCTGGCCCAGGGAGAGGCCGATGCCGCCGGCGCCGAGCACGGTGTCCCAGCGGGACGGGAGGGTGGCCAGGACGGCATCGAAACCGGTTGCGGCGCAGGCGGCGTCGACCTGGTCGGGGCCGGACGGGGGGCCCAGGAGTTCGAGGTTGGCGCGGAGGGTGCCGGGGACGAGGACAGGGCGCTGGGGCAGCCAGGCGATGTGAGACCACCACTGGTCGGGGTCCAGGTCGGAGACGGGTATGCCGTCGACGAGAACGCTTCCGGCGTCCGGGGTGAGCAGGCCCAGGACGGCTTGCAGCGCGGTCGATTTGCCGCACCCGTTCGGGCCGGTCAGGACGGTGACCGTGCCCGGTCGGAGGGCCGCGGACAGCCCCTCGGGCGCGTATCCGTCGCGGGACCGCACGGCGAGTTCGCGGATGTCGATGTGGCCGTGCACGTTCCGTTGCTCGGTTCCGGCCGGCACGGGCGTCGGCGCCGCGGATGCCGCATCGGTGTTCGCGTCGGCGGTGCGCGCGGTGTCCGGCTCGAGGATGGCGAAAGCCTTGTCGGCGGCGGCCATTCCGTCCTGGGCGGCGTGGAAACGTTCGCCGACGGCGCGCAGCGGAAGGTAGACCTCGGGGGCGAGGATGAGGGCCAGCAGGCCCGCGTACAGGCCCATGTGGCCGAACACCAGGCGCATGCCGATGGAGACCGCGACCAGGGCCACACACAGGGTGGCGAGCATTTCCAGGACCATCGAGGACAGGAACGCCAGGCGCAGCGCCGACATGGTCCGGCGGTGCAGCACATCGCCGAGCTCGCGGACCCGGCCCGCCATGCCGCGCGGCGAATCGCCGTCTCCCCCACCGCTGTCCGCGCGTCCCGTCTCGCGGCCGAGCGCGCGCAGGGTCGGCATGCCCGCGAAGAGGTCGAGGAGCTGGTCGGAGAGCCGGGTGGTGGCGGCCAGGGTGCCGGCGGATTTCCCCTGGGTGAGCAGGCCGATGAGGATCATGAAGATCGGGATCAGCGGCAGGGTGACGAAGATGATCAGGCCCGAGACCCAGTCGTGCATCGCGATCACGGCCAGCACCACCGGTGGGACGAGCAGCGCCAGCAGCAGGGCGGGCAGGTAGCCCGCGAGGTAGGCGCGCAGCCCGCTCAATCCGGAGCCGACCACGACCGCGAGTTCGGTGCGGCGGCGCTCCAATTCCCGCGGCGGGAGCTGGGCCCCGGCTGCCAGTGCGGCGGTCTCGAGTTCGGCGACCACCTGCGCCCCGGCCCGGTGCGCGAGCCGTGACTGCCACCAGGTGGCGGCCGCCCGGCACCCGATCGCGACCGCGAAAATCACCAGTTCGGCGGTCCAGGAGCCGATACGGCGCTGGTCCGGTTCGGTGATGACCCCCGCGAGCACCCGCGCCAGCGCGAGCGCCGCGACCACGATGCACCCCGTGGTGACCAGCGACAGCGCCACGCTCAGCCCGAGATACCTGCGGGCGGAGCGCGCGTGCCGCCACAGTCGCGGGTCCACCGGTCGTGCCATGGTCGATCTCCTCTGCGAACGGGCGCGCCGGGCCTGTGGACATCACGTCCGGCGCGCCCGCTCCGTTCAGCTCTTCGCGGGTTCCATGGGCAGCCCGATCGAGGCCGGGATCTGCTCCACGGTGAGCCGCTTGCGGAACACCCAGTACGTCCAAGCCTGGTAGATCAGCACGATCGGGACCAGGGCCACCGCGACCCAGCTCATCACCACCAGCGTGTAGTGGGTCGAGGACGCCGCCACGGTGCCGCCGCGGCCGTCGACGGTGAGGCTGTACGCGTCATTGATGGTGGACGGCAGCACATTCGGGAACAGCGACCCGAACAGCAGCACGGTGGCCGCCGCGATGGTGACCGCGGTGCCGGTGAAGGCCCAGCCGTCCCGGCCCCGGAGGGCCGCGAGACCCGCCATCACCAGCCCGGCCACGGCCAGCGCCAGCGGAATCCAGGTCCAGCCCTTGCCGTGGGCGAGCTGGGTCCAGATGCCGAAGCACGCCACCACCACCGCGGTGGGCGCGAAGATCAGCCGGATGATGCGATGGGCGTCGTCGCGCACCTCGCTGCCGGTCTTCAGGGCGATGAACACCGCGCCGTGCAGCAGGAACAGCAGCAGCGTGGCCAGCCCGCCGAGAATGCCGTACGGGTTGAGCAGGTCGAGCAGCGTGCCCTGGATGTGCCTGTGCTCGTTGAGCTGCACGCCGCGCACGATGTTCGCGAAGGCCAGACCCCAGGCCAGCGCGGGAATCCACGACCCGAGCGCGATGCCCACGTCACACCAGGTGCGCCAGCGCGGATCGTTGATCTTGCCGCGCCACTCGATGGCGCAGGCCCGCGTGATCAGCCCGACCAGGATGAGCAGCAGCGCCAGGTAGAACCCGGAGAACAGGCTGGCGTACCACTCCGGGAAGGCGGCGAACATGGCGCCGCCGCCGGTGAGCAGCCACACCTCGTTGCCGTCCCACACCGGGCCGATGGTGTTGAGCACGGTCCGTTTCTTCTGCTCGTCGCCGCGACCGATGATCGGCATCAGCATGCCGACGCCGAAGTCGAAGCCCTCCAGCACGAAATAGCCGGTGAACAGCACCGCGATCAGGAGAAACCAGAATTCTGGGAGACTCATCCTCGGCTCCTAGTAGGCGAAGGAAAGCTTCTCGACGGGCTCCCCGGTCATCTTCGGGGTGCCCGCACCGGTGGACGCCTTCTCGGGTCCGGCTTTCACGTAGCGGCGCATCAGGTAGAACCACGCGATGGCCAGCAGTCCGTAGAGCGCCGTGAAGACGATCAGCGAGGTGAGCACCGTGCCCGCCGATATCCCGGAGACGCCCTGCTGCACCGTCATCCGGATGTGCTGGTCGCCGGTCGGGTTGGGTGCGACCACCCAGGGCTGACGGCCCATCTCGGTGAACACCCAGCCGGAGATATTGCCCAGGTAGGGGGTTGCGATGGCGAGCAGCGAAAGCCACTTGTACCAGGTCTGATCCGGTACCCGGCCGCGGCGGGTGACCCAGAATCCGGCCAGCGCCAACAGGATCGGGCCGGCCATGAAGCCGATCATGGCGCGGAAGGACCAGTAGGTCACGAACAGGTTGGGCCGGTAGTCGCCGACGCCGTATTTCTGGTTGTACTCGACCTGCAGGTCCTTGACGCCCTCGAGGGTGACGCCGGTGAAGTCGCCGCTGGCCAGCCACGGCAGCACGTAGGGCACCTCGATGAGGTGGTCGACGCTGTCGCAGTTGTTGTGGGTGCCGACCGTCAGGACCGAGAAGTCGGGGTCGGTCTCGGTGTGGCACAGCGATTCGGCCGAGGCCATCTTCATGGGCTGCTGCTTGAACATGAGCTTGCCCTGGATGTCACCGGTGAAGATGAGGGCGACCGAGGCGACCAGGATCACGTACAGGCCCAGGCGCGCGCTCGGCCGCCACATGGTGCGGGCCTCCTCGATCGGCGCGTCGCTGCTCTCGGCCTTGCCCTTGCGCGCATTGCGCACCATCCACCATCCGGCGATGCCCGCGACGAAAGTGCCTGCGGTGAGGAAGGATCCGGCCACCACGTGCGGGAAGGCGGCGACGGTGGTGTTGTTGGTCAGCACCTCCCAGATGCTGTGCAGTTCGGCACGGCCGGTCTCCGGGTTGTACTTCGCGCCGACCGGGTGCTGCATGAACGAGTTGGCCGCGATGATGAAGTACGCGGAGGCGTTGGTGCCGATGGCGACCAGCCAGATGCAGGCCAGGTGCACTTTCTGCGGCAGCCGGGTCCAGCCGAAGATCCACAGGCCCAGGAAGGTCGATTCCATGAAGAAGGCGACCAGCGCCTCCATGGCCAGCGGGGCGCCGAACACGTCGCCGACGAAGCGGGAGTATTCGCTCCAGCCCATGCCGAACTGGAATTCCTGCACGATGCCGGTGGCGACGCCGAGGGCGAAGTTGATCAGGAACAGCTTGCCGAAAAACTTTGTGAGCCTGAGCCAATGCTCCTTACCGGTGATCACCCAGGCGGTCTGCATGCCCGCGACGAGCGGAGCGAGGCCGATGGTGAGCGGCACCAGGATGAAGTGATAGACGGTGGTAATTCCAAATTGCCAGCGCGCCAGATCTACGACGCTCATCCGACCTCCCTGCCGATCTACGACATGACGTAGTACAAGACATTACGCCCATGGGAGCTCAGATCAACGTATGCCTCACCACAGCGTGCCAGATATTTGCCGGAATGTGACGGACACGCCGCGGCGAATCCCACCGATCACCGCCGGAACCTGGTGACCGTCAGGGAAACCCGGGCCGATCACCAGTCGGCGAGGCTCCCGGGCAGTGCGATGCCGCGATTGACCATCTCGACGATCTCGTCCGCGTTCTCCGGCGCCGACATGCGCAGTCCGTCCAGGGAATTGACCCGCGCCGCCAGGGTGATCGAGGACAGCATCCAGATCGCGTCGGCGGTGATCAGGTCGGCGGTGAACAGCGGCTCGTACAGGCACTCCCAGCCCGCCTTCTCCGCCTGCGCGAACAATGCGCGCTGGGTGGTGCCGGGCAGCACGCCATTGCGCGCGGGCGGGGTGATGAGCTTGTTGTCGCGCTGCACAACGACTGTCGAGCGCGGACCCTCCAGCACCCGATGCTCGGTACTGGTGAAGATGACGTCGTCGGCGCCCATCCGCTGGGCGAACCGCAGCGCGGACATATTGGTGGCGTAGGAAAGGCTTTTCGCACCCAGCAGCAGCCACGGCGCGTTCTGCGCCAGGTCGATGGAGATGCCCTTCGAGAGGGTGATCACCGAAACACCCTCGGTGCGAGCCTTTTCCACGCGGTCCGGGACCGGCACCACGAAAACGTAACCGGTGGTTGCCGGTTCGGCGCCGGCCAGGTCCCCGCCCTTGTTCGCCATTCGTTCGCCGGCGGCTCCGTGATCGCTGTCACGCCCCCGGGTGAGCACCATGCGCAGCGTCCCCTCACGCTCGCTCCCCCACTGCTCGGTGGCCAGCTCCACCGCGAACCGCCACGCCTCCAGATCCGGCGCGGGCAAATCGAGCGCCTCCGCCGAGCGGCGTAGCCGGGCCAGATGCAACTCCAGCGCACAGGGCACGCCCCCGCGCACCAGCACCGTCTCGAAGATGCCGTCCCCCCGCAGCACCCCGATGTCGTCCGCATACAACAACGGCGCGTCCGGATCCCGGATCGCGCCGTCGAGTGTCACCAAAACCCGTTCCACCATGGACTCGACCCTATGACAGATGACGGACCCCGGCGGCCATACCGCGCCACCCGGCCGGTCAACCCGCCAGCCGCCACGCCGTAAACCTCTGCCCGCGACCCATTGGCGACAATCGCCGAGGCCGCGGCACACAGCCCGGTGGCACCATCACGCCACCCGGCCCGGCGGCGACAACAGGCCCGCACGCTGCGGCTATTCCCAGCGCCCCGGCAAGGGTTGCGTAGAGCCCGGCGAGGCCCGCGGGCGGGTTGGCATAGGGTATGTGTGTGTCCTCCTTGGTTGCACCCAGTCCGATTCTGCAGGTTCCAGGGGCTGTCGCGGGGCTGCCGGAGTCACCGGATGCCGCGGTCGCGTGGCATTACGGCGATCCCTTCGGCGAGCAGCGTGCGGCGGTACAGAGGGTCGCGGTGGTCGATCGCTCCCACCGATTCGTGCTGTCGATCACGGGCAAGGAACGGCTGAGCTGGCTGCACACCATCTCCAGTCAGGCGGTCGCCGATCTGGGCGACGGGGAATCCGCCGAGAATCTGGACCTGGATCTGAACGGCCGAGTGCTCAACCACTTCGTGCTCACCGACCTGGACGGCACGGTGTGGATCGACACCGAGGGCGCGCGCGGCCCCGAGCTGCTGAGCTTCCTGCAGAAGATGGTGTTCTGGGCCGACGCGAAACCTGTCGACGCGAACGACCGTGCGGTGCTGAGCCTGCTGGGCCCGGGTGTGGCCGAGCTCACCGAAACCCTCGGCGTCCCAGCCCTTCCCGGCACCTATCGCGCGGTGCCCCTGCCCGGCGGCGGTTTCCTGCGCCGCATGCCCTGGCCCACCGCCGACTCCTTCGACCTGATCGTCCCGCGCGACCAGCTGGTCACCTGGTGGACGCGGCTGCGCGACGCGGGTGCGGCGGCCGCGGGCCTGTGGGCGTTCGAGGCGCTGCGGGTGGCCGCGCTGCGCCCGCGCCTGGGTGTCGACACCGACGACCGCACCATCCCGCACGAAGTGAACTGGATCGGCGGCCCCGCCGAACACGGTGCGGTGCATCTGAACAAGGGCTGCTACCGCGGCCAGGAGACGGTGGCCCGGGTGCACAACCTCGGCAAGCCGCCCCGGCACCTGGTGCTGCTGCACCTGGACGGTTCCGCGGATTCCCGCCCCGCGACCGGCGACCCGGTGACCGCGGGCGGCCGGGCCGTCGGCGTCCTGGGCACCGTGATCGACCACTACGAACTCGGCCCGATCGCCCTCGCCCTGATCAAACGCACCATCCCGGCCGACACCGCGCTGGTGGCGGGCCCGTGTGCGGCGGCCATCGACCCGGATTCGATACCCGCCCACGACGAGCCGCAGGCCGGCCGGCTCGCCGTCGAGAAGCTGCGCGGCCGGTGAACGCCGTCGTTCCGGCCGGCCGGGTGCTGGCCGTCTGCGTCGTGCACGCCGAGCTGGAGGTGCCCGCCCGGTCCTCCAAGGTGGGTCGCACCGCCATCGACAAACGCCCGGTGCCGCACCGGGTTCCGGTCCGGGCGCTGGGGCTGGACGGCGACCACGTGTGCGACACCAAACATCACGGCGGCGTGGACCAGGCCGTCTACGCCTATGCCGAGGAGGACGCACGGCGCTGGGCCACCGAGCTCGGCCGGGACCTCGGCGCGGGCTGGTTCGGCGAGAACCTGCGCCTGACCGGCCTGCCCGTGAGCGACGCGGTCATCGGCGAACGCTGGGCCATCGGCGATACCCTGCTCGAGGTGTCCGCCCCGCGCGTCCCGTGCTCCACCTTCCAGTGGCACTCCGGCGAACCGCAGTGGGTGAAACGCTTCACCGCACAGGCGAATACGGGCGCCTATCTGCGCGTGCTCACCGAGGGCACGATCGGCGCGGGCGACGAGGTGCGGGTGGTGTACGTACCCGAGCACCGGATCACCGTCCGCGACCTGTTCACGGGCGCCGACCCGGCCCGCCTGGACCTGCTGGCCGAGGCGGAACCCACCATCTCCGGCGACGTCCGCATGCAGATCGATCGTCACCGCCGCCGTCACGCCGGGGCGGCCGCCCGATGACACCGACTTCCGACCCGATGACACCGACTTCCGAGGGGAGCCCCGCCATGAGCGTCGATCTGGTCGAGGTGGTGCGGTCCGGGTTCCGGGAGTGCGTGCACCGCGGCTCGGCGGTGGTGCTGCGCCCGGACGGCGAGCCGCTGGTCGCCGTCGGCGCGGTGCACGGCCCGATCTTCCCGCGCTCCACCAACAAGCCGATGCAGGCACTCACCCTGCTGCGCAACGGTTTCGAACCGGCGGACGACGCCGAGCTGGCCATCGCCACCGCCTCGCACTTCGGCGAGGCCGATCATGTGGCGCTCGTCCAGCGTCTGCTGGACCGCTTCGGCTTCACCGAGGACGATCTCGAGTGCCCGCCCGATCTGCCGTTCGAGGAGCACGCCCGGGCCCAGGCGCTGGCCGGGCGCGACCGCGCCGAGGCGTCCCGCCGCGTCTACATGAACTGCTCCGGCAAACATGCCGCCATGCTCGCGACCTGCCGGATCAACGACTGGCCCACCCGCGGCTATCTCGAGGTCGGGCACCCGCTGCAGCGGGCCGTCCTGGAGACGGTCGCCGAGCTGACCGGTGAACCGGAGACCGATCTGGGCATCGACGGCTGCGGCCTGCCGATCGTGCCGGTGTCGCTGGTGAATCTGGCGCGCGCCTACGCGACCTTCGCCACCGCGCCCGAGGACAGCCCGGAACGCCGTGTCGCGGACGCGATTCGCACGCATCCGCGAGTGATTTCCGGCACGGACGGTCCCGATTTCCGGGTGATGACCGCGACCCCCGGCCTGGTGTGCAAGATCGGCGCGGACGGGGTGCACGCCGGCGCGCTGCCGGATGGTTCGGCCTTCGCCTACAAGATCGATGACGGCGCCGATCGCGCGCGACTTCCCCTGACGCTGGCCATTCTCCAGCGTATGGGGGTGCCGTGGACCGGCGAGCATGCTGAGCTGGCGGCCCCCGCGGTGCTCGGCGGCGGAACCCGGGTGGGCATCGTCCGAGCGATTCCCGGGGTGCTGTAGCCCCCGGTCGGCAACCTTTTCGCACGGGCCCGGAGAGCGCCCGGCCCGGCCCCGGGACGTTTATCCCCCACTCCTGGAAGCGCGACCGCCGGACACACGCTAAAGTGTTCGTCAGGAAGAGTATTAATTCGAACGGGGCCGCCAAACCCACCCCAGGCCGCCCCGCAGTGACGCGAGGGGGTCAGCCATGGGCCGTGGCCGGGCTAAGGCAAAGCAGACCAAGGTTGCACGGGAGCTCAAGTACAGCTCGCCGTCGACCGACTTCACGAGCCTTCAGCGCGAGCTGTCGGGGAGTGCCTCCGACGCACAGCGGAGTGGTGTGCTTTCCGACGAGCATGACGCGAGCGAATCGCGGTCGAGCTGGGAAGAAGAAGACAGCTACGACGACTGGCGTCGCTGACTCGGATATTTCGACGTACTGCAGGGGGAAGCCGATGGGCTTCCCCCTTTAGCACGTCGTTTTGAGCCGAGAAGCACGTCGCGCTGAGGGTTTGCCAGCAGCACCAACGGCTCCCCCGCCTCTCCGCGCCCTTGGCGCATGGCTGGGGAGCCGTCGCTGATTCCGCACGCGTGCCGCCGGTTGTGTGCCGACCCGATTCTCGATGTACCCGGCGAGTTGCCCTCGCCGGAACGAAATCAGTTGTCGCGTTGGGAGACGGGCGATTTGGCTCGCCCCGGATATGGCGAAGGCCCCGGCCACTCTCCAGAGTGGCCGGGGCCTTCGCTCGTCGCTGTCCGGCGCTCAGAAGCGCGGGTGGTCTCCCACCAGGACGGCGCGGGCGGCGTCGGCGTCCTTGGCCTTCTTCACCGTGCCGAGGGTCCAGCAATCGATGTGGCGGGCGGTGAGGACGGCGAGGGCGCGGTCCGCGTCCTCGGGGGCGACGACGGCGACCATGCCGACGCCCATGTTGAAGGTCTTCTCCATCTCGGCCCGCTCGACGCGGCCGCGCTGGGCGATCATCTTGAAGACCGGGGCCGGGTTCCAGGTGCCGCGATCCAGCTCGGCGACCAGGCCGGCGGGGAGCACGCGGGCCAGATTGGCAGCCAGGCCGCCACCCGTCACGTGGCAGAAGGTGCGGACGTCGGTCTCGGCGATCAGGGCCAGGCAGTCCTTGGCGTAGATCTTGGTCGGCTCGAGCAGTTCCTCGCCGAGGGTGCGGCCGAATTCCTCCACGTGCCCGGTGAGGGACATGCGGTCGATGTCGAGCAGCACCTTGCGGGCCAGCGAGTAGCCGTTGGAGTGCAGGCCGGAGGAGCCCATGCCGATCACCACGTCGCCGGGGCGGACGCGGTCCGGGCCGAGCACGGCGTCGGCCTCGACCACGCCGACGCCGGTGGCCGACAGGTCGTAGTCGTCGACACCCATCAGACCCGGGTGCTCGGCGGTCTCGCCGCCCAGCAGGGCGCAGCCGGCGATGACGCAGCCCTCGGCGATGCCGGAGACGATCTGCGCGACGCGTTCCGGGACCACCTTGCCGACGGCGATGTAGTCCTGCAGGAACAGCGGTTCGGCTCCGCAGACCACCAGGTCGTCGACGACCATGGCGACCAGGTCCAGGCCGACGGTGTCGTGCTTGTCGAGGGCCTGGGCGACCGCGATCTTGGTGCCGACGCCGTCGGTGGAGGCGGCGAGCAGGGGCTCCTTGTAGCCGCCCTTCAGTGCGAACAGTCCTGCGAAGCCGCCGAGTCCGCCCTGCACTTCGGGGCGGCTGGCCTTCTTGGCCAGGGGAGCGAACAGCTCGACTGCACGGTCACCGGCTTCGATGTCGACGCCGGCCGCCGCGTACGAGGCACCGGCACCGCTGGGGATCTGTTCAGTCATTGTCGGAGAGAGCTCCAAGCCGAATCGATGGATAGATGCCTGCTCACGCTAGCTCACGCGGCTCCCCGAGAACTCAGCGGGCTCGCCCGCCTCCCCGAGAATTCAGCGGATGGCATAGAGCCGCCGGACTCCGGCACCTGTGCCGGCGGCGGGGTGCCACATCTATTTTGGATGTACCCGGTGAGTTACCCCAAGCGCTACGAAATCTGTTGTCACGTTTCGTAACGATGCCGACGCCGTTGCTCCACCGGGTCGGGGACCGGGACGGCGGCGACCAGTCGGCGGGTGTACTCCTCGCGCGGGTTGCGCAGGATGTCGTCGTTGCTGCCCTGTTCGATGACGGTCCCGCTGCGCAGCACCACGATCCGGTCGGCCAGCTGATCCACCACGGCGAGGTCGTGGCTGATGAACAGGCAGGCCCAGCCGAACTCGCGCTGGAGGCCCGCGAACAGTTCGAGCACCCGGGCCTGCACCGAGACGTCCAGGGCGCTGGTGGGTTCGTCGGCGACCAGCAGGTCGGGATTGAGTACCAGGGCCCGGGCCAGGCTGACCCGCTGGCGCTGGCCGCCGGAAAGTTCGTGCGGGTAGCGCTTTTCCACCCCGGCCGGGAGTTGCACGTCGTCGAGGAGGCGGCGGACGCGGTCACGGGCGGCCGCGCCCTTGGCCTGTTTGTGCACCAGCAGGGGTTCGGCCACGCAGTCGCCGATGGTGAGGCGCGGGTTGAGGGAGGTGGCGGGGTCCTGGAAGACGAAGCCGAAGCGGCGGCGGATGGGCCGCAGCCGGCGTTCGGAGAGGCCCGCGATATCGGTGCCGAGTACCCGGACGCTGCCCGCGGTGGGCCGCTGCAGACCGGCCACGCAGCGGCCGATGGTGGACTTGCCGGAGCCGGATTCGCCTACCAGGCCGAGGGTTTCGCCGCGGCGCAGGGTGAGGCCGACCTCGTTCACGGCCCGGAAGGACGGGCGGCCGAGCGGGGCCGGGAACTCCACCACCAGGCCGGAGACCTCCAGCACGGTGGCGGCGTCGGCCGGGATAGGTTCGCGGACAATCGTTCTCGCAAGTGCCGCCCCGGCCACGGGCGCGGAGTCGGGTCGGGCCTCTACCCCAGCGGCCGGTGCACTGTCACCGGGATGCTCCGCGGCTTCCCAGTTATCGGGCAGCACATGTAGTTTCGGCACCGCGGCCAGGAGGGCACGGGTGTATTCGTGCTCGGGTTCGGCGAAGAGCTTTTCCACCGGCGCCTCTTCGACGATGCGCCCCTCACGCATCACCACGACGCGGTCGGCGAGGTCCGCCACGACGCCCATATTGTGGGTGATGAGCACGATGGCCGCGCCGATGCGGTCGCGCAGATCCCGGAGTAGTGCCAGGATTTCGGCCTGCACGGTGACGTCGAGGGCGGTGGTGGGTTCGTCGGCGATGATCACCCTGGGTTCGCAGGCGATGGCGATGGCGATCACCACGCGCTGTTTCTGGCCGCCGGAGAGCTGATGCGGGTAGTAGTCCACTCTCGCCTCGGGGTCGGGCAGCCCGACGGCGCGCAGCAGTTCGATGGCTTTGGCGCGGGCCGGTTTCCGCTTCATGCCCGAGTGCGCCCGCAATGCCTCGCCGATCTGGAAGCCGACGGTGAACAGTGGGTCCAGAGCGGCGCCGGGCTCCTGGAAGATCATGGAGACGGCTCCGCCGCGCACCGCGGTGAGTTCCTTCTCGCTCATCCTGGTGATCGCTTTCGCACCCAGCAGGACGTGCCCGCGGACGTCGGCGGTCGGCGGGAGCAGTCCCATGGCGGTGCGCGAGCTGACCGATTTGCCGGAGCCGGATTCGCCGACCACGGCCAGCACCTCGCCCGGATACACCTGGTAGGACACGTTTTTCACGGCGGTGACGGCCCCGGCGTCGGTGGCGAAGGTGACGGTGAGGGAGTCGAAGGACAGGACGGGTTCAGGCATCGGCCGCCTCCTGCGCGGGTTCGGATTCGGTGGCCGCGGGCTCGGTCTCGGTGGCGGTCTCGGTGGCGGCGCGGCGGGTGCGCAGCAGCGGGTTGAGCACCTCGTTGAGGCTCTCGCCGACCAAGGTCATGCCGAGCACCACGATCACGATGGCGGCGCCGGGGAAGACGCCGGTCCACCAGATGCCGTTGGAGACGTCGGCCAGCGCCTTGTTGAGGTCGTAGCCCCATTCCGCGGCCTGGGTGGGTTCGATGCCGAAGCCGAGGAAGCCCAGCCCGGCCAGCGTGAGGATGGCCTCCGCGCCATTGAGGGTGACGAGTACCGGCAGCGACTGGGTGACGTTGGCGAGGATGTGCCGGAACAGGATTCGCAGCGTGGACGCGCCGGTGACGCGCGCCGCGTCCACGTACGGTTCCTGTTTCACCGAGATGGTGGCGTTGCGCACCACCCGGAAGTACTGCGGCACGAAGATGACGGTGATGGCGATGGCCGCCGACAGGATGCCGCCGAAGCTGCTGGACTGCCCGCCGGACACCACGATCGACACCACGATGGCCAGCAGCAGCGACGGGAACGCGTACATGGCGTCCATGAACAGCACCAGCACGCGGTCCACCCAGCGCCCGAGGTAGCCGGACACCAGGCCGAGCGGCACGCCGACGATGAGCGACAGCACCAGCGACACCGCGATCACCGACAGCGCGGTGCGCGCCCCGAAGAGGACGCGGGAGAGCACGTCCTCCCCGCGCACCGAGGTGCCGAACCAGTGTGCGGCCGACGGCGCCTGCTGCCGCGCGAAGTCGACGCCGCCGGAGGCGTTCTGCGCGAATCCGTAGGGCGCCAGCAGGGGCGCGAAGACGGCCACCAGGATGAACCCCGCGACCAGGGCGAGCCCGAGCAGCAGCGTGGCCCGCTGCAGCCCGGAGGTCATGCGCACCAGGGCCGTTCCGGGGATCCGCAGCCGGGAGCGGGTCGGCGGGACCGGCGCTCGCACGCCGGTTTCGATGACGGTCATCAGAACCTCACCCTCGGGTCGATCAGCGCCACGATCAGGTCCACCAGGAAGCTCATGACGGCCACCACGATGGCGATGAACGCGACGATGCCCTGCACCGCCACGAAGTCGCGCGCCTGCAGGTAGGTGGCGAGCTGGTAGCCCAATCCCTTCCATTCGAAGGTGGTTTCGGTGAGCACCGCGCCGCCGAGCAGCATGGCGATCTGCATGCCCATGACGGTGACCACCGGGATGAGGGCATTGCGGAAGGCGTGCCGTCCGGTGACGACGCGGTCGGACAGGCCGCGGGCCCGGGCGGCCTCCACGTAGCCCGAGCGCAGGGTCTGGATCACATTGATCCGCACCAGTCGCAGGAACACGCCCGCGGTGAGCAGGCCCAGCGCGATCGCCGGCAGCACAGCGTGTTTCAGCACGTCGACGATGTTCCCGGTGTCGCCGTAGAGGATCGCGTCGACGATCATGATGTTGGTTTTCGGCGACACGTGCTGCAGCTGCAGCTCCACGGTCGTGCCGGCCCGCCCGGCCACGGGCAGCCAGCCCAGTTTGACCGCGAAGATCAGCTTCAGTAGCAGCCCCACGAAGAACACCGGGGCCGCGTACACCAGGATCGCGAACAATCGCAGGCTCACGTCGGCGGCCGAATCCCGTTTGGTGGCGGCGTATCTGCCCAGTGGCACACCCAACGCGAAGGCCACGAGGAGCGCCCAGAACACCAGTTCCAGCGTGGCCGCACCGTAGGTGACGATGACGTCGCTGATGGCCCGATTGTCCTGGGAGCGGCCGAAATCCCCGCGCAGCAGGCCGGACAGGTAGTCGCGGTACTGGGTGAGGATGGGGCGGGTGAGTCCGGCGGCCTCCTTGCGCCGCTGCAACTCCTCGGGGGTGAGCCGCCCGCCCTGCGCGGCGGTGATGGGATCGCCGATCACCCGCATCAGGAAGAAGACCAGGGTCACCAGGATCCAGGTGGTGGGGATGATGAGCAGGGCTCGCACCCCGAGGTACCGTGCCAGCGCGCCGTAGCGGGTGTCGCCGCGGCGGGCCGGGAAGAACCTGCGGTGCGTTCGTGTACCCGCCGGGCGGGCCGGGATCGCCGGCCCGCCCTCGGGTTCGGTGGTCGTCACCATCCGACTACTTGCTCAGTACGCCGAAGCGGAACTTGGACGACGGGTCCAGGGTGTTCTCCACGCCCTGGATGTTCTTGCCCGCCACCGCGATCTGGTTGCCGGTGAGCAGCGGCACGATGGGCAGGAAGTCGGCCATCAGGTCGTGCTGCACGGTGGCGAGCGCGGCGGTCCGCTTGGCCGGATCCGGTTCGGTCAGTTCGGCGTTCAGCTCCGCGGTGATCTTCGGATCGCCGAAGTGGTTGCGCAGGAAGTTGTCCTCGGTGAAGAAGGGGCGCAGGTAGTCGTCGGCGTCCGGGTAGTCCGGGAACCAGCCGAACTGGAACACCGGGTAGCCGTCGGTGGAGCGGGCCTTCTGGTAGGCGACCCATTCGGTGGACTGCAGATTCACCTTGAACAGCCCGGTGGCCTCGAGCTGGCTCTTGACGGCGGCGTACTCCTCGGAGCTGACGGTCCCGTAGTGCTCGGTGGTGTACTGCAGGTTCAGTTCGACCGGCGTGGCCACGCCCGCGTCGGCGAGGAACTTGGCGGCCGCGTCCTTGTTCGGCAGTGCGCCGTAGATGTCCTTCAGGGCCTCGGTGCCGCCCGGAACACCCTTGGGCACCGGCGAATACAGCGGGGCCCAGGTGCCCTTGAAGACGCTGTTGGCCAGCGCCTCGCGGTCGACGGCGACGGCGACGGCCTTGCGCACGGCCAGCTTCTGGGCGGGATTGCCGCCGGGCTGGGTGTTGAGGTTGAACACGATGTAGCGGGTGTCGCCGCCGGGCGACTGGTGCACGGTCACCTTGTCGCTGGTCTTCAGCGAGTCCAGGTCGGTCGGGGTGAGGGTGTGCCAGGCGACGTCGATATTGCCCTGCTGCACATCGAGTTTCAGGTTGGCCGCCTCGGCGTAGTACTTCACCGTGACGGCGTCGGTCTTGGGTTTGCCGAACAGCCCGTTGTAGTCCGGGTTGGACTTGTACTCGACCAGCTTGTTCTTGTCGTAGCTGGTGATGGTGTAGGGACCGGAGAACGGCTTGGCCTTCACGATGTCCTCGTCGGCGAGCACCTTGTCGGCCGGGAAGACCTTCTCGTCCACGATGGCCGCCGCCTGGGTGGGCAGGATGGCCGGGAAGGTCTGGTCGTTGCCCTTCTTGAGGGTGAAGGCGACGGTCTTGTCGTCGGGGGCATCGGTGTGATCGAGGTTGTCCAGCAGCGCCTTCGGGCCCTGCGGGTCGTCGATCTTCACCATGCGGTCGAAGGAGAACTTCACGCTCTGCGCGGTGAGGGGATCACCGTTGGCGAATTTCAATCCGGGTTTGAGCGTGCAGGTGTAGACGGTCGGCGAGGTGAACTCGCACTTGTCGGCGGCGTCGGGTTTCGGCACCGCCTCGCCCGCCGGGAAATTCATCAGGAACTGGTAGACCTGGGTTTCCGCCAGCAGTGAGCCGTTGTCGTAGGCCCGGGCCGGATCCAGTGAGGTGACCTTGTCGGTGGTGCCGACCAGGATTCCCGCTCCCCCACCACTGTCCGATGTCTTTCCCGAACCGCAGCCGGCGACCGCCAGCACCGCTAGTCCCGCAAAACCTACTGCCGCAACTCTTCTCGCGCGCATACTGCCCTGCTCTCGAAGCGCAGCGCAGCGGCCGGGTCACGGTCCCGCCGCGCCGCGGTGGACATCCTTTGGCTGGGCACAGTATCGACCGGTTATAACCGGCGTGTTGCGTTTCGGAACAATCGGTACACAAATCGAGCCATCCGCCCCGAGACGCCCATGTCGCAACTGCGCCACCGAATTTCCCTGTTCGGAGCGGGAAAAGCACGGTGCCCGTCCGCGATTACGCGAACGGGCACCGTGAGTGCTTGTGCTTATGGGCGACTCAGCGCCGAGGCATTGACATTGTCCGCCAGCAGCTCGGTCTCGGTCGCGCCGGACAGCATGCCCTCGAGCACGTTCTTGCCGATGGCGTTCTCCGCCGGCAGCGCGATCGGGTAGTCGCCGTCGAAGCAGGCGCAGCACAGCCGCGAGCGCGGCTGCTCGGTGGCGGCGACCATGCCCTCCAGCGAGATGTAGCCGAGACTGTCCGCGCCGATGGAGCGGCGCACGCCCTCCACCATGTCGTCGAGGCTCTCGCCCTCGATGCCGTCGGGGCCCGCGCCATTGGCGATCAGCTCCGCGCGCGAGGCGAAGTCGATGCCGTAGAAGCAGGGCCACTTGACCGGCGGGGAGGCGATGCGCACGTGGATCTCCAACGCGCCCGCCTCGCGGAGCATGCGGATCAGGGCCCGCTGGGTGTTGCCACGCACGATGGAGTCGTCCACCACGATGAGCCGCTTACCGCGGATCACCTCGCGTAGTGGATTGAGCTTCAACCGGATGCCGAGCTGTCGGATGGTCTGGCTGGGCTGAATGAAGGTGCGGCCCACGTAGGCGTTCTTCATCAGGCCCTGGCCGTAGGGCACACCGGAACCCTGTGCGTAGCCGACGGCGGCCGGGGTGCCGGACTCCGGCACCGGGATGACCAGGTCGGCCTCGATCGGGTGCTCGGCGGCCAGGCGGCGGCCGATCTCCACCCGGGTGGCGTGCACCGAACGGCCGGAGATGGTGGAGTCGGGCCGGGCCAGGTAGACGAATTCGAAGACGCAGCCCTTGGGCGTCGGATTGGCGAAGCGCAGCGAGCGGACGCCGTCGGCGTCGATGGCGAGCAGCTCGCCCGGCTCGATCTCGCGCACGAAGGACGCGCCGACGATGTCGAGGGCGGCGGTCTCACTGGCAACGACCCAGCCACGGTCCAGCCGGCCCAGGCACAGCGGCCGGACCCCGTGCGGGTCGCGGGCGGCGTAGAGGGTGTGCTCGTCCATGAAGGTCAGACAGAAGGCGCCCTGCAGGGTCGGCAGCAACTCCATGGCGGCCTGCTCGATGCTCTTGTCGGCGGCCGCGTGCGCCAGCAGCGCGGTCATCACATCGGAGTCGGAGGTGGCGGCCACGGTGCCCGCCAGCCGGCCGGTGACCAGTCCGAGTTCCCGTGCCCGCGTACTCAATTCGGCGGTGTTGACCAGATTTCCATTGTGGCCCAGCGCGATTCCGGTACCGACCGCGGTGGTGCGGAAGATGGGCTGCGCGTTCTCCCAGGTGGTGGAACCCGTGGTGGAGTAGCGGCAGTGGCCGACCGCCACGTGGCCGGGCATGGCGGCCAGGGTCTGTTCGTCGAAGACCTGGCTGACCAGGCCGAGATCCTTGAAGACCAGCACCTGCGAGCCGTCGGCGACGGCAATGCCCGCCGCCTCCTGACCGCGGTGCTGCAATGCGTAAAGTCCGTAATACGTGAGCTTTGCCACATCTTCGCCCGGTGCCCAGACACCGAAAACACCGCACTCTTCGCGCGGTTCGTTCTCGTCCTGGTCGGAGGTGGTGGCGGCGGAGGGGAGAGTCACCGTTTGCTCCCTGTTCGGCGGGCTGGGGGCGTTCGCCATTCTACGGGTAACCCCAAGGCAACCCACCGTTGGGATAACCGGGATGGCAGGCGGTTTCCTGTTAGCGTTCGACCGTGGCGAGCACCGAAAGCACCGGCAGTACGGAAACCGCTCCACGACCCAGGCATCTGAGCCCGTTCAGGTGGGTGTTTCCGATTGTGGTGGTCACCCTGCTCGCCTCGCTGCTGGGCGTCATGTACCTCGATTACGTGGTCGATCCGGAGAAGAATCTGCACGACTTTCCGATCGCCCTGGTGAATCAGGATGTCGGCGACGATATCGGCGGCAAGCACGTCAACTTCGGCGATCAGATCTCCGACGGTCTACAGCAGGCAGTGCCGTCGGACCAGATCGATCTGCGGGTGCTCGGCATCAACGAGGCGCAGCTGCAGATGCAGTCCGCTCGGGTGTACGGCACGATCATCATTCCGTCCGACTTCTCCAAGCGGCTCGGCATTCTGGGTGTCGGCAGTGTGGTGCCCGGCGACATCACCAAGCCGATCATCACGCTGCAGACCAATCCGCGGGCCGGCGCGTTCGCCACCGCCGTGGTGCAGAAATTCGGTGAGCGAGCTCTCACCCAGGTGAACGCTCAGGTCGGGCAGCAGCTGACCGACCAGGTGAAGGCGCAGCTGACGCCGGCCCCGGGCGCACCCCCGACGGAACTCACCGCGGCCACCCGGCTGGTGCTGGCGCAACCCCTGAATATCGTCGTCGACCAATTCTGGCCGCTGCCCGGCGGTTCCGGCGAAGGCCTGACCGCGTTCTTCTACAGCCTGCTGCTCCTGCTGGTCGGCATGGTCGGGGCGATGATCATCCATCAGCTCATCGATTCGGCCCTCGGGTTCCTGCCGACCGAGTGGGGACCGTGGTACGTGCACTATCCGCGCGCATCGATCTCGCGGGTGAAGACGCTGCTCATCAAATGGTCGGCGGTGGTGGTGATGGCGCTGGCGGTCTCGGGCGCACTGATGGGCATCGCGGCCGCGCTCGGTATGCCGATCGACAGACCGCTGCTGCTGTTCATCTTCGGCACCCTGGTGATCGTGGCGGTCGGCGTCACCTGCACCTCGATGCTGGCCGCGGTCGGCACCGCGGGCCTGATCATCAACCTGATCATCTTCATCATCCTGGGCCTGCCCTCCTCCGGCGGCACCATTCCGATCGAGGCGACACCCAAGTACTTCGGCTGGCTGGCCAAGTTCGAGCCCATGCACCAGGTCTTCCTGGGCACCCGCTCGATCCTGTACTTCTACGGCAATGGCCGGGCCGGGCTCACCCGCGGCGTGTGGATGGCGGTGCTCGGCCTGATCATCGGCGTCGTCGGCGGACTGTTCATCACCCGCGTCTACGATCGAAAGGGCTTGGAGCGCAAACCCGTCGAGACCCCGGGCACCGGCGGCGGCAAGCACGCCAAGCCCGCCGGCGCCTAGCGCCGCGGCGTCAGACCGGCACCACCGGCAGCCACCTCGCGACCTCGCCCGCCCGGCTGCCGGAGGCGGACAGTGCACCGGATTCGCGCGCCGCGTCGAAGCCGAGCAGCCCGGTGGCCAGCAGCAGCCAGGTGCGGGAGTCGGTTTCGACCACATTCGGCGGCGTCCCCCGGGTGTGTCTGGGGCCCTCGATGCACTGCACCGCCACGAACGGCGGTACTCGCACCTCCACCGAATGCCCGGGCGCATCCGCCGCCAATGCCCGCGCGGTCCCGCGCACGGCGGCCGCGAGCTCGGTGCGCGAGGGCGGCACCGTGGTCTCGTCGCGCAGCCACTCCCGCACCGCCGCTACCGCCGCCCGCACCTCCGCCGGATCCACCGCACCTCGTCGCGCCATGCCGCCGAGGCTACTGCGGCGCCCCGGCGTCCCGCTTTCGCGGGCTGAGGCTCACCCGGGCAAGGCGACGGGCGATCCGCGGGGCCAGGGCTCCGCCCGCATTGAGGGCCAGGTGCAGCAGGGCCGGGGCGGTGGCGCTGCCGGTGTGGCGGCGCAGCCCGTCGAAGAGCAGCCCCGCGGCGGTGGTGAGGGCCACCGTTGCCCGGACGGGATCGGCTGCGGCGCGGGCAGGTTGGATGTGAGACAGACCGAAGACGAACGCGCCCAGCGCGTTTCCCGGACGCCCGGCGGCCCGATCCAGCAGCGGCGTCAGCGTCGAGCGGTAGACGAGCTCTTCGGTGAGGACGGTGCCGCCGGGGATGTGCAGGGCAGTCCATTCGACGGTGGAGACGCCCGGGCCGCGATCGGCGAGTCCGGCGAGGTGACGGCGGGTGGGCGGCAGGGCCAGGGCGACAGCGTAACCGGAGAGCACCATCCCCGCCGCCGCCGCGCCGGTGCGCAGCCCATGCGGTGACAACCAGTTCGGCGTGCCTCGGAAGAACAGGGTGTACGCGGCGGCGAAGGCTGTGCTGACGGCGGTGCGGCCGCGCACGTCCAGGTCCAGTGCGGGCAGTATGCGGTTGCTCCACAGCAGCGGGAGCGCTACCGCGGCAAGTGGTTTCGGGCGCAGCAGGGCGCGGGCCGTGGCGAGCACGGCTATTTCACCGCCCGCTCGTACGCCTCCGCGAGTTCGATCTGGGTGCGGATGCGTTCGCCGAGGTCCTGGTCCCAGTCGGGTGGGGCGGCGATGGCGGCCCAGCCGTCCAGCACCAGGGAACCGTAGTTGTGGCCGTGACCGTCGCTCACGCCCTGGGCATTGGTGAGGTCGGCGACGACCTGCCAGAAGGTGACCAGAGGCCACCAGCGCATCTGCGGCGAGACATCCGCGCCGGGCGGCTCCGAGAGCCAATCCGGTTGGGAGAAGATGAGATCCGAGGACCACCAGACGATGGGGTCGGAGGGGTGCTGGAGATAGGCGATGCGCGGCTTGCGCCAGTCCGCCGAGGGTTTGCCCAGATCGGCTGCGGTGGCGGCGAATCGGACCACCAGGCCGTCGGCGTAGATGGGTTCCACCTCGCGGGTGCCCGGATCGCGGCGCTGAACGAACTGCTGCCACAGGCGATTCGAGTTGGGCGGGCCCACCCACAGCGCGCCGTCCACCTTGGAGCGCAGGTCGGCCAGGCCGTCGAAGGCGGATTCGGAGCCCTGCGAGCCGAGGCTCTCCCCGTACACCAGCAGCTTGGGCCGATGCTCGGGCGGCCGCTGCGACCAGCGCTGGTAGACCGCGTCGAATATCTTCCGCCCGTTGGTCGCGACCTTCTGCCGGTCCGCCAGGAACGACAGCACGCTCGGCAGATACGAGTACTGCGAGGCCACGATGGCGGTGTCGCCGCCCCACATGTACTCGATGGCGGCCGCGGCCTCCCCGTTCACCCAGCCGGTGCCGGTGGTGGTGGCCAGCACCAGGACCTTGCGGTCGAAGGCCCCGGTGCGCTCGAGTTCGGCGACCGCCAGGTCCTCCTCGGTGCTGTCCTTGCCCGCCGACTGCAGCCCGACGTACACCCGGATCGGTTCGCGCGCGGGCTTTCCCGTGACGGCGCTGATCAGCATGGGGTCGGGTCCGTGCGAGACGAACCAGCGGCCCTCCGATCCCAGCGTCTCCCACTTGGCCAGCGAGGCCGGACTGCCCGAACGCTCGGGTTGGGCCGGCTGCACCGCGTATTCGGTCACCTTGTCGTTGCGGACACTGAACGCCGAGTTGGCGACCGCGAAGAAGGCGCGGGTGGCGACGCCGTTGAACAGCGTCACGATGAGTACGGTGAGCAGCAGCGCGCCGGTCGCGGGCGCGAGCGCGGGCGGCACCCGCACCCAGTGGCTGAGCAGCCGCGCCAGGAACCGCACGATCTCGCGCAGCGTGCGGTAGGCCGCCACCACCAGCGCGCCGACCGCGAAACTCAGCCCGCCCGTACGCAGATACGCGGCCCGGGTGGTGCCCTCCATGCCCATGAGGGTGGTGATCTCGCGCTGCCAGTCGGCGGACAGCACCAGCATGTAGCCCGCCACCAGAATGCAGACGACCACCACGACGACCTTGATCACGTAGCGCGCCCACTCGGGCGGAGTCGCGATCTTGATCCGCGGCCGGATCCACTTGCGGAACAACCACTGCAGCACACAGCCCACGCCGTAACCGATGGCGGCATTGAGGCCGGAGATCAAGCCCTGGAACAGCCAGTCGCGCGGCACCAGCGACGGCGTCACCGACCACGCGAAGAAGATGGTCGCCACCACCAGTCCGGTGTGGTTGAGGTCGATGGCGTCCTCGACCTTCCGCGCGGCCACCGTGCCACGCCGATACACCATCGCGCCACGTGTGCGCAGCCGGTTCAGGGCGTCGGCGGAGTCCAGCACCCGTCAAGTATGGACGCAACCGGCCGGAATCCGGGGACCGCAGCATGTGAGAGGGACCATCCCACCGGCGTGTCGCCCGCGGCCTCTACTCGGTGCACTCGAGTAGATGTACTCGGTCGATTCGGCGGCGGGGCCGCCAGACTCACCAACCATGAGCACTCCGAGCGCACACACCAAGAGCACCACGGCGTTTCTGGCTCAGGCCACGATCGCCTTCGGGATCAGCTTCTGCGCCTTGATCATCGGCATCGTCTATCTCCCGCTGGACATCTGGCAGCGCGGATTCCTGCTGATGGCAATGCTGTTCCTGGTGAGCAGCAGTTTCACCCTCGCGAAAGTGATTCGCGATCAACACGAATCCTCGAAGGTGCATCACCGCATCGACGAGGCCCGGATGGAGAAGCTGATGGCCGAGCACGACCCGTTCAAGATCAATTGAGCTTGTCCCGCACCGCAGGCATGGCGAGAGCCCGCCGGATCGAGGGGGAACCGGCGGGCTCTCGGAATGTCCACGGCCCTCGGGCCGGGTCGGTTCAGTGGTCGGAGGTACCGAACAGCGCGGGGAGAGTGCCCTCGTGGGCGGCGCGCAGATCGTCGAGCTTCACACTGAACTGGCCCTGGACCTCCACCGAGTCCGAGCCGTCGTCGACCACGCCGATGCGGGCCCACGGCAGGCCGCGGGCGTCGCACATCTTGGTGAAGCGGGTCTCCTCCGAGCGCGGCACGGCCACCAGGACCCGGCCCGCGGACTCGGAGAAGAGGGTCACGAACGGGTCGGCGCCCTCGGGAATGATGATGCGGCAGGCGGTTTCACCGGCCAGCGCGGCCTCCACCACGGTCTGGATCAGGCCGCCCTCGGAGACATCGTGGGCGGCGGAGACCATGCCGTCGCGGGACCCCGAGACCAGGATCTCGGAGATCAGCTGCTCGCGGGCCAGGTCGACCTGGGGCGGCAGACCGCCGAGGTGGTCGTGCTCGACCTGCGCCCAGATGGAGCCGTCCAGCTCGTCGCGGGTCTCGCCGAGCAGGATGAGGGTCTCGCCCGGCTCGGTGCCCAGGCCGGTCGGGATGCGGCGGTGCACGTCGTCGATGACGCCGAGCACGCCCACCACCGGGGTCGGCAGGATGGCGGTCTGGCCGGTCTGGTTGTAGAAGGACACATTGCCGCCGGTGACCGGAATGCCCAGGGCCGCACAGCCGTCCGCGAGGCCGCGCACGGCCTGCTGGAACTGCCACATGACACCCGGGTCCTCCGGGGAGCCGAAGTTGAGGCAGTTGGTGACGGCCTTGGGGGTGGCGCCGGTGACGGCGACATTGCGGAAGGCCTCGGCCAGCGCCAGCTGCGCGCCGGCGTACGGGTCCAGCTTGGTGTAGCGGCCCGAGGCGTCGGTGGCCAGCGCGATGCCGCGACCGGTCTCCTCGTCGATGCGAATGACACCGGCGTCGGCGTGCTCGGCCAGCACGGTATTGCCGCGCACGTAGCGGTCGTACTGCTCGGTGATCCACTTGCGCGAGCACAGCTGCGGGCTGGCCAGCATCTTCAGCAGGGTGGCGCGCAGCTCGTCACCGGTCTTGGGCCGGTTCAGGCGCGCGACCGTATCCGCGTTCAGCGCATCCTGATCCGCGGGACGCTCGACCGGGCGCTCGTAGACCGGGCCCTGGTGGGCGACGGTGCGCGGCGGCACATCCACCACGGTCTCGCCGTGCCAGGTGATGATCAGGCGCTCGCCGTCGGTGACCTCACCGATGACGGTGGCGGTGACGTCCCACTTCTTGCAGACGGCCATGAAGGCGTTCACATTCTCGGGGGTGACGACCGCGCACATGCGCTCCTGCGACTCGCTCGAAAGGATCTCGGCGGGAGTCATATTGGCGGCGCGCAGCGGCACCTGGTCCAGTTCGATGTGCATGCCGCCGTCACCGGCCGCCGCGAGTTCCGAGGTGGCACAGGACAGTCCGGCGCCGCCGAGGTCCTGGATGCCGACCACCAGTCCGGCGTGGTACAGCTCGAGGCAGCACTCGATGAGGACCTTCTCGGCGAACGGGTCGCCGACCTGGACGCTCGGGAGCTTCTTACGGCCGGAACCGGATTCGTCGCCGGAGAAGGTGTCCGAGGCCAGCACGGACACGCCGCCGATGCCGTCCAGACCGGTCCGCGCGCCGAACAGGATGATCTTGTTGCCCTGGCCGGAGGCGAAGGCCAGGTGCAGGTCCTCGACCCGCATGACGCCCGCGCACAGCGCGTTCACCAGCGGATTGCCCTGGTAGGACGAGTCGAACACGGTCTCGCCGCCCACATTCGGCAGGCCCAGCGAGTTGCCGTAGCCGCCGACGCCGCGCACCACGCCGTCGACCACGCGCCGGGTGTCCGGGTGATCGGCCGCACCGAAGCGCAGCTGGTCCATCACCGCGATCGGGCGGGCGCCCATGGCCATGATGTCGCGCACGATGCCGCCGACGCCGGTGGCCGCGCCCTGGTAGGGCTCCACATACGAGGGGTGGTTGTGCGACTCGACCTTGAAGGTCACCGCCCAACCGCCGCCGATGTCCACCACACCCGCGTTCTCGCCGATGCCCGCGAGCATCGACTTCTTCATCTCTTCGGTGGTGGTCTCACCGAAGTAGCGCAGGTGCACCTTGGAAGACTTGTAGGAGCAGTGCTCCGACCACATCACCGAGTACATGGCGAGCTCGGCGTCGGTGGGACGCCGGCCCAGGATCTCCTTGATCCGGGCGTACTCGTCTTCCTTGAGGCCGAGTTCCTTGTAGGGCTGCGGGTGGTCCGAGGTGGCCGCGGCGTTGCTGACGGTATCGACGTGGCTGGTCACGGGAATACCAGAGTCCTTTCGGCCGGGCAGGTCGGAAGCGAAAGCCGGCGTTGCTGGATGTCGGCGAGATACGATCGCGAGTCTAATTGCCTGCATTCCAGCCCTTTACCCCGCCCGCCAGTGTGGCAGCGGCCACTGTCTTCGTAATGCCGGGGCGACAACTGATTTGTCGCCGACCGGGGCAACTCCCCGGGTACGCCCACAATGGTTTCGGCTCCCAACCGCCGGCACGCACGCAGGTCAGATAGCGGCACGCGAGCCGGGCGCCGAAGGCCCGGGGAGGCGGGGGAGTGACCGTTGCCCGCTACTCTGTCCGGGTGAACGATCGATCCGGGGTCGCGGATCCGACCGAGAAGCCCGTGACCACGCCCGGAGGGCTGACAGGGCGGCAGGGGCAACTGCTGGCGATCGCGGTCGCGCTGTTCGCGATATCCGCGGTGATCAGTTTCGTGACTCTGTGGCACGGGTTCATCGACCTGCAGGTGTATCGGAACGGCGCGCGGGCCTGGCTCGACGGCAAGGATCTGTACGGACCGATGCCGGCGGTGTACGGGATCGGGTTGCCGTTCACCTATCCCCCGCTCGCCGCGCTGTTCTTCGCGCCGCTGGCCATCATGCCGCTGGCCGTCGCGGAGTGGGCGGTGCTCGCGGTCTCCATCGCCTCGCTGGGTGTGACGCTGTGGGTGGTGCTGGACCGGATCCGGCCGAGCCTGGCGTGGCAGACCCGGCTGGCCGTCGTCATCGGCGCGGTCGGGTTGCTGCAGCTGCTGGAGCCGATCCGCGAGACCTACGGGTTCGGTCAGATCAACCTGGTACTGATGGCCGCGGTGACGCTGGATTGCCTGGTGCGCAAGCCCTTCTGGCCGCGCGGCATGCTGATCGGCATCGCGGTGTCGGTGAAGCTGACCCCGGGCGGCTATCTCCTCTACTTCCTGCTGCGCAAGGACTGGAAGGGCGCGATCACCCTGGTGCTGTCCGCCATCGGCGCGATTGCGGTGGGATTCGTGCTGTTCCCGAAGGATTCGCCGCAGTACTGGTTCCACACCCTGTCCGACACCGGCCGCATCGGCCCGCCCTGGTACGCGGGCAACCAGTCGATCAAGGGCTTCGTGTTCCGGCTCGGCTACTCGACCTCGATCTCGACGCTGATCTGGCTGGTGCTGTCGGTGGCCGCGGTGGCGCTGGCCGCCCTGTGGATGAAGCGCCTGCTCGACGCCGGCGCGACGGTCGCGGCCCTGATGGTGAATGCCGCTGCGGTGCTACTGGTTTCCCCGGTCTCCTGGTCGCACCACTGGGTGTGGATCGCGCCCGCGCTGATCGTGGCCGCCGATGCCGTCGCCCGCGGCCGCCGCAACCGGTGGTTCCTCGGCGCGGCCGGCCTGGCGGCGGTCATGTTCGCCATCGGGCCGATGTGGCTGCTCCCCCACAACCACGACCGCGAACTCACCTGGAACTGGTGGCAGCAGATCGTCGGCAACAGCTACGTCATCGTCACCTTCGCCGTCTTCGTCGTGGCGGCGCTGAGCTATCGCCCGACCCCGGACCCGGAAAAGGCCGCGCTGCTCACGGCGTAGGGGTCAAGAAGGCCGCGAGGGCCGCCGCGTAGGCGGGAACGTCTGCGGCGCCCATCATTTCGCGCGCCGAGTGCATGGCCAGCTGGGCCGCGCCGACATCCACGGTGGACATGCCGGTGCGGGCCGCGGTCATCGGCCCGATGGTGGAGCCGCAGGGCAGATCCGCCCGGTGCACGTAGCGCTGCAACGGGACGTTCGCCTGCGCGCAGGCCAGGGCGAAGGCGCCCGCGCCGGTGGCGTCGGTGGCGTAGCGCAGGTTCTGATTGACCTTGAGCACCGGCCCGCCGTTCACCTCGATGCGGTGCGAGGGCTCGTGCCGGTCCGGATAGTTGGGGTGTGTCGCGTGCGCCATGTCGCCGGAGGCGCACACCGAATCGGCCAGGGCCGCCAGGTATTCCGCGCGTCCGCCGCCGCGGGCGAGCACGATGCGCTCCAGCACCGTGGGCAGCAGCCCGGATTGGGCGCCGCGGTCGGACTGGCTGCCGACCTCCTCGTGGTCGAACATGGCCAGCACCGGCGTCGCCGCGCCGGGTTCGGCGACGGCGGCCAGGAAGGCCCGCAGCCCGGCGTAGCAGGTGCCCTGATTGTCCAGCCGGGGCGCGCTGATCAGATCCAGGTCGCGCCCGATCAGCCTGGAGGGCACCAGATCATGGGTCATCAGCTCCCAGCCCAGCACCGCGCCCGGGTCGATGCCGGAGCGTTCGGCGACGAACGCCAGGAACGAGCGTGGCTCGCCGCCGATCCCCCACACCGCGTTCACGTGCCGTTGCGGATCCAACTGCACGCCGCGCCGGTCGTCGGAGAGGTGGATGGCCAGCTGCGGCACGCGCAGAATCGGCTCGTCGATGCGAATCAGCCGCTCCCGCACCGCATTTCCGTCACGTACCGACAATCGCCCGGAGATGCCGAGATCGCGGTCCAGCCACGAGTTCAGCCAGGCGCCGCCGTAGGGCTCCAACCCGGCCATCTGCCAGCCCGCCACGGCGGTGTCCGGATGCTGCTTGACCCGCAGATTGGGGCTGTCGGTGTGGGCGCCGACCACCCGGAAGGGGCCGGCCTGCCCGGAGCCGGGGGCCGCGTCCGGGCCGCCGTCGGCCCAGGCCACCAGGGAACCGGCGCGCACCACGTAGTAGCGGCCCGCGCCACCCGCGGGCCAGGGCGCCGATTCGGACAGCCGGGTGAAGCCGTGCTCGTCGAGTTCGGCTGCGACAGTTCGGCAGACGTGGAACGGCGACGGGGAGGCATCGATGAATGCGCACAGGCCTGCGGCGGTCGCGGTGGTCTCGGCAACTGGCATGGGCTCGAGCTTATCCGCCTCCCCGAGACTTCAGCGGGCAGCTGAGAGCCGTTGACGGTTTGGCATTCCGTGCCTGCGTCGAGTGCCAAACCGATCTTGGGGGTACTCGGGGGTTACCACGATCCTTGCGAGATCAGTTGTCCCGTTCGGACTGCGCCAGGCGTCGGCTACCCGGGCAGCGGCGCTTCGGCGACGCGGCCCAGCAACCGCACCAGCTCCAGATAGTCGTCACTTCCGAGACTGCGGCGCATTTCGGCCTCGGCGCGCGCCTCCTCGGCGCGCACCTCCTCGACCAATTCCTCACCGCGGCGGCTCAGTCCGATCAGGATGCGCCGGCGGTCGTCGGCCGCCGCGACCCGGAAGATGAGCCCGCGCTCGGCGAGCTGGTCGGCGTGCCGGGTGGCCGAGGACGGCGGTAGCTGTGCCCGCGACGCCAGCTCACTCATGGTGATGCCGATATCAGCGGACAGATTGGTGAGCATGCACCACTGGTCGGCGGTGAGCCGCCTGGCACACAATGCGGCGTCCAGGTGACGAAGCCAACTCCGCTCGGCCGCTCGGAGGGCTCCATGCAAGGTGGAAAATCCACCTAGAATTGTCGCCATATTTCCCGCCCGTCAGAAAACCGCTTGAACGAGGGGAAGGGTAGCCCATGTCCCCGTTCGGCGGGAATCCCGAGAACGCCATCGAGATCATCAACATAGTTCCGCAGCAGGGACCCGGCGGTATCTTCGCGCCATCCTGTGAGGCGGCTATTTCTCTCGCGTTGGAAGAAATCAACTCCGGTTCCGGAATTCTGGGACGGGAATTGCGCGTCACCCACATTGACGGCGGGCGCGAACCCCACCTGGTGGCCGGAGAGGTGACGGCACTGCTGGCCACCGGCATGGTGCACGCGGTCACCGGCTGGCACACCTCGGCGGTGCGCCGCGCGGTGGAGCGGGTGACGGCCGGGCGGGTGCCGTACCTGTTCGCCACCGATCACGAGGGCGTGGAGTCGGTTCCGGACGGGCTGTTCATGATCGGGGCGGATCCCGGGCACCAGATCGTGCCCGCGCTGGACTGGCTGCGGCGCTCCTTCGAGGCCCGGCGCTGGGCGATCATCGGCAACGACTACGTGTGGCCGCGGCGCACCGCGCAGGCCGTGCGCGCGGCACTGCAGGATCCGGAGCTGATTCCGCTGGAGCTGTTCGTGCCCATGCGCACCCGGGATTTCGGCCGGTTCCTCGACGATCCCCGGCTCGACCTGGCCGACGGGATCATCGTGCTGCTGGTGGGCGCCGATGTCGCCCGCTTCAACCTGCAGTTCTCCCGGACCGGGCGGTCCGATCAGCAGGTGCGGGTGAGCCCGGCCGTGGACGAGAACGTGCTGCTGGCCGCGGGCGGCGGCGCGAACCACAATCTGTTCGTGCCGTCGGGCTTCTTCGTGAACGGACCGCGCGATCGGGAGCGGCTGGACCGCTATCACCGGCTGCACGGCTGGTTCGCGCCCACGCTCACCAATTTCAGCAACACCAGCTATGAGGCCATCCACACTCTGCGCGGCATGGCCGAGCTGGCCGGATCGCTCGAGGTGCGGCGCATCCAGGCCGCGGTGGCGGACCGGCGGGTCGTCGAAACCCCGTGGGGCGAAGTCGGTTTCGAGGGGATACAAGCAGTCCGCCCGACCTGGCTGGCCAGGGCGGGCGGAGTCGACTTCGAGATTCTGGACGGGATCTAGTCCCGCCGCATGTGGGGCTACGCCTTGACGAGGCTGTCCAGCACCGAGAGGAACAGGCCCAGGCCGTCGTCGCTGGGTCCGGTGAGCGGCTCGGTGGCGTGCTCGGGGTGCGGCATCAGGCCGACGACCCGGCGATTGGCCGAGGTGATGCCGGCGATGTCGCGCTGCGAGCCGTTGGGGTTGCCGCCCGCGTAGCGGAACACCACGCGGCCCTCGCCCTCCAGCTGGTCGAGCACGGCGGTGGACGCCTGGTAGCGGCCCTCGGCGTTCTTGACCGGGATGAGGATCTGGGCGCCCGGCTCGTAGCGGGTGGTCCAGGCGGTATCGGTCTGCTCGACGGTCAGCCACTGGTCGCGGCAGACGAAGTGCAGGCCCTCGTTGCGGGTCAGCGCACCCGGCAGCAGGCCCGCCTCACAGAGGATCTGGAAGCCGTTGCAGATGCCCAGGATCGGCATGCCCTGCTCGGCGGCCTTGATGACCTCGCCCATGACCGGGGCCATGGAGGCGATGGCGCCGGCGCGCAGGTAGTCGCCGTAGGAGAAGCCGCCGGGGACGACGACCGCGTCGACCTGCTTGAGGTCGGCATCGGCGTGCCACAGCGAAACGGGCTCGGAACCGGCCAGTTTCACCGCCCGGGCGGCGTCGACGTCGTCGAGCGTGCCCGGGAAGGTGATGACACCGATGCGGGCGCTCACAGCCGGACGACCTTCCAGTCCTCGATCACGACATTGGCCAGCAGCGATTCGGCGATCTGCTCCAGGTCGGCGTCGGTGACATTGTCATCGACATCGAGTTCGAATCGCTTGCCCTGCCGCACATCCGAGATGCCGGGGTGCCCGAGACGCCCCAGAGCGCCGACAATGGCTTGTCCCTGCGGATCCAGGATCTCGGCCTTCGGCATCACCTCGACCACGACACGTGCCACGCGTTGCTCCTCAGCTGGTGGGGCGGCGCCCGGCATGCATGCCTGCCGGGCGGGGGGTATCGCTGATCAGCGTAGTTGGCGGGGGCGGCGGACATACCGCCGGGTCGTGCCGTCCGTGGTCCACACCACACCCCCGCGGGCTACCGTTGAATCATGCACATAGCCCATTTCGGACATTCCTGCATTCTCGTGGAGCTCAACGGCAGCAAGATCCTGTTCGATCCGGGCAATTTCTCGCACGGATTCGAAGGTCTCACCGGATTGGATGCCATTGCGGTGACGCATCAGCATCCCGATCACATCTGCCCGCACCGGATCGATGCGCTGATCGAGGCGAATCCGCAGGCCAGGCTGCTGTCCGATCCGCAGACCGCGCTGCTGCGGGGCGAGCCGTGGGAGCCGGTGCATGCCGGAAATATTCTCGAAGTCGGTGATGTCCAAATTACCGGCGGCGGTGGCCGGCACGCGGTCATCCATCCGGAGATCCCCGTTATCGACAACACCGTCTTCCAACTCGGTACTCCGGACGATCCCGCACAACTCGTCCATCCCGGTGATTCACTCTGGGTTCCGCCGACTCCGGTCGGCGTTCTCGCCATTCCCGCGGTCGCCCCGTGGATGCGCATCAGTGAGGCCGTGGATTACCTGCGTGCGGTAAATCCGCGGGTCGCGTTCCCCATCCACTACGGCATCATCGCCCCCGAAGCACAGGGCATCTATTTCGGTCGGCTGAATGAAATGAGTCCGGCCAATACCGAATTCAAGATCATCGAACCCGAGGATCACGCGGAATTCTGATGTCGCACCGCCGGGCGGGAGCGGCCACCGCCCGGCGGCGCGAGCTGTGTAACCCACTGCGGCCGAGGCGGATTCGTGGCGAATCCGCCTCGCCCCGGGTCAGCGGTAGGAGGCCAGGAACAGCGCCTCGGCCAGGGCCATGTGCTCGATCTCCGTCGGATCGACGCTCTCATTGGGCGCGTGGATCAGGCACTTCGGTTCCTCCACGCCCATGAGCATGATCTCCGCCTGCGGATAGGTGTCGGCGAAGACATTGCACAGCGGGATCGACCCGCCCTGTCCCTCGGTGGTGGCGGGACGCCCGTAGGCCGCCTGCATGGCCGCGGACATGGCCCGCCGCGCCGGGCCGTCCGTGCTGCCGACGAACGGCGAGCCGGTGGCCTCGGTCTCGACCGTCACCTTCGCGTGCCACGGCGCGTGCGACTTCAGGTGCGCGGTCAGGGCTTTCAGCGCGTCCTCCGGATTGGTGCCCGGCGGAATGCGCAGGTTGAGGCGGGCCCGGGTCCTGGGCTGGATGGCCGCCGAGGAGCCGACCACGGGCGGGACGTCCATACCGAGCACCGTGAGCGCCGGACGGACCCAGAGCATATCGGCGACCTCGCCAGTGCCCAGCAGATGGACGCCGTCGAGAACGCCCGCGTCGGAACGGAATCGGCCCACCGGATACTCATGACCCTGCCAGACCTGGTCATTGCGCAGCCCGTCGATGGTGGTGTTGCCGTCGACGTCGCGCAGGGTGCCGAGCAGGTGGATCATGGCGGCCAGCGCATCGGGCGCGGGACCGCCGAACATGCCGGAATGCAAGGGGCCGGAGAGGGTTTCGACGGTGACGACCACATTCACAGTGCCGCGCAGGGTCTGGGTGAAGGTGGGCACGCCGACCGCGAAATTGCCGCAGTCGCCGATGATCAGAGTGTCGGCGCGCAGCAGGTCGGCATTGCCGGGCACGAACTCCTCCAGTCCGCCGGTGCCCTGCTCCTCGGAGCCCTCCGAGACCAGTACCAGCCCGACCGGATACTCGTCGCCGTACACCTTGCGCAGCGCCCGCAGCGCGGTCAGATGCATGACGATATTGCCCTTGCAGTCGGCCGCACCGCGCCCGTACCAGCGGCCATCCTTTTCGGTGAGCTGCCAGACCGGCGTCTGCCACGCGGCGTCGTCGAGCGGCGGCTGCACGTCGTAGTGGCAGTAGAGCATGACGGTCGGCGCGCCCTGCGGCCCCCGGCTCCGGGCCACGACGGCATTGCTGCCGTCCGGGGTCTCGTGCAGTCCCACCTCGGCGAGCCCCTCCGCCTCGAACGCATCCGCCACCCACTGCGCGGCCTTCTCGCACTCCTCGATCGGGAACTGCCGGGCGTCGTACACCGATTTGAACGAGACGAGCTGCGCGAGATCGCTTTTCGCACGCGGCATGAGTTCCTTGACGGCCGCGCGCAACGCGGCCACCTTCGAATCCTCCTGCACCCCTGCGGTCGTGGTCATCACATCCTCCTGATCACTTGGCGGTATCGGATTTCACGGTCTCACCCTTCTTCAGGTGACCGATTGTTTCCAGGGTGCGCAGGTTTCCGAAGCTAGATATCGGATACGAGAGGGCGCGATTGCGGTCGACGGTGTCGGTCAGCAGCTGATCGGCTACCGCACCCGCCCCGAGGTGCGGCTGCGTGGCGGACATCGCCTGCGCTATGACATGCTGATAGTCCATAGTGCTGAATAGTAACCGTTCAGCAACTTTCTCTTGATTACGAAACGGTAGCTGGCCGAACCAGTTTCGATCATGGCCGGCTGGCTACCATGATCTCGGCAAACCCATGCCGAATCTCGATCGGAGGCCATATGACCGGCACCACGGAACCCGACGACGTCTACGCGATGCCCGGCATCAGACGCGCGGCTCCGCACCGCGGCTTCCCGGAGCACGAGATCTTCCCGCAGGTCGCCTACCAGATCGTCCACGACGAACTGATGCTCGACGGCGTCTCCCGGATGAACCTGGCCACCTTCTGCACCACCTGGGTCGACGACCAGGCCCGACGGCTGATGAACGAATGCCTCGACAAGAACATCGTCGACAAGGACGAGTACCCGCAGACCGCCGAACTCGAGCAGCGCGGCGTGCACATGCTCGCCGACCTGTGGAACTCCCCCGATCCGCGGGGCACGCTGGGCACCTCCACCACCGGGTCCAGCGAGGCCGCCATGCTGGGCGGCCTGGCCGCCAAATTCCGCTGGCGCAAGCGCGGTGGCACCGGCACCCCCAACTTCGTGTGCGGCCCGGTCCAGGTGTGCTGGGAGAAGTTCGCGCGCTACTTCGACGTGGAGATCCGCCAGATCCCGCTGCGCGGCGAGCGCTACACCATGCATCCCGACGACATCGCGGCCTACTGCGACGAGAACACCATCATGGTGGTGCCCACCTTCGGCCAGACCTTCACCGGCCTGTTCGAGGATGTCGAGGGCATCAGCAAGGCGCTCGACGCGCTGCAGGCCACAACCGGACTCGACATTCCCATCCACGTCGACGCGGCCAGCGGCGGCTTCCTCGCCCCGTTCTGCGCACCCGAAATCTGTTGGGATTTCCGGCTTCCGCGGGTCAAGTCCATCAACGCCTCCGGCCACAAGACCGGTCTCGCACCGCTGGGCGCGGGCTGGGCCATCTGGCGGACCAAGGAGGATCTGCCCGAAGAGCTCATCTTCAATGTCGACTATCTCGGCGGCAACATGCCCACCTTCAACCTGAACTTCTCCCGGCCCGGCGGGCAGGCCGTCACCCAGTACTACGAGTTCATCCGGCTGGGCCGCACCGGTTACCGCAATGTGCAGACCGCCATCTACACCGCAAGCCAGCACCTGGCCAAGGGCATTGCCGAGGCCGGGCCGTTCGAGCTCATCCACGATGCCGACCCGCGCCGCGGCATCACCGCCGTCTCGTGGAAACTGGCCGGCGGCGCCGACTACAACCTCTACGACCTGTCCGATCGGCTGCGCACCCGCGGCTGGCTCATCGCCGCCTACCCGCTGCCCGCCGACCGCGGGGACGAGATCATCATGCGCGCGGTGCTGCGCCACGGCTTCACCATCGACATGGCCGACCTGCTGCTCGCCGACCTGCACCGCAGCCTGCAGGTGCTCGGCAAGCATCCGATGACGACCTCGCTCACCCGCGAGGAGGCGGGCGGCTTCCCGCACAACGCGCGCGCGGTCGTCCCCACCCCCAAGGCGAAACCGGTGCGGTCCAAGGCCGAGGGCAAGGCCACGATCAACGGCAAGAAGACCGCCGAGACCCCGGCCGAAACCAAGCCCGCCAAAACCAAGCCCGCCAAAACCAAGCCCGCCAAAACCAAGCACGCCAAGTCCAAGGCCGGCAAGAAGTGAGCGCGGCCGAGAGTCCGGCCGCCACCGGATAACCACGGCGGCAAGCGAATACCGCGAAGCGGCGGCGGGAATCCCGCCACCGCTTCATGTTCCGGACTCGGAGCCTAAGCGCCGGCCAGGCCCACGGTGTCGAGGAGCCAGGCGAGCTCGAAGGCCGCCTCCTTCCACTTCTCGTAGCGGCCGCTCACTCCGCCGTGGCCCGCGCTCATCTCCGTCTTCAGCAGCAGCTGCGCATCGCCGGTCTTGGTGGCGCGGAGTTTGGCCACCCACTTGGCCGGCTCCACGTACAGCACGCGGGTGTCGTTGAGCCCGGTGATGGCCAGGATCGCCGGATAGTCCTTCGCCTCGACGTTCTCGTAGGGCGCGTAGGACTTCATATACTCGTAGACTTCCTTGTCCGCCAGGGGATTACCCCACTCGTCCCACTCGGTGACGGTCAGCGGCAGCGACTCGTCCAGGATGGACGTCAGCGGGTCCACGAAGGGCACATTGGTCAGGATGCCCGCGAACAGCTCGGGCGCGAGGTTCGCCACCGCCCCCATCAGCAGCCCGCCCGCGCTGCCGCCCTCGGCGAGCATGCGGTCCGGCGCGGTGACACCGGAATCCACCAGATGCCGTGCGCAGGCGACGAAGTCGGTGAAGGTGTTCTTCTTCTCGAGCTTCTTGCCCTCCTCGTACCAGCGCCGGCCCATCTCGCCGCCACCGCGGACATGCGCGACCGCGTAGACCATGCCACGATCCAGCAGCGACAACCGCCCCACCGAGAAGTACGGATCCATCGGCGCCTCGTAGGAGCCATAGCCGTAGAGCAGCAACGGCTTCGGACCGGCCGGGAGATCCTTGCGCATGACCACCGAGATCGGCACCCGGGTACCGTCCGCGGCCACCGCCCAATCCCGGTGCTGCACATAGTCGTCGGGGTTGTAGTCGCCGAGCACCACCTGCTCCTTGCGCAGCAGCAGCTCGTCGGTGTCGGGCACGTAGTCGAAGATCCTCATCGGGGTGATGTAGGAGGTGACCCCGACCCGCAGCATCGGCTGCTCCCACTCCGGGTTGGCGCCGAACCCGGAGTCGAACAGCTCGAGACCGAAATCGATCTCCTGCAGTTCGCCGTACCCGGTGTCGGTCAGCGGCCAGACCGCGGCCCGCTGCATCGCGTCGCGCCGATAGCTGACCGCCAGCTTGTCGGAGAAGGACTCCAGGCCGTTGAGGCGGACATCGTCGCGGTGCGGAATCAGGATGGTCTGGTTGGTCGGATCGTGCAGCGGCGCCTCGGCGAGCACGAAGTTCTCGGCCTTGACCCCGTCGACCACGTCGTTGTGCAGGATGAGCAGTTTGTCCTCGCCGCCCACCACCGCATGATCGACCGAGTACTCGACGCCCTCGCGCCGGGGCATGATGAGCCGGAATTCGCCCTCGGGGTTGTCGGCCTCCAGGATCCAGTTCTCGGTGGTGATCTTGGATTCGACGTAGAGCAGCAGGTACTTCTCCGAATTGGTCGCCGTCACGCCCACCGAGTAGTGGGCATCCGGCTCATGGAGAACCTGGACATCGGCCGACATCGGCGTGCCCAGCTTGTGCCGCCACACGGTGTCGGACCGCCACGCGTCGTCGTAGGTCGAGTAGAAGACGTACGCGCCGTCGAGCGACCAGGTCGCGCCCTGGGTGACGCCGGTGATCTCGTCGGACAGCAGCTCACCGGTGGTCAGGTTCTTGAAGCGCAGGACATAGCGCTCGTCACCGGAGGTGTCCTCCGAGTAGGCCAGCATGTCACCGGCGTGGCTGATGGAGAACGCGCCGAGCGCGAAGTAGTCGTGGCCCTCGGCCAGCTCATTGGAGTCCAGCAGGACCACCTCGCCGGGCATGGTGGCCGACGCCTCCAGCTTGGGCGGGGTCCAGTCGTCCGGACCGGCGATCGGGCAGCGGCAGTGCACGCCGTGCTGTTTGCCCTCGAAGGTGCGCGAGTAGTACCAGAACTCGCCCATCCGGGTCGGGAGCGACAGATCGGTCTCCTGGATCCGCGACTTGATCTCCTCGAAGATCTTTTCCCGCAGCGGGCCCAGCTTCGCGGTCTGCGCGTCGGTATAGGCGTTCTCCGCCTCCAGATACGCGATGACCTCGGGATCCGTCTTCTCCCGCAGCCACTCGTACTCGTCGATGAAGACATCCCCGTGGTGCACGCGCTCCATCGGAGCCCGCTTGGCGATCGGCGCCACCACCGCGCCGTCTACTGAGATCGCGCTACCACTGTCCAAAGCCATGGGCACCACGTTAGTAGCGATCCCCCACCGCGGGCCCTCGACCCGGCGGTACCGGGCGTGGTGCGGCTCCCGCGCCGGTCGAGCGCGGGAGTCGCACGGTAGCCGTCACCGTATCCGTCGCTGCCGCGCCCCGTTGGCGTGCTGATGCTGCTCGTAGAGGTAGAAGACGGCGGCCTTGCGACGAGCGCATTGGTCGGTCGGGCAACTCCGGTGGATCCGAAGAATGCTGTGGGCCAATTCCGCTGTGAAGCGCTCCGGAACCACCGCACAGCTGTCGGAGACCGGGGCGGCTCGTTGCGGGGACCATGGCGTGCGCACCACATACCTCCTTCCACTGACAGAAGATGGAATATCCGATCCGAAGCACTCACAAACCCTGGCATCATGAGTGCGATCTACATCACCGACCAGTACTGCTGGTGCGCACAGGGGAGGCCGACAGTGGAAGCGAAGAACCGCGTCATCGAGGCCGATGCGGTGTGGCGGCGCGGAGACGACACCGCCGACGGCGTCGAGATCGCCTTTCTGGCCAGTGGAAACATCGGATTACGGGACTCCCGCAATCCGGACGGGCCAGTACTGATCTTCACCCCCGGCGAATGGGAAGCCTTCGTGGCCGGGGCCAAGGACGGCGAATTCAACCGGCCCGGAGCCTGATTCGGGCGTGCCCGGCTCGAAACGAGCCGGGCACAACACTGTTCAGGCCCCTATCGCCGCGCCGATGGTCGACCACGACTCGTGCAGGGTGTCCTGCCAGTACGACCACGAGTGCGTGCCCACCGGCGAGTGCTCCACCCGCGCCGGAATGTTCATGGCACGCAGCCGCTGCTCGAAGGCGGTGACACAGGCGTCCACCCCGAATTCGATGGGGCCGCCGAAGAAGATGTTCTCCGGCAGCTGCGGCTTGATCTCCAGCTCGTGCGGGCCGGGCAGGCCGGTACCGGTGGACAGGAAGATGGTCTTGCCACGCAGCGCCTCGGCCAGCACCGCCGGATTGTGCTCCGCCCAGGCCGGACCGCCCGGCGCGCCCCACATATTGAGCGGGTTGCCACCGCGATTGGCCACCGAGAACATCATGGCGCCCTGCGCGATCGTGGTGTCCGGGCAGGCGCTGTAGCCCGCCACCGCCCGGTACAGCTCCGGATGCCGCACCGCCAGCACGAAGGCCGCGATGCCGCCCATCGACAGACCACCGATGGCGTTCACCCCGCTACCGGCGAAGTATCCGTCGATGATGGGCGGAAGCTCCTGTGTCAGAAAGGTTTCCCACCTGTAGCGGCCGAAGCGCGGGTCGTCGGACACCCAGTCGGTGTAGTAGCTGGCCTGGCCGCCCATGGGCAGCACCACGTTCACGTCCTTGCCCTGGAAGAAGGGTTCGGCGTCGGTGGCATTGGTCCAGGTGCTCTGCGTCGCACCGGGATCCAGGCCGTCGAGGAGGTAGTAGGTGGGGCGGTCGCCGCCGCCGGCCGGATGCAGCACCTGCACCTGGATGGTGCGGCCCATGGCCGCGGAGTCGATGAAGATCGCCGAGCGGGTGGCGCTCAGCTGGTCGACGCGGACGACCTGGCCCGCGTGCGCGATTGTCGGCGGGGCGGCCACCGGATAAAGCAAACCTGCAGCGATCGCCAAAACAGCTGCGGCAACGACTCTTCGACGCATGTCCCCACCTTCATCAGCCCACCACAATCACCATCAAACGTAACTCGAGTGGCTATTGCGACGCGCGGGAATGAGGTTATGGCGTGTCGTTGGCTAACCACGCGGTCCGGATATGGTAATGCGAATCGGCTATCAGTCGGCGGCAATTCGGGACAATGCGCCCCTAATGGATCCCGCCAGGTAATCCAGGTCCGCGCGCGCCGGACTGGTCGGCCGCGCCCGCAGCCCGAACCCGTCGCCCGGAGTGCGGGGAATCACGTGCAGATGCACGTGGAAAACCTCCTGGCCCGCCGTGACCCCGTCGGCCAGGAAGAAATTCACTCCGTCGCAGTGCACCTCGGACTCCCGCAGGCCCGCCGCGATGCGCTGCCCCACCTGAAACAGCTTGCCGCCCAACGCCGGATCCAGCTCCGCCAGGCTCCGGACAGGCGTCTTCGGAATCACCAGCACATGCCCGGGCGTCACCGGCCGAATATCCATGAACGCCAGGCAATCCTCGTCCTCGTACACCTTGGACGACGGTGCCCGCCCGGCAACGATGTCGGAGAAGATCGTGTAAGGGTTCATGCCCGCAGAGCCTAGAGCCCCCTACCCCACGCCCGCCCGACACGGCCCAGTGGCCGGGCGAGCGTCGCCGCAATACTTCGCCTGCAACTCGTTCGCCCCCGGCTCCGTTCCGGAGCCGGGGGCGAGATTCGAGAGTCGTTGTATCCCTAGAGGATCGGTGACGGCGTGTAGCGGGCGGCCTCCGGATTCGCGTCGACCAGCTTCTGGACCTGCGCGATCACATCGGCGGTCTGCGCCTCGGCCGCGCCGATGAAGGCGGAACGGTCCGCCAGGGCCGCATCCAGGGCGGCCCGGTCCAGCGGCATGCGGTCATCGGCGGCCAGGCGGTCCAGCAGATCGGGTTCGCGGCCCTGCTCACGCATGGCCAGCGCCACCGCGACCGCGTGCTCCTTGATGACCTCGTGGGCGGTCTCGCGGCCCACGCCCGCGCGCACCGCCGCCATCAGGATGCGGGTGGTGGCCAGGAACGGCAGGTAGCGGTTGAGCTCACGGTCGACCACAGCCGGGTACGCGCCGAATTCGGCCAGCACGGTCAGGAAGGTCTCCATCATGCCGTCGATGGCGAAGAAGGCGTCCGGCAGCGCGACCCGGCGCACCACCGAGCAGAACACGTCGCCCTCGTTCCACTGCGCGCCCGCCAGCTCGGCCGCCATCGAGCCGTAGCCGCGCAGCACCACCTGCAGGCCGTTGACGCGCTCACACGAGCGGGTGTTCATCTTGTGCGGCATGGCCGAGGAGCCCACCTGGCCGGGCTGGAAGCCCTCGGTGACCAGCTCGTGGCCCGCCATCAGGCGAATGGTGTGCGCGAACGAGGACGGGCCCGCGCCCACCTGCACCAGCGCGGAGAGCACATCGTGGTCCAGCGAACGCGGGTAGATCTGGCCCACGCTGGTGAACACGTTCGCGAAACCCAGGTGGCCGGCCACCTTCTGCTCCAGCTGCGCCAGCTTGGCCGCGTCGCCGCCGAGCAGATCCAGCATGTCCTGCGCGGTGCCCATCGGACCCTTGATGCCGCGCAACGGGTATCGGTCGATCAGCTCCCGCAGCCGGGTCAGCGCGATGAGCAATTCGTCTGCGGCAGAAGCGAATCGCTTGCCGAGGGTGGTGGCCTGCGCCGCCACATTGTGCGAGCGGCCCGCCATCACCAGCGTCCGATACTGGGCGGCCCGCTCCGCCAGCCGGGCCGCGATGGCCACGCCGTGGCCGTACACGTGCTCGAGCGACAGCCGGATCTGCAGCTGCTCCACGTTCTCGGTGAGATCCCGCGAGGTCATGCCCTTGTGCACGTGCTCGTGCCCCGCGAGCGCGTTGAACTCCTCGATCCGGGCCTTCACGTCGTGCCGGGTGACCCGCTCGCGTTCCGCGATCGACCGCAGATCCACCCGATCGATGACCCGCTCGTAGTCCTCGACGACCCCTGCCGGAACATCCACCCCCAACTCGGCCTGTGCCCGCAACACCTCCAGCCACAACCGCCGCTCGAGCACGATCTTGTTCTCGGGCGACCACAGATGAACCAGCTCGGGGCTGGCGTAGCGGGTGGCAAGGACGTTCGGCACAAGACTCACGTTGTCCCAGTTTACCGGTGGGTTTCCCACCGGTTTGCCCCGCCATCACCGCGGCGGAAATTCGCTCCGGCCGGAGCTTCCCGAGAGTTCCCGGGAGTCGGGCCGAGTTATGCCGGTGGGGCGACGATGTCGATGATCTCGAGCAGCGCGCCCCGCGCCATGCGCCGGGGCTGCGGGTCGAGTTCACCGAGCGCGGTCACCACCGCCCCATCGACGACCGCCACCAGGCGGCGGGTCTGTTCGGTGCGCACCACGCGGTCGGAGCGGCGCAGCACGTCGGTCAGCAGCTCGTCCAGCTGGGCGCGTAGTCGCAGCTGGACCTCTCGTAGTTCCGGGTGCCGGGCGGACGCGACCGAGCGCTCGTAGCGGGCGATCAGCTGGCCCCGCGCGTCCAGGTCCTGAATCTCCGGGCCCACCAACAGGTCCAGCACCAATTCCACGGTGGCCTCCGCCCCGCGCCGGCGGTGCGTGACCTCGCCGACGCGGCGGCGCATGGCCTCCAGTTCGGCATTGCCGGAGAACTCGACCGCGCGCGCGATCAGATCCTCGAGCGATTCGAAGTAGTAGGTGGTCGACGCGAGCGGCAGCTCCGCCCGGGTTGCCACCGAGCGGTGCCGGACCGCTTCGAAGCCACCTTCGAGCAGGAGCTCGGCGGCGGCACAAACCAGCGCTTGGCGACGCCGTTCGCCTTTCGGAGTCGTCGCAGTGGTCACGGTGCAATCGTGCCAGTCATCACCGGCGCTGTGTTCATTTTGCCCACTGCGCTCAATCTCCTTGGCAGATCAGGCCAAATACCGTTCCAACCGGTCCAGTGCCGCTTCGATGTCGGCGCCGGCTCCGGCGAACGAGAAGCGAACCGTGTGGTGGCCGTTGCGGGTGTCGAAGTCGATGCCGGGCGCCAGCGCCACACCGGTGGCGTCGAGCACCTCGGTGCACCAGCGCATCGAATCATCGGTCAGGTGAGCGATATCCGCGTAGGCATAGAACGCGCCGTCGGCGGGGGCGAGGTCGGTGATGCCGAGCTTGGGCAGCCCCGACAGCAGCAGCTGGCGATTCGCCGCATAGCGCCGCACATGACCGTCCAGTTCGGCTTTGGCCTCCGCGCCGAACGCGTGCACCGCCGCGAACTGAGAAATAGCCGGGGGGCACACGGTCATATTGGACGCCAGTCGCTGCAGCGCCGGGCGCAGCGATTCCGGCACCAGCATCCAGCCCAGCCGCCAACCGGTCATGGAGAAGTACTTGGACACCGAGCCGATGACCACCGACTCCCGGGAGGTCTCCCAGGCCGAGGAGGTCGGCTCGGTGCCGGCGTAGACGATGCCGTGGTAGATCTCGTCGGAGATGAGCAGCGTCCCGTGCTCGTCGCACCAGCGGGCCAGCGCCGCCAGCTCCTCCGGCGCGATCATGGTCCCGGTCGGATTGGCCGGGCTCGCCACGATCAGCCCCGCGGGCGGCTCCGGCAGCGCCTCCAGCATGGCCACCGTCGGCTGGAATCGGGTCTCCGGCCCGCAGTCCAGTTCGACCACGTCGCAGCCCAGCGCGGTCAGCGTGTTCCGGTAGGCCGGATAGCCCGGCCGGGCCACCACCACGGTGTCGCCGGGATCGAAGGCCGCCAGGAAGATGAGGGTGAACGCGCCGGAGGAACCGGTGGTCACCACGACATCGTCCGCGTCCACGCGCACCCCGTAGGTGCTGCGATGATGCTCCGCGATGGCCTCCCGCAGCGCCAGCGTCCCGAATGTCTCGGTATAGCCCAGCAATTCGGAATCCATGGCCGCCTTGGTGGCGCGCAAAACCGCCGCCGGAGCGGGCGTGGACGGCTGCCCCGCGGCCAGCACCAGCACATCTCCGTGTGTCCGGGCCCGTTCAGCTGCTGCTTTCCAGACGTCCATCACGTAAAAAGGTGGAATGGTCGACCGGCGAGATTCGATACGCACTCGACAGACGGTAGAGCACCGACTCCCCCGCCTGTCCGGGAACTGCCACCCGAATGCCTGAGGAGGCGGCTGTGCAGGGGGGACCAGCAACCACCGGAACCACCCCGGAGGCCGACCCGAACCCACCCGAATCCGCACCACCGCGGACAGCCGGCGCGACGGACAGCTATACGCCGGGTGTGCGGTCGCAGCTGGCATTCCAGGACGAGCCGTCGCGGGGTCAGGAGGCGCTGGAACGGGTCCGGCGGTCGGTCGTCCGGTTCGCGGGGCAGGCGATCGCCTGGCTGCGGTGGTACGCGCCGATCGCGCGAGCCCGTGCGATCGAGCTGTGGGGCCGGCGGCCGCGCTCGTGGGCCGAGACCGTCGAGCTGGTGCGGCGGCGCCGGGCCGCAGCGCGGCGGCAGTGGCCGGTGGTGCGCGCGTGGGGCATTCGGCACCGGGTGCTGATCGGCGGTGTGGTCGCGGTGCTGGTGTTCGCGAGCGCGGACGGCGCGCTGGGCCTGCTGCCCACCGACGCCGAGGTGGGTCCCGGTGTGGCGCTGCGGGTTCCGGTGCAGTATCCGCTGCAGGTGCAGGCCGCCCCGGAGACGTCGAAGCGGTATCTGGACGCCATCAGCAACGGTGAGCATCTGCGCGAGCAGGCGGTGGTCTCGGCGGCCGCGGCGGCCACGCTGGAGCGGGCCAAGGCGGAGGCCGCGGCGGCCGTCGCCGGGCAGCCGCAGCCGTGGATGACGCCGTCACCGGACAGTTCGCTGCCGCCCGGCTTCGTGATCCCCGGCGCCGGCGGGTTCGCGCTGCCCGCGAAGGGCGTGTTCACCTCCGGATTCGGGTCGCGCTGGGGCACCTTCCACGCGGGCATCGACATCGCCGCGCCGCTCGGCTCACCGATCTACGCGGTGGCGGCGGGCACCGTCATCGACGCGGGCCCGGCCCAGGGCTTCGGGCTGTGGGTGCGCATCCGCCACGACGACGGCACCATCTCCGTCTACGGGCACATGTACGACTTCTCGGTGTCGGTCGGCGAGCGCGTCCCGGCGGGCCTGCAGATCGCGCGCATCGGCAACCGCGGCGACTCGACAGGACCGCACCTGCACTTCGAGATCATCATCAACGGCCAGCACGTCGACCCACAGCCCTGGCTCGCCCAGCACGGCATCATCGTCTGACCCGCCTCCGCTCCCCCGCCTCCGCTCCCCCGCCTCCCCGGAACTTCAGCGCACCGCTCGGAGCCGTTGACCGCTGGCGACGCGTGCCGGCGGTTCAGGGCCGAAACAATTTCGGGGGTACCCGGCGAGTTACCCCGATCGGCGCGAAATCAGTTGTCGCGCTGGCATTCGAAGTTCAGGCGCGGATTCGGACTTCTGGTCGTCGGGCTTCAGGCGGAGGCCGGGACGGTGATGCGGCCCTCGGTGGCGGCCAGGGCGATGTCGGTACGGAAGTGGCCGCCCGGCAGCTTGATTCCGGCGAGGCGTTCGTAGGCGTTCTTGCGGGCCTCGGCGAGATCCGCGCCCTGGCCGACGATGGCGAGCACGCGGCCGCCCGCGGAGACCAGCGCGCCGTCCTCACGCTGCGCGGTGCCGGCGTGCAGCACCTCGGATTCGGTTCCGGTGCCGGTGGATTCGGCTCCGGTGATGACGTCGCCGCTGCGCGGGCGGGCCGGGTAGTTCTCGGCGGCCAGCACCACGGTGACAGCGGCGCCGTCCTTCCAGCGCGGCGCGGGCACCTGGTCCAGGGTGCCGGTCGCGGTGGCGTACAGCAGCTCGCCCAGCGGGCTGTCCAGCATGGCCAGCACGGCCTGGGTCTCGGGATCGCCGAAGCGGCAGTTGAATTCGACCACGGCCGGCCCGGCCTGCCCGACGGCGAGACCGGCGTACAGCAGGCCGCTGAACGGCACGCCGCGGCGAACCATCTCGGCCGCAACGGGTTTCACCACATCGTCGACAATGGCCTGCAGCGTCTGCTCCGGCAGCCACGGCAGCGGCGTGTACGCGCCCATGCCGCCGGTGTTCGGCCCGGTGTCGCCGTCGCCGACCCGCTTGTGGTCCTGGGCGGGGAGCAGCGGCACCACGGTCTCGCCGTCGACCAGGCAGAACAGCGACACCTCGGGGCCGTCGAGGAACGACTCCAGCAGCACCGGGTGGCCCTGCTCGAGCAGCTCGGCGCCGTGCTCACGGGCCACCGACCGGTCCGGGGTCACCACGACGCCCTTGCCGGCGGCCAGGCCGTCGTCCTTGACCACCCAGGTCGGCCCGAAACGATCCAGCGCCGCATCCAATTCACCCGGATGGTCGACGATCTCGCTGTGCGCGGTGCGCACCCCGGCCGCGTTCATGACGTCCTTGGCGAAGGCCTTCGAGCCCTCGATCCGCGCGGCCGCGGCGGACGGGCCGAATGCCGGGATCCCGGCGGCCCGCACCGCGTCGGCCACGCCGAGCACCAGCGGCACCTCGGGTCCGACCACGACCAGATCGACGCCCAGCTCCTGGGCGAGCTCGGTCACCTCCGCCCCGGAGGTGGCGTCCACCGCACGCACCTCGGCGTGCTGGGCGATGCCGGCATTGCCGGGCGCCGCATACACGGCGGACACCGCCGGGTCCTTGCGCAGCGCCAGGACGAGGGCATGTTCACGGGCTCCGGAACCGATGACGAGTACGCGCACGGCAGACAGCTTAAAGGGCTGGGCAGACGCAACCGGTAGCGGTCTGTTGTGCGTTCGCGCGGGGGTGTCCTTCCCCGCGTAAGGTCCGGGGCATGGCTTCTGTTTTCTCCGCAATCATCGACGGTCAGCTGCCGGGCCGGTTCGTCTGGGAGGACGACGAATTCGTCGGCTTCCTCACGATCGCCCCGGTGACGCAGGGGCACACGCTTGTCGTGCCGCGCAAGGAGATCGACCAGTGGCAGGACGTCGATCCGGGCACCTTCGCGCGCCTGACCGCGGTCGCCCAGAAGATCGGCCAGGCCGTGCGGGCCGCCTGGGACGCCCCGCGGGCGGGCCTGCTCATCGCGGGTCTCGAGGTGCCGCACCTGCACATGCACGTCTTCCCGGCCTTCCACCTGGGTGACTTCGACATCAGCGGGGCGGACCCGGAACCCAGCAAGGAATCCCTCGACGAGGCGCAGGCCATGATCAAGCAGGCCCTGCGCGACCTCGGCTACGGCGCGAACGTCCCCGCGTAGTGAACCCGGGTGCCCACGTCCCGCGCGGGCACCCCGCTCAGCGCGGTTCGCGCGGCAGCCGGACGGTGAACGTGGTGCCCTCCCCCGGCTCGCTGGTCACCGACACCTTGCCGCCGTGCGCGTCGACCAGCGCATGCACGATCGACAGTCCCAGTCCCGTACCGCCGCTGTCCCGGCTGCGGGACGCATCGGTGCGATAGAAACGTTCGAAGACCCGCTCGGCCTGTTCGGCATCCAGTCCCGGCCCGGTGTCGGCGACCTCGATGAGCACCTCGTCGGCGGCCGGGGTGAGCCGCACCGTCACCTCCGCCTCGGGCGGGGTGTGCACCAGCGCGTTGTTGATCAGGTTGGCCAGCACCTGCCGCAGTCGCGGCTCGTCGCCGAGCATCTCCAGAGTGCCGGGCCCGGGCCGGATTTCGAGGTCGATCTTGCGTTCCGGACCCTCCGGGTGCTGGGCCGCCGCCAGGGCGCGCGCACTGTGCACGGCATCGCTGGCCATCATGAGCAGGTCCATCGGCCGCCGTTCGATCGGTCGCTGCGCGTCCAGCCGGGCCAGCATGAGCAGGTCCTCGACCAGCAGCCCCATCCGCTTGGACTCGCGTTCGATGCGGTCCATCAGCATGTCCGGATCGGTGATCGCGCCCTGCCGGTACAGCTCGGAGAAGCCCTTGATGGTGGTGAGCGGGGTGCGCAGTTCGTGGCTGGCGTCGGCGACGAAGCGCCGCATCTTGGCCTCGGAGCGCCGCGCCGCCTCCTCGGAGGCCTCGGTGGCGGCGAAGGCCTGCTGGATCTGGGTCAGCATGGTGTTCAGCGACTGTGAGAGGTGGTCGACCTCGGTGTCGGTGCCGCGCACCGGAACTCGCTGATGCAGGTCACCGCCCGCAATGGCGGCCGCGGTGCGCTCGACCTCCCGCAGCGGCCGCAGACTGCGCCGGATCACGATGCGTGCCACCGCCGCCAGCGCCGCCAGCACCAGTGCGCCGATCACCAGTTGCAGCACGATCAGCTTGTCCAGCAGCGAGTTCGTCTCGTCCATGCGCAGCGCGATGGTGCTGGTGCCGTACTCGTTGACGGTCCGCAGCACCCGCCACTCCTCGGTGGACGCGCCCACCGAGCCGACGGTCTCCGGCCGATTACCCAGGTCCGCGGGCACTTCGGGCTGCTGCACGCCCGCCGACAGGCTCAGCGTGATCTGGCCCGTCGCATCCTGCACCTGCACCCAGTACAGGTGCGGCGGCCGTTCCCGCCCGCGCACGGTGGGCAGCGGTTCCGGGCGTTGCGCGCCGGGCGCGGCCCAGCTGTGAGCGGCGTCGTAGAGCTGCCGGTCGATGCGTTCGACCAGCACATTGCGCATCAGCGAGGTGACCGCGATACCCGAGACCAGCAGCCCGAATCCGACCAGGGACACCAGCGCGAGCACCAGGGTGGTGCGCAGCGGCACCGCGGCGAGCCGGTCGGCGAGCTTGCCCCGGAGACTGCGAGCCGTGCCTTTGCCATCGACCGGGGCAGCGTTCACGCGTTGGCCGTCTTACCGCGAGGCTCCCGCATGACGTAGCCGACCCCGCGCAGGGTGTGGATGAGCCGGTCCGGTCCGGTGTCGACCTTCTTGCGCAGGTAGGACACATAGGTTTCGACCACGCCGACCTCGCCGCCGAAGTCGTAGCGCCACACGTGGTCCAGGATCCGCGGCTTGCTCAGCACCGTGCCGGCATTGACCAGGAAGTACCGCAGCAGCGTGAACTCGGTGGGCGACAGGGCGACCGGTTCGCCGGCCTTCCATACCTCGTGGGTGTCGTCGTCGAGTTCGATATCGGCGAACCGCAGCCGCGACGTCTTGGTCTCCGGCGCCGAGCGCCCGGACCGCCGCAGAATCACCCGCAACCGCGCGACCACCTCTTCGAGGCTGAACGGCTTGGTGACGTAGTCGTCGGCCCCGAGCGTCAGTCCGGTGATCTTGTCGTCCACGTCGTCGCGCGCGGTCAGGAACAGCACCGGTGCGTCGATCCCGTCGGCCCGGAGCCGCCGCAACAGCCCGAATCCGTCCATCCCGGGCATCATCACATCGATGATCAGTGCATCCGGCCGGAAGGTCTTGGCCTTGTCCAGCCCCTCGGTGCCGCTCGCGGCACTCGCGACCTCGAACCCTTGATATCGCAGGCTCACCGACAGTAGCTCGACGATCATGGGCTCGTCGTCAACGACGAGCACCCTCGCCTCGGGTTCGCGCGGCTGAACGGGCACACCTGTCATAAGGCCATATTCTGCGCTTCCCCCGCGAAGAACCTGACCCTTCCCTGGGAGTTTCCTGCGAGGAGTGAAGGCGCGGCCGATGGGTGCGCCCGCGTGAGCGAGCGAAGGTGAGGTGTTGCTGATCTACCCCCTTCGTAGATCAGCAACATCGACAGCGGTGCGGGTCAGCCCTGTTCGCGTTCGATTTCGTCGAGCAGCGTTGCGAGCGACTCACTTAGTCAAAGGCTAAGTGCGCGTATAGATTCGGGTCGACCGGATTTGCGACGAACCTTTTCCGGGATTGCGACAACGCTGACGAGGGACGCAGGTGTCTGAGCTGGAATTGTCAAGCGACACCACCTCCGAGGTGCCGAAGGACGACAGACCGGCGTACTGGCGCGAGCAGGTTTCCATCAATCAGGGCGGAGCACGGGTCGACTTCAGCGATTGGCCGAACTTCGATGGCGCGCTGCGGGTTCAGCGCCTGGCGGGCTACAGGTTGGGCGACTTCCAGAATGTGCAGTTCGAATCCACCGAGATTTCCTACGAACGCACGCCGGCCGAGGTCGAGGCGGACGGCGACCGCAGCGCCCGATTGCTGATCCCGCGCAGCGGAACCGTCGGCATCGAGCAACACGGCACGCGAGTGCTGCTGCGGCCGGGCCAGATGGGCGTCGTCGATTGGGGCCGGCGCATGGTGCTCTCCCACGGCGACCATGTGCGGAGCTGGATTCTGAACGTTCCCGCCGACATACTGCGCTTGTCTCCCGATGGGCCGCCGCATCTGGCATTGGACGCCCACGACCCGCTGCTCGGGTCCGTGCTCGCACTCACCGAACAGCTCGACCGCCACGGCGACACGATGACGGCGGCCCAATTCTTGAAGATCAGCACGCACTGGACCGGGCTGCTGGCTGCTGCTCTGGACGAACGCTGGGCCCCGGAGAACACGAAACTGGCCGCGATATCCCGAGATGCGCGCCTGCATATCCGCAGATGCTCCGATGATCCGCGGGTCACGGTGGAAACCGTCGCAGAAGATCTCGGCATCACGCGCCGCCAGCTCGAACGCGCCATGCGACTGGCGGGCACTACTCCCCATAGCTACCTGCTCACCGCCCGTCTCGAACGGGCGGTGGCACGCCTCTCCGATCCACGGAATCAACGCCGAACCATCGCCGATATCGCCTACGACAGCGGTTTTTCGGCTCTGTCGGTCTTCAACAAGGCCTGCCGGGACAGATACCACGCTTCTCCTGGCCAGCTACGGCAACGAAGCGTCTAGCCAGAGCCACACCATCTACGACTTCACATCGTCGGTCCCCACCTGGGACCAATCGGTGTGATTGGTCTCACACCGCAGATGCGGCGCCGCGATGCGGTCATGCAACGACGGCAGCGGAGTTCAGCGCTATCCACGGGTTGTTCTCACTCAAAAGAAGCAGGCCCCGACCTGCTTTCGCAGGTCAGAGCCTCTTTGAGCCCCCTGTCAGGATTGAACTGACGACCTTCGCTTTACAAGAGCGGTGCTCTACCACTGAGCTAAGGAGGCGGAAAGCGGTGCCATCATAACCGGGGCGGCCGGCTGCGCGGAAAAGCCGGCGTCCCAGTCGGAACGATGCTGCGTGGAAGACCGGAGCGCAGCCGGGCGACGCTCGTGGCATCGACCGGCCGCGTTCGGAAGCCGTTCGCGCAGTATCGGACTAACCGCAGGGTGTCAGGACTGAGCCGCCTGACGAGCCGCGTCGTCCGCCGCCATGGCGTCACGCAGGCTCTTCGGACGCATATCCGTCCAGTTCTTCTCGACGTACTCGACGCACGCGGCGCGGCTGTCCTCGCCGAAAACGACTCGCCAACCCGCCGGAACCTCGGCGAAGGCGGGCCACAGGGAGTGCTGTTCCTCATCGTTGACCAGGACGAAGAACCGGCCGTCTTCGTCATCGAAGGGATTGGTGCTCATTTCACCTCACTGGATACTGGCGCTGTGTACGGGAACGTAGACGGATCGTCCAGTCACCGCAGTGATGGAACGAGCCCCCGACGTTGATTCGACCCTAGCAAGGCAGGCGTTACCGCTGGGCGGTTACCTGCACTTCGTTCAGGCCGCGAAGAATTCGAGCAGGATCTTGTTGACGGCATCTGGTTGTTCCAGGTAGCCGAAGTGTCCGGCGTCGGGAACCTCCTGGTAACGGGCTCCCGGAATGATATCGGCGACTTCGCGGGAAAGGTAGGGCGGGATCATCCGATCGTCCGCGAAGCCCATGGACAGGCAGGGCACGGTGATGGCCCGATAGGCCTGGGTGCGGTCGAAGTCGTGGTCCATGCGCCGCTGGGCGCGCACGCCCGGCGCGGCCGGGCCGCCGGTGAATTCGAACAGGTCGAGCCAGTCGCGAGCGGCGTGCGGGTCGGCCATGGTGGCCGGCGAGAGGTTCATGATGGCGGTCATGGCGGCCTCGTATTTGGCGGGCAGCCGCAAGCCGGAGGCGTCCAGTTCGTGCTCGCCGAACGAGAGCGTCTTCTGGAACTGGTCGAGCCGGGCGTGTCCGGCCATGAAGATGGCCTTGCGGACCAGGTCGGGCCGGGCCAGCGCGAGTTCCTGCGCGACCCGTGCGCCCATGGACTGACCGACCACGAGGACCGGTCCCTCGTCGAGGAATTCGATGAGGGCGGCGGTATCGCGCACCAGGTCCTCGATGGTGATCCCGGCGGGCGATTCGAAGGACGGTGCGATGCCGCGGTTGTCGAAGGTGCAGACCCGGAATCCGGCGGCGACCAGCGCGGGCACCTGGTGCAGTTCCCACACCCGGCCGCCGCTGCCGGTGCCCATGATCATGACGACCAGCGGCGCGGACCCCTTGACGTCGGTGCCCTTGGACCGGTCTCCCTTGACCTGGTAGTTCAGCGAGATTCCGTTCACCGTCGCCAACGGCATACTTCCGACCCCTTCGCCACGTTTCCGATTTCCACGTTCCGTAGACCGTATAGGCATCGGGGCCCGGAACGTTTCGCCCGGTGCCACCGACCGTGCGGTCTGGTCGGCAGGTCTCGTGACCACGACCATTGCGGTTAGGGCTCGCAATGTACGCAGCGCACGGTCCCGACTTTCCTGGCAGATACGATGGACTCCTCGCACCGAGCAGACTTCCCCGAGAGGACATGAGATGGCCGCGAAGACCGGCGCAAACGACATCGCGGACGACGATCTGGAACCGCTCGCCGACGAAACCGCTCGACAGGCCCAGCGCGTGGTGGCCGCCTACGCCACCGATGCCGACGAGTGCCGCATGCTGCTGTCCATGCTGGGCATCGGTCCGACGCGAGGCGAATGACCCGTGCACCCGGATAGCTCCGGCTCCGGTTTCGTCGTCGTCGCCAACCGGCTTCCGGTCGACCTGGAGCGACTACCCGATGGAACCACTCGCTGGAAGCGCAGCCCCGGCGGCCTGGTGACCGCGCTGGAACCGGTACTGCGCAACAACAAGGGCGCCTGGGTCGGCTGGGCCGGCGTCCCGGATGTGGATCTGGATCCGATCGTCGAGGACGGTCTGGAACTGCATCCGGTGCCACTGTCGGGCGACGAGGTCGCCGATTACTACGAGGGCTTCTCCAACGCGACGCTGTGGCCGCTGTATCACGACGTGATCGTGCGGCCGGTCTACGACCGCCAGTGGTGGCAGGCGTACGTCCAGGTGAACCGCCGTTTCGCCGAGTACACCGCCAAGGTGGCCGCCGAGGGCGCGACGGTGTGGGTGCAGGACTACCAGTTGCAGCTGGTGCCGAAGATGCTGCGCATGCTGCGGCCCGATCTGACCATCGGCTTCTTCCTGCACATTCCGTTCCCACCGGTGGAACTGTTCATGCAGATGCCGTGGCGCACCGAGATCGTCGAGGGCCTGCTGGGCGCCGACCTGATCGGATTCCATCTGCCGGGCGGCGCGCAGAACTTCCTGTATCTGGCCAGAAGGCTGGCCGGCCAGCCCACGTCGCGCGGCAATGTGGGCGTGCGCTCGAAACTCGGTGTGGTGCAGGTCGGTTTCCGCACCGTGCGGGTGGGCGCGTTCCCGATCTCCATCACCTCCACCGAGCTGGACGAGTATTCGCGCCGCCGCGGAGTGCGGGAGCGGGCCGCGAAAATCCGTGCGGAGCTGGGCAATCCGAAGACGATCCTGTTGGGTGTGGACCGCCTGGACTACACCAAGGGCATCGACATCCGGCTGGCCGCGCTGGAGGAGTTGCTGCACGACGGCCGGATCGATCCGGCGGACACGGTGATGGTGCAGCTGGCCACGCCGAGCCGGGAGCGGGTCGAGTCCTACAAGCAGATGCGTGGCGATATCGAGCGCCAGGTGGGCCGGATCAACGGCGAGTTCTCCCGGGTGGGTTATCCGGTGGTGCACTACCTGCACCGCCCGATCCCGCGCGACGAGCTGATCGCGTTCTTCGTGGCCGCCGATGTCATGGTGGTGACGCCGCTGCGCGATGGCATGAACCTGGTCGCCAAGGAGTACGTGGCGTGTCAGGGCAGCCTCAACGGTGCGCTGGTACTGAGCGAATTCACCGGTGCGGCAGCGGAATTGCGGCAGGCCTACCTGTGCAATCCGCACGATCTCGACAGTGTCAAGGACGCCCTGATCGGCGCGATCGACGACGACCGCGACACCCGTCGCCGCCGGATGCGCTCGATGCGGCGCCAGGTCCTCACCCATGACGTCGACCGGTGGGCGCGCGCCTTCCTCGACGCCCTGGCCACCGATCGCGTCGCCGGCAGCGCCCTGCTGACCGACGACGACGTGGATCCGGACCTGAGCCGCTGACCCGGTCGTAAGGTGAACGCCCCCTGAGGATTTCAGGGGGCGTTCGGCGTATCGGGCCTAGTCCGCCTCGCCGTCGAGTTGGTCGAACCGGTAGGTCACTCCGGTGAGCCGTTCGGATTCGGTCCACAGCTGGGCCGCCAGCTCGGGATCGCGGGTGCGTTCCCCCGCCGCGTTCGGCACCGGGTAGCCCTTGGTCGAGCCGGTGGGGCCGTAGAAGTCACCGCCGCGCACGCCGGGGTCGGTGGCGGCGCGCAGGCTCGGCAGCGCACCCATCTCGACGGTCTGCATGACGATCCGGAACACCCAGCGCAGCGAGGGCCGGGACAGGAAGGCGACTGCGGGACCGAAGTTCTGGGCGAAGTCGGATTCGGCGGCGCCCGGGTGGGCCAGCACCGAGATCAGCCGGCTGCCGGTGCCGTTGAGCTGCCGCTGCAGTTCGAATGCGAAGCTGGCGTTGGCCTGCTTGGACTGCGCGTAGGCGGGGTAGGCCTTGTAGGCGCGCCGCTCGTAGGCGAGGTCGTCGAGGTCGAGCCAGGTGCCCTTCTGCGCGGGGACCCCGCTGGTCACTGTGACGACGCGGGCCTGCGGCGCCGCGTGCAGCAGATCGAGCAGGAGCCCGGTGAATGCGAACGGGCCCAGATGGTTTGTGCCGAAGGTGGTTTCGAACCCGTCCTCGGTGACGGTCCGCTCTCGGCTGAGCGTGCCCGCATTGTTCACCAGCAGGTCGATCTGCCCGAAGTCGTCATGCAGCCGTGCCGCGGCCCGGTGGACCGATTTCAGCGACGTCAGATCCAGTTCCACGAGCGGCAGGTCGGCGTCCGGCACGGTCCGGCGGATGGTTTCCGCCGCGGCAGCGGCCTTGTCGGCATTGCGGCATGCCAGGACCACCCGGGCGCCGTGTTCGGCGAGCCGCAGCGCGGTCTCCAACCCCAGCCCGGCACTGGCCCCCGTCACAATGGCGGTGCGCCCCTGCAGATTCGGGATGTCGGCGGCGGTCCACGGCGCCTTCTTGTTCTCCACGTGCTGCATCCTGACCGGTCGGGTTTCGCTCAACTCTGTGACCTTAACCCGGTCACCGGTGGGCCGCAGCCGCGCCGGGCCGCAGCCCCTACGCGAAGGTGAGCCGCGCGATCAGATGGCGGTGGTTCCGGACCAGCGGCAGCCTGCGCTGCAGGCCGAGCATCACCGGTGCACACCAGCCGCGTCCAGGCACCATCGGAAGCTCCTGGTAGCCGGAGACGCCCGGGATCCGCTGCGGCAGCGCCCGGGTCTGGGCGGCGGTCAGGCCGAAGGGCATGGGCGGCAATACATAGTCCGATCCGCGGGCCAGCTTGGTCCCGTTCAGCGTGCGCTCGGTCAGGCCGGGCGGCAGGACGTCGAAGATGACGCTCGCGCCCGGAAACCGCTGTGCCATATCGCCGATCAGCGCGTAGACCTCGTCCGGCTGCAGGTACATGAACAGGCCCTCGGCCGTGATGAGCACGTCCCCGGCGCCGACCAGGTCGAACCAGGACCGGTCCAGCGCCGACCCGGCGATCGTGCGGACCCGTGTCTCCGCCGGCAGCAGCTGCTCACGCAGGGCGATCATCTCCGGCAGGTCCACCGAGATCCAGTTCAGGTCCGGCGTGCCGAGCCGCCAGTAGGTCGTCTGTAGTCCCTCGCCGAGGGCGACCACGGTGCCGCCGGGCGAGTTCCGGTGGAAGCGTTCGATTTCCGCGTCGATGGTGCGGGCGCGCAGCACCTGGGTCTGGGCGGGCCTGCCGAAGCTCCGGTAATCGAAGTAGATCGACCGGCACAGCTCCTCGGCACGGAAATCGCGGAAGTCCGAATCGGTCCGGGCGGATTCGGACGCCCGGCTCCACAGTGTCCACAGCGCGGTCACCGGAACACCCTGCAGCGCCGCCGCATTCGCCTCGCTCACAGTTCGCGCAATCGGACCAGCGGTATCCGGCGTTCGGTCCGGGACTGATAGTCGCGGTAGAACTCGCGGTCGGTCGTCAAGGCGTCCCAAACCTCCTGGTACTCGGGATCTTCGAGGATCTGGGGACGCGCCCGGAGGTCAGCCGCGCGCAGCTTCACCCGCACCTCGGCATTGGCCGCGGTATCGGTGAGGTTCCAGTACCAGGCCGGATGCTGCGGCGCCCCGATGAAGGAGGCGACGACGATGCGGTGTCCCGCCGCGTCGACCCAGAACGGCAGCGCCACCTTGTGGGTCTTCCCGCTCCGCCGTCCGACGGTCTGCAGCAGCAGATGCTCCATGCCCGAGCTGATCCAGACCTCCTCGGCATCGGTGTATTCCATGCCCATCACGTGCTTGCGCCCGAGCTCCACCAGCTCGGCCTGCTCGGGTTCGCTGAACGGATTGTTGCGCTGGTCGGTCAGGCCCACATCAAACCTCCGTTGACATCGAGAATCGCCCCGTTGACGTAGGAGGCGTCGTCGGAGGCGAGGAAGACGGCCGCCTGCGCGGCCTCCTCGACCCGCCCGGCCCGGCCCAGGGCGAACCGCTTGCGGTAGGCGGCCCAGACCCGGTCGTTGTCGGCCAGCCGGCCGCCCATGCCGGCGTCGAGAATGCCGGGCGAGAGGGCGTTGACCCGGATTCCGTACTGCCCCAGTTCGATTGCGCTGGTGCGGGTGAACATTTCGATGGCGGCCTTGGTGGCGCTGTAGCCGGCCGCTCCGACCGCTATCCGGCTCGCCATGGACGAGGACATATTGATGATCACGCCGCCGCGTTCCCGCAGGTGCGGCACGGCCGCACGGGTGCACAGGAAGGTGCCGGTCAGGTTGGTGGCGACCATGGCGTCCCAGTCGTGCGGGGCGAGCTGTTCGATCCGCCCGTCCCGGCTCACCCCGGCATTGGCCACCACCACGTCCAGCCCGGACAGCGATTCCGCGGCCGCGGCCATCAGCTGCTCGACGGCCGCCGGATCGGCGACATCGGCCGGATGGAACAGGCAGCGGTCCGGATATTCCTCCTTGAGGAGCTGGTAGTCCCCGGCCGTGCGCGCCGAGCACATGACCGACGCGCCTTCCGCGAGAAACGCTTTCGCGATCGCGAAGCCGAGCCCCCGGGTGCCGCCGGTGACGACGGCGGCCTTTCCTTCGAGCCGCATCAGGAGTCCTCCGATTTCGTTCGGGTCAATACCACGTCAGCACCGCCGCTCCGGCGCTCATGCCGCCGCCGACGCCGGCCAGCAGAATGCGTTCACCGCGTTGCAGCGGGCGTTCGAGATGGGTGCTGTGCAGGGTGATGGGAATGGAGGCCGCGCCGGTGTTCCCGTAGCGGGGAGCGGTCAGCGGCACCCGGGCGGGATCCATGCCGAGTTCCCGGATACAGGTCTCCAGCAGCCGGGTGTTGGCCTGGTGCAGGATGATCCGGTCCATGTCGGCGAGCGTGAAGCCGGATTCCGCCAGCGCCTCCGCGATGAGTTTGGGCAGCATGGTCAGCACGTAGTCGCGGACCGCGCGGCCCTCCATCCGGAACAGCCGCTCCCCTGCGGGAACCTCTACGAGAGAACGTAATTCACCATTGGTGACCAGACGGCTCGCGTGCAGCCCGTAGCCCGGCGGCACCGGTCCGACCAGGGTCGCGCCCGCACCGTCACCGAACAGGCTCACGGTCTTGCGGTCGGCGCGGTTCATGATCCGGGAGTAGATGTCGGCCCCGACCACCAGCGCCTGGTCCGCCCGTTCCCCCTCGCGTTCCAGCAGTCCGGCGGCGACGGTCAGGGCGAAGAGGTAGCCGACGCACACCGAGTTCAGGTCGAAGGCGGGTATGCCGCTGAGCCCCAATTTGTGTTGCAGCGCAGCGGCTGTCGCGGGCTGCGGCTGATCCCCGGTCGACGTGGCGACGATGACGCTGCCGATCCGCGGCCACGTCTCCCGCGACCCGAGCAGATCGAGGGCGGCCCGGTGGGCCAGATCGGAGGTGGCCGTGTCCGGGCCGGCGTAGCGGCGGGTGTCGATGCCGGTGCGTTCACCCACCCACTCCGGTGTGGTGTTCGCCCAGGCCGCGATGGTGGCATTGCCGATCTCGGCGGGCGGGACGTAGGCGCCGGTGCGCAGGATTCCGACCGCCATCACAGGCACACCGGTAGTTCGGCCAGCTGCCAGACCGCCGACCCGCTGTGCCAGCGCACCTGCTCGGGTGCGACCGCGAGCCGGGCGCCGGGGTAGTCCCGCAGTAGCGTGCCGATGCCGACCTCGAGTTCCATGCGGGCGATCTGGGAGCCCAGGCAGTAGCGGGTGCCGTAACCGAAGGCCAGGTGGGGCTTGGCCGATCGTGCCGGGTCGATGCGTTCGGGATCGGTGTAGACGGCCGGGTCCAGATTGGCGGCGCCGATGGCCGGGACGACGTAGTCGCCGGGCACCAGGTCCACCCCGCCGAGCCGGATGGGCTCGCGGACCCGCCAGGGCAGTCCCTCACCACCGGCCAGGGCGATGGTGCGCAGCAGCTCGTCGACCGCACCCGGGATCCGGTCCGGATGCGCCCGCAGCTCGGAACACAGGTCCGGGCTGAGCAGCAGGCGCAGCACGAGCTTGCTCAGCATGTGGGCCGAGGATTCATAACCACCCACGATGAGGGCGAAGACGACGGTCACCAGCTCCCATTTCGCCAGATCGTCGCCGTGGCGGACCAGATCGGAGACGAAATCCCCGGTGGGCGCGGCCTTCCGGTCGGCGATGAGCCGCAGCACGTATTTGCCGAGATCCTGCAGCGCGGCGTCGGCGCCGCGTGCGCCGGCGTCGGCCACGGAGGCGTCGGTGAGCAGCGCACTCACCCAGTCGGCCACCTCGGGTTGCTCGGCTTCGGGAATGCCGACCAGCTCACCGAGCACATTCAGCGAAAACGGTTTGGCGACAGCGGATACGTAGTCGGTGGCCGCCGACCGCTCGAGCTCGGCCAGCCGCCGGGTCATGAGGGTCTCGGCGGTGGCGCGCAGCGCGGTCATCCGCCCAGCGGTCAGTTCCCGCCCGATGACGCGGCGCAGTTTGGTGTGGATACTGTCGTCGAGACTGCCGATGCCGCCCTGCAGCAGCAGTCCGGCGGTGAGCCGCGGCGCGGTGTCCTGGGACATTCCGGTGCGGCTGAACGCCTTCTGCGAATAGACGGTTCGCACATCCTCGTAGCCGGTGACCAGCCAGGCCGCATCGCCGTACGGGTACTGCACCCGCGCGATGCCGCCGGATCCGCGGACCTCGTCCATGACCGGGTCCAGGCCCAGTGATCTCGTTGTCTCCGACGGGTATCTGTGTACGGGACACCGCAGCATATCCATAGAACCCCTCCCATCGGCGGATCGCACGACTGTGCTTCTCCGCCAATCCGTTTCACGGCCGACTGTTTCCGATTGCCGCGCGACCATGCGCAGATCTATTGCGTCTCAGTGACTTTCAACGTCCATGAACCCACCCCATCGACTCCTTCGCACTGTAACTTGTTCTAGAACTCGATGCAGGGCTTCGGTCGGCAAATCCGCTGTGACCAAACGCATATGGACTCGCGGCGAACCTTTGACTAGAGCACGTTTCATTTCTGGGGAGTGCAATGGAATTCATCGGGAGTACACCCGATCCCGTCACCAGCCCGTTCGCCGTGGTCGAAGGCCGGCCCACGTACCGGTTGCGGCGCTACTTTCCGGAGCAACCGGCGGCGGGCCCGGCCGCCCTGCTGGTACCGCCGCTCATGATGACCGCCGAGGTCTTCGACCTGGACACCGAGACCGGGGCGGTGACGCTGCTGCATCGGGCCGGAATCGATCCGTGGGTCCTCGACTTCGGCTCTCCGGCAACGGAAGAGAACGGCTGGGAACGGACCCTGGACGATCACGTCCTGGCGGTGGCCGCCGCCGTCGACACCATGCGTGACCACACCGGCGACGCGGTGCACCTGGTCGGCTACTGCCAGGGCGGCATGTTCGGCTACCTGGCCGCGGCACACCGGCGCGGTGAGGGGATCGCGAGCATGGTCGGGATCGGCAGCATGGTGGACTGGACGGCCGCCGGGCTCCCGTTCGGCCCGCGCATCGCGAACTTCCTCGCCGAAACGGTGCGCGAGGGCAGCAATATCACCGACTCCATCCTGAAGACCTGGTGGGATCTGGTCGATCCGGTGAACGCGGTGCGCAATCGCGTGCACACCCTGCGCCACCGCTCCGCACCGCGCCTGTCCCCCGCCGAGGAACGCCGCCGCCGGTTCATGGCGGGCGAGGGCCGCATCGGCTACCCGGGTCCGGCGGCCTCGGATCTGCTGCGGCAGTTCGCGATCGGGAACCGCCTGCACTCCGGCGGGTTCGTGGTCGGCGAGCGGGTGCACAGCCTGGGCGAGCTGACCTGCCCGATTCTCGGGATCGTCGGGTCGAAGGATCAGCTCGCGCCCGCCGCCTCGGTGCGCGGAATCCGGCACGCGGCGCGCAGTGCGCCCGTGTACGAGGTCGGTGTCGATGCCGGGCACTACAAGATGGTCGCGGGCGGTGTCGCGGTACGGACGACCTGGCCGGCCATCGCTGACTGGCTGCACTGGCACGGTGGCGACGGGCCGCGCCCCGAGCAGATCGTCGACATGCCCGAGGTCACATCGCCGCCGCCCCGGCCGCGGAGCCGGGCCCAGCGGGCGCTGTTCGCCCCGCCCCGGCCCGCGCGCCCCGGAAAGCTGCTGCCGGGCACCAGGATTTCGCCGGGATCGGCCTGGGGTACGCGCACCTCCTCGCGCGACTGCCTGCTCTATGCGGGCCGGATGCGCACCGAGGCCGCGGTGAACGCCCGTATCGACACGGTGGCGCGGGCCCTCATCGCGGTGGGTGTGGAACCCGCCGATCGGGTGGGCGTGGTGTTGGGGATGCGACCGGGTGCCCTGATCGCGACGGCGGCCCTGTCGCGGCTCGGCGCGGTGGCGGTGCTGCTTCCCGCGGACGAGAATCTGGCCGCGGCCGTAGCGGCCACCGGCATCAGCACCGTCATCGCCGGCCAGTCGGACATCGACCGCGTCGGAGAGCACGACCATCGACTACTGGTGGTCGGCGATGACGGCGTGCGCGCCGGCCGGAAAGCTGTGGCGGACAAGTACACCGATCTGGACGCCATCGACCTCCGGACCGTGCGCCTACCCGATTGGTACACCCCGAATCCCGGGACCGCCGACGACCTCGCCTTCCTCGCGGTCGACTTCGCGACCCCCACGCCGACGGTCGACCAGATCACCAATCGTCAGTGGGCCCTCAGCGCGTACGGCATGGTGCCCGCCATCGGCATCGACTACCGCGACACGCTGTATTGCGTTGGTGCACTGTCGGATCCGCAGGTATTCGCCGCGACGGGCGCGGCGCTGGTGAGCGGGGCCCGAATCGCGCTGGCCCGCTCGGGGACTCCCCGCCAGATCGAGAACGAGACCCGGCGCTACGGTGCGAGCATCATCGCACGAACCGGCACTCCGGCTGTGCGACAGTGACATCGGCGGCAAACGGACCGGCGTGATCACGGAGTTCCGGGATCACGCCGGTCTCCCCCGCTAGAGGGCGGCTGCCATCGCCGCACCCAGTGCGCGCAGGTGGTCGGTCGCGCCGCCGAGGGCGAACTCGTTGTGCTTGGCGGCGGTGAAGTACTGGTTCACGATGTGGTCGCGGTCGATACCGACACCACCGTGCACGTGCACCACGGTGTGTGCGACGCGGTGACCCGCCTCGGCGGCCCAGAACTTGGCGGTGTGCACCTCGGCCCCGGCGGGCAGGCCCTCGGCCAGCCGCCACGCCGCCTGCGTCACCGCCAGCCGGACGCCCTGGACGTCGATGTAGGCGTCGGCCAGGCGCTGGGCCACGGCCTGGAAGCTGCCGATCTTGCGATTGAACTGCTCGCGCTCCCGGGCGTACGCCGCCACCAGCTCCAGCCCCTGTTCGAGGGTGCCCAGCTGCTGCGCGGCCAGCCCCAGCCAGGCCCGGTCCAGCAGCCGGTTCAGGATCTCGGCTCCGCCCGCCACCGTGCCCACCGGTTCCGCCGGTGCGGAATCGAATTCGACCGCGTATTCGGGACTACGATCGGTGGTGATCTGCTCGGTGACCGTGACGCCGGCCGCCGACGGATCGACCAGGAACAGGGCGACCGTCCCGGATACGCTGGCGGGCACCAGGATACGATCGGCCTGGCGCGCGAACGGCACGGTGGTCTTGGCGCCGTTCAGCGTCCAGCCCGCATCCTCGGCCGCCGTGGTGACCGGTGCGGTGGGCTCCCAGTTCCGGGCTTCGCTGAGGGCCACGGTCAGGATGATCTCGCCGGTGGCCGCCCGCGCGGCGAGGTCCCGCTGGTTCGCGGTACCGAATTCGGCGAGGGCGGCCGCGCTCAGCACGATGGACCACAGGTAGGGCACGGGGGCCAGGGCCTTGCCCAGCTCGTGCAGGACGGCGGTCTGTTCCAGGACGCCGAAGTCGCTGCCGCCCACGGACTCCGGCAGCGCGGCGGCCAGCACGCCGGTCTCGGCGAGTGCGTTCCATAGCTGCCGGTCGAAACGCACCGTGCGGTCACCGGCGGCGTCGAGCTGCTTGTCGAGTTCGCGCAGCCGGTCCGGGGTGACCAGCTTCGCGCACACCTCACCGGTCAGGCGGGCGAGATCCCGCTGGGCCTCGGTCGGAGTGAAATCCATGATGATTACCGGCCTTTCGGGCATGGTCAGCGGGTGGCGGGCGGCAGGCGCAGGGCGAACATGGCGATGATGTCGCGCTGGATCTCATTGGTGCCGCCGCCGAAGGTCATGATGAGGCCGGCGCGATGCAGCCGTTCGAGCACGCCGAACAGCTCCACGCCCGCCGAGTCCTGGCAGAGGTGCGCGTTGGGGCCGAGCACCTCCATGAGCAGCCGGTAGGCCTCGGTGGCGAACTCGGTGCCGTACACCTTCAGGCCGGAGGCGTCCCACGGGCGCGGCGCTGCGTCACCGCCGGCGTCGGCGCGCGAGGCGATCTCCAGGTTCAGCAGCTTCATGTACTCGACCTTGGCGTGCACCCGCGCCAGGTTCAGCTGCACCCATTCGTGGTCGATGACACGAATACCATTGGCCGCCTTGGTGTTCTTCGCCCATTCGATGGTTTCGCGGAGCGCCATCGTCAGGTGCCCGGCCCCGCTCAGCGCGACGCGCTCATGGTTGAGCTGGTTGGTGATCAGCCCCCAGCCGCCGTTCTCCGGGCCCACCATCGCCGACTGCCCGACTCGGACGTCCTGGTAGTAGGTGGCGCTGGTGTCGGGCCCGGCCATAGTGTGCACCGGCGTCCACGAGAAGCCCTCGGCGGTGGTCGGCACGATGAACATCGACATGCCGCTGTGCTTCTCGGCATCCGGGTCGGTGCGCGCCGCCAGCCAGACGTAGTCGGCGTAGCTGATCAGGGAGGTCCACATCTTCTGGCCGTTGATCACCCAGTCGTCGCCGTCGCGGACCGCGGAGGTGCGCAGCGAGGCCAGGTCGGTGCCCGCGCCGGGCTCGGAATAGCCGATGGAGAAGTGCAATTCACCGGCGGCGATCCGGGGCAGGAAGAACTGCTTCTGCTCGTCGGTGCCGTAGTACATGATGGTCGGCGCGACCGTATTGATGGTCAGGAACGGCACCGGGACGGTGGCCACGGCGGCCTCGTCGGTGAAGATCAGCTGATCCATGACCGAGCCGCCCCGGCCGCCGTACTCCTGCGGCCAGCCCAGCGCGAGCCACCCGTCGCGGCCCATCTCCGCGATGACCTCACGGTAGACGTCGCCCTCGCCGTATTCGCCGGTCGGCGCGGCCAGCGCGGTGCGCCGCTCGTCGGTCATCAGGCGGGCGAAGTAGTCCCGCAGCTCGGCACGTAGTTCCTCTTGTTGCGGCGTGTACGCAATCCGCATGACGGTTCCTCCCCGGGGTTCACTGTGGGTGCGGCGCCGAGAATGCCTCGGCCGCGAAGGCGGCCGGATCCACCGCCCGGCGCACATTCGAGATGGTGGTGGCGACGGAGACGCCCAGCGGGCCGGTCCGGTCGTAGAGGGTGGCCGCGGCGATCGCGACGCCGTCGCCGGTGACCTGGTCCTGCGCCTGCAATCCCACCTCCGGCCCCACGGGCAGGCGCGAGAGTGCCAGGGTCACATCGCAATTGATGTAGCCGATGCCCGCGGTACCCCAGTTGCACACCATATTGGTGGTGTCGGCGACATAGGCGGCCAGCTGGAACGGCGAATTGGGCTCGCCCTCGACCAGCGGCGCCATGTCGTGCCACATGCATTTGCGCTCGCTGTTCTGGCCGGTGAGGAAGTCGCCGGTCCAGTCGAGCGCACCCGACTTGAACCGCAGCGGGTGCCACTCGGCGCTCGGCTCGGGTACCGGCAACTGCCGCACCGGCTGCCAGACCTCTCCCGGCGCCGATGCTCCGGCGGCCAGATACATGAGCGTCGCGCGCACCCGCACCTGGTCCTGCTGCACGGCCGAGACGTCGACCACCCGCACGCGGCGGCCGTCGCGGACCACCTCGCTGCGCAGTTCGATCGGTTCGGCGAGGACGGGCCGGAACAGATCCACGGTGAACCGCCCGGGCAGGAATGCGCCGCCGGGACTGTGTGTTTCGGCCTCGCGCGCGAGGAGTCCGGACACCGCGGTCCCGCTCACCTGGTTCGGCGCCCACGGGCTGACCGCGATCTCGGTCGGGGCGTAGCGACCGCCGACCATGTCGAAGAATGCCACCACTGTGCATTACCCCCAAAGAGTCTCGAATTATGGTGAGTAGAACCGTGTTTCAGCTCCGTGCAGGAGGGGCCGCACCGAGGAATGCCGGGACGCAGGGTCCGCGGTTCCATGCGGGCCGGGGGATGTCGCCGCCCGGCGGGAACGCGGCGGTGGTCTCCGGCGCGGGTCCGACGATCGCGTGCGCATTGGTGCCGATCGCACCGAACGAACTCACCCCGGCGAGCGGGCCGGACTCCGCGAGCGCCCAGTCGGTGCTGTGGCCCGAGATCCGAACGTCGGTGCCCTCCAGGTCGATTCGCGGATTCAAGGTCTGGAAGTGGGCCAGCGGCGGCACAGTGCGCTCACGAATACACAGCAGCGCCTTGACGAGCCCGACCACACCGGCGGCGGCCTCCAGGTGACCGACATTGGTCTTCGCCGCACCCACGTGCAGCGGTCTGCCGCCATTGCGGGAGCCCAGCGCGGCGACAATGGCACTGACCTCGATGGGATCGCCGAGTGAGGTGCCGGTGCCGTGCGCTTCGACCAACCCGATCTCCTCGGGCTTGCACCCGGCGTCGGCCAGGGCCGCCTCGATCACGCGGCGCTGGGCGACCGCGTTGGGTGCGGTGAAACCGGAGGAGCGGCCGTCCTGGTTGACGGCGGTGCCGTGGATGACCCCGAGCACCCGGTCATTGTCGCGTTCCGCGTCGGCCAGGCGCTTCAGCACGAGCATGGCGCAGCCTTCGCCTCGCACATAGCCGTTGGCACGGGCGTCGAAGGTCTTGCACAACCCGTCTGGTGCGAGGGCTCCGGTCTGCTGGATAACCGCGGTGGACCCGGGGGCCAGCATCAGGCTCACCCCGCCCGCCAGCGCGATCTCGGACTCGCCGCGCCGCAGAGCGGCGACCGCGTGATGGACGGCGACCAGCGAAGAAGAGCACGCGCTGTCGAAAGCTGTTGCGGCACCGGTGAATCCGAAGTGGTAGGCGATACGTCCCGCCGCGAAGGCGTTGCCGATGCCCAGCGCCCAGTGTGGATCGACCTGCGGCGGCTCCCAGGCGGCGTAGTCCTGGCGGCCGGCGATGCCCACGAAGGTGCCCACCGACTCCGGCAGCTCCCGGTCGGGCCGCAGTCCGGCGTGCGCCAGCGCTTCCCAGGTCACCTCCAGCAGTATGCGGTGCTGCGGGTCCATCGCCTGGGCCGCGCGCGGGCTGAGCCCGAAGAAGTCGGGATCGAAGTCGAGGGCGTCGTCGATGAAACTGCCTCGCGTGGGCAGGAAGTCCCATTCGTCCTCGAAGGGCCAGCGCCGATGCGCGGGCATCTCGGTGATCAGGCTGCGCCCTTCCCGCAGTGCCGCCCAGTAGCGGTCGAGATCGGTGATGCCGCCGGCCAGCCGCAGGCCCACGCCGACGACTGCGATGGGCCCGCCGGGGCTCTGCCCCGCCGATTGCTCGCGCAGCTGCTTGATGGTCCGGGTGGCACGGCGCAGGGCCGCGGTCAGTGCCTCGCTCGAATTCGGATTGTCCATGGGAATGCCTCCTGAGGGGTCAGCCGGTGGTCACGCCGGCCGTGGACAGCGAGGTGGCGAGCCGTTCGCCGATCGCGCCCGCCAGGGTCTCGGCGGTGCCGTAGGTCCACAGCAGCGTGGGTGAAAGCCGCAGCGCGAATGCGGATTCCAGCCGGTTCCGCATTTCCAGGCTCATGAGCGAGTCGAGTCCGAGCGCCTTGAAGGGTGTCCGGGCGTCGAGGTCGGCCGGTTGCATGCGGAGCACGCGCGCGGCCACCTCGGTGATCTTGTCCCGCACCAGCACGTGCCGGTCCGCGGGAGCCGAATCCGCCAGCGCGGTGTGGAATTCACCGGCGGCCCGCCCCGCCGACTCGACGGCGGCGCGCTGCCGCAGCAGTTGCCAGCTGGGCTGGGCGGCGGCATCGGGGTACGCGTCGAACCACTGCCGTTGATCGAAGGTCATGTAGCCCACGACAGTGCGTTCCTCGGTGAGGAACGCGGCCATGGCGGTCCACGCCTCATCGGTGGGGTAGCTGCTGATGCCGTGTTCGGTGAGCCGGACGTGGCGATTGTGTTCTGCCGCGGCGAGACCGACCTCCGCGAAGTATCCCCACTCGATGCTCAGTCCGGGCCGCCCCGCATACCGGCGGGCCGCGGCCAGCGCGTCGAGATAGGCATTGGCCGCCGCGTACGCGCACTGCCCGGGGTTGCCGATCAGCGCGGCGGCCGAGGAGAACAGCACGAACAGATCCAGGGGGTCATCGGCGGTGAGCGCGTCCAGGTGCCGGGCGCCGTCGATCTTCGGCCGCAGCACCCGCTCCATCCGGTCCGCGTCGACACCGAGGATGGTGGCGTCGTCGAGGACGCCCGCGGCGTGGAAGACCCCGCGCAGCGGCGGCAGCTCCGCCCGGATCGAATCCAGCACGGCGGCGAGGGCTTCCGCGTCCGCGACATCGGCCCGATAGCTGCGCACCGACGCCGTGTCCATGGTGTCCGGCGCACTGCGGCCGACCAGTGCCACCGCGCCGGCACCGTTCGCGAGCAGATGGTCGGCCAGGCTGCGCCCCAGGGCGCCGTGGCCACCGGTGACGAGATAGGTGCCGTTCGCGCGGAAACGCCCCTCCGGCAACGGCTCCGGCACGATGTCGGTCACCGTGTCCGGGCTCGCGAGCACCAGCTTGCCGATGTACTCATCCCGGGTCAGGTCCCGCAGCACGGTGGCGGCATCGGCGAAGTCGTGCACCGTGACGGGTCCCGGAACGATCCGGCCCGTGCCGATCTGCTCCCACGTCTCGGCCAGCGCGGCGGCGAAGCGCTCGGGACGGCGTGCCATCAATCCGGTGAGATCGACGGCCGCGAAGCTGATTCCCTTCGCGAACGGCCGCAGGCCGACCCGGCGATCGGCGTGAATGTCCCGCTTGCCGACCTCGATGAACCGGCCGTCCTCGGCGAGCACGTCGATGCCGAGATCGATCGCGCGGCCGGAGAGCGAGTTGAGCACCACGTCGACGCCGTGCCCGCCGGTCACCGCCCGCACCTCGTCCGCCCAGCCCAGCGTCCGGGAATCGAAGACGTGCTCGAGCCCGTGTGCGCGGCGCAGGTATTCCCGCCGCTCCGCGCTGCCCGCGGTGGCGATGATCCGCGCCCCGAGACCACGGGCGACGCCGATGGCGACCAGTCCCAGTCCGCCTGCGGCGGAGTGGATCAGCACGGTCTCCCCCGGTGCGAGCCGGGCCAGTGTGACGAGCGCGTACCAGGCCGTGGTGGACACCATGGGCAGGGCCGCCGCGATGGTGGCGGGCAGGGCATCCGGTATCGGTTGCGTGTGATCGGCGCGCACCGTCAGATGCGAGGCCAGCGCACCGAATCCACAGCCCACCACGCGATCGCCCACAGCGCGTCCGGTCACCTCGGGGCCGACCGCGCGAACCACGCCCGCGCATTCGAGGCCGAGCGGGTCGTGGCCCGCCGAGTCGTCGGGATAGGCGCCCGCCGCCTTCAGGGCATCGATGAAATCGAGTGCGGCCGCTTCGATTTCGATCAGCACCTCTCCCGGCCCGGGTGGCCGGGTTTCCAGGGGCCGGTAACACAGACCCTGCCAAGAGCGGCCGGGAGTCACCGCGAGCCGGAAGGGCTGTGCCGTGGTTCGCCAGGGCCGCCCTGCCGCAGTGCTTTCCGCTTGCTCGCCCTGTTCGATGCGTCCGGCGTAGCGCCGCCGGGGGCGCAGAGCGAGCTGGTCCTCACCGGTGCGGGCCAGGAGTTCGGCGGCGCAGTCGTCGAACAGCTCCCCGCGCTCGGTGTCGGGCGGCGCGGCGAGATCGATGATCTCGGCGGACAATTCAGGGTGCTCGCGACGCAGGACCCGGACGAATCCCCAGTACAGCGCGCCGCCCGGATCAGGACGCTCACCGTTCCCGACCGCCTGGGCGGCCGTGGTCACCACGACCAGACGCGGTGTCGCCGAAGTCGATCGGACACACGAGCCGACGAGTTCGGCGAGCTCGAGCAGGCCCCGGCGCTGTGCGTCCAGGCCGTCCCGGGCCGTGGGCGCGGCGAAGACCACCGTGCTGGCCCGATCGGCGGCGGCGCCGACCTCGGCGTCCCTCCGCTGCAGAGCCTCCGTCAGCTCGCCGACTGTTCCGGCGGACCCCGTGATGGCGAATGAGTCCGGGGCGCTGGTCGTTTCGCCGCGCGCGAGCGCGTGCCAGGTGAAGGCGAGCTCCCGATCGTAGGACCTGGCGTCGGCACGGTCGTCGTCGATCGAGAGGAGCTCGAGGCCCAGGATGCGGGCCAGTGGCGCGCGCTGCTCGTCGTAGAGATGGATGTCGGCCGTGGTGTCCGAGCGCCGGATGGCATACGCCCAGGCGGCGTCGACATGTCCGGCCGGTTCGGCGTCCAGGATCAGTTCTTCGATACCGCCGGGCAGGATCGTGTTCTCGCCGTCGAACAGGGCCAGTCCGGCCTGCATGGCGCAGTCCACGAGCGTGGCGTGCAGCTCACCGGGGTGCGACATCGCCCGGGCGTGTTCGCTCAGAGCGATCCTGGCCAGTGTGAACAAGGTCGTGCCGTCCCGCCAGCGCCGGAGTTCCCGCACGCCTTGAAAGTCCGGGCCGAGCTCCACCCCGCGGCGGGCGCAGGCCGCGTAGAAGTCGGCGACCGGGATCGGCTCGCCGATTGTCGGCTCACCGGGACCGAAGGGGAACGGCAGCGGCGCGGCCGCGGACTCGAGCGTGTGCAGGGCACAGCCCCGCGCGTGTACCGTCCAGCTGTGCGTGCCGACGTTCAGCGCCGCGATCTCGAAGCTGATCCCGGCCGGGACGTCCTCACGCAGGGTGACCTCGACCCGGACCGGAGCGTCACCGACGGTGAGCATTTCGACGAACCGCAATCCCGACAGGCCCGCCGGGCCGGTGCCCAGGTGGGTGCGAGTGACCGCCATGGCCAGCACCGCCAGCATGGCCCCCGGCACCACCACCGCGTCGCCGACCACGTGATCGGCCAGCCACGGCAGCGTTTCCAGATCGATCGGCACGGTCGCCTGCCAGGCCCCCGGCTCGAGCCGGCTGGGGTACACCGGAGCTCGCGGCGTGCCGGCTGCCGTGTCACTCGGAGCACCCGGACCGGCGTCCGGCAGCCAATGCGATTGCGGCCGCAGCGGATACGGTGGCAGCGCGATCGCCGGCGCGGCGGCCGTCGCGAAGGGCCGCAGTCCGGCGACGAAGGCGCGGGCGCGGCTGCGGCGCAGCTCGCTGCGGGGGTCGCAGTCCCGGTAGAACGACGGCAGTACCATCGGCGGGTGGGTGCGCTCGGCGGCCAGCTGATCCACGGCGGGCAGCAGCACCGGGTGCGGGCTGATCTCGATCACGTGCGTGACACCGTCGTCGAACACCGCGGTCATCGCCTCGGCGAAAAATACCGGGCTGCACAGGTTTTCCACCCAATAGTCGCCGACGAGATCGGTGGCGGTCACGGCCTTCAGCCGGACCGTCGACATCATCTCCACGGCATCCGGCAGCGCCGCCGTGCCATCCAGCGGTGACTCCGTGCCGCCCGGCAGCGATACGACACCGGCGAGCGCGGCCTGCAGCGGTACCCGCACCCCGGCCATCTGCGGGCTGTGCGAGGCGTAGTCGACATTCACCATCCGGCAGAACACGCCGTCGGCCGCCAGGATCTCATCGAGCGCCTCGATGGCGTCGGTATCGCCGGAGAGCACGCACGAGGTCGGCCCGTTGTGCACGGCCAGCGCCACCAGATCCTCGAATCCGGCGATGGCAGCGGGAACCTCGGCCACGGGCAGCTCGACGGCCAGCATGCGGCCGGTGCCCGCGACCGAGCGCAGCAGCGCGCTGCGCCGGGACACGATGAGCGCAGCGTCATCGAGGCTGAGCAGCCCCGCAACGGTGGCCGCCGCGATTTCGCCCTGGCTGTGGCCGATGACGACATCGGGCACGATGCCCGCGCGCCGCCACCCGGCCGCGATACCCAGCGACAGCGCCCACAGCACCGGCTGCACCTGATCGACGTGGTCGAGCCAGCCCGGTCCGGCGGCGCCGGACAGCACCGCGGCCGGATCCCAGTCGACATACGGCCGCAGTGCCGCGGCGCATGCGTCGATCGTCTCGGTGAAGGCCGGATCCTGTCCGTAGAGTGCGGCACTCAGCCCGTGCCATTGGCTGCCCTGGCCGGGGAAGACGAAGGCGGTGCGGCCGACCTCGTGAGCCCGGCCGGTCAGCACGGACGGGAGCTCAGCGGCCGGGTCATCGGCGTGGTGGCGCAGGGCCGCCGCCACTTCCGGTGGCGATGCGCCCAAAACCGCGCTCCGCAGCGGCAGGGCCGGTGCCCGCCCGGCCAGCGCCGCGGTGATCGCGTCCAGCCGGTCGGGTTCGGCGTCGACCAGATCCGCGATATCGCGGCAACGCTGCTGCAGCGCGGCGCTGGTGTGCGCGGACACCGGCACGAAACCCATTGGCTCGGATTCGGTTTCGCGCGCAACCTCGCTGATCACCCGCGCGGCCGATGCCGCGCCACGCAGCACCACATGCGCATTGGTGCCGCCCCACCCGAACGAGTTCACGCCGATGTGGACATCGTCGTGTGCCGGAAGCACCGTGCGCTCCCGCACTATTCGCAGGTTCAGATCGTCGAAGGCGATATCCGGATTCGGCACCTCGGAGTGCAGACTCGGTGGCACCGTGCCGTGTTCGAGACACAGCACGGCCTTGACCAGTCCCGCGATGCCCGCGGCCGCCTCCAGGTGACCGATATTGGTCTTGACCGACCCGATCAGCAGCGGTCCGCTGCCGGCGCTGCGCGCGGTTCCCAGGATCTCCCCGAGCGCCTCCGCTTCGATGGGATCGCCGCGCCGCGTTCCGGTTCCGTGCGCCTCCACATAGGCGAGCCGATCGATGTCCAGGTCATGGTCCAGGTACACGCGCCGCAGCAGGTCGCGCTGGCCCGCGCCACTGGGCGTCACCAGACTCTCGCCGCCACCGTCGTTGTTCACGACGGACGCCACGATGACGGCCCGCACCCGGTCGCCGTCCCGCACCGCGTCCCGCAGCGGTTTGAGGTAGAGCGCGGCCACGCCCTCACCGCGGACGAATCCGTCCGCGCCGGCGCTGAAGGCCGCGCACCGCCCGTTCTCGGACAGCCCGCCGAAGTGGGTGAGCCCAATCGAGACGTCCGGTGCGAGCATCAGATTCACGCCGCCGACCAGCGCCGCGTCGATGTCTCCCGAGCGGATCGCCCGGACCGCCAGGTCGAGACCGACGAGCGCGGACGAGCACCCGGTCTCGACGGTCATGCTGGGCCCGGTCAGGCCCAGGGCGTAGGAGACCCGCGAGGCGATCACATCCAGGGCATTGCCGACCGAACTGTGCTGGCTCGCCCCGACACCTCGCTGCCTGCGCAGGATCTCATAGTCGTGCCAGGAGGCCCCGACATAGACCCCGGTGCGCGTGCCGCGCAGCGCTTGCGGTGGTACGCGGCCGTCTTCCAGAGCGCGCCAGGCCATTTCGAGCATGAGACGCTGCTGTGGGTCGATGTCGGCGGCCTCACGCGGGGAGACGCCGAAGAACGCCGCGTCGAAACCGTCGACACCATCGACGAATCCGCCGACGGCCTGGATCCGCTTCTCGCGGTCCAGCGGTGCGCTCGCGTCCCAGCGCTGCGCGGGTACCGGGCGAATGGCGTCGCCACCCGCGTCGAGCAGCTCCCACAGTGCGTCGATGTCCGCGGCGCCGGGAAAGCGGCCCGCCATGCCGATGATGGCGACGGGCTCGCCGGAAGCGATGGTCATGCGGGTGTCCTCATCGACTGGGCGTCGATCACGCCGGTCAGGCGGGCCAGGAGCGCGTCGGGTATCGGACCGCCCTCGTAGATCTCGGACAGGCGCTCGAGCAGCAGCTCGACCTCGGCGACGATCGGGGCGGCGAGTTCAGCGGCTCGCGGGGTGACCTGGTCCAGCACGTGCTTGGCCAGCAGCCTGACCGTCGGGTGCTGATAGATCACCGCATTGCCCAGCTTCACCCCGGTCATCGCCCGCAGCCGGGCCCCGAGTTCGATGGAGCTGAGCGAGTCAAGGCCCATCTCGGCGAACGGCCGATCCGGTTGCACCGCATCGGGTGTGGCGTAACCGAGCACGATGGACACCGGCGCTTTGAGCAGGTCGGTCATCGCCTGGTGCCGCTCCGCGGGGCCGAGCCCCGCCATGCGCGCGGCCAGTTCCGTCGAATCACCCGCCTGCTGGGCGGCCTGCGGCCGGGCGGGCGCCAGCGCCCGGAACAGCGGGGCGGGGTCGCCGGTCGGCTCGGCCGCGGTCAGCCGCGTCAGGTCGAGCCCGATCGGCAGCACGTACGGCTGTCCGGTACCCAGGGCGGCGTCGAAGAGCTCCATGGCCGCGGCGGTCGGCATCGGGGTCAGACCCATGCGGCCGAGCCGCGCCCGGCCCTTGTCGTCGAGCCCACCGGTATTGGAGGTGTCCTCGGCCCACCAGCCCCACGCCATGGCGGTGGCGGGCAGCCCGCGGCGATGCCGGTACCGGGCGAGGCTGTCGAGGAAGACATTGGCCGCCGTGTAGTTGGCCTGGCCGGCCCAGCCGAAAGCGCCCGCGGACGACGAGAACAGCACGAACATCGACAGATCGAGATGCTGGGTGAGCTCGTGCAGGTGCCAGGCGCCATTGGCCTTGGCGGGCAGCACGGCGTCGAGCTGTGCCTCGGTGAGGGCGGCGAAGGTCGCGTCGGCCAGCGTGGCCGCCAGATGGACGACCGCTCCGACCGGATGCGCGGCCGGGACGCCGTCGATCGCCTCGGCCAGCGCGTCGCGGTCGCCCGCGTCGCAGACCGCGACCGTCACCTCGGCGCCCTGCGCACCCAATTCCGCTGTCAGTTCGGCGATTCCGTCGGCATTGCCGCCGCTGCGACTGGTGAGCAGCAGGTGCCGGGCGCCGTAGGCGGAGACCAGGTGCCGGGCGATGATGCCGCCGATCTTGCCGGTGCCACCGGTGATCAGCACGGTGCGGTCGGGATCGAAGGCGGACGGACCGGATCCGGTGAACCCGGGATCTGGGGTGGCCACCGGGTCGACGCCGGAGCGCAGTCGCCGGGCGAGGAATTCGCCGCGCCGCAGCGCCAGTTCGGGCTCGTCGAGGCGCAGCACCGTCGCTATCTGATCCAGGCTGACGCCGGCCTCGTCGAGATCGACCTGCACGATGCGGTGCGGATGCTCCCACTGCGCCGTACGCACCAGCGCCCACACGCTCGCGCCCACCAGATCCGAGACGTCCTCGTCGGCCTCGGCCGCCTGCACGCCGCGGGTGAGGATGAGCAGCTTGGTGTCGGCGAATCGTGGTGCGGCCAGCCAGGTTTGGAGCTGACGCAGCATCAGCGCGAGTTCGCCGCGCAGGGCCCGGGCCTGATTCGTCCCCGGTTCGACGACGGCGGCGGAGGCCACCCGCGACCACACCACGACCGACGGCGTCTCGGCTCCGGAATCCACTGCGGTGTAGAGAGCTTCGAGATCGGTATAGCGAGCCGGACCGGCCTCGCCGCGCACTCCGAGCGGCGTCTTTCCGACGATGGCCCACTCGCCCTGACGGGTGGCGTAACGCCCCCGCCACGCCTGCACAGTCAGCCAGTCGACGCTGTAGAGCGCATTCTGCCGCGCAGATCCGCCGGCGGCGCGCTCGGTCGGTGCGACGACACCCATTCCCACGGTGCCCTCGGCGATGATCCGGCCGGTGCCGTCGCCGAGCGCCCAGCGGAAACGGTCCGTCCCCGCTGAGGTCAGCCGCACCCGGAGCGTCTTCGCGCCCACCGCATGCAGTTCCACGTCTTCCCACACCACGGGGAGCCGGATCCCGTCCGCCTGCAAGGGCGTAGCGGCCGCGAAGACCGGTTGCAGGGCAGCGTCCAATAGTGCCGGATGCAGTCCGTAGTTGTCCGCGTCGGCCACGGAATCGGGCAGGGCGACCTCGGCGAATATTTCGTCGCCCCGGTGCCAGATACGCCGCACGCCTTGGAAAGCCGGGCCGTACCGGTACCCGAGCGCGGTGAGGGTCTCATATACCGGACCGGGCTCCAACCCTGGCGTCGCGCCGACCGGGGGCCAGACGGTCAGCCCGTGGGTATCGGTATCCGCGGTCCTGGCGCCGGAAGTGAGCACGCCGTCCGCGTGCCGGGTCCAATGGCGCTGCCCGAGTGGGGCATCCGCGTCCTCCGGGCTCGAGAAGACGGCCACCGTGCGCTGACCGGATTCCCCCAGTTCGCCCACCACGACCTGCAGGTCCACTGCGCCCGCGGTGGGCAGTGTGACCGGTTCGTGCATGGTCAGCTTCCGGACACGCGGGACGCCGAGCCGGCCGCCCACGTGAAAAGCCAGCTCCACCAGCGCCGCAGCGGGCAGCGCCGCGGTGCCGCGGAGGGCGTGATCGGCGATCCAGCCCCGGGTCGCCCGGGAGATGCGGGTGACGAATTGGAAGCGGTCCGCGCCGGGAACCTCGGCCACCGCGCCGAGCAGCGGATGCCCGGCCGCGGCCAGACCGAGGTCGCCGGGCTCCTCGCCGCCCGTCTCCGCCACGCCGGCCGTCGAGAACGTCCGGTGTTGGAAGGCATAGGTGGGCAACTGAATCGGTCGTGCGGAGCCGACCGGGTAGATGGTCGACCACTGTGGCGACACCCCTCCGACATGGGCCTCGGACACGGAGGCCAGCAGGCGCCGGATACCGGCGTCGTCGCGCCGGAGCGAGCCGGTGACGAGACAGGAATCGGCTGCGGCGCCGAGGGATTCGTGCATGGCGGCGGTCAGCACCGGGTTCGCGCTCATCTCGAGGAAGGCGTTGTATCCGGACTCGGCCGCGGCCTGGAAGCCTGCCTCGAAACTCACTGCCGCGCGCAGGTTGCGGAACCAGTAGTCCGGGCCCAGCTGTTCGCCGCCCAGCACCCCGCCGGTGACGGTGGAGAAGAAGGTGATGCCGGTGGCCCGCGCGGTGATCGGTGCCACGGCGGCGTCGAGCCGCTCCCGCAGGACATCGACATGAGCGGTGTGCCCGGCGCAGTCGGCAGGAATCCGCCGCGCCCGCACGGCCGCCCGCTCACAGACCTCGAGCATGCGGGCCACGCCGTCCACCCCGCCCGCCACGACGGTGGCGGTCGGGGAGTTGACGGCGGCGACGTGCAGATCGTCGATGCCCGCCATGAGTTCGCGCACCCGCGCCACCGGGGCATTGACCGACGCCATTCCGCCGGTGCCGTCCAATTCGCGCAGCAGTCTGCTGCGCAGTGCCACGATCCGGGCGGCGTCGGACAGCGACAACGCGCCCGCGACATGCGCGGCCGCCACCTCGCCCTGCGAGTGACCGAGCACCGCGGCGGGCTCGATACCGAACGAACGCCACAGTGCCGCAAGCGAAACCATCGTCGCGAACAGGGCGGGCTGCACGACGTCGACGTGCTCGAGCGACGGCGCGCCCTCGGCCTCGGTGAGTACATCGGTCAGCGACCAGTCGACGAACTCCGACAGCGCCGCCTCGCACGCGGCGATCTCGGCGGCGAAAACCGGGGACTCGGCCAGCAACTGGGCCGCCATGCCCTGGTACTGCTGGCCCTGCCCGGGGAAGACGAAGACCACCCGGCGATCGGCGGCCAGCCCGCGAATCGGCCCGACCGGCTTACCCTCCGCGACGGCCGCCAGCCCGGCCAGCAGGTCGATACGGTTGCGGCCCAATACCGCCGCGCGATGGTCGAACACGGTGCGGGTCGTGCTCAGGGCGTGACCGACCTCGCGGGCAGTGAATTCCGGATGCGCCCGGACATGGTCGGCCAGGCGCGCGGCCTGCTCGGCCAGCGCCTCCGGAGTCCGGGCGGAAAACGGCCACACGGTCAGGGGCACCCGCCGGGTGGGATCGACCGGCGTGAGCGGGGGTCCGGGCGGGGCCTGCTCGAGGATGACATGGGCATTGGTGCCGCTTCCACCGAATACCGACACCGCGGCCCGGCGCGGGCGGTCGTGTTCCGGCCACGGGACGGCCGGGGCGGCGGCGGTGGGTGGCATGAGCCCGTGCCGGATAGCCTGAATCATCGTGAGGACGCCCGCGAGTCCTGCTGCCGCAGACCCGGTTTCGGGCCCCGCGACGACATCGATGTCGGCGGCCGCGAGTTCAGCATTGGCCAGGGCGGCCCGGATCGAACCCTCCTGCGCACCGGGCCCGGCGGCACCATCGTGCTTGACCGCGGAGCCGCGCAGCACGGCGAGCACCTGGTAACCACGGCGGTGGGCCTCGGACAGTCGCGCCAGGACCAGGACCGCCACACCCTCGTGCGGCCCGTCGGCCCCGCCGATCAGGGCGAGCGAACAGTCGCCGGCCGCGATCGCCCGCGCCGCGAGATGCACGGCGACCAGTGCGGCCGAGCCCGCCGTGTCGATGCTCAGCGCGGGGCCACGGAAGCCCAGGATGGTAGCGACGCGGGCGTAGTCGCCGCCAGGGGCGCCGAGGTAGACGCCGGTGTCGCTGTCCCGCAGCGTTGCCGGGTCGATCCCGGCGTACTCCAGTGCCTGCCAGCCTGTTTCGAGCGCCAGCCGCAGGCGCGGGTCCATGGCTTCGGCGTCGGGCAGGCTGATGCCGAAGAACTCCGGATCGAATCCATCCGGTTCGCCGACGACGACCCCCGCGGCGGCATCTCTTGTTTCGATCAGACTGCGCCACAACGATTCCGGCGAATCGATGCCACCGGGCAGTCGGCACGCCATTCCGACCACGGCGATCGAGTCTTCGGCAAGAACATGATCTGTCACGACGGCCCCCCGTTGACCAGCACCGCCATGTTTCCGGGCGGCTGCTCGTTGTCACACATCAACTGATGCATCTTTCCGATGTCGGCGAACGCGCCGACCTGCGACAGACACGGATCGATATCGCCGGTCGACACCAGCTCGGTGATGGCTCGGCACTGCTGCAGGTTCGCGAAATGCGATCCCTGCAAACGTTTCTGGCGCATCCACAGGTATCTCAGGTCGATATCCGCGTTGTATCCGGTGGTCCCGCCGCAGATGACGACCATGCCGGCGTTGTCGCACAGGTAGATCGACGTCGGGATGGTGTCCTGCCCCGAATGCTCGAGAACTATCCGCGGCGCGCGCTTCGCACCGAGCGCTTCCCAATACCTGGCACCGAAGCGCCGCACTTCCGCGAACCAGGCCGCCATCGCGGCCTCGTCGCCGATGTCGGGAAGCCTTCCCCAATGGGAGAATTCGCGCCGGTCGACCGCACCGACGGCCCCCAGTTTCGCGCAGTACTTCGCACGCTCCGCGTTGGAGACGACCGCGACCGGCCGCCCGCCGTAGGCCCGGGCGATCTGGATGGCCATGGAACCCAGCCCGCCCGCGCCGCCCCAGATCAGCACCGGATCGCCGGGCCGCACCACATTCGGATGCCATCCCAGCAACTGGCGATACGCGGTCGCGCCCGTCAATATGAAGGCCGCGGCTTCGGCCCAGGACAACCGCGCCGGTTTGGGATGGCACTGATAGTCCTGCACCACCGTGAATTGGGCGAAGGAACCGAAATTCTCCTCGTATCCCCAGACACTTTGACTCGACGATGTCATCGGGTCCGCGCCCATCCGGATATCGTGTGCCGATTCATCCCAGAGGCACGAGGACAGGACGACCGAATCACCGACGGCGACATGGTCCACCCGATCGCCGACCGCCCAGACGATTCCGGAGCCTTCCGAACCGCCGATGTGGAAGTCCTCGGCCGCACCGCGCTTCCGCCGTGCCGCGATCACATCGAGCGGTTTACCCCGGGCCGCCCAGACATTGTTGAAATTGATCCCGGCGGCCATGACGTAGACGAGCACTTCGTTCGGCCCGATCCCCGGGACGTCGACGACTTCCTCGCGAAACGCGTCGATCGGTTCGCCGTAGCGATCGGGGCGGATGACCGAGGCCAGCATCTTCCGCGGGACGTACCCGACCGGTGGCAGCTCGCCGAGCTCGTACAGCGACTTCTTCACCGGTCACCTCAGCGCTTCCGCGGCCTCATCCAGTTCGCCGGGCGTGAGTATCAATGTCATCGCCAGCGGCTCCACCACGAGACTCTGCGGCAGCCCCGGCCCGAGTCCGACCACCGCGGTGGTGCCGATCCGCTCGACCTCCGTCATCAGCGGTTTGACGCCCACCGGCCGGACATGGTTGTACAGGAAGAAGTCTCGAACCTCGTCGGCCGTGGTCACCGCGCCGGCGACGTGCGGCGAGAACAGGGTGATCTTGGGATCCCGGAAGGTCATCCCAGCGATGTGCGGCGCCATGAAGTCGGTCGCATACTGTGCGAGCGGACTGTGGAAGGCGCCGGGATACTCGTCCAGCATCTGCATCCGGCGCGGGTGCTGGGCCACCAGCTCCTCGAGCGCGTCGACATACCCCGACAGCACGATGACGTGCACATCCCCGCCGTAGGCAGCGTCGTAGTCCGCGGCCAGGTACACCCCGGGCCGCCGCTCGCCGTAGTAGTCCTCGGGGTCGTCGCCGAATCGCAAGGCGGCCACGGCCATTCCCTGCGCCCGGGTGCCGGCCGGCTGCGGCGGGACCAGCCGGTGATAGTGCAGCATCTCGAAGAGCTCACGCCGATCGACAGCGCCCGCCAGGCAGGCACTGAGCAGTCCGCCCAGACTGATCCCGCCGACCGCGTCCGGATGGACGCCGCGCGCCGCCAGCGCATCGTGCAGCCCCAGGACCAGCGCCGCCTGACGCAATCCATCGAAGGCGTGCAGCAATTCGCGTTCGGTGTGCCGGCCGCCCTCCAGCAGTTCCGGGACGGAAACGCCGGTCCACTCGGCGGTCTCCTCGTACGAGCGGCGAATTTCCGGGTACCGGTCATAGAATTCCCGGACCGAGGAATCGGTCAGTGGGATATGTCCCCCGAGCAGATAAGAAGTAGTCACACCGCGGACCCTTTCCAGTCGACGAAGGGTCGCGAAATCCCCCCTTTGCCAACCGTAGAAATTCGGTTGCGTAACAGTTCCCGCCTATGCGCGCGAGCCTCTCGAAGGAAGCAGCATCGAAAAGAACACGAAAGAAATATCTTTCGTGATTCCTACCGTGAAACCCCCGATACCCCCATTGCGCATCAGCGCTGTGCCGCGCCCCGCCCGTGTGGGACGCACTTCCAAATCTAGAACCGGTTCCAGAAGGTGTCAAGGCGAAGAATTCCGAAAGTTGCTGTCACTCAACGCACTTCGAGAAGTCGCCTGCACATGCTGCCAAAAAACGCGCAGCCCCGGGCAATGCCCGGGGCTGCGCGCCTTGGGGTGGCTCGAGCGGAGACTCGGTATCCGCTCGAGTCCGGAGACTCAGATCGGTTTGATGTCGGAGACGAGCCAATGATCGCTCTGTTTGGTGAGTTCCACCTGCAGTCGATCGCTCATGAGCGTGTCCTGCGGCGAATCCTGGCTGGAGAAGCGCTGATTCGCGACAACGAGGAGGGTCGCATGATCACGGGATGTCGCAATCACGCCGGTGGCCTGAACCGTGGTCTGGACGGAGAGCTTCTTCTCCTTGGCCGCGGGGATGGCCTGGTCCTGGATCACCTTCATATAGGAGTCCCGGTAACTGCTGGTCAGTTTGTCGGCGGCCTTCGGCAGTTCCTTCTCTGCGGAATTGAAGTCGTAGGAGAACAATTCCTCGACGGTGTCCTGCGCAACCGCGACGGCGGAGGTGCGGTTCTGCTCGGCCTGGCGGTCGGACCAGAAGCGATAACCGGTCAGCGAGGCGACCACGGCGGCCGCGACGAACAGGACCGCGGCGGTGGCGACGAGTAGGTAGCGCTTGTCGAATTTCACGGCACGAACTCCACGGACGAGGCGGACACGGTATCGCCGGTCCGGGTCAGGTACACACGGACGCGGTAGTCCCGCTGCATCGGACCGTTGGTGGCGGTATTGGACACCGTCTGCTGCGCCAGCAGCAATACGCTGGCCGAATCGGCGTCGTCGCTTTCGATCGCGGCGGCGATGACCTTGCCCGAGGACTGGACCTTCAGCTGTTCGAAGATCTTCTTGTACGTGTCCTTGTTCTGCGCGTACTCGTCCTTGAGACTGCCGCCCGCGACCGACAGCAGCCGGTCGATGTCCTGGCCGGCGGTCGCGTCATTGACCGTCGCCATATTGATGTAGGCCTGCTTGGCGACCTGGATGTATTCGGCGCGCCGCTGGTTCAGGGCGTCCGCCCGGTGCTGGTGATAGAAGAAGACACCGCCCGAGCCGATCAGAACCAGCGTGGAGATCAGCGCGACCACCGCGGCGATGGTGCCCATGCGCCCGAGCGCACCGGTCATCCGCCGCACCCTCGACTTGGCCTTGTCCTCGCCGTCCGACTCGGAATCCGTGTCCGCGACCTCGTCCTTGTCCAGATCGACGACCGTGATGACGACGGGGGTTTCGGCCGAATTGTCTTCGACCGCAGATTCGTCCGCGACCTGCGCGGCGGCGGCGTCCGAATCCTCCGGGGCCGGTACCGCATTCGCGTCACCGTCGACCGCGCCGGACTCGGAATCGACGACCGTAGCGGCCGAGCTCGGCTCGACGACCGCGGCGGACGTCGGCTCCTGGCTCACGGCCCCGGTGGTCGGCACCTGGACTTCGATGCCCGTGCTCTCACCCTCGACCGGCGGGCCCGCCTGTCTGACGACACGCCGCCGAGCGCGGTTTCGATTTGCTGTGTTTTCGCTCATCGCGCTGGCTCCTGAAGCAAGTCCTGCCAACTCGACGGCACCTTGGTGGAACCATCTGCGTTGACGCCCCCCTGACGGTACACGTGCCCATCAGGTCCGACGAATGTGCCGCTCTCGGGATCCGAATGCCCGATGAATGGAGCCTTCTGGTTACCGAGCAGCTTATCGGTGGGGTTGCCGTTGGTGTCCACGGGCCGGGGCGGTCCGATGGGCGGGTTGTCGCCTTCCGGCACATAGCCTTCGGGGTCGCGGCACAGCTCGGGAGTCGGCGCGCGCTTGCCCGGCACCTCCGCACACGGGGTGTTGCGGATACCGCGGACGGTCTCCTTCGCGTTCTGCGCCACCTTGCAGTACAGGTTGTCGGGCGTGTCCATCGGGCTGAGGTCGGCCGGCGAGCGTCGCTGGTCGGCCGGCAGGAAACCGGTGGTACAACCCGGCGGGTCGTTCAGGCCGAGCATGAAGTCGACCATGGCACCGTACTGCACTGGTCCGCGGATCGAGGTGAGCAGCGCCGCCAGCAACGGCGGGTAGATCACCAGGATCTGTTCGAGCCCAGCGTGATACGTGACACCGACCTGGCCGACGCTGATCAGATTGGCGAGCATGATCGGCAGCGTCGGCTTCAGATCCTGGAAGGTCTTGTTCACCCGATCGATCGTGGACGGCGTGTGCTGCAGGACCGCCCGCAGCGACGGATCGTGCTCGCGCAGTTGATCGGTGACCGTGGCCAGATCCTTGGTCCAGCCGCGAATCGAGTCCTCGGACTGATTCTGGGTATCGAGCAGCGGGCCGAGCTTGTCCAGCAGATCTTTGGTCGGCTCGGTGTTGTCCTTGGCCTCCTGCACGAGCAGCGAGGCGGAGTCCAGGAACCGCTGCAGATCCGGGCCGGCGCCGTTGAACGCCACGAACGCGGAGTTGATGACCTCGGCCAGTTTGGTGTCGGCGACCGTGGACAGCAGCCGGTCCGCCTGATCGAGCATGTCGCCGACGTCCTGCGGCAGCTTGGTGCGCTCCACCGGAATCACCGAACCGTCGTGCAGATTCCCGCCTTTCGGCGCATCCGCGGGCACCAGGTCGACGTACTGCTCACCGATCGCCGAGACGCTCTTGACGTAGGCCTCGACATCGCTCGGGATCTTGAAATCACTGTCGATCGACAGCTTGGCGTCGACCCCGGCGGGAGTGAGCTTGACCTCCTCCACCTTGCCGACATTGGTGCCCCGGTAGGCCACATTCGCGGACTGATAGAGACCGCCGGTCGCCGCCAATTGCACTGTGACGCCGTACCGTCCGATGCCGAACATGGCGGGCAGCTTCACATAGTCGCCGCCCATGACCGTCAGCCCGATCACGGTCAGCACGGTGAAGATCGCCAGTTGGACCTTGACGAATTTCGTGAGCTTCATCGGCCGCCCCCCTGGTGCGTATCAGGCACGGTGAGTCCGGGAATCGCGGGCAGACCCGGAATCGGAGGCAGCCCGGCGATGGTCGGCGTCGGCGCCGCGGACTCGGCCGGCGGCTTGAGCGGATCGGACAGCGGATCGCCCTTGCCCATCGCCGACGGCGGAATCCCGTATCCGAGGGTGGCCTGGGCGCCGCCCAGCGAACCGCCCAGCGGCGTACCGGTGAGGAAGTTCGAATCCAGGCGGGAGCCGGTGAGATCCACCGTCATCCACAGGTTCATGTAGTCGCCCTTGATGACCTTGTCGATGTTCTTGATCGGGAACGGGAAGGTCAGCAGCCACTGCAGCGAATCGGCCAGTTTCCCACCGGTATCGGCCAGGGACTTGAGCGCCGGCTCGAGATTGGCGAGGTCGGCCTTCAGGTTGCCGCCGCCCTGATCGATGATCCGCTGCACCGTATCGCTCAGATCACCCAGGGAGGTAATGGCTTTGGTGATGTTCTCGCGGCGGTCGGCGAGCACGGTCAGCGCCGGGTGGATGGTCGTGATGGCGGCCGTGACGTCATCCTTCTGCTGCGACAGCACACCGGCGAACCGGTCCAGCCCGCTCATGGCGGCGATGATGTCGCCGGTCTGCTGATCGAGTGTGGAGGTCAGCTGGTTCAGCTGCGGCAGCAGATCGCGAATCGCGTCGGTGCGGCCCTTGAAGGTGGCGTCCAGCTCCCGGGTGATGGTCTCCACCTGGGAGATACCACCGCCATTGAGCACCACCGACAATGACGAAAGCGTCTGCTCGGTCGTCGGGTACGCGCCCGCCCGTTCCAGCGGGATCAGGTCGCCGTTCTTCAGCTCACCCTGTGCCGGAATATCTTTCGGCGCGGCGAGCTCCAAGTGATTGCTGCCCAGCAGACTGGTCTGCCCGATGCGCGCGACGGCGTTGGCGGGCAGCACGACATCCTTGGCCAGACCGACTGTGACCAGCGCGTGCCAGCCCTCCACCTGGATGCCGGTGACGGTGCCGACTGTCACGTCGTTCACCTTCACCGGTGAATTGCGGGTCAGCATAGTGACATTCGGCATCTCGATGCGGACCTGCCAAGAGCCTTCCCCGGTGCCGATCGCACCGGGCATCGGGACCGAGTTGAGCCCGTCCCATTCACAGCCGCTCACGCCGAGCAGGGCGACCAGGCCGATCGCCATGCCCGCGACGCGAATTCGCCGGCGGCTCATCATCGCCCACCTCCAGGAACGAGCAGGTCGGACAGGGACTGCGGGGACGGCGCGGACACCGGTCCCGCCGCGGGGGCCTGATTCGCCAGCTCGGGCGTGCTGTAGACGAGCTGCTGCGGGAAGGCGTTCTGCTGGGTCAGCGGATTCACCAGCAGCGGTGGGTAATTCATCATGAGCGAGTTGAGGACCGGTCCCAGGTACTGCTTGCACAGAGCGGCGCTCTTGTCGGAATCGTTGGCTCCGACGGCCTCGACCGCGCCACAGAGGAAGGCGATCGGGTTGGCGAAGTTCGGGAACGACAGCGAACCGGTCAGCGTGCCCTGGGCGGGCTTGTAGAGCTGATAGAAGTTGCCCAGCGCCGTGGGGCCGGAGTGCATGATCCGTTCCAGCTCCGGTTTCTTGTCGGCCAGGATCTGGGTCGCGTCGGCCAGCCGCTGCACACCCTCGGTGAGGGCACCGCTGCGTTCGTCCAGGAACCGCTTCACATCCGTGATGGCGGTATCGAGGTTGTCGAGCCCGGCGCCCAGATCGGTGGACACATTCGCGAGCACCGACGACACCGAGGCCAAGCGACCGCCGAACTGCACGATCTGATCATTGGACTTGGACAGCACGTCGACGAACTGCTGCAGATTGCGAATGGTCCCGAAGAGATCGGTCCGGCCGTCGGAGAGCGTGGTCAACGTGCTGGACAGCTCCCGCAGGGTGTCTCGGAAGGCCTGCGCATTGCCGTCGCCGAGATTGGCCGCGGCGGTGTCGATGGCGCGGCCGAACGAGCCCTGCTTGTCCTCGCCGATCGGGCCCAGTGCCTTGGACAGCTTGGTCAGCTCCGCCTTGATGTCATCCCATTCCACCGGAATCGCGGTGTGCTCCACCGGAATCGAGGCGCCGTCGCTCATCTTCGCCCCACCGGTGTAGGCGGGCGCGAGCTGGATGAAACGCGCCGAAACCAGCGACGGGGAGATGATGACGGCCTTGGCGTCGGCGGGCAGATCGATGCCGCGGTCGACGGTGAGCTTCACCGTCACCCGATCCTTGCCGGGCTCGATCGAATCGATCTTGCCGACCCGCACGCCCAGCACCCGCACCTCGTCACCGGCATACAGGCCGGTGGTCGATGGGAAGTACGCGGTGATGTGCTTCTTGCCGATATCGGAGACCAGACCGTAGACCAGCCAGCCCGCGACCACCACCACGAGCGCCGCGGCGACCAGGCGTGCCCAGCGGGGCACCCTGCGAATTGCGTTCATCGCACCGGCTCCTGTCCCGCGGGCTGAATCGACGGCGGCGGATTCAGATAGTTGTTGAGGGCGTCGGGCAGATGCTGCGGCCAGACCATCGCGTCGACCAGCACCTGCAGCATCGGCGAATCGATATTGGACAGGTAGGCCTGGAAGTACGGCCCGCTGCCGACCTGCTCGCCCAGCGCGGCCTCGAAGGGACCGAGCTCGTCGAGCGCCTTGCTCAGGTTGTCCTTGTTGTCGGTGAGCAGCTTCAGGACCGAATTTAGCTTGTCCAGAGTCGGTTTCAGCTGGGCCTCGTTGTCGTTCACGAAACCGGACAGCTGCTTGGCCAACCCGTTGATGTACACGATGAGCTGACTCAACGCGGCCCGGCGCGCATCGAGCTCACCGAGCAGCGAATTGCCGTCCAGGAGTAGCGCATTGATCTGCGTCGCACGATCGCCCAGCACCTTCGTGACGTTCTGGGCATGCGAGAGCAGGTCGGTGAGCGCCTTGTCCCGCTTGTTCAGACTGCGCGAGAGCTGGGTGACACCGTCCAGCGCCGACCGCAGCGGACCGGGGGTGTCGGTGAACGCCTCCGACAACGTGTCCAGGGTCTTGTTGACCTGATCGGTGTCGAGACCCTTGACCGTGGTGGCCAGATCGCCGAGCGCGTCATTGAGCGAGTACGGCGAGGTGGTGCGGTCCAGCGGAATCACATCGTCGCGGTGCAGCGCGCCGTCCCCGGCAGGGAGCACCTCGAGGGACTTGCGACCCAGCAGAGTGTTGGTCTTGATGGCGGCGGAGGTCCGGCCGCCCAGCACGATCGACTCGTCCAGGGTGAAACGCACCTTCACCTTGGCGCCGTCGAGCTTCACATCCTCGACGCGGCCGGAGCGGACGCCGGCCACCTGCACAGGATCACCGGGAAGCAGTCCGCCGGCGTCCGCGAAGAAGGCGCTGAACTCGGCGCCGGACCGCACGAACGGTAGCCGGTCGAACTGGAGCGCGGACAGGCAGACGGTCACGGCCAGCACGATGCCGATCACGCCGACATTGATCAGCGGGGAGCGTTGTTCACTCATTGGGCGGAGCACCTCCCGGTGTGCTGCGCACCCACGAAGTTGATCTGCTGCGTCTTGCCGTCGGGTCCATCGACGAGGAAGTTCGCACCACAGACGAACATGTTCAGGAACGAACCGTACGAACCGATGCGGATCAGTTTCTTGTAGGTCTCGGGCAGCAGATTCAGCACGTACTGCACATCGTCCTTCTTGTCGTCCAGGTTCCCCGACAGACGACCGAGCTGTTCGACGTTCGCCTTCAGATCGGGGCGCACCTGCTGCAACAGCGAGGTGAGATCACCAGTGGCGCCGGCCAATCGGGGAAGAGCATCGCCGATCGGATCCTTGTCCGCGGCCAGACCGCTGACGAGGCGCTGCAATTCATTGAGCGTCGTCGCGAACTCCGCATTGTGATCGTCGATGGTGGCCAGCACCGTCTTCAGGTTCTCGATCACGCTGCCGATCAACGCATCCCGGTCCGCGAGGGTCTTGCTGAAGGAGCCGGAGCTGTTCAGCAGCGCGACGAGGGTTCCGCCCTGACCCTGGAAGACCTGCAGCAGCGCACCGGTCAGATCGTTGACCTGCTCCGGGTTCAATCCCCGCAGCAGCGGCTTGAAGCCGCCCAGCAGCATGTCGAGATCGAGCGCGGGCTTGGTCTGCTCGACGTGGATCGTCGCGCCCTTGCCCAGCGGCTGCGCATTGCCCGGTCCGTCCATCAGCTCCAAATAGCGGTCGCCGACCAGATTCTCGTAGCGCACCGCGGCCTGGGTGCTGGCGTAGATCCGGTACTGGTGGTCGATATCGAAATCGACGTGGGCCAGCCGATCCTTGCCCACGTACACCCGCGAGACCGAACCCACCGGCACACCGGCGATCCGCACTTTCGAACCCGGCAGCATCCCAGACGAACTCGTGAAGATCGCGTGATAGCCGGTCGAACGGGAGAAGCGCATCTGGCTGAAGATGATCCCGAGCGCGGCGAGGACCAGCACCATGACCAGCGTGAATATCGCCAGTTTCACCGTGGTGGCGTGCGGTTTGATCCTCATGGGTTGGGCACCCCCGGCAATCCGGCGAACAGCATCTGGAACACCTTGGGGCCGTTGAGGTGCGTCGACGTCGACGGTGTCCACACCTCGCCCTCGGTGATATCGGTGACGAGATAGTTGGCATGGCTACCCGGCACGCGGTCGAGAATGTTCTCGCAGTGCGGGCCACCGGTGGCGTTCACCTTCGGCAGATCCTTCGGGTACTCGTACGGCGTGCCGCCGCCCATGAAGCTGGCGTTCAGCGCCACCCACGGGTTGTCACCACCGAAGATGCGGTTACCGACCGGGAGCGCATCGGCCGAGCCGACCACCAGGCAGTACAGCGCCGGGTTGTACTCGTTGAGCAGTTCGGCGGTGGGCCGCAACAGTTCCAGTGCGGTGACCAGCGGCTTCTCATTGTCTTTCAGCACGCCGCCGGTATCGTCGGCCAGCCCGACGAGGTTCAGCAGCACCCGGTCGAAATTGGCCTTCTCATCGACGATGGTGCGGGAGGTTACGCCCGCGTTCCCGGTGGTGCGCAACAGATCCGGCGCGGTGTCGGCGTACAGGTTGGTCACGCCGACCGACGTCTGCAGATCGCGCTTCAGATCCGGCAGGCTCGGGTTGATGCTCTTCAGGTACTCGTCGCTGTTGACCAGCAACTGCCCGATCTTGTCGCCGCGTCCGTCCAGGGCCTGGCCCAGTGCGGTCAGCGTCGCGTTCAGCTTCTCGGGCTGGACCTTGGCGAGCACGTCGTTGAGATGCTGGAAGAGCGTATTGAATTCGACCGTCACCGAACTCGCCGCCACGACCGATCCCGGCGCGAGCGAGTCGGCCGACGGGTTCTGCGGTTCGAGGAAGTTGATGTACTTCGCGCCGAAGACCGTGGTCGAGTTGATGTCGACACCGGCGTTGGCCGGCACCATCTTCAGCTTGTCCGGATCGATGGCCAGCTCGATCTTGGCGCCGTCGGTGGTGTCGACGATGTCGCTTACGCGGCCGATCTCGACCCCGCGGATCTTGACCTTGGCGTCCTTGTCCATGACCAGACCCGCGCGCGACGAAGCCACGGTCACTTTGACCGTGTCCTCGAATCCGCCCGCGAAGCTCACCAGACAGATCACCACCACCGCGACCACACCGAGCACCAGCCCGGCGCCGGCCAGGCGAATCACCCACCCCTGTTCGAGGTATCGCTTGGGCTTCGGTTTTTCGACGAACTGCGAGCCGATCGGGCTCGTCGGACCGCCCTGTTGTTGCACCATGTCCCGCCCTACCCGGAGAGATGGAAATTGCCGGAGGTGCCGTAGATGGCCAGCGAGATCAGCAGCGTCACCATGACGACCGCGATCAGCGAGGCCCGCACCGCATTACCTACCGCCACGCCGACGCCGACCGGGCCACCTGCGGCGTTGTAGCCGTAATAGGTGTGGATCAGCATGACCGCCATGGCCATGAAGATCGCCTGGGCGAAGGACCAGAGGATGTCGCTCGGGATCAGGAAGGTATCGAAGTAGTGGTCGTACACACCGGCCGACTGCCCGTAGATCACCACGGTCGCGAAGCGCGAGGCGATGAAGGAGGCGATCACCGCCAGCGAGTACAGCGGGATGATGGCGATGATGCCCGCCAGCATCCGGGTGCCCACGAGGAAGGGGACCGGCCGGATGGCCATCACCTCGAGAGCGTCGATCTCTTCGGAGACGCGCATGGCGCCCAATTGTGCTGTGGTCCCGGCGCCGAGCGTCGCCGCCAGGCCGATACCCGAAATGACCGGGGCCGCAATGCGAACATTGATGAACGCGGAGAAGAAGCCGGTCAGGGCCTCGACGCCGATGTTGCCGAGCGAGCTGTAGCCCTGCACGGCGATGGTGCCACCGGCCGCCAGCGTCAGGAACCCGACGATCACGACGGTGCCGCCGATGACCGCCAAAGCGCCTGTGCCCATCGAGATCTCGGCGATCAGGCGGATGGTCTCGGTGCGGTAGTGCACCAGCGCCTTGGGCACCGAGGCGATCGACTGCGCGTAGAACACCGCGTGCTTGCCGACCGAGTCGAGGGACTCGGAGAAACGCCGAAAACGCTTGGTCACCTTCGGAAAACGAGACTGGATCACGAACGCCATCTGATCACCGCGCCGTGAACTTGATGCCAACGGCGGTTACCACGACGTTGATGACGAACAGCGCCATGAAGGCGAAGACGACGGTCTGATTGACGGCGTCACCGACACTCTTGGGACCGCCCTTCACGTTCAGGCCCAGATAACAGGCGACCAGTCCGGCGACGAGTCCGAACAACGTTGCCTTCACCTCGGAGATGACGAGCTCGGGCAGATGGGTCAGCAGGGTGAGGCCGTTGACGAAAGCGCCCGGGTTCACGCCCTGCAGGAAGACGGAGAAGAGGAAGCCGCCCAGGATGCCGATGGTCGACACCAGGCCGTTGAGCAGGAAGGCCACGAACATCGAGGCCAGCACACGCGGAACCACCAGGCGCTGGATCGGATCGATGCCGAGCACCTTCATGGCGTCGATCTCTTCGCGAATGGTGCGCGCGCCCAGGTCCGCGCAAATGGCCGTCGCGCCTGCGCCGGCCACGATGAGCACCGTGACCATCGGGCCGACCTGGGTGATCGTGCCGAAGGCGGCACCCGCACCGGAAAGGTCGGCGGCGCCGATCTCACGCAGCAGGATGTTGAGGGTGAAGCTCACCAGGACGGTGAACGGAATGGCGACCAATAGGGTCGGGATGATGGATACCCGGGCTACGAACCAGGACTGATCGATGAATTCCCGTCGCTGGAACGGGGGCCGTACCGCGGCGCGAGCGACCGCACCGGCGAGTTCGAAGAACCCTCCGACCGCCCGCAGCGGTACGGCAAGGACTTCATTCATTCCCGCTATTCCTCCTGCCCCTGCCTAGCTATAGCAACCGAGATCTGAATGTGATCTCGGTCCCGCTCGAAGATTAGAACACGTTCTCATACGGTTCGGGAAGGTTTCGACGGTTTTGAACAGGTCATCTTTCTGAACTGGCGTCCAGTTTTGAGAACAGGTTCACGTCAGCCTAACCATCACAGGTATGCCGCATTGTGAGGCGACACACATAGTTGTCCCTTTTCTTACCAACGATCGATCTCGTGATCAACCGCAGACGCCGGGGGCCGGGCCGTGTCTTCAGGAACCCACGACCCCCGGACGGGACACCGAGGCCGGTCTCAGCCCAGATCCTTCAGCGAGGAGGCGGAAAACGTAGCGTCCGAACCGCGTTCGGAGAAATAGCCGCCCAGGGTCGCGGCCAGGCCCTCGCGGGTCCACTCGCCTTCGGCGTCGAAGCGCTGCTCCACCACCGGAGCCGCCATCAGGGCCACCATCGGGCCGTAGACGACGAACAGCTGACCGCTGATCGCCTCGGCCGCCGGCGAGGCCAGGTAGGCCACCAGCCGCGCGACGTGATCGGGCGAGAGCGGGTCCGGACCCTGGTCGGGAGCCGCGGAGAAGACCTTCTCGGTCATGGCCGTCCGCGCCCGCGGCGCGATGGCGTTGGCGCGCACGCCGACCGACTCCAGCGCCCGCGCGGCCGACAGGGTCAGCGCGGTGATGCCGGCCTTGGCCGCACCGTAATTCGCCTGCCCGGCCGGGCCGAGCAGACCGGCCTCCGAGGAGGTGTTGATGATGCGCCCATAAACGGGAGCACCCGTCTCCTTGTACTTGCCACGCCAGAAGGCGGCCGCATTACGGGTCAAAAGGAAATGCCCGCGCAGATGGACCGCGACGACCGCGTCGAAATCCTCGTCGGACATGTTGAACAACATCTTGTCCCGGGTGATCCCGGCATTGTTCACCACGATGTCCAGCCCGCCGAAGGTCTCCTCGGCGGTGCGGATCAATGCGTCGGCCGTCGCGCGCTCGGCGATACTGCCGCCCACGAACTCCGCCTTGACGCCCAGCGCCCGGATGTCGGCGAGGGTTGCGCTCACCGCGTCGTTCTCGGCAAGGTCGTTGACGATGACCGACGCGCCGGCCCGGGCCAGCTCGAGGGCTTCGGCCCGGCCCAGCCCGGCGCCCGCGCCGGTGACGATGGCAACCCGGCCCGAAAGACTTACATCAGAATCGCTCACCGGGCCGACTCTAGAACGTGTTCCACCCGACGGGCAAGCGTGCGCTCAGACCAGCTTCAATGCCGCCTTGGGGCACTGGGCCACGGCGGACTCGATATCGCGACGGTTGGCCTCGGTGACCTCGGCCTCGTTGACGTGCAGGTTGTCGTCGTCATCGAGATCGAAGACGTCAGGGGCGATTCCGACACAGATTCCGTTGGCTTCGCACTGATCGAAATCGACGATCACCTTCATAGTTCTCTCCTTAACCACAGGTTCTTCCCGAGCCTAACAAGCGGACCCGTGGTCAGAACAGCAAAGTAGCCCTAACCGGAACGAATACTGGAACATGTTTCACTTGCGTGCGATGATCGGCTGAACCGAGAAACGAAGGCTAGAGGTACAGCTATGCGTATCGCCTACACGCCGCAACAGGAACAGCTGCGTGCCGAGCTGCGTGACTATTTCACCCGCCTCATCACTCCCGAACGGCGGCAAGCGCTTTCGGCGCAGACCGGAGAGTACGGCGAGGGCAATGTCTACCGCGAGGTGGTCGAGGAGATGGGCCGCGACGGCTGGCTCGCCCTCGGCTGGCCCAAGGAGTACGGCGGCCAGGACCGCTCCACCATGGATCAGCTGATCTTCACCGACGAGGCCGCCATCGCCGGCGCCCCGGTGCCGTTCCTGACCATCAACTCGGTGGCACCGACGATCATGCACTACGGCACCGAGGAGCAGAAGAAGTTCTTCCTGCCCAAGATCGCCGCCGGCCAGCTGCACTTCGCCATCGGCTACTCCGAGCCGGGCGCCGGCACCGACCTGGCCTCGCTGCGCACCTCCGCGGTCCGCGACGGCGACGACTGGATCATCAACGGCCAGAAGATGTGGACCTCCCTCATCGCCTACGCCGACTACGTGTGGCTCGCCGCGCGCACCGACCCGAACGCCAAGAAGCACAAGGGCATCTCGATGTTCATCATGCCGACCACGGCAGAGGGCTTCTCCTGGACGCCGGTGCACACCATGGCCGGGCCCGACACCAGCGCCACCTACTACCAGGACGTGCGGGTCAAGCACTCCGACATGGTGGGCCCGGAGAACGGCGGCTGGGCGCTGGTCACCAACCAGCTCAACCACGAGCGCGTCGCGCTGACCTCGTCCGCGCCGCTGGCCCTGGCCGTCGCACAGGTGACCGAGTGGGCGCGCAACACCAAGACCGCCAATGGCGCCCGGGTCATCGACCAGGAATGGGTGCAGATCAGCCTGGCCCGCATCCACGCCAAGGTCGAGTATCTGAAGCTGACCAACTGGGAGATCGCCTCGCGCGCCGACGCCGGCGGCGATGCCGCCCCGCGCCCGTGGGACGCCTCCGCCACCAAGGTGTACGGCACCGAGCTGGCCACCGAGTCCTACCGCGCGCTGATGGAGATCCTCGGCCCGCAGGCCTACCTGCGCCAGGACTCGGCGGGCTCGCAGCTGCGGGGTCGCCTGGAGCGCATGCACCGCGCCTGCCTGATCCTCACCTTCGGCGGCGGCACCAACGAGGTGCAGCGCGACATCATCGCCATGACCGCCCTCAAGCAGCCCGCCGCCGCGCGCTAATCGAAACCGAGGTAAACCATCATGGATTTCACCCTCACCGAGGCGCAGCAGGATCTCGCCCGCCTCACCGCCGAGGTCACCGGCAAGCTGGTCACCGCCGACCGGCTGCGTGAGCTCGACCGCAACACCGACGCGTCGGGCAACCCGACCGTGCGCTTCGACGAGTCGCTGTGGAGCTCGCTCGCCGAGACCGGCGTGCTGGCCGCGGCCCTGCCGGAGACGGTGGGCGGCAGCGACTTCGGCGTGCTGGAGCAGACCGCCATCCTGCGCGAGATCGGCAAGTCCGTCGCGCCCGTGCCGTACCTGTGGTCGATCGTGCTCGGCGCCGGCGCGCTCGCGCAGTTCGGCTCCGGGTCCCAGCGCGAGCTGGCCGCCCAGGCCGCGCGCGGCGAGGTCATCCTCACCGCCGCGCTGAGCGAGGAGCGCAACTGGGAGCTCACCAGCCCGGTCACCACCGCGATGGCGGGCGACGGCTGGCAGCTGACCGGTCTGAAGACCACGGTCCCCTTCGCCCGCCAGGCCGCGCGAATCCTGGTGTCCGCCAGCGTCGACGGCTCCCCCGCCGTCTTCCTGGTCGACCCGTCGCACGCCTCCGTGCGCGTCGAGGACCAGATCGTCACCGACCGCTCCCCCGAGGCCGAGGTCGAATTCGCCGGCACCCCCGCCGAACTGGTCGGCACCGTCGACCAGGGCGCCGAGATCCTGACCTGGCTGCTGGAGCGCGCCTGGCTCGGCCTGGCCGCCACCCAGCTCGGCGTGGTCGAGAAGGGCCTGGAACTCGTCGCCGACTACGCCCGCGAGCGCGAGCAGTTCAATCGCAAGATCGGCAGCTTCCAGGCCGTGGCCCAGCGCCTGGCCGACGCCTACATCGACGTCCAAGGCGTGCGCCTGGCCGTACAGCAGGCGGCCTGGCGGCTCGCCGAGGGCCTGCCCGCCGCGGCCGAGGTCCACACCGCCAAATTCTGGGCCGCCGAAGCGGGCCACCGCGTCGCACACACCGTGGTCCACGTACACGGCGGCGTCGGCATCGACCGCGACCACATCGTGAACCAGTACTTCACCGCCGCCAAGCACAACGAGTTCGCCCTCGGCGGCGCCACCGACCACCTGCGCGCACTCGGGTCGCTGCTGACCGACGCTGCGCAGTAACAACTCTCGGAGACTCGGTACCAACTCCCGGAGACTCGGCCGAACCCTGCACTGCGGCCGACGGCGAGGCGGTGGCTCCCATACCGGCCACCACCTCGCCGTTTTTCTTTGTCCGGGAACGATTTACGGCACCAGCGGACCGGCGAGCACCCGCTCCCCCGCCGATCGGTTGTCCCGCCAGGTCAGCGCCGCGTCCTCGGCGGGCTTGCGCTGCCACAGCGCCAGCAGCAGATCCGAAGCGGTGCCGGAGATTTCGGCGACCGGGGTACCCGGGCCGTAGGTCCAGCTCGCACCGGTATCGGTGGCGCGGACCCTGATCGCCACCTCGGGCTCGCTCGCCAGCCCACGCTGAATCATGCGCGGCGCGAACAGTTCGAAGACCTCCGCGATGCCGTCGGCGGCCTGCGCCGGATCGAATTCCTCCGCGATGCCGAGCGCGTTCTTGCCGTCCCACACGTGCATGAGGGTCTCATGGGCGCGGCGGCGCTGCCAGAACCCGACCGTGCGCGGCAGCAGCTTGGTGAAGGTCCAGGCCGGGGTCTCCGGGGCGACCGCCACCGCCTCGAGCAGGGCCTGCACGGTCTCGTCGTACCAGGCCCGCAGCTCGACGGGATCCTTCGGAGCGGGTGCGCCCTGATAGTCGCCGCGGCCCTCCCGGATACCGGTGACCACCCACAGATTGCCCTGGCCGACATGGTCGACCAGGTCGTAGAAGGTCCAATCCCCGCAGCTGGGAACTGGTGCGGCCAGATCGACCCCCGGCGTGATCAGCTCTCCGAGCTCGCTCAATTTGTCGCGCAAAATGGCCACGAAATCCATGCGGCCCACGCTAACCAGCGAAAACCCGGCCTGCCAGCCATATGCGGACGGTCGAACGCGAAATCCGGCCGAACATCAGGATTCGAATCCACGGACGGAGGAGATGCGCTCACCCACCGGATCGTGATGATCCGTCGACGGCTCCAGTTCGTACAGCAGGGCCTCGCCGCGCGCGTCGTGGCGGATGGCGCGGCCCAGTTCGGCCGCGGCCCGGTAGTGGGCCGGGGTGCGCAGGACGTGGCGGATCGCGCGGGCGATGCGCTGCGGGGTCGCGGTGCGCGGCACCGTGATTCCGGCATGGTGGGCGCGGACGCGCGCGGCATTGTCGGCATTGTCGCGGCCGTGCGGCAGGACCACGACCGGGAGGTCGGCGGCGAAGGACTTCATCAGGGTGCCGTGGCCGCCGTGGGTGACGACCAGGCTGGCATGCCGCATGATTTCCCGGTGCCCGGCGGCGCGCAGGACCGTCACGTTCGGCGGGGCGCGCAGCTCGTCCGGGTCGACGGCGGGGCCGGTGGTGATGACGCCGCGCACCGGGAGCTGGCCCAGGGCGTCGGAAATGCGCTGCAGGCAATCGGTTTGGCGTTGAAAGGTGGTGGACAGCGCGACCAGGACCAGCGGGTCGCCGCCGTCGGTCTGCGTCCATGTGGCGCCCTCGACCCAATCCGGCTCGTCGAGGATCGGGCCGACCCAGCGCACCCTGTCGGGCCCCTGCCCCGGGAAGTCGAACGCCGCACTGGACAGCACCAGCTGCCGGCGCGCCAGCTGCGCCTGATCCTGATAGTGGGCCAGCCGCTCCAGCCCGAAATCCGCGCGCAGGATATTGAGCTTCGGGAGCAGTTCCTCGTCCCAGCGCCGCTGCACCAGCGAGCCCACCACCCGGTCGCGCAACCTGCCCAGTGGCCCGTGCGCCTTGCCGAAGCCGGAACCCGGCGGCGGGCCACCCTCCACCGGCAGCGGGTAGATGCCGGGAATGAGCACCGAGAAGGGCACCTCACAGGCCTGCGCCGCGACCATGGCCCCGAAGGCGAAGAAGGAGGCCAGCACCAGATCGGGTCGCTCGGCATCGATTTCGTCGGCGGTGTCACGGGCGAATCCGGCCCCCGCGCGCGGGCGCAGCCGCGCGCCCGTGGCCGTCACCGGGCCGGTGAGCGATTCCTCCGCCAGCACGGTCACCCGATGGCCACGCCGCACCAGACGCCGCACCACACCCAGCTCCGGTGGAACCGTTCCGCCGCTCCCGGTGAGGGCGACCAGGTAGCTGTGAGTCATCGGGCACCTCCCCCAGTCACTCTTGCACGACCGATGAGTTTTCCGCACCCGCTTCGTCCCCATCAGTACATCGAATGAGAGGGATCGACCCGCCATGCCGAGCAAGATGATCTTCATCAATCTGCCCGTCGCCGACCTGGACCGGTCCAAGCGCTTCTACGAGGCCGTGGGCTGGAAGGTGAACCAGGACTTCACCGACGGCAATGCCGCCTGCATCGTGGTCGACGACAACATCTGCGTCATGCTGCTGACCCGCGACTTCTTCACCACCTTCGGCACCCGCCCCCTCGGCGACACCCGCGGCACCGTCAACGGCATCTACGCCCTGGCCCTGTCCAGCCCCCACGAAGTGGACAGCCTCGTCGAAGCGGCCCTCCAGGCCGGCGGCACCGAAGAACTCAACCCCGACCGCCGCGCCCAGGAAGCCCAGGTGGGCATGTACAGCCGCACCTTCCTCGACCTCGACGGCCACCAGTGGGAGCCCTTCCACATGACCTACCCCGCCTGACCGCCGATCGGCAGCTTCCTGCCATCCGATGAAGTGTCGGTTCACCCGGGTGCCAACCAGGGTGAACCCATGGCTTTCAACGTTGCAGACCTGTTCGAGCACGCCGTCGACGCGGTTCCGGACCGGATCGCCCTGATCTGCGCCGACCGGCAATTCACCTATCGCGAACTGGACGAGCGGGCCAACCGGCTCGCGCACCACCTGGCCGCCTGCGGCATCGGCGCGGGCGATCACGTCGGCGTGTACGCACGCAATTCGGCCGAGGCCCTGGAAACGATGCTCGCGACCTACAAACTGCGGGCGGTGTCGGTGTGCGTCAACTACCGCTATGTGGCCGACGAGGTGCGCTACATCGTCGAGAACGCGGATCTGAAGGCCCTTGTCCACCAGGCGCAGTACGGTGCCATCGTCGCCGAGGTCCAGGCTGCGGTGCCGTCCATGACCGAGGTGCTCGCAATCGGACCCGACTACGACGCGGCGCTGGCCGCGCAGTCGCCGGACCGCGATTTCGGTCCCCGCAGCGGCGAGGACCTGTACATCCTCTACACCGGCGGCACCACCGGCATGCCCAAGGGCGTCATGTGGCGGCACGAGGACGTCTGGCGGGCGCTCGGCGGCGGCATCAATCATGTGACCGGCGAGTATGTCTCGGACGAATGGGAATTGGCCGCCTCCGCGAAATCCGCGCCGACCGGAATCGTCATGGCCCCGCTCTCGCCCCTCATCCACGGCGCCGCGCAGTGGGCGGCATTCATCGCCCTGAACTCCGGTGGCACCGTGGTCTTCGTGCCACAGTTCGATGCGCACGAGGTGTGGCGGGTAGTCGAGCGGCACAGGGTCAATGTGCTCACCGTGGTCGGTGATGCCATGGCCAAACCGCTGCTGGAGGCGTATCACGAAGGGCACTACGAGGTTTCGTCCCTGTGGGCGTTCAGCAGCCACGCCGCGCTGTTCTCACACTCGCTCAAACAGCAGTACCTCGACACCTTCCCGAACCTCTTCATCACCGACGTGATCGGCTCCTCGGAGAGTGGCAGCACCGGATTGTCCGTGGTCACCAAGGATTCCGACCACACGCAGGGCCCGCGGATGAAGTTCGGTGCGCAGGCCGTCCTGCTCGACGACGACGGCAACCTGGTCGAACCCCGGCCGGGCGCGGTGGGCCGGATGGCGCGGACCGGGCACGTGCCGCTCGGGTATTACAAGGATCCCGAGAAGACGCGGTCGATCTTCGCCGAGGTGGACGGCAAACGCTATGTGGCGCCGGGCGATTACGCGCGCTACGAGGCCGACGGCACCGTCACCCTGCTCGGGCGCGGCTCGGAGTGCATCAACACCGGCGGCGAGAAGGTGTTCCCGGAAGAGGTCGAGACCGCTCTCAAATCCCATCCGGAGGTCTTCGACGCCCTGGTGATCGGCATTCCGCACGATCGCTTCGGACAGGCCGTGGCAGCGGTGGTGCAGCCGCGGCCGGGAGCCGCGCTCGCGCTCGGTGAGCTCGACGCGCACCTGCGCACCAGGATCGCGGGATACAAAGCGCCCCGGGGGTATTGGCTGGTCGACGAGGTCATGCGGCAGCCCAGCGGCAAGGCGAATTATCCCGCCGCCAAGCGGTATGCGGCAGAGCACGCCGAAGGGATGCGCAGTCCCCGCTGACCGGGTGTGCGGTCAGCTGCTCAACAGCCCGAGGTCACGCACCCGTACCCCGAGCTGGAATCGGGTGCTGACCTCGAAGCGGGCCATCAGCTGCGCGACATAGCGGCGGTAGGTGCGCAAGGACACCCCCAGCGCCCGCGCCGCCGTCTCGTCCTTCGCTCCGGCGTATAGCTGCTCGACCACCGCGAGTGCCACCGCGTCCAGCCCGCGCTCCCCCAGATCCAGATGATCACGGAGCTGACGCGCGGAATGCCAGGTGCGGACGGCGAATTGGTGCACCACGCCCAGCAGCGCCGGTTCGGCCACCAGCAGGCCGCGCGGTTGCTGCCCGGGCGCGGCCGACCACAGCGCCGCCCGCTCGCGATCGACGATCAGCACATTGCAGAAGTCGGTGTCGGTGACCCGGATCCGCGAGCCGACCGCGAACTGCCGTAGCACCGACTGCCGTCCGCGCGCGCCCACATAGGCGGCCGACAACAGCAGTCGGACCTGCTTGCCGGCGGCGTGCAGCTGCCGGAAAACCGTATCCTCCGAACCGTATTCGGTCTCCGGGCGGACGGGGCGGGCGATGGCCATGACGGCCTCGTGACGCACCCCCACCAGCATGCGGCGCAGATTCTCCGCCCACAGCTCGTCCGCGTGCAGCTCTACCGTCATCACGCACCTCTCGTGAGCACCTGTGGGAGAGCATATTTCGATTCCCGGTCGGCGGGTTCAGCGAACACACCGCCGTGGTCCGCGACCCGGGCACCGGCGAGGTATCAGTGTTCCGGATGGACTGCATGCGCTGGGTGTCACCCAAAACGGGTGAGTCGCCGATCTTGACCGGTGGTGGCGCCGACCGTGAGGGTAGGGGAACCGGCTAGTTCGTGCGGAGCCTCCGATCAACGGCGATCAGCGACGGCCACCGATGTCCTCCGTCTTTCGACGGAGGTTGCGCGCCAAGCCGGTCCGCGGGCCGGAGTCCACCGCCGTCCGAGATGTGGACGGAGGGTGACCGGCCCGCGGAACACCACCGGAGCGCGGCGACGGCCGTGACGAGCCCGCCCTAGTTCGAGCCCAGCTCCATGGGCAGGCCGAACAGCGGGAAGAGCTTCTCGGTGTCGAGGAAGAAGGTGAGACCGGAGATGCGGTCACCGTCGAGTTCGAGAGTGGTGATGGACCACGGGATCCAGCGGCCGGGCTCGTCACTCGGCTTGTAGTGGCCGAAGGCGGGTAGCCCGTTGGCGCCGGCCAGCGGGACCAGGCGGGAGTCGCGGCACGCGTGGCCGGTGCCGAGCATGAAGGCGGCCACGTTCTCGGGACCGGAGATCCACAGCGAGAACGGCGGCATGGACAGGGCCACATCGGCTTTCAGCAGGTCGGTGAGCGCGTCCATGTCGTAGGCCTCGAAGGCCTTGACGAAATCGTCGACGAGTTTGCGCTGCTGCTCGTTGCTCTCGTCGAAGGGGTCCGACACCGTGGCCGTCTCCTGCACCTTCGACATGGTGGCGCGGGCCCGCTGCAGGGCGCTGTTCACCGAGGCCGGGGAGACATTGAGCATGTCGGCGGTCTCGCCCGCCGAGAAGCGCAGCACCTCGCGCATGATCAGGATGGCGCGCTGACTGGCAGGCAGATGCTGGACCGCCGCCACGAAGGCCAGGCGCAGCGTGTCTTTCGCGCTGGCGGCCTCGGCCGGATCGGCGCCGAAGGCGAGGGCGTTCGGAATCGGTTCCACCCACACGTAATCCGGCTCCGGCGGGGGCAGCTGCGAATCGGGGGTCGAGGGACCATTGAGATCCATGGGTCTGGCGCGGCGCTGCGGACCGTCCAGCATGTCCAGACAGACATTGGTGGTGATCTTGTACAGCCAGGACCGCAGACTGGACCGGCCCTCGAAGGAGTCGTAGGACTTCCACGCCCGCGTGAAGGTCTCCTGCACCGCGTCCTCGGCTTCGAACGAGGACCCGAGCATTCGATACGCGTAGGCGCACAGCTCCCGCCGATGCCCCTCGAAAGACCGCAGTACATCGTCGGAAACGGTGCCGCCCACCTTCTCGCTCATGCCAGACAGCGTCGCACAGCCCACCGACAAGAAACACCCGTGAAAAGGCTGGTGCCCGTCTGCGATCGCAGACGGGCACCGGCACACACCACGAGCTGAGCCGCGTTACTTGGTGTTCGAGGCCTGGGCGTGGTGGTCGGCCTCGCGGGCCTCGGTCTGCGCCTTGGCCCACTTGTAGTCCGGCTTGCCCGCGGGCGAGCGTTTGATCTCGTCCACGAACCACAGGCTGCGCGGCATCTTGTAGGACGAGATCTCCTTGACCAGGGTCGGGCGCAGCTCCTCCAGCGTCGGGCGGGCATCGCCGCGGCACTGCACGACCGCGACCACCCGCTGGCCCCACCGTTCATCCGGCACGCCGACCACGAGCGCGTCGAAGATCTCGGGGTGCGCCTTGAGCGCGCCCTCGACCTCTTCGGGGTAGATCTTCTCGCCACCGGAGTTGATCGACACCGAGCCGCGGCCCAGCATGGTGACGGTGCCGTCCTCCTCCACGCGGGCGAAGTCGCCGGGGATGGAGTAGCGAACGCCGTTGAACACCTTGAAGGTTTCGGCGGTCTTGACCGGGTCGTTGTAGTAGCCGAGCGGGATGTTGCCGGTCCGCGCCAGCATGCCGACCTGGCCGGAGCCGGGCGCGACCTCGTTGCCCTCCTCGTCGATCACCTTGGTGGAGCCGTCGATCTTCACCCGCGGGCCGCCCGTGTGCGTGGTGCCCTTGGCCGCCACGGCCAGACCGCCGAAGCCGGTCTCCGAGGAGCCGATGGAGTCGGTGATGAGCGCGTTCGGGAAGTTTTCGATGAACTGGTCCTTCAGCGCGGGCGAGAACAGCGCCGCGCTGCTGGCCAGCACCCACAGGCTCGAATGCTGGTACGCCTCACCGGTTTCCGCATTGCCCTCGGCCAGCGCGTCCAGCATCGGGCGGGCCATGGCGTCGCCGGTAATGAAGATCATGTTGACGCCGTGCCGCTGAATCGCCTGCCACACACCGTGTCCGCTGAACTCCGGCAGCATGACGGCCTTGCCGCCGTCGAACAGGCTGTGCAGGGTCGCGGTGAACGCGCCGCCGTGGATCAGCGGCGGAATCGGGTAGCGCACCATCGGCGAGTTGCCGCTCGCGCCGCCCTTGGACTGCTCCCACTCGTCCTGGATGAATTCACCGGTGTAGAAGTTGATGCCGCCGCCGAGGACGCGCCACCAGTCCTCCTGCCGCCACATGACGCCCTTGGGCATACCGGTGGTGCCGCCGGTGTAGATCATCATGATGTCGTCGGAGGAACGCTCGCCGAAATCGCGCTCGCCGCGCGAGCCGGCCAGCGCCGCTTCGTATTCCACCGCGGTCGGGGGCAGCGGCAGGTCGGTGCCGTCCTCGACGGTGACGACCGCCTTGATCTTCGGCACGTTCGGCAGCACATTGGCCACCTTGTCGCTGTACCGCCGCTCGTGAATGAGCGCGACCATATCCGAGTTCTCGAAGATGTACTGCAACTCGTTCTCGACGTAGCGGTAGTTCACGTTGATCATGACTGCCCGCGCCTTGAAGATGGCCACCATGGCCTCCACGGCCTCAATGGTGTTGCGCGAGTACACGCCGACCTTGTCACCCGGCTGCACACCCTGATCCTGCAGGTAGTGCGCCAGCCGGTTGGCTCGGTCCTCGAGTTCGGCGTAGGTCACCGAACGAGCGTCGTCAACCAGCGCGACACGTTCCGGCATGAGGTCGATGGTGTGCTCGACAAGGTCCGCAATGTTGTAGCTCACTGCTTCAAAATAGAACGTGTTCTTGTGTGTGACAAGCCACAGATTCGGCTTTGGTCCAGTGACCGGATGTGCCCCCCGTCACACCCTACGGCGACTTACGCTGAATTGGAACAGATGCGAAAGGGCGCGACCCACTCACCGGTGCGCGCCCTTTCCAACCGGCCGCGAAGCGCTTCTTCGAGGCCGGATTTCTGAAACTAGTTCTACGACCGAATCAGTGCCCCTGCGACCAACTCAGTGCCCCTGCGACCAACTCAGTGTCACTGCGACCAACTCAGCGCCCCTGCGAGCGACTCAGTGCCCCTGCGACTCGATCAGCGGGCGCAGTGCCTCGAACTGCGCCACGTCGCGGACACCCACGAGCATCATCGTGACGCCGGCCTGCTCCCACACCTTCAGCTGCTCACGCACCTGCGCCTCGTTGCCGATGATGGTGGTGTCGAGAATCAGCTCGTCGGGCACGACCGCCGCGGCCTCCTCCTTGCGGCCGGTGCGGAACAGCCGGGTGATCTCGTCCACCTGCTCGCCATAGCCCATGCGCCGGTACACCTCGGCGTGGAAGTTGAGTTCCTCGGCGCCCATGCCGCCGATGTAGAGCGCCATGAATGGGCGCAGCCGATCCAGTTCGGCCTTGGGGTCGTCGGTCAGGATCACCTGCGCGGTGGCGGCGATCTCGAAGTCCTCGCGCGAGCGCCGCGCGCCCGGGCGCGAGAAGCCCTCGTCGAGCCACTCGTTGTACATGTCGGCCAGCCGCGGCGTGTAGTAGATGGCCAGCCAGCCGTCCGCGATCTCCGCGGTCAGCGCGACGTTCTTGGGGCCCTCCGCGCCGAGCCAGATCGGCAGGTCGGCACGCAGCGGGTGGGTGATGGGCTTGAGCGGCTTGCCGAATCCCGTTGCGCCCGATCCGGAGTAGGGCAGCGGGTAGTGCGGGCCCGCACTGGTCACCTTGCCCTCGCGGGCCAGCACCTGCCGCACGATCGAGACGTACTCACGGGTGCGGGCCAGCGGCTTGGCGAACGGCTGCCCGTACCAGCCCTCCACCACCTGCGGACCGGAGACGCCGAGCCCGAGGACGTGCCGGCCGCCGCTGAGGTGGTCGAGGGTCAGCGCGGCCATGGCGGTGGCGGTCGGGGTGCGCGCCGACATCTGCACGACGGAGGTGCCCAGCCGGACCCGGCTGGTGTCCGAGCCGTACCACGCCAGGGGCGTGAAGGCGTCCGATCCCCAGGACTCCGCGGTGAAGATGGCGTCGAAGCCGGTCTGCTCCGCGGCCAGCACCAGTTCCCGGTGATTGGCGGGCGGCTGTGCGCCCCAATATCCCAGTTGCAAACCAAAGCGCATTTCCATGTCCTTCCTAGAACATCCGGGGCCGGTCGTCAGGGCCGCAGCCCGTACTCTTGCCACCGTCACTAGAACCTGTTCTACTCGATCTCGTGACTCTGGGGAACACCGAAATACTGTCCGCACCGCTGCGGATGCAATTCGACTACACCCGCTCCACCGGTCCGATCATCGGTCGCTTCCTGACGGAACTGCGATCCGGCAAGGTCGTCGGGGTGCGGGGTTCCGATGGGCGCGTGATCGTGCCGCCCGCGGAATTCGATCCGGCCACCGGCGAGGCGCTGTCGGAGTTCGTCGGCGTGTCCGACGTCGGCACCGTCCAGACCTGGTCGTGGGTGGCCGAGCCGCTGCCCGGCCAGCCCTTCGACCGGCCCTTCGCCTACGCGCTGATCAAGCTGGACGGCGCGGACACCGCCATCCTGCACGCGGTGGATGTGGCCTCCCCGGCCGACATCGCCACCGGGATGCGGGTGCGGGCGCGCTGGGCCGCCGAGCGCACCGGCGACATCCACGACATCGCGGCCTTCGAACCGGGTGAGACCTCCACGGCCCCGGCCGATTCCGCGAGTGACCTCGAACCGGTGACCGGCATCGTGACCCCGGTCGACTTCTCCATCAAGCACACCGCCGCCCCGCAGGAGGCCGTCTTCCTGAAGGCGCTCATGGAGGGCCGCCTGCTGGGCGCCCGCGCCCGGATGGACGGCAAGGTGTACTTCCCGCCGCGCGGCGCCGACCCGCGCGACGGCTCGCCGACCGACGACTACGTCGAGGTGTCCGACAAGGGCATCGTGACCACCTTCTGCATCGTGAACGTGCCGTTCATGGGCCAGCGCCTCAAGCCCCCGTACGTGGCGGCCTACGTGCTGCTCGACGGCGCCGACATCCCCTTCCTGCACCTGGTGCTCGGCGTCGAGGCGAGCGAGGTCCGGATGGGTATGCGGGTGGAGGCGGTGTGGAAGCCGCGCGAGGAGTGGGGCCTGTCCATGGCCAATATCGACCACTTCCGGCCCACCGGCGAACCCGACGCCGACTACGACAGCTTCGCGCACCACCTGTAGAGAGGCGCTGAACCACCTTGAACCACAAGGCAACTGACATCGCGGTCGTGGGCTTCGCGCACGCGCCGCACGTGCCGGAGACCTTCGGCACCACCAATGGCGTCGAGATGCTCGCGCCCTGCTTCCAGGAGCTCTACGCCAAGCTCGGCATCGGGGTCTCCGACATCGGCTTCTGGTGCTCCGGTTCCTCGGATTACCTTGCCGGACGCGCCTTCTCGTTCATCTCGGCCATCGACTCCATCGGCGCGGTGCCGCCGATCAACGAGTCGCACGTGGAGATGGACGCGGCCTGGGCGCTGTACGAGGCGTGGGTGAAACTGCGCTCCGGACAGGCCGAGACGGCCCTGGTGTACGGCTTCGGCAAGGCCTCGGCCGGTACCCTGCGCCAGATCCTCACCCTGCAGACCGACCCGTACCTGGTCGCGCCGCTGTGGCCGGACTCGGTGTCCATCGCCGGCCTGCAGGCCCGCGCGGGCCTGGACGCGGGCCACTGGACCGAGTCGGACATGGCCGCGGTGGCCGCGCGCAGCACCGGATCCGACGCCGAGAAGCTGCTGGCCGCACCGAAGGTCGCCGATCCTTTCCGCGCCCATGACATCGCGCCCATCACCGACGGCGCGGCCGCCATCGTGCTGGCCGTGGGCGATCGCGCCCGCGAGCTGTGCGAGCGTCCGGCCTGGCTGACCGGAATGGCCCACTACATCGACACGCCGGTGCTGGGTGCGCGCGACCTGACGGTCTCGGCCTCGGCCAAGAAGGCGGCCGACGCCGTCACCGGCGGCGACGCGAGCGGCTTCGACATCGCCGAGCTGCACGCGCAGTTCAGCCACGAGGAGCTGATCCTGAAGCAGGCCATCGGCCTGAACGGCGCCACCCGGATCAATCCGTCCGGCGGTCCGCTGTCGGGCAATCCGATGTTCGCCGCGGGCCTGGAGCGCATCGGCTTCGCCGCCACCGAAATCATCAACGGCACCGCGAATCGCGCACTGGCCCACGCCAGTTCGGGCCCCGCGCTGCAGCAGAACCTGGTTGCCACCCTGGAGGCACGATGACTTTCCCCGCCGCGGTGCTCGGCACCGGACAGACCCATCACGTGACCAAACGGTCGGATGTATCCATGGGGGGCATGGTCCGCGAGGCCATCGACCGCGCCCTGGTGGACTCCGGCCTGACCATGGCCGATATCGACGCCGTGGTGGTCGGCAAGGCCCCCGACTTCTTCGAGGGCTCCATGATGCCGGAGCTGTTCCTCGCGGATGCCCTGGGCGCCACCGGAAAACCGCTGCTCCGGGTGCACACCGCCGGTTCGGTGGGCGGCTCGACCGCGATCGTCGCGGCCAACCAGGTGCAGGCCGGCGTGTACGGCAAGGTGCTGGCCATCGCATGGGAGAAGCAGTCGGAGTCCAACGCCATGTGGGCGCTGTCGAATCCGGTGCCGTTCACCATGCCGGTCGGCGCGGGCGCGGGCGGCTACTTCGCCCCGCACGTGCGCGCCTACATCCGCCGCTCCAATGCTCCGCTGCACGTGGGCGCCATGGTCGCGGTGAAGGACCGCCGCAACGGCGCGCGCAATCCGTTCGCGCACCTGCACCAGCCCGACATCACCCTGGAATCGGTGATGTCCTCCCAAATGCTGTGGGACCCCATTCGTTTCGACGAGACCTGCCCGTCCTCGGACGGCGCCTGCGCCATCGTGATCGGTGACGAGGCGTCCGGCAAGGCCGTGGAGGCGCAGGGCAAGAAGGTGGCCTGGGTGCACGGCACCGCCATGCGCACCGAGCCGCTCGCCTACGCCGGCCGCGACCAGGTCAACCCCAAGGCCGGTCAGGAAGCCGCCAAGGCGCTGTGGAAGCAGGCCGGGATCACCAACCCGCTCGAGGAGATCGACGCGGCCGAGATCTATGTCCCCTTCTCGTGGTTCGAGCCCATGTGGCTGGAGAACCTGGGCTTCATGCCCGAGGGCGAGGGCTGGAAGCTCACGGACGCCGGGGAGACCGCCATCGGCGGGAAGCTGCCGGTCAACCCCTCCGGGGGCGTGCTCTCCTCCAACCCGATCGGCGCCTCCGGCATGATCCGCTTCGCCGAGGCCGCCAAGCAGGTCATGGGCCGGGCCGGCGACTACCAGGTGGAGAACGCCCGCAAGGCCTACGGCCACGCGTACGGCGGTGGCTCGCAGTACTTCTCGATGTGGGTCGTCGGGAGTGAGCAGCCGTGACCACCACGACCGAACACCCGGCCCGGGTAGCGGGCACGGCGTCGCAGGCCGCGGTGCGGGCGAAGAACAAGGAGGCCTGGGTGGCGCTGTTCGCCGCCGACGGGATCGTGGAGGACCCCATCGGGCCGTCCTTCTTCGATCCCGAGGGCGTCGGGCATCGCGGCGCGGAGGCCATCGCGGCCTTCTGGGACACGGCGATTGCCCCCACCGAGTCCATCGAGTTCCTCTTCGACGACTCCTTCGCCTGCGGTCGTGAGGTGGCCTACACGGGCCGCATCCGCACCACCATGGGCGGTCATATCGTCGACGCGGAAGGGGTCTTCACCTACAAGGTCGACGAGGACGGGAAAATTCTTGCCCTGCGCGCCTTTTGGGAGACCGAGCGCGCCATGTCGACGATGAAGAAGGCCTAGGCCCTCGGTCCGGCATACGAAAGACGAAGCGGGCGACTGGATTCAACCAGTCGCCCGCTTCTTTTTTCTCCGCCCCGAGGAGTGAGAGGGGGAACGGGGCGGATCAAATCATCTGCGGCTCAGTGCTTCACGGGGCAGGTCTTGTAGTCGACCTGGAATTCCTTGATGCCGTTGAGCCAGCCGGACTGCAGCCGTCGCGGATCCCCGAGCTTGGAGATGTCGGGCATGTGGTCGGCGATGGCATTGAAGATGATCTCGATCTCGAGCCGGGCCAGGTTCGCGCCGATGCAGAAGTGCGCGCCGGTGCCTCCGAAGGACAGGTGCGGGTTCGGATCACGCAGGATATTGAAGGTGTACGGATCCTCGAACACCTCCTCGTCGAAGTTGGCCGAGCGGTAGGACAGCACGACCCGCTGACCCTTCTTGATCTGCACGCCACTGACTTCAACGTCCTCGAGCGCGGTGCGCTGGAACGAGCTGACCGGGGTGGCCCAGCGGATGATCTCGTCGGCGGCGGTCTTGGGCCGCTCCTTCTTGAAGAGCTCCCACTGGTCCGGGTTCTCCATGAACGCGATCATGCCGTGCGTGGTGGCATTGCGGGTGGTCTCGTTGCCCGCGACGGCCAGCATCATCACGAAGAAGCCGAATTCCTCCGGCAGCAGCGCCTCGCCGTCCATGTCGGCATTGATGAGCTGGGTGACGATGTCGTCGGCCGGGCAGGCCCGGCGGGCCTCGGCCATTTGGTACGAGTAGCCGAGGATCTCGGTGGAGGCGGTCACCGGGTCGGCGTCGCTGTCCGGATCGTCGTAGCTGGTCATGTCGTTGGACCACTTGAACAACTTCATGCGGTCTTCCTGCGGCACGCCGATCAGTTCGGCGATGGCCTGCAGCGGCAGCTCGGCGGCCACCTGCTCCACGAAGTCACCGGTGCCGGAGTCGGCGGCGGCCTTCACGATGGCCTCGGCCCGGGCGGTCAGCTCGGCCCGCAGGCCGTTGATGACCCGCGGGGTGAAACCCTTGGAGATGATCTTGCGGAGCTTGGTGTGCTCCGGGGCGTCCTTGTTCAGCAGGACGAAGCGCTGCAGATCGATCTGCTCGCGCGTGATGTCGTCCTGGAACCGAGGGATGGCGGTGTTCTCATAGGTGGAGAACACGTCGTCGCGCCGCGAGACGGTCTTGACGTCGGCGTGCTTGCTGAGCACCCAGAAGCCGTCGTCGGTGAAGCCACCGACCTCCGGCGACTTGGGGTTCCACCAGATGGGGGCGGTGCGGCGCAGTTCGGCGAGTTCTTCGACCGGGACCCGGTGCGCCCACATTTCCGGGTCGGTGACATCGAATCCATCCGGCACATCGGGCCGGGCTGCAGTGTCGACCACCAGCAGTCTCCTTTGACCAACTGAAACACGTTCTACCGCTATTGAAGCACAGGAGGTAAAACAAGAGAAGGGACTAGGTATTGGTCCGGAACAGGCTTACGTTACTGGTTGTGAACTCGTTGCAGTTCTAATCCGGAAGGAAAGACATGGGTACTCCCGTCATCGTCGAGGCCGCCCGCACGCCCATCGGCAAGCGCAATGGCTGGCTGGCCGGCCTGCACGCCGCCGAGCTGCTGGGCGCGGCACAGCAGGGCGTGCTCGAGCGCGCGGAACTGAATCCAGCGCTGGTCGAACAGGTCATCGGCGGCTGCGTCATGCAGGTCGGCGAGCAGGGCAACAACGTCACCCGCACCGCCTGGCTGCACGCCGGGCTGCCGTGGCAGACCGGCGCGGTCACCATCGACAACCAGTGCGGTTCGGCGCAGCAGGCCGCGGGCCTGGTGGCCGGGCTCATCTCCACCGGCGCCATCGAGGTCGGCATGGCCTGCGGCATCGAGTCCATGAGCCATGTTCCGTTGGGCGCCAACGTCGGAACGCATGCCGGCCCGCGCCGGCCCGCGTCCTGGAATATCGATATGCCCAACCAGTTCGAGGCCGCCGAGCGAATCGCCAAGCGGCGCGGCATCACTCGCGACGATGTCGAGGAGCTGGGTGAGCGCTCACAGCGACTGGCCGCGCAGGCGTGGGCGGAGGGCCGTTTCGACCGCGAGGTGCTGACCATCAAGAACGCGCCGCAGGTCGACAAGGAGGGCAACCTCACCGGCGAGTTCGCCGACATCAGCCGCGACCAGGGTCTGCGCGAGACCACCCGCGAGGGCCTGGCGAAGCTGAAGCCGGTGCTGGAGGGCGGAATTCACACCGCCGGCACCTCCTCGCAGATCTCCGACGGCGCGGCCGCGGTGCTGCTCATGGACGAAAAGGCCGCGCAGCGTGAGGGATTGCGCCCGCGCGCCCGCATCGTGGCGCAGTGCCTGGTGGGCGGCGAGCCCGAATTCCACCTGGATGGTCCGGTGCAGGCGTGCGAGCGACTGCTCGAGCGCAGCGGCATGAGCATCTCCGACATCGACTTGTTCGAGATCAACGAGGCTTTCGCGTCCGTGGTGCTGTCGTGGGCCTCGGTGCACAAGCCGGATTTCGATCGCGTCAACGTCAATGGCGGCGCCATCGCGCTCGGCCACCCGGTCGGCAGCACCGGATCCCGCTTGATCACAACGGCTTTGCACGAGCTGGAGCGCTCGGACAAGACCACCGCCATGGTCCTGATGTGCTGTGGCGGCGCCCTCGCGACGGGCACGATCATCGAACGGATCTAGTCCCTCAATGATTTTCGGCCAGGTTGAACGTTCATCCTGCTGGCCGCAAAACGTGGCGTACGCCACACGCTCAGCGGCAGTGACAGGAAGATGAGACGTCAGCTATCTTATGGCTACCCTTGGCCCGTCCGGGAAGAGCCTCGCGACGGGCCAGAACCGGGGCTCTTAAGCGCTCGGCAAGAACCGTAGGGTTAGCCCGCAAACGCCCAAGCCACAGCGGGTCAAGCGGATGACCGCCTAGAAGCTTCAAGGAAATCGCGAATCAGGCGTAGGTTTTCAGTTACTGAGCCGCTAATATCAATGATACGTATCCGAGATAACGACTGTTAGTACAGCGAAGGGAATTGGGCGGCTCACAATGGCTGATTTCGCGGCGCGGCTGAACAAGCTGTTCGAAACCGTGCATCCCCCGGGGCGTAAGCCGCACACGAACGCAGAGGTGGCGGCCGCCTTGACGGCATCCGGCCATCCGATCTCGAAACCGTATCTGTCGCAGTTGCGGTCGGGACAGCGCACGAACCCGTCGGATGAGACGGTGGCAGCGTTGGCAAAGTTCTTCAAGGTCAAGCCGGACTACTTCTTCAACGACATCTACGCGGCGAAGATCGATCACGATCTCGAGCTGCTGTCCCAGCTGCAGGGCTACGGACTCCGTCGTCTGTCGAGTAGGGCGTTCGACCTGTCCGAAGAATCTCAGAACCTCCTCACCTCCATGGCGGAGAAGTTGCGGGCAAGCGAAGGACTGCCCGAAATCCCTCCGGACGGCACGGAATAGGCACTGCCACAGAGCAACACAGTGCGGCTAGCTCGGAGGCCGCACTGTGTTGGTTTGTTACAGGGCTTGCTCCGGACTGGACATGAACGGGTCACCGGCACTGCTTGCAGGGCAGTGCCGGTGACCCGCCGGACCATTCGGTTCGAGTGAAGGATGTTGCACCGGTCTCAGCGTGCTGAGTCCATGTGGCGTAGACCCCTGCGCTGGTGCAGTATGCACAAACCTGGCATAACGCCAACTGGACGAGTCCGGTCGGTCTAATGAGTTGTTTTGTGCACTATGTCGTTTTGTGCACTGTGGATGTTTCGGCCCCCAATGCATCATCTGCGACAAGCAAGAGTGACAACATCTACTGACAAGCAAAGTCCCGTACTGCGCACGACGGGTTCGATGAGACGAAACCTCGGATACGAAGTCTCATCATGCAGGGCCCGCCGGAATGCCACGCCCTTGGCAATCGCGCGCGGTACGGGACTTGCGCATTTGCGACAAGATCGCAATTGAGTCGGTGATCTCCGCGTGATCAAGTTCGGAGTCCACCGAGGGGTAATGCGCAGATCCGGCCGAATAGTAATGGAAAAGTAATGACTACCGTTGCGCAGAGCCCTGAATCGTGCTCGGCGACGCGGCCGTCATCGCGTCGTAGGCGCGGGCGATGGCCTGCACCCAGCCACGCGGACTGACCCCCGCCGGCGGCGAGATCCAGCGACCGTCGATCACCACCTCGCCGAACGGATTCCGCGACCACTCGGCCACCCGCTGCGCGCGCTCGGCCGCCGAGACCGGTGGCGCCCCCGCCGCGGCCAGCTCCACTCCGCCACCGGACTGCAGATAGAGCGCGTCCATGATCTGCGCGACCTGATCGGAAGCTTTGAGCTGCGTGCCCGATCCGGTCTGCTCATGCGCCACCACCTCCGGGAAGCGCGCGATCAACACGCGGTGCAGGGTGTGAATCTGCTTGAGCAGCACCCGGGCTCGCCACCACAGCTCGATCACGATCCACACCGCGCCGATGGCGATGAGCATGGCCGCGATCTGCCACATCGGCCAGAACCAGCCCTCGTCGCCGGGCTTCGGCAGCGGCTCGTCGCGCATCTCGCGGCGAATCGACATCGCCGCCAGCACGCCGACCACCGCGGTACCGCTGGTGTAGAGCGCGATGCCGCGGCCCAGCGTGGTCCAATCCAGGTTGCGCACACCGGTAATCACGATGAACACACACTCCAGCAGCACGATCACCCAGCCGAGGGTCAGCGACCAGAGCAGCGTGAGCATCATCGCGACCGCGCCGCCGGTGTAGATCATCATGCCGATCTGTCGCAGATTGCGACGCGACACCACCGGCCACGCCGCGGCCGCCACCACCGAGGTGGCGGTCGCGAACATGATCCACGCCGCGGTGACCACCCGGTCGCCCAGCCACTGGCCGTGCACGCCACCCGGCGCCAAATGGTCAACGGCCAGAGCGATTTCCGGCACGCCGACGGTCACCGCCAGCGCCACCGCGGCCACCGCGATCACGATCGCGACCCGCGCGGTGGTCGCCGGTTTCACCAGCACGCGCCCGACGCGTGCACCCGAGGCCATCCACACCAGCATGGCCGTCACCCAGAAGGTCATGCCACATCCCCTGACTCGGTCATCCCAACGCCTCATCGAATCGAAGGACCGAGACGCCCGCGCCCCGGCTGTTGAAAACGCGCAGGCGAGTCATGAGCATGCTCGCGAAAGTCTCCGCCTCCCACTCGCATTGCTCGTCGTCGCCCAGATCGATGGCCTTCTGATGCGCGCGCTGGCTGAGCATGTAGGCGATGAGATCGTCGCTGGCCTCCAGCACCACCTCGGTCGCCGCCTCGCCCGGATGGTCGAAGACGATGTGCCCCAGCTCGTGCGCCAGGGTGTGCTCACGACTGGGCAGCGACTGCGCCAGCACGATCACATCCCGGTCCGGATAACTGCGGCGCTGGCCGCACACGCCCGGACCCAGTTGGGCACTGGCGATCTCGATGATCCGCCGCCGCTCCGCCGAGATGGCGAGCACCACCTCGTCCAGGTCGGTGGCGTCGAAATCGGCGGCCACCGCGCACACCGCGTCCACCGCGGCGGCCACCCGGCGGTAGGACCCGATGCTATGAGCCTTGCTCCTGGTCATCGCGGTCCCCTCATACCCTCGGTCCGAAGAAAGCAGCGCGCGCGGCATCGACGCGCGCCTGGGCCGCGGACGCGCTCTGGAAGCTCACCGCGCCCGAGCCGGTGCCCCCCAGCGCCATGGCGATCAGCCCGCCGAGCACCGACAGTGGCTTCCACGGCGGCAGCGGGGTGGTGTTCGAGGTCGGCTTCACATCCGGATTCGGCTGGGCCGGAACGGGAACGGGAACGGGAGCGGGCGCCGGCGCGGGGGGCGGCGGGGGCGGTGGCGCGGCAGGTGCGACCTCCGGCTCGGGCAACGCGGCCGCCGGCGCCACGACGGCGGGCAACTGCGGCACGGCCGGGGGCTGCGGAATCTCCAGCGGCACCGGCGGCACCGCAGGTGCGACGGGCGGCGGGATCAGCAACAGCAGCAGTGGAGAGGCGCAGACCGCGGCGGAACCGAGCCCCGCCGAACCGAGCCCCGCCGAACCCACCACGGCCGATCCGAGATCGGCCGAACCCGCGGCGGAACCCGCCCCGGCCGAACCGACACCCGAGCCCGTCGCGGTGAGTGCACCGCCCGCGGAACCCACACCGGCGGAACCGACCGCGGCCGAACCGGTGCACAACGCGGCCAGCCCGGCCGAACCCGTTGCGGCCGAGCCCACCGCGGCCGAACCGGTTGCCACCGAACCCGTGCCGAGCAGCACACTCAGCAGTGCGGAACCGGTGCCCACGCCCGCCGAGCCGACGCCCGCCGAACCCAGGCCGAGCACGCCCGCGGTCCCGAGACCGGCGGAACCGACTGCGGCGGAACCGGTTCCGAGCGCGGCCGAACCGGTGGCCGCCCCGGCCGAGCCGGTACCGCCGACGGCCGAACCCAATCCCGCACCGGCGGAACCCGTTACGGCGGACCCGGCGCCCAGGGCCGCGGAGCCGGTACCGCCCAGCACGGTGCCCAGTCCGGCCGAACCGACCGCGGCCGAGCCGACACCGGCGGAACCGACACCGGCCGAGCCGGTTCCGAGCGCGAGCAGCATGGACAGCAGATCCTGCGGCCCGGCCACCGGGGTGACGGGCTGCGGACGAGTGGCACCGATTGCCTGAGGCTGCGTGATGGCGGGCGCCTGCGGCTGCGAACCGACTGGCGCGGGCAGGGTCGGATCCTGGCCCGCGGGTACGGGATCGAGCGGGATGCCCCCGGGCTGCGCATCGGCAACCGCGGGCGCGAGCAGCGCCGAACCGGTGACAGCTGCGATCACTGCCACCAGGCGCATTGCACGATCGACGATCATGCGACAGCCATCCCCTCATCAGATACCGCGCGCTTGGCTTGCTCCGCACCAGGGGTACGGAATCCCGATCCGCACCAGGCAGATCGGGACAGGTCTCGAGCTCACACTGTCGCCCCGATTGCCGGACCGTTGCGGAACGCGGCCATCGTACCGGTCACGACGGCAATCCGCGCAAGTCCCCGATTGCATTAGGGGGGCTCACAAACCGTACGCCTGCGCGACACCCCATGTACCCAATATCACCAGCGGCCCAGGCCAATTGGCCTGGACCAGGCGTTTCGGGCCAGACCTCACCGTCGAAACTGAACAACTGTGAGGTCTGAAACCCCGTACGAAAGCTGATAAATCAGGCAAAAGGCAGCTAACTCGCGGGTGCCCCGACGACCCGACATGGATTCCGCACAAAGGCGCCCCACCGTTGCGTCATGAGTCGATAAACGCGCGAAGCCGCCCCCGGGCGAGAGGTTCCGGGGACGGCTCGGCGCGCGCCGGATGGGCGCGCGCAAGGATCCGAGGGTTGGCCGGATCCGGGTGCGCGGTCGGGCTGTGGTGGCCGCGCACGTTCGGGGACGCGTCAGGCGGTGGTGGTGACGCGGTAGGTGTTGAGGCTGTCGATGCGCTCGATGGCCTCGGTGATGATGCGGTCGATGAGGTCCTGCACCGTGGGCAGGTCGTCGATGATGCCCGCGACCTGGCCGGAGGCGAGCACGCCCGCGTGGGTGTTGCCCTCCACCAGACCGGCTTTCAGCAGCATCGGGGTGTTGGCGGCCATGATGACCTGGGACCAGGTGAGGCCCTTCTGCTTCCGCATGCCGATGCCGTCCTTGATCATGGTCGACCACTTCATGCCGGTCATGCTCTTGAACTTGACGGCGTTCGAGACGGCGGCGGTGAGTCCGCGCAGGCCGCTGGAATGCTCCAGCTTGTCCACCAGTTCGGTGTTCAGCACGCGGTGCGGCATGCCGTCGACCTTCTTGGAGACGACGGTGTCCTGCAGTCCGCGCTTGAGGTACTCCTGCTTGACCGAGTCCGGGACGCTCGAGTCCTGGGTGAGCAGGAAGCGGGTGCCCATGGCGACACCGGCCGCGCCGTAGGACAGCGCGGCGGCCAGACCGCGGCCGTCGAAGAAACCACCGCCGGCGACCACCGGGATGTCGACCGCGTCGAGCACGGACGGCAGCAGCAGCGTGGTCGCGACGGAACCGGTGTGGCCACCGCCCTCACCGCCCTGCACGATCACCGCGTCCGCGCCCCAGGAGGCGACCTTGACCGCGTGCTTGGCCGCGCCGATGGACGGCATGACGACCACGCCGTTGTCCTTGAGCTTGGCGATGAGCTCCTTCTTGGGAGCCAGCGCGAAGGAGGCCACCTTCACGCCGTCGCGGATCATCATGTCGATGCGGTCGGGCGCGTCGGACAGGTCGGCGCGGATGTTCACGCCGAAGGGCTTGTCGGTCTTGGCCTTCGTCTTGGCGATGGCCACCTCGAGTTCGTCGAGGGTCATGGTCGCCGAGGCGAGGATGCCGAGACCGCCCGCGTTGGCGGTGGCCGCGACCAGGCCCGGACCGGCGACCCAGCCCATGCCGGTCTGCACGATCGGGTGCTCGATGCCGACCAGTTCGGTCAGCGGCGTCTTCAGCCGTTGCGCGGTCATGCCGTCACTTCCTTCTCACGGAAGCCCTTGGGGTCCAGCACGGTCCGGATGATGGTGAGCTCTTCCTCGGTGGGCAAACGGGTCTCGCCCGCCTCGGCCAGCCCGGCGATCTCGAAGGAGGTGTTCTCCGCGACCTCGCCGGCGGTCACACCCGGGTGCAGCGACAGCGCACGCAGGGTGTGGTCCGGGCCGTTGAAGTCGAACACGCCCAGGTTCGAGACCACCCGGTGCAGGTGGTGGAAGCGGTAGGCCGGGTTCTCGGAATCGACCTTGTCGTAACCGATTCCGGACACGATGTCGACCTGGTCGACGAACACCCGCTTGTTGTGCTTGGGCACGAAGTAGCTGGTGGCGTGGTTGATGGTGTTGCCCGGCGCGCCGCGCACACCGAACATCTGCCGGGTCGGCTGCTGCAGCGGACCGAACGCGGACAGGTTCTGGTTGCCGTACCTGTCGATCTGATTGGCGCCCATGACCACATGGCGGCGACCGGAATTCACCACATCGAAGACCTTCGAGAACGGAATCCAGCCCTCGATGGGCGCCTTGCCGCCGATCGGCGGGATCTCGGCGAAGAACAGCGCCTCACCGTCGGACAGCAGCAGGTCCGGCTCGAAGGTGAGCCGCGCCAGCCGCGCGCCGATGGTGGTGACGGTGGACATGGGCGAGGCCATGATCTCGCCCGCGCCCCGGAAGATCTCGGCGGCGGCGACGACGCAGATCTCGGCCCGAGTGATCGTGGTGGTGTCTGTCATTACTTCTGCTCCTCGGCGAAAGCCTTGACGGCGGCCTGGTATTCGGCCTCGGACACGTCCAGGTAGCGAGCCTTGAACTCGGCCCACGACTCGGGCGTCTTGGCGGCCTCGACATAGTGGCGCTGGAACTTCTCGTCGCGGCCGTAGCTGCCGGAGAAGGTGAAGTGCGCGCCGCCGGGGGCCTCGACCACCCCGTCGACCATCATGCGGTTGAGGATGAGGGCCTGCGTCGGAACGGCTTTCACCAGTTCCTCGGTCTCGACGAGACGGTCCACCGACAGGTAGCGCTTCTCGGCGGAGAGCAGGTACAGGTCGTCCATGTACGGATCGACGCCGGTGTAGGCGGCATTGCCGTGCTTGTCACCCAGGTCCAGGTGCACGAAGGCGGCGTCCAGGTTCAGAGCGGGCATGGCGACGAGGGTTTCGCGGCGGCCGTCGGCATCGACGTACGGGGACTGGACGGTCTCGAGCTCGCCCTCCCAGAAATCGATGACGGCAGAACCCAATCCGGCACGGATCGGCAGGAACGGCAGGCGGGCCGCGGCGGCCTGCAGACCGCACTTGACCATGCCCTCGTCCATCTCGCGCACGGTGATCGCGCCCTCGGTGCGGGCCTTGGCGAACCACGGGTCATAGAACGGCGCGGAGTCCAGGGACACGAAGCCGTAGTAGGCCTTGCGCACCTTGCCCGCCGAGCACAGCAGGCCCAGATCCGGGCCGCCGTAGGTGACGACGGTCAGATCGGTGATGTCCGAACGCAGCAGGGCGCGCACGAACGCCATCGGCTTGCGCCGGGAACCCCAGCCGCCGATGCCGATGGTCATGCCGCTGCGGAGCTCGCCGACGACCTCGTCGAGGCTCATTCGCTTGTCGCGCATAGTGTTTCGCCCCTTCTACTTTGCTTTTTTCTGAGCGGCCAGGTCGTCGTCGAAGCGCGCCCGGATCTCGTCGGCCACGCCCGCGAGATTCAGCTCCATGGTGAAGCCCTGCTCGAAGCGGTAGGAGCGGTGCACGTCCTGCACATCGATGCCGTTGAGCGCCTTCTTGGCGGCCCGGATGACGCGGCCGTCCTTGTTGGCGATGTTCTTGGCGACCTCCATGGCGGCGGCGTCGAGTTCGGCGCGCGGCACCACCTTGAAGACCGAGCCGTAGTGGTGCAGCTGCTGCGCGGTGAGGGTGCCCGCGGTGTAGAACATGGTCCGCATCAGGTGCTGGGGGACCAGTCGCGCCAAGTGGGTGGCCGCACCGAGCGCGCCGCGGTCGACCTCGGGGAGGCCGAAGGTCGCGTCGTCGGAGGCGACGATGACGTCGGAGTTGCCGACCAGGCCGATGCCGCCGCCGAGGCAGAAGCCGTTCACGGCGGTGACGACCGGAACCTCGCAGTCGTAGATCGCGGCGAAGGCGGCGAAGCAGCCGTGGTTGGCGCGAATCAGGGCGGTGTGCCCGGTGTCCGCGTTCATCTCCTTGATATCCACGCCCGCGTTGAAGCCGCGGCCCTCGGCGCGCAGCACGACGACCCGGGTCTCCGGGTTGCGGCCGGCCTGGGTGACGGCGTCGGCCAGGGCGAACCAGCCGTCGGAAGGCAGCGCGTTGACCGGCGGGTAGTCGACAGTGACGACTTCGACGCCCTCGGTTTCGGTGTGACGGTTGATCCCCATCGAATGTCCCATCGTTGGCAAAACAAGCAAGTGCTTGGTAGGTTATCACGGTGGGAATCGAAGTAAACCTGTCCGGCTCGGTCGTCTTGGTCACCGGCGGCGTGCGCGGCGTCGGCGCCGGCATCAGCCGGGTCTTCCTGGACGCGGGCGCGACCGTGGTGGCCTGCGCGCGACGGCCCGGCGACACCCCCGTCGAGAGCAATGGCCGCGGCATCGACTTCCTGCCGTGCGATGTGCGCGACCCGGACTCGGTGCGCGGGCTGATCGAGGCCATCGTCGCGAAGTACGGGCGGCTCGACACCGTGGTGAACAATGCCGGTGGCGCGCCCTTCGCCCTGGCCGCCGACGCCAGCGCCAACTTCCACGCCAAGATCGTGCAGCTGAATCTGCTGGCGCCGCTGCTGGTTTCGCAGGTGGCCAACGAGGTCATGCAGAAGCAGGAGACGGGCGGATCGATCGTGATGATCTCCAGCGTCTCCGGGCATCGGCCCTCCCCGGGCACCGCGGCCTACGGTGCGGCCAAAGCCGGTGTGGACAGCCTGGTTTCGTCGCTCGCCGTGGAGTGGGCTCCGAAGGTGCGGATGAACTCCGTCATCTGCGGCCTGGTCAACACCGAGTCCTCGCACCTGCACTACGGCGACGAGGAGGGCATCGCCTCGGTGAGCCGAACGGTTCCCATGCAGCGCATGGCGACGCCCGAGGACATCGGTCGCACCGCCGCGTTCCTGGCCTCGCCCCTGGCCGCGTACGTCACCGGCAGCGCGCTGCTGGTGCACGGCGGCGGCGAGAAGCCCGCCTTCCTCGAAGCATCCACCGCAGACGTCCCCGCCGTCTCGGGCCACTAGACCGATCGAACACGAAGAGGTAATCGATATGACCGACAACAAGATCTGCGACGGCCGCGTCGTCATCGTGACCGGCGCCGGTCGTGGCATCGGCCGTGCTCACGCCCTCGCCTTCGCCGCCGCCGGCGCGAAGGTGGTCGTGAACGACCTCGGCGCCGAGCTCGACGGCGCACCCAGCCCGGACTCCCCGGCCGCGCAGGTCGTCGAGGAGATCAAGGCCCTCGGCGGCGAGGCCATCGTGAACGGCGACGACATCTCCGACTGGGAGGGCGCGCGCCGGCTGATCCAGACCGCCGTCGACACCTTCGGCCGCCTGGACGTGCTGGTCAACAATGCCGGCATCGTGCGCGACCGGATGCTGGTCAACCTCGGCGAGGACGAGTGGGACGCGGTCATCAAGGTGCACCTCAAGGGCCACTTCGCGCCCATGCGGCACGCCGCCGAGTACTGGCGCAACGAGGCCAAGGCCGGGCGCACCCCCGAGGCCCGCATCATCAACACCAGCTCCGGCGCGGGCCTGCTCGGCTCGGTCGGCCAGGGCAACTACTCCGCCGCCAAGTCCGGCATCGCGGGCCTGACCCTCACCGCGTCGGCCGAATTCGCGCGCTATGGCGTCACCGTCAACGCCATCGCCCCGGCGGCCCGCACCCGCATGACCGAGACGGTCTTCGCCGACATGATGGCCGCCCCCGAGGACGGCTTCGACGCCATGGCCCCGGAAAACGTCTCGCCGCTGGTGGTCTGGCTGGGCAGCGCCGATTCCGCCGGTGTCACCGGCCGCATGTTCGAGGTCGAGGGCGGCAAGGTGACCGTCGCCGACGGCTGGCGCCACGGCGTCTCCATCGACCGCGGCGCCCGCTGGGAGCCGGCCGAGCTGGGCCCGGTCGTGCGCGACCTGCTGTCCAAGGCCACCACCCCGGAGCCGGTCTACGGCGCGTAATCTCCCCCGCCTCTCCGGGCCTTCAGCGGACGGCAGAGAGCCCCTACCGTTGGCATTCCGTGCCGGCGGTAGGGTGCCCCGACAGTTCCGGATGTACCCGGCGAGTAACCCGATCTCGCGAAATCGGTTGTCCCGTATCCGATTACCGATCTGCTCCGACCCTGCGCTGTGCCCGCTACTTCTTGCGAATGCCGGAGACCAGGGCGAAGAGTGCGTCCAGGATCGGGGTCGGGGTGAGGGAGGTGGCCACCACCTGGATCTTTCCGGCGAGGCCCGGAATGTAGCGGGCCCTGGGGCGCTTCGCGGTGAGAGCCTTTTCCACCTCGTTGACGACCGAGTCGACGGGGGCGGCGATCTTCGGGACCTGCTGGGACATCTTGCGCAGGCCCGCGAGGTGGGCGCTGTAGAGCTCGCGCTGGGCATCGGTGAGGTGGGCGGTGGTGGTGTCGACCATGTCGGTCGCGCCGAACCAGAGGTCGGTGGCGATCGGGCCCGGCTCGATCAGGGACGTGTGGATTCCCCACGGGCGCAGCTCCACCCTGAGGGCGTCGACCAGGCCCTCGAGGGCGAACTTGGAGGAGTTGTAGGCGCCGGTCCCGGGGGTGGAGATGCGGCCGGACAGCGAGGAGATGAAGACCACGCGGCCCCGGGTGGCGCGCAGGCGCGGGAGAACGGCCTGGGTGACCGCGACCGCACCGAAGACATTGACCTCGAACTGGTTTCGGAGGGTGTCCAGATCGAGGAGCTCGACCGGGCCGTCGGCGACGATGCCCGCATTGTTGACCACGGCCGTCAGGTCCGCGGGCAGCACCTCGTCGAGGGCGGCGATGTGGTCCGGATTCGTGACATCGAGGACGACCGGAGTGATGCGGGAATCCGCCGCGGCCAGCGCCTCACCATCGGAGAGCTTGCGGACGCCGGCGTAGACCTGCCAGTTCTGCTGCGCCAGACGCAGGCAGACGGCCTTGCCGATGCCGCGCGCCGCGCCGGTAACCAACACAGAGTTCATGGAGGTCAGCCTAATTCGGGCCGGCCGAAAGCGGCGTCCGGGCATTGCGGATGCCGTCCGGGGACGGGGGTGCCACCATGTGGCGATGGGGAATGTCCTGATCGTCGGAGACCTGCACGGGAACACCGCGCATGCGCTGGCATTGATACGGGTCGCGGCGCGGAATGACTGCGAGCGGGTGTTCGCGGTGGGGGACTTCGGGGCGTGGGAGCACATGCACTCGGGACGGCGGTACTTCGACGTGGTGAACAGGGCGGCCAAGCGCGCCGGGGTCACCGTGTACTTCCTGGACGGGAATCACGACAAGAGCTCGCTGCTGCACGAGCTCTACGACGAGCATCCGGACCACGAGGGATTCCTGGTGTGCCGCAAGCACCTCAGGTACGCCCCACGCGGGCACCGCTGGACCTGGGAGGGCACCAGCTTCGCCGCCTTCGGCGGGGCCCGCTCCACCGACAAGGGCTGGCGGCTGGCCCGGGAGGCCCGCAAGGCCGAGCAGATCGCCAAGCGGCGCGGCTACGGCTCCTCGAAACGGCCCGAGACCGCGGGCATGCTGTGGTTTCCGGAGGAGGAGATGACCGACGCCGAGCTGACCGGCCTGCTCGATGCCGACAACTCACCGGTGGACGTGCTGCTCACCCACGACAAACCGCGGGCCTCGCAGCCGAAGTGGAATCGCAAGGACAAGGACGAGTGCTATCCCAACCAGGACCGCATCCAGCGGGTGGTGCGGACGCTGCGGCCCAGCGTGCTGTTCCACGGCCACCTGCACGTCCGCTACACCGACACCATCGCCGCCGGTGACGGGCAGTGGACCCGGATCGAAGGGCTGGCCTGCGACCCGGAAGCCGCGCGGTACCTCGAGTATTCGTCCGAACACTCCTGGTACGTACTGCGGCTGCCCTACGCCGGAGAGCAGGCGGACGGACCGGCCGCGGCCGAACCCCGTTCGCTACCTGCCTGATTCGTCGTAGGAGGAGGTGCCCTCGTCGAGCAGCGGCTCCTCCCCCTTGAAGTGCGCGGGCGCGAAGACGCGCAGCACGTGGTAGCCGGTGATGACGACCAGGGTGCCCAGGGCGATGCCACTCAGGGTGAAGTTGCTGGTGAACTTCATGCTCACATTGCCGATGCCGATGATCAGGCCCGCGGCGGCGGGCACCAGGTTCAGCGGATTGCGGAGATCGACCCGGGCATTGGTCCAGATCTGCGCGCCCAGCAGGCCGATCATGCCGTACAGGATGACGGTGATCCCGCCCAGCACCCCGCCCGGAATGGCCGCGACGATGGCCCCGAACTTGGGGCACAGACCGAACAGCAGCGCGAAGAACGCGGCGGCCCAGTAGGCGGCCGTGGAGTACACCCGGGTGGCGGCCATGACGCCGATGTTCTCCGAGTAGGTGGTGTTGGGCGGGCCGCCGACCGCGGTGGACAGCATGGAGGCCGCGCCGTCGGCGGCGATGGCGGTGCCGAGCCTGTCGTCCAGGTTGGCGCCGGTCATCTCGCCGACCGCCTTCACGTGCCCGGCGTTCTCGGCGACCAGCGCGATCACCACCGGCAGCGCCACCAGCACCGCCGACCACTGGAAGGACGGGGCGTGGAAGCTGGGCAGGCCGAGCCAATCCGCCTTGGCCACACCGGACAGATCCAGCCGCCAGTGATCGGTGACCTTGCCGCTGCCGTCGGCGGAATGGATCTGCCCGAACACCCGGTCCAGCACCCACGAGAGCCCGTACCCGAACACCAGGCCCAGGAAGATCGCGATGCGTGCGAAGAATCCGCGCAGGCCCACCACGGCCAGCCCGGTGAACAGCATGACCAGCAGCGCGGTCCACTGATCCTGCGGCCAGTAGGTCGAGGCGGTGACCGGGGCCAGGTTGAAGCCGATGAGCATGACCACCGCGCCGGTCACCACCGGTGGCATGGCGGCGTGAATGATGCGCGCCCCGAACCGCTGTACGGCCAGGCCGATCAGGAAGAGCGCGGCGCCCACCACCAGGCAGGCGCCGGTAACCGTCGCGCTACTGCCGCCCTGTGCCCGGATCACCGCGGCCACACCCACGAACGACAGCGAGCAGCCCAGATAGCTGGGTACCCGGCCGCGCGTCGCGAGCAGGAACAGCACGGTCGCGACGCCCGACATCATGACGGCGAGGTTGGGATCGAGCCCCATCAGCACGGGCGCAACGAAACTCGCGCCGAACATGGCCACCACGTGTTGCGCGCCCAGCCCGAAGGTGCGCGGCCACGACAGCCGCTCGTCCGGCCGCACCACCGCCCCCGGCGCGGGCGAGCGCCCGTCGCCGTGCACCTTCCAGCGGACACCCAGATCCATGAACCGCCCGCTTTCTCCCTGACGCCCGAAACAAGTCCGCGGCCATCCTAATCCGAGCAAATCCCCAGCTCGCGGCGCGCTCCCCACCGGGCCCGTAGAGCCCGGCCGGTGCGGTACGAGCCCACCGGGCCGGTCCGGTGGGCCGTCTTCACACCGCTGGGCAATGTCCCGCAACCCCTCCCGGCGCGCGGGGACGCCGACCGGTTCAGGGCAGGCCGTATCGGTGCCGGACGGCGGCGGGCAGGGCGTACGGGTTCGGGGCATCCACTTGCGACGCGGCCGAATTATCCTGCGGTGCGGCAGTTTTCGACGACTCCGGGGCCGGTCGCATCAACAGACGCCAAGCGGTCGCCACCGCGGGATCGGCGGTGAGTTCACCTCGCAGGCGATCGGCGCATTCGAGCGCGTGCGCAAGCGCCTGTTGGTGGGCATGCGAAATCGCCTGTGCCATCCGCGAATCCGGTAGCTCCAGGGCGGTGATGCGGCCGTCCGGTGCGACCACGATCCGCACTCCGTCCACGTCGGCGCGAGCCCGCACCCCGTCGACGGCGTCCTGTACCCGCCGGGCCTTGCGGGCTATCTCCTCGAACCGGCCCTCCACCGATCTCGACATGCACGCAGTGTAGGAATCCCGGCCGAAATGCCGTGGCATCCCGGTAACTTCGCGCACCCTGCGGAGTCAGGGCTGGACGCGGATCTGCTGCATCATGTCGTGGTCGGCATGGTCGAGGTTGTGGCAGTGCCACACATAGCCGTGGATCTCCGGGGTGTCCGCCATCCCGCCCGCCATGCCGGCACCGGTGGGCGCCATGGCCTCCGCGCCGGGCGGCACCGGGACCACCGCATCGGGATCGAAGCCGAGCTCCTCGACCGATGGCCACCTCACCAGGATCCGGGTGATGGTGTCGGTCGGGCACTCGATGGTGTCCTTCCACCCGGCCTCCCAGAGCGGCGGCCCCTGCTGGGGCCCGATGGCGAACCCGTCGGCCGAGGGCGCCCAGCGGGTACCGAACGCCGGCGGGTAGTTGGCGAGGAAGTAGGCCGAGGTGAGCATGGGCTGGCGGCCGATCACCCGCATCCGGGCCAGGTGCAGGTGGATGGGGTGATCGAACGGGGTGGTGTTGACGATGTTCCACTGTTCCACCGCCCCGGCCCGCGCGGTATCTATGTCCGCGCTCAGGAAGGGCAGATTGTTCAGCGACATCATGGTCGGGAAGACCGCCGCGGCCCGGGAATCGTCATTGAGGCCGAGTAGCGTCACCGTGCGCACCGAGCCCGGCCGGTGGGTGGGTTCCAGTGGGTCCGGCAGGCCGGGGCCGCCCCGGAGCAGTCGCGGGATGTCGTGGGCCGGACCGTCGCCCGCGCCGGCGAAGCGCATGATGGGACGCAGCTCGGGGGCCATGAACACGGCATTGCCGAAATCGTTTTCGGCGGTATTGATCAGGTCGACGGTCTCGTCGTCCCCGAGGCTACTGAAATCGACGAGCAGGTCCACCCGTTCACCGGGGCTCACCCGGATCGACGGTGTCGGCACCGGCCGGTCCAGCAGGCCCAGATCCCCGCCGATCGCGAAGAACGGCATGCCGTTGGAGAACTCGAAGATGTAGGGCCGCGAGTTGGAGCCGTTGAGCAGCCGGAACCGGTAGACGGTGCGCCGCACCTCGAGCCGCGGCCACACCACCCCGTTCACGCAGCACACGTCCCCCAGCTGCCCGGATTGGTTGTAGCCCTGGGGAATATAGGTGGCCACCATGGGTTGCAGGCTGCCGTCGGCATTGAAGGTCCGGTCCTGCACGATGAGCGGGATCTCGAACTCGCCGCTGGGCAGGCCGATCGGGTTGTCGTCGCCCCCGGTGTCGAATTCGTCCCGCAGGTAATACATTCCGGCCAGCCCGGCCTGGATGTTCAACCTGGTGATCCCCATGGCGTGGTCGTGGTACCAGAGGGTGGCGGCCTCCTGGCGGTTGCCGTACGCGAAGCTGGGGCCGCCGCCATTGCGCCAGCCGATGAGCGGATGTCCGTCGGAGTCGGGGGAATTCGCGCCGCCGTGCAGGTGCACGGTGAAGCGCGGATCGGTGCGATCCAGCTCGGTGACGCCGTGCATGGTCAGGTCCACATGCTGGGCCAGCACATGGGTGCCCAGCTCATTGCGAAAGCCGATACGCGCCACCTGATCCCGATGCGCCTCCAGGCTCGGCCCGAGCACCGGCTGCCCGAAGCCCCAGCTGCGGGTCTCCGGCAGTTCCCGGTGATAGCGATGGGTTCCCGAGATGGCCGCCAATTCCCCTGCCGCCCGCCGTGTTTCGGGAATGGGCAGGTCGTCGACGAACGGCTGTAGCGCGGGCGAATGGTAGTTGAACGGCGTGAACGTCGGCGGGGGCAGCGGGGGCAGCGGCACGGGCGGCGGGGGCAGGGGAACCGGATCGGCGGCCGCAGCAGCCATGTAGCCCATGCCCGCTAAACCGAAGGCCCCCAGCAGGAAACCCCTTCTCGGCAGGTACTCCTCCATCACGGTCCCCACCCCGGACAACTACGCCTTCAACCGGTCTGCCGTTCGACGATAGCGGACATTGCCGGGCCCCGGACGCGAAAGCGGCGCGGCTCCGCCTCTCCGCGCCGCGAAAATCGGTGTGCCGCTTCCGAAACGCCTTATCTGGATCAGCCCAGGCGCTCGATGATGGTGACGTTGGCGGTGCCGCCGCCCTCACAGATGGTGAGCAGACCGTAGCGGCCGTTCACCCGCTCCAGCTCGTTGAGCAGGGAGGCGAACAGCTTGGCGCCGGTCGCGCCCAGCGGGTGGCCCAGCGCGATGGCACCGCCGTTGACATTGACCTTGTCGGGGTTGGCGCCGGTCTCCTTGATCCAGGCCAGCACCACCGAGGCGAAGGCCTCGTTGATCTCGATGACGTCCATGTCGTCGATGGTCAGACCGGTCTTCTCCAGGGCCCACCTGGTGGCCGGGATGGGCGCGGTCAGCATGTAGATCGGGTCCGCGCCGCGCGCGCTCACGTGGTGAATGCGCGCCCGCGGGGTGAGCCCGTACTCCTGGACCGCCCAGTCCGAGGCCAGCAGGGTGGCGCTGGAGCCGTCGGAGATCTGACTGGCCAGGGCCGCGGTGATGCGGCTGCCCTCGGCGAGCGGCTGCAGCCCGGCCATCTTCTCCAGGGTGGTCTCGCGCGGGCACTCGTCGATCCAGAAGTCGCCCACCGGCACGATCTCGCGATCGAACTTGCCGTCCACGATGGCCTTGCGGGCGCGCTCGTTGCTGCGCAGCGCCCACTCCTCCATGTCGCGGCGGGAGATGTCCCACTTCTCGGCGATCATGGTGGCCGAATTGAACTGCGACACTTCACCGGTGCCGTAGCGGTGATCCCAGCCCTGCGCGCCGACGAACGGCGAGTCGAAGCCGTAGGCCTGCCCGGCCAGCATGGCCGCGGAGATCGGGATGGCGCTCATGTTCTGCACGCCGCCGGCCACGATCACCTCGGCGGTGCCGGACATGATGGCCTGGGCGCCGAAGGTGATGGCCTGCTGCGAGGAACCGCACTGCCGGTCCACCGTCACGCCCGGCACCGACTCGGGGTAGCCCGCGGCCAGCCACGAGGTGCGCGCGATGTTTCCGGCCTGCGGGCCGATGGTGTCGCAGCAGCCGAACACCACGTCGTCCACCGCGGCCGGGTCCAGGTTGGTGCGCTCGATGAGCCCCTTGATGGCGGCGGCGCCCAGATCGGCCGGATGCACGGCGGCCAGTGAGCCGCCCCGCTTGCCGACCGGCGTGCGCACGGCGTCGATCACATACGCCTCACGCATCGGCGAATACTGACGGCGGGACGGTGCTGACATGGGAACTCCTACTGACTGCTGCTGGTGAAGTTGTAGCTCTGGAGAGTTGGTCATGTGCGCTTTTCGGGGCTGGTGAGCCCGTCGAGCACGATGGTCAGGTACTGCTTGGCGAGGTTGTCGACGGTGATCCGGCCGCCGGGCTGGTACCAGCGCACCGATACCCAGACGGTGTCGCGCAGGAACCGGTAGGCCAGCTCGATGTCCATCTCGGGCCGGAAGCTGCCGTCGGCGACGCCGTTGGTCAGCACCTGGTGCCAGAGCTCACGGAACTCGCTGTTGTATTTCGCGATGTAGTCGAATCGCGGTGTCCCGCTGAGTCGTTTGGCCTCGGCCTGGTAGATGGCGACGGCCGCGTGGAACCGGTCGAAGGATTCGTAGGAAGCGATGACCAGGGCTTCCAGCGTGTCGCGGGCGGGGAGGCCGGCCGCCACGATTTCGCGGTAGCGACCGAAGAGGTCGTCGAGGAACCCGCGCAGGATTTCGTCCACCATGGCTTCTTTGGAATCGAAGTGGTGGTACAGACTCCCGGATAGAATCCCCGCCGCGTCGGCAATGTCGCGAACCGTGGTGGCGCGCAGGCCCCGTTCCGCGAACAGATTCGCGGCCAGGCCGAGCAGCTCGGTGCGACGTGCCGATTTGGAGGGGTCAGGTTGGGTCACCCCGTCAATATACAACCAAGCATTTGCTTGGTCCACCTGCCTCCCGTTCAGCGCATCGAGTACCGCAGCGGCGACGAGACCGACAGGTCGGCCAGCAGGCGATCGCAGATGACCACGGGTGACACCCCCGCCCGCGCCATCCGCGCCACCAGCGCCAACCGCCGTTCGGGACTGTCCCACTCGACGGTCAGCGGCTCCCGGCCCGGCCCGGCGTCCACGGTGGCCATGACCCGCGGCGGTATGCCGTCGCGACCGGGTTCCTCGATGAGCTTGAGGACCATCCCCCGCTGCCAGGCCCGATAGGTCTCCATATCGGCGCCCACCACCAATTTGTCTGTGGCAGCGCATAATCCCTGTGCGATACCGTCGGTGAAGGCGGCATGGTCGTAGCGCAGGCGGCGGCAGTTGCGTACCACCTCCAGCAGATCGGCCCGGACCTCGCAGAGCAGAGCCGTCCTTTTCCGGCGGCGCCGATCCGCCTCGCTGTCCGAAAACCCGATCCGGGACAGGCCGATGCGGCGGGCGCGCTCACGATCACGAACCATGTCCCGGCGCAACGCGCCGCGCGGGTCGCGTGTCACGTCGGTTTCGTCCACGGCGTGTTGTTCCAGGATCTGCGCCGCCCGCATGGCGGTGGCGCACTCGGAGTCGTGATCCAGTAATTCCGCACCCAAAGTCAGTGCGGCCAGAACGACATTGTCGAGCCTTCGGCGCGCTAGAACGACCTCACGCACCAGCTCGAGTTCCAATTCCTCGTGGGCCTGTGCTGGGGCTGCTTGTTGTCGGCGATCCGGACCCATGGGTCGTGCCCTTCGACTAGCGGTACCGGCCTAAACCAGGATTGCACAACCGCACCCCCGACGCGCCAGCCATTTTCGGCCGCCGATAAAACGCGCACTGCCGCGCCCCGGAAGGGGACACGGCAGTCAGAAAAGCTGCGACCACACGGCACAGCATTTCGCGTCGGCCGAACGCACTAATTCGGCCGCGCCGGCGCGCAATTCGAATTACGCGCGCTGGCTGGAAATGGAGACCACCTCGCCGGTCAGGTAGGTGGTGTAGTCGCTGGCGAGCATGGCGATGGTGGCGGCCACCTCCCACGGCTCGGCGGCGCGGCCGAAGGCCTCGCCCGCGGCCAGGCGGTCGAGCAGGTCGGCCGAGGTGACCTTGTCCAGGAAGGCGTGGCGGGCGATGGAGGGTGCCACCGCGTTGATACGCACGCCGAACTCGGCGGCCTCGACCGCGCTGCAGCGGGTCAGCGCCATGACGCCGGCCTTGGCGGCGGCGTAGTGGGCCTGGCCGTGCTGGGCGCGCCAGCCCAGAACCGAGGCATTGTTGACGATGACGCCGCCGTGGCCGGCCTCGCGGAAGTACTTGAGCATCGCCCGAGTTGCACGGAAAGTCCCGTTCAGCGTGATGTCGAGGACCTTGTCCCACTGCTCGTCGGTCATGTCCACGACCGGCACCTCACCACCGAGGCCCGCATTGTTGACCATGATGTCGATCCGGCCCAGCGCCGCGACGGCACCGGCGACCAGCGCGTCCACCTGCTCGGTCGAGCTGACGTCACAGGGCACGGAAGCGATTCGGCGGTCCGGGAATTCGGCCTGCAGCGCCTGCTCGGTCTCCTTCAGGCGACGCTCGTGCCAGTCGGAGATCACCACGTCCGCGCCCTCGGAGAGCAGGCGGCGCGCGGTGGCCGAACCGATGCCGGTGCCCGCGGCGGCGGTCACCACCGCGATCTTGCCCGCGAGCAGGTTGTGGCCGGGGGTGATTTCGGGGGCGGTGGACAGGTCACTCACGGTCGAGCCTCTCGGGGAAGTCCGAGCACGCGCTCGGAGATGATATTGCGCTGCACTTCGTTCGAACCGCCGTAGATGGTGTCCGCACGGGTGAAGAGGAACATGCGCTGCCAGGCATTGAGGTCATCGCCCGGGCCGTCGGCGATCAGGCCGGGCGCGCCGAGCACGTCCATGGCCAGTTCGCCCAGGCCACGATGCCAATTGGCCCACAGCAGCTTGGTCACCGAGGCCTGCCCGGCGGCGGTGCGGGCATCCACGGAGGCTCCGTCGTGGCCGGACTCCAGGGTGCGCAGCACGTGCGCGCGCAGCACCCGCAGGCCGACCCACGCCTTGTCGAAACGGTCTGCGAGGACCGGGTTCTCGAGCGCCCCGTTCTCCCGGGCCACGGCCTCGAGGTCGGCGAGTTCGCGCGCGTAGCGGATCTGCTGGCCGACGGTGGAGATGCCGCGCTCGAAGGTGAGCGTGCCCATGGCGACCTTCCAGCCGTCGCCGGGCTGCCCGACCACCAGATCGGCGGCGGTGCGGGCATTGTCGAAGAAGACCTCGTTGAATTCCGCGGTCCCGGTGAGCTGGATGATGGGCCGCACCTCGACGCCCGGCTGCTTCATGGGGACGAGCAGGTAGGACAGGCCGTGGTGGCGGGTCGAGCCCTTCTCGGTGCGGGCGACCACGAAGCACCAGTCGGACAGGTGCGCCAGCGAGGTCCAGATCTTCTGGCCGTTGATCACCCATTCGTCGCCCTCGAGCTGGGCGGAGGTGGTGACGGCGGCCAGGTCCGAGCCCGCGCCCGGCTCCGAATAGCCCTGGCACCACAGCTCGGTGACATTGCGGATGCCCGGCAGGAAGCGTTTCTTCTGCGCCTCGGTGCCGAAGGCGATGACCGTGGGTCCGAGCAGTTCCTCGCCGAGGTGCGAAACCCGGCTCGGGGCATCGGCTTTGGCGTATTCCTCGTGGAAGATGACCTGCTGGCGCAGGGTGGCGTCGCGGCCGCCCCACTCCTTGGGCCAGCCCAGGCAGGTCAGGCCGGCGGCGGCGAGGGCACGATCCCATTCGAGCCGCTCCTCGAAGGCCTCGTGCTCGCGCCCGGGACCACCCAGACCGCGCAGCTCGCGGAACTGGCCGTTCAGGTTCTCGGCCAGCCATTCGCGCACCTCAGCACGGAATTCGGCGTCCTCGGGGGGCTCAATCCCGCTGGCCGGTTCGGGGGTCTGGATCATGCTCACGTCGGTAGAGTAACCTACCAAGCACTTGCTTTGTTAGACCCATTCCCGGACAGCGAGGAAGCCCTGTGACATCTCCTCCGCAGACCACACCGCTCGCCCTGCACGCGGCCGCGCACGTCTACGGTGACGCGCCCGCTGTCGGCGACGGTGCCGTGCGACTGAGCTGGTCGCAACTGCTGGACTCGGTGCGTGAGACCGCGCGTGCGCTGATGGCGCGCGGCATTGAGCGCGGCGACCGCATCGGCATCTGGGCGCCCAACACGCATCACTGGGTGACCGCGGTGCTGGCGAGCCACTATGTGGGTGCGGCGATCGTTCCGCTCAATACCCGGTACGTGGCCGCCGAGGCGGCGGATGTGCTGTCGAGGGTGCATGCCAAGGCGCTGTTCATCACGGGTGAATTCCTGGGGCGCGACCGGCTGACCGAACTGCGGACCGCCGCACCGGAACTGGGCATCGAGACCACCATCGTGATCCCCGTCGAGGGCGAGGCCCCCGTCGAGGACGCCATCGTCTGGTCGGAACTGGGCAAGGTGGCCGAGGCGGTGAGCCTCGAGCAGGTCATCGCCCGCGCGGAATCGGTATCGCCGAACGATCTTTCGGACATCCTGTTCACCTCCGGCACCACCGGGCGCAGCAAGGGCGTGCTCATCGCGCACCATCAGGTGCTGAACAGCGCCCGGGCCTGGGCCGACTGCGCGACGCTGAACAACACCGACCGCTATCTGATCGTGCCGCCGTTCTTCCACAGCTTCGGATACAAGGCGGGCATCATCACCAGCCTGGTCACCGGGGCGACCATGATTCCGCAGGCCGTGTTCGACGTGCGGGAGACCATGCGGCTCATCCAGGGCGAGCGCATCACCGTGCTGACCGGTCCGCCGACCATCCACCAGACCATCCTCGACCACCCGGAGCGCGACGGGGCGGACCTGTCCAGCCTGCGCGTCGCGGTCACCGGCGCGGCCACCGTGCCGGTCGTGCTCATCGAAAGAATGCGCAGCGAGCTCGATTTCGAGGTGGTGCTGACCGCGTACGGGCAGACCGAATCCGGCGGGTTCGGCACCATGTGCCGGCCCGAGGACTCCAGCGAGACCATCGCCAATACCTGCGGGCGCACCATCGACGGCTTCGAGATGAAGCTCGCCGACAACGGCGAACTGCTGCTGCGCAGCGACCAGGTGATGCGCGGCTACCTCGACGATCCGCAGGCCACGGCCGCGACCATCGACGCCGACGGCTGGCTGCACACCGGTGACGTCGCCGTCATCGACGACCGCGGCTACATGAAGGTCACCGACCGGCTCAAGGACATGTACATCTCCGGCGGCTTCAATGTGTATCCCGCCGAGGTGGAACAGACCATGGCCCGGCTCGAGGGTGTCGCCGAGACCGCGGTCATCGGCGTGCCGGACGAGCGCATGGGCGAGGTCGGCAAGGTGTTCGTGGTGCGCCGGTCCGGCTCGGAGCTGACCGCCGACGACGTGCGGGCCTACGCCAAGGCGCAGCTGGCCAACTTCAAGGTGCCCAAGTACGTGGAATTCCGCGCCGAGCTGCCCTACAACGCCGCGGGGAAGGTTCTCAAGCGGCAATTACGTGAGGAGACCGCGTGAGCGAGTCACGCCCGGAGGCGCCGCTCCTCCACTCAGCGCTTGCGGAGCGTAACCACGCAGGGCGCTCGATCACGCGTAAAGGAGACAGTGTGAGCCAGGAACTGGGTGCCATCCCGGACGAGGGCGAGGTCGTCCTCTACGAGAAGCGGGGGCCGATCGCGGTCGTCACGCTGAACCGGCCGGACTACCGCAATGCGCAGAACTCGGTCATGACCTACGCACTCGACGCCGCCTTCGTGCGGGCCGTCGAGGATCCGGAGGTCAAGGTGATCGTGCTGGGCGGCGCCGGAAAGCATTTCAGCGCGGGCCACGACATCGGCACGCCGGGCCGCGACCACCACATCAAGTACGAGAACAAGGCCGCGCTGTGGTGGGACCACACCGATCGCCCGGGCGGCGATCAGCGCTTCGCCCGTGAGTCCGAGGTCTACCTGGGCATGTGCCGCCGCTGGCGGGAGATCCCCAAGCCGACCATCGCCATGGTGCAGGGCGCGTGCATCGCCGGTGCGCTCATGCTGGCCTGGTCCTGCGACATGATCGTGGCCTCCGAGGACGCGTTCTTCTCGGATCCGGTTGTCCGCATGGGCATTCCGGGCGTCGAGTACTTCGCGCACCCGTGGGTGCTGGGGCCGCGCCGCGCCAAGGAGATCCTGTTCACCGGCGAACGCTTCACCGCCGCACAGGCTTACGAGTGGGGCATGGTCAATCGTGTCGTCCCGCGCTCGGATCTGGAGACCGAGACCTTCGCGCTGGCCGACAAGATCGCGGAGATGCCGCAGTTCGGGCTGGCGCTGACCAAGAAGGCCGTCAACCAGTGTGAGGACCTCATGGGCATGCGGGCCGGCATGGACTCGGTGTTCGGGCTGCACCACTTCGCGCACGCCCACAATGCCGAGGTCGGCGCGGACTCGCTGGGCGGGATGAACGCCAAGTCCATGAAGGCCGCCGCGACCGACGCCGCCGCCGGCCGCGAAACAGAATCCGCCAACAACGACGGGGCGAAATAAGTGGATCTCGAATTCGACGCCAAGACAGAGGAGTTCCGCGCCGAGGTGCGCGAGTTCCTGGCGGCCAATGTGCCCGCCACTCCCCTGCCCTCCATGGACACCAAGGAGGGCTTCGAGGCGCACCGCGCGTGGGAGGCCAAGCTCGCCGAGGCCCGCCTGTCGTGTGTGGCCTGGCCCGCCGAGTACGGCGGCCGCGACGCCTCGCTGACCGAGTGGGTCATCTTCGAGGAGGAGTACTACGCCGCGGGCGCGCCGGGCCGCGTCTCGCAGAACGGCATCTTCCTGCTCGCGCCGACCCTGTTCGAGCACGGCTCGCCGGAGCAGCTGGCCCGCATCCTGCCGAGAATGGCGCGCGCCGACGACATCTGGGCGCAGGCGTGGTCCGAGCCGGAGGCCGGCTCCGACCTGGCGGGCATCCGCTCCACCGCCAAGCGCACCGAGGGCGGCTGGCTGCTCAACGGCCAGAAGACCTGGAGTTCGCGAGCCTCGTTCGCGGACTGGGGTTTCGGCCTGTTCCGCAGCGACCCGGAGGCCGAGCGCCACCGCGGCCTGACCTACCTGATGTTCCCGCTCACCGCGGAAGGCATTACGGTGCGGCCGATTCCGCAGCTGGACGGCGAACCGGGCTTCGCGGAGATCTTCCTGGACAACGTGTTCGTGCCGGATGCGGACGTGATCGGCGAGCCGAACAACGGCTGGAAGGTCGCCATGGCCACCTCCAGCAACGAGCGCGGCCTGTCGCTGCGTTCGCCGGGCCGATTCAATGCCACCGCCAACAAGCTCATCGAGCTGTGGCGGGGCACAACAGGTTCCGGAACAGGCGCGGCCGCCGAGTCCGACACCGCCCTCGCCGACCGCGTGGTCGACGCCTGGGTGGGCGCGGAGGCGTACCGCCTCAACACCTGGGCCACCGTGACCCGGCTGGCCGAGGGCGGTCAGCTCGGCGCGGAATCCTCGGTGAACAAGGTGTTCTGGTCGGATCTGGACATCGCCATGCACGAGACCGCGCTCGATCTGCACGGCGCGGCCGCGGAACAGGAATCCGCCTGGACCGACGGCTACCTGTTCTCGCTGGCGGGCCCGATCTACGCCGGTACCAACGAGATCCAGCGCAATATCATCGCCGAACGCCTGCTCGGCCTGCCGCGATAGCCACCCGGAGGACGACGACATGCGATTCGCATTGACCGCAGAACAGAACGATTTCGCCGCCAGCCTGCGCAAGATGGGCGAGGCCGCCAAGACTCCCGGCGTCGTCCGGGCGTGGGGCGCAGGCGATTCCGCCGCCGGGCGCGCACTCATCGGCCAGCTGGCCGAGGCGGGCGCGCTGGGCCTGACCGTCACCGAGGAGAACGGCGGCTTCGGCGCGGGCCCCGTCGAGATGATCGTGGCCTTCACCGAGATCGGCCGGGCCGCGGTGCCGGGCCCGCTGGTGGAGACCGCCGCCGCGATTCCCGCACTGCTGCAGGCGCTTCCGGACTCGGCGCTCGCCGCCGAGCGGCTGCCCGAGCTGGCCGAGGGCGCGAAGCTGGGCACCCTCGCGGTGACGGCGACGGCCGGCGCGAATGCGGGCCGGGCCGAGGGTGCGGCCACCGCGCTGGATGCCGACATCGCCGATCTGGTGCTGATCGCCGAGGGCGACCGCATCGCGCTGGCCACCGCCGGAGCGCTGGTGAAGTCGGTGGACGCCGCCCGCCGCCTGTTCACCGTGACCGCCGGCGAGACCCTGGCCGAGGGCGAAGGCGTCGGCGCCGCCATCGATCTCGCCTTCGACACCGCCGCCCTGGCCGCCGCCGCGCAGCTGCTCGGCGCGGGCCGGGCGCTGCTGGACACCAGCGTCGAGTACGTCAAGCAGCGGCAGCAGTTCGGCACCCCGATCGGGCGCTACCAGGCCATCAAGCACCACGTGGCCAATGCCCACATCGGGCTGGACATGGCGCAGCCGCTGCTCTACCGGGCGGCCCTGACCCTGGAGTCCGGCGCGGACCCGCAGACCCGCGGCCGCGACATCTCCGCGGCCAAGCTGGCCTGCGGCGAGGCCGCCTACCAGGCCGCCCGCATCGCGCTGCAGGTGCACGGCGCCATCGGCTACACCGCCGAATGCGATCTGTCACTGTGGCTGACCAAGGTCACCGCGCTGCGCTCGGCCTGGGGCACCCCGGCCGAACACCGCGCCCGCATCGCCGCCGCTCTCCGCGCCGGAAACGTCGCATGAGCACCCCGGCGGCCGGGGCGCCGACCACACCCGGCCGCCGGGCGACACACTCGAATCACTTCTACGACATGGGAGCGAAGGCATGAGCCTCACCGCCGAACAGCAGGAACTCGCGACCACCGTGCGCGCGGTGCTGGCCAAGCACGGGGACAGCGCGGCCATGCGGCGCGGGCTGGAGAGCGAGCGCGGCTACGACGAGCAGCTGTGGAAGCTGTTGTGCGAGCAGGTCGGTGTCGCCGCGCTGGCGATTCCGGAGGAGTTCGGCGGCGTCGGGGTCGGTCTGGTCGAGTCCCTGCTGGTGGTCGAGGAGCTCGGGCGCACGCTGTCCGCGCCGCCCATGCTCGGCTCGGCCGTGCTGGGTGTACAGGCGCTGCTGCTGGCCGGGAACGCCGAGGCCAATGAGCGGCTGCTGCCGGAGGTCGCCGAGGGTGTCCGCACGCTGGCGCTGTGCTGGGCCGGGCCGCGCGGCTGGGACTCGTTCGGGGTCACCGCCGAGGGCGAAAAGCTCTCGGGCTCCGCGCATTACGTGCTGGACGGCGTGCACGCCGACACCCTGCTGGTGCTGACCGCCGCGGGCCTGTTCGAGGTGGACGGCACGGCCGCGGGCGTCACCCGCACCGCGGTCGTCACCCAGGATCCGACCCGCAAGCTGGCGCGCATCGATTTCGACTCGGTCGAGGCCCGTCCGCTGGGCGAGCCGAATGTCGCCCGGCTGCGTGAAATCGCCTGGGCGGCAGTGGTTGCCGAGCAGCTCGGCGCGGCCGAGCAGTGCCTCGACATGACCGTCGAGTACTCCAAGTCCCGTGTGCAGTTCGGTCGCCCGATCGGCAGCTTCCAAGCGCTCAAGCACCGCATGGCCGACATGTACGTGCTGGTCGAGTCGACCCGCTCCATCGCGTACCTGGCCATCGCGGGCCTGGCCGCGGGCGCGGTCGAGGCCGTCGACGTGCAGTCCGCCCGCCTGCATGCCATCGACACCTTCAACTCGGTGGTGTCCGAGACCGTCCAGATGCACGGCGGTATCGCCATCACCTGGGAGCACGACGCGCACCTGTTCTTCAAGCGCGCCCACGCCGACGCCCAGCTCTTCGGCACTCCCGCCCGTCCGCTGGCCCGTCCGGCCTAGCGGCGAATCCTTTCCGGAAACGGCCCGTGCGCAGTTCGCTGCGCACGGGCCGTTTGCGTTGTGCCGTATCTCACGCGACCAAATATCGTTAGCCCATGTAACTACATAGTTAGCTTATGCAACAATCGACGGGTGCAGCTGAGACAGGCAACCGAGCTCACCCCGGAGGACACCGGGGACAGGCTGGTCGACATCGTCGTCGCCACCTCACGGCTCAACCGCCTGGCCGGAGTACTCGGCGGCATCGATCTTCCGCACGCCGTCATGCGGGCCCTCGGGACCCTCGACGAGTACGGCCCCCTGCGGATCAGCGAGTTCGCTCGCCTCGACCGATGCTCGCAACCGGCAGCAACGGCGCTGATCGGACGGCTGACCGACGCCGGTCTCGCCACGCGGACCAAGGATCCCGACGACTCCAGAGCCGTGGTCGTCGAACTCACGCCCGCGGGACGAGACCGGCTGGCCGACGCCCGGGACCACCTCGGAAACTCCCTCGCCGCACGCCTTCCCGACCTCGATCCGGCCCTGCTCACCCGGCTGAGCCGGGACCTGAACGACCTCGCCGAGGCCTTCAAGGCCGCCGGAGCCTGAATCCGGCCCCTCGCAACTCGACCGAAAGCAGCTGCGACTCATCATCATTCGTAGACGAGGACTCTCCAGTGACCACCAGCCCGATCACCCGGCCCGCCTTCCCCGCGGCCCTCGGCGCCGACAACGCCATCCTGTCGAAAACCAGCGCCGCCACCTCGAAACCCAACCAGCCCAAATCGGTGTGGGCCGTCGCCTTCGCCTCGGTCATCGCCTTCATGGGCATCGGGCTGGTGGATCCGATCCTGAAACCGATCGGCGAGCAGTTGCACGCCTCGCCGTCCCAGGTGACACTGCTGTTCACCAGCTACATGCTGGTCACGGGCGTGGCCATGCTCATCACCGGCGTCATCTCCAGCCGCTTCGGGGCCAAGAAGACCCTACTGGCCGGCCTGGCCATCATCGTCGTATTCGCCGCTCTCGCAGGCAGTTCCAGCACGGTCGGGCAGATCGTGGGCTTCCGCGCCGGCTGGGGTCTGGGCAATGCGCTGTTCATCGCCACCGCGCTGGCCACCATCGTGGGCGCGGCCACCGGCGGCGTCGCCCGCGCCATCATCCTCTACGAGGCGGCGCTGGGCATCGGCATCGCGTCGGGTCCGCTGGTGGGCGGGTTCCTCGGCCACTTCACCTGGCGCGCACCGTTCTTCGGCGTCTCGGTCCTGATGGCGGTCGCGTTCGTCGCCCTGGTGGTGCTGCTGCCGGAGTCGCCGAAGCCAGCGAAGCCGACCTCGATCGTCGCGCCGTTCAAGGCCCTCACCTACCCGGGCCTGCTGCTGGTGAGCGTGACCGCGCTGCTCTACAACTACGGCTTCTTCACCCTGCTCGCGTACACCCCGTTCCCGCTGAACATGGGCACCTATTCGATCGGGTTCATCTTCTTCGGCTGGGGTCTGCTGCTCGCCCTGTCCTCGGTGGTCTTCGCCCCGAAACTGCAGCGCGCCTTCGGAACCGTGCCCATGATGGCGCTCGCGCTCGCCCTGTTCGCGGCGGATCTCGCGGTCATGGCCGTATTCACCGACCACAAGCCGGTCCTCATCGCCGGCACCGTCCTGGCGGGCCTGTTCCTCGGCGTCAACAACACCCTGATCACCGAGGCCGTCATGGAGGCCGCCCCCGTCGAGCGCTCCACCGCCTCGGCCGCCTACAGCTTCGTCCGCTTCGCCGGCGGCGCGGCCGCCCCCTACCTGGCAGGCAAGCTCGGCGAACACCAGGCGTCCCTCCCCTTCTGGGTCGGCGCCGCCTGCACCGCCGCCGCGGTCGCAGTCCTGTGCTCCGGCCGAAAGCTCCTGTCCCACATGGACGATCACGCCCCCGCCGCCCACACCCCGGCCGAAGCCCAGGCCATCGCCCTCGGCGACGACTGATTCGCCCAGCGTTCGCGGACCGCACCCACTGGATGCGGTCCGCGTTCCGTTTCACCCCGTACGATCCCGCTCATGAACCAACCCATGCCGCCGCAGCAGCCCTACCAGCAGTACCCCCAGCAGGGCCCCGGGCAGCAGTACCCGCAACAGGGTCAGGCCCCCTACCCCCAGCAGGGCCAGCCGCAACCGCAGCAGCAGCCGGGCCCCCAGTTCCCCATCCTGGTCTCCACCATGAACGACGTACCCGGCCAGGAGATCGTCAAGGTGATCGGCGAGGTCGCGGGCCTGACCGTCCGCAGCCGCGGCCTGGGCGCCAACTTCGCAGCCGGCTTCCGCGCCCTGGGCGGCGGCGAAATCCACGAATACACCCAGCTGCTGTACCAGTCACGGCACGAGGCCATCATGCGAATGTGCCAACATGCCATGGCCTATGGCGCGAACGCGGTGATCGCCATGCGCTTCGACTGCAACGAGATCGCCAACACCATGAGCGAGGTCGCCGCCTATGGCACCGCGGTCGTGGTGAAGCCCGTCGGGCAGTAGCCGGGCGCTCCGCTCCCGCCGGTCAGTGGTGGAGGATCTCTACGTCGCGGACCGGCTTCTTGCGGCCGAATTTGGCGCGCAGGGGGTAGATCGCCATGACTGCCAGGAGGCTGATGGTGGAGGCGATGAGCTGGTTGCGCTGGTCGGGGTTGCGGGCCATGGCTACGAAGACGGCGAAGAGGGCGATGATGACGGCCCAGCTGATGTAGGGGTAGCCCCACATGCGGTAGGTGAGGGCGGAGGGGTCCTCGCGGCGGAGGCGAGCGCGAAGTCGCAACTGGGAGAACATGATCGCCACGTAGACGAAGGCCAGGACGACGCCGATCGAGTTCACCAGGAAGGTGAAGACCTGGTCGGGTGAGACGTAGGAGGCGATGACCGCGCCCCAGGCGGCGACGGTGCCGAGCAGGACGGCCCGGGCGGGGACGCCGCGCTTGTTCAGCTTCACCAGGGAGGCGGGGGCGTCGCCGTCGCGGGTGAGGACGTAGAGCATGCGGGAGGAGACGTAGATGGCCGAGTTCAGCACCGACAGCACCGCGGTCAGGATGACGACCTGCATGATGGTGCCGGCGGCCGGAATCCCGATGTGCTCGAGCGCGCTCACGAACGGGCTCGTCAGTACCTTGGCGTCGTTCCACGGCAGGATGGTCACCACCAGGAAGATCGAGGCCACGTAGAACAGGCCGACCCGCCACAGCACATTGTTGGTGGCGCGGGCCACGGCCGGGCCGGGCTCCTTGGATTCCGCGGCCGCCACCGTCACGATCTCGGTGCCGCCGAACGCGAACATCACCACCACGATGGCGGAGAAGACGCCGCCGATCCCGTTGGGCGCGAAGCCGCCGTGCCGGGTCAGGTTGGCGAAGCCCGCGTCCGAGCCCGGCCACAGCCCGAACACCCAGGCCAGTCCGATGGCCAGGAAGGCCACGATCGCCACCACCTTGATGGAGGCGAACCAGAACTCGAACTCGCCGAACGACTTCACCGACACCAGGTTGACCACGGTCATGACGATCAGCAGTCCAGCGGACAGGACCCACTGGTCGAGGTCGATCCAGTTGCCGAGAATGGCCGCGCCGGCCACCGCCTCGGCCCCGACCAGGATCACGTAGAGGTACCAGTACAGCCAGCCGACGGTGAAGCCGGCGAACGGTCCCATGGCCATCCGCGCGTACTCGCCCATGGATCCGGCGACCGGGCGGGCCACCACCATTTCGCCGAGCGCCCGCAGGACGCACAGCACGACGAGTCCGGCGCCCGCGTAGGACAGGATGGCGGCGGGCCCGGCGGTCTGGATGACCGAGCCACTGCCCACGAACAGGCCCGCGCCGATCGCGCCGCCGATGGCGATCATCGTCATGTGCCGGCGCCGGAGTCCGGTACGCAGTCCCTGCTGCTCCCCGCCCGCTTCCGCCGGCTGGGCACCACCGGTTCCCGGCTTCAGGGCACTGCCGGGCTCCGGCTTCAGGGCACTGCCGGGCTCCGGCTCCTGGACACTGCCGGTTTCCGACATCTGACCGCCACCTTCTTGTGTTGCTCGAGTGTTGCCCGAACACCATATCGGCCCTGGTCAGGCAGGGAAAATCGCCGGTCGGGTCACGGTTTCCCGGGCTGCCGCCGGTACGCGAATCCTGCTCCCCGACAGCGGTTTACCCACCGGCGTACCGTCAAGAGGTATGACCGAGACACAGCGTGGCCGGGTACGCGTCGAACCGAGCGCCAAGCGGGTACGCGCCTACCTGGGCGGTCACCTGGCCGCCGATACCGTCAACCCGACGCTGGTATGGGAGGGACCCCACTACCCCACCTACTATCTGCCGGTCGCCGACCTGCGGGTGAAGTTGGAGCCCAATGGCAAGACCCGCCACTCCCCCAGCCGCGGGGACGGCACCGAATTCGATGTGATCGCCGACGACGTCACCGCGGCGGGCGCGGCCGTCCGGCACCTGGACTCCCCGATTCCGGAACTGCGCGACCTGGTGAAACTGGACTTCCAGGCCATGGACGAGTGGTTCGAGGAGGACGAGCCCATCTACGTCCACCCCCGCGACCCGTACACCCGGGTGGACATCCTCGCCAGCTCCCGCCACATCCGGGTCGAACTGGACGGCGAGACCCTGGCCGATTCGCACTCCCCGCGCATCCTGTTCGAGACCGGGCTGCCCGCCCGCTACTACCTGCCGCTCACCGATATCCGCATGGACCTGCTGCGACCGTCGGCGACCAGGACGTCGTGCCCGTACAAGGGCCACGCCGAGTACTGGAACGTCCAGCTGGGCGAGACCAGCCACCCGGACCTGGTGTGGATCTACCGCACCCCGCTGCCGGAGAGCCAGAAGATCGCCGGGCTGGCCTCGTTCTACAACGAGAAGGTCGACATCTGGGTGGACGGCGAGATGGTGCCGCGCCCCAAGACGCCGTTCAGCTGAAACCCTCAGTCCCCCAGGATCTCCGACACCAGCCGGGGCAGCGCCGCCCCGATCGGGTCGCGCACGATCTCGGCGGCGTAGTCGTCGTAGGGGGTCGGCTCGTTGTTCACGATGACCAGGTCGGCCCCCGCGTCCACCGCCACCGCGCACATGGACGCGGCGGGCTCGACCTGGAGTGAACTGCCCACGGCCAGAAAGATTTCGGCGTTCTCGGCGATCTGCACCGCCGCGCGAATGGCGGCGGTGTCGAGCTGCTGGCCGAACATGACGGTGGCCGCCTTCAGGATGCCGCCGCAGTCCGGGCACGCTGGATCCGGCTCGCCCGCGGCCACCCGTTCCAGGGTGGCGGCCATGGAATCGGTGAAATCGCAGTCGATGCAGACGACTTCGAACATATTGCCGTGGATCTCCACCACGCTGTCCGACCCGGCCCGCTGGTGCAGCCGGTCGATGTTCTGGGTGATGATGCCGACCTCCCGTCCCGAGGCGGCCAGCCGCACCAGGGCCTGATGTGCCGCATTGGGTGTCGCCCGCCAGGCCGGATTGTCCCGCCGCGCCAGCCAGGCCCGGGTGCGCAGCTCCGGATCCGCCACATAGTTCTGATACGTCGACAGCAGCTCCGCGATCGGATCCTCGGTCCAAACCCCGCGCGGCCCACGGAAATCCGGTATTCCGGAGTCGGTCGAAATCCCCGCGCCGGTCAAGACGCCGATCGGTCCCCTGCGTGCACGCCAGTCCGTCACACTGCTCAGCCTATGCCGACCCCACCCGGCCCGCCGCCTACCACCGCCTGCCGCGCGACGAGCCGGGCCCGCGCTCAGACCGCCAGAACAGCGGGTTCATCGTCGACGCGGCGGTACTGGCCGGGAGCCGAGCCGTACTGGCGTTTGAAGGCCTTGGCGAAGGCGAATTCGCTCTGATAGCCGACCTTCCTCGCCACGCCGGCCAGCGGGGTGTCGGTCTCGCGCAGCAGCCGCGCCGCGGTGAGCATGCGCCAGCGGGTCAGATAGGACAGCGGCGGCTCGCCGACCGTGGCGAGGAAGCGGCGAGCGAGGGTGGCGCGACTGACCCCGGCGACGGCGCTCAGTTCCGGGACCGTCCAACTCCGTTCCGGCGCAGCGTGAATCGCGCGCAGCGCATCGGATACGGCCGGGTCGCCGAAGGCGCCGGCCCAGCCGGTCGGCGCGGTGGACTGTTCGTCGAACCAGGCGCGCAGCATGAACAGCAACAGGGTGTCGAGCAACGCGGGGATGGCGGCATCGGTGCCGGGTCGCGGTTCGGCGATCTCGGCGGCGAGCAGATCGACCGCGGACCGCAGGGCCGGGTGGCGGCCGGGACGGGCGGGAAGGTGGATGAATTCCGGCAGGTCGTCGAGCAGCGGGTGGCTGCGGTGCCGCCCGAGCTCGTACGCACCGCACACCAGCGTCGTCCGCGCGCCCGGACCCGCGATCTCGCGCGGCTCGCCCGGCACGGCGACCTCGGTGATCGGCGTCCCCAGCCCGTCGACCAGATCATGGTTCTCGCCGCGCGGCATGAACAGCACATCGCCGGCCCCCAGCGCGACCGGCTCCCCGCCGGGCGGCAGCACCCAGCACGAACCCTGTAGCACCACATGGAATCCCGCGCCGGGCACCTTGGGATAGCGACGGCCCCACGGCGCGTGCCGGATGAAGAGTCCCGAGGCCGGGTTGCCGGTGCGGATGGCGGCGACGGTCTCGCTGAGGATGTCCACCTCGCCACCATACCGCTCACTCGGTGAGCGTTTTGAGCATCTGATTGAGTAATTCAGCCATTCATATGCTCACTGCACGTGAATAACTTCATTCACATGACGACACAAGAAGCCACGCAGACCCCCACCATCGCCGTATACGGCGCGAATGGCCACACCGGCGGCTACATCCTGGCCGAGCTGGATCGCCGCGGCCTGACCCCGATCCTGGTGGGCCGCAATGCCGATCGGCTACGCGCCGCTGCCGACGCGGCCGGGCTGCCGCAAGCCGAGATCCGGGTCGCGGCGGTGGACGATCACGCCGCCCTGGTCGCGGCGTTCACCGGCGCGGATGTGGTGATCAGCAGCCTGCCCGGCTACGTGGACCTCGGCGAGCCCATCCTGGCCGCCGCCCTCGACGCGGGCACGCACTATGTCGACATCTCGGGCGAGCAACTGTTCCTCCGCCGGGTCCTCGACGAGTACGGCCCGCGCGCCGAGCGTGCCGGGGTGACGGTCCTCTCCTCGGTGACCGACAGCAATCTCCCCGCCGACCTGCTCGCGGATCTGCTCGCCGCGCGTCTCGCCGGACCGGTCGGCTTCGTGATCAGCCACCACAGCCGCAGCGGCGGGGACGGCTCCCGCGGCAGCGCGAAAACCGTACTGGCCAGCCTGGATTGGTTCCGCGCGGGCGGCTGGCACTATGCCGACGGCGAGTTCCGCACCGGCCCGGCGGATCCGGCGCCCATGCTGTACCCCGGCGACACCGAGCCGACCGCGGTGGCCAAGTTCGCCTTCCCCGCGGTGCTCACCATCCCGCGTCACACCGATGCCACGTCGGTCACCGGCGCCGTCGACAGCGTGTTCCGGGCCAACATCACCGGCCTGACGGCCGAGCTGGTGGCCGGCCTGCCGGAAAAGCCCAGTGCCGCTTCGGATCTGCGCTACGACATGATCGTGGACGCCACCGCCAGGGACGGCCGGACACGGCGCGGCGTGGTCAGCGGGGTCGATTCCTACCGGGATTCGGGCCTGATGGCGGTCGAAGCGGCCGTGCGGCTCGCCGGCGGCGCCGCGAAGCCGGGTGCGCTCACGCCCTCGGAGGCCTTCGACGCCACGGACTTCCTGGATTCGCTCGCGACCCATGGCATCACCTGGACGATCACCGGGGCATGAGACGGCCGTCGATGACGCCCGGCCGAACGCGCTCGCAGTACAGGGAATTCGGTCGAGCCCCGCAATACAGTGGGGACCATGAGTGACGACCGTCCGAAGCTGGCCGCTGAACTGGATATGGTGCCGCATCCCGAGGGCGGCTGGTATCGGGAAACGTGGCGCAGCGGAGTGGAATTCGAGCCGGCAGGCTACCCGGGCCCGCGCGCGACCGGCACGGCCATCTATTTCCTGCTGCTACCCGGCGAGAAGTCCGCGCCGCACACCGTGACATCGGACGAGATCTGGTTCTGGCATCGGGGTGGTCCCCTGCTGCTGAACATCGGGGGTGAGGAGATCGTCCTCGGACCCGATGTCGAGCAGGGGCAACGCCCCCAGGCGGTGGTTCCCGGCGGAATCAGCCAGGCCGCCCGTCCGGCGGGTGACGACTACGTGCTGGTGAGTTGTGTCGTCTCCCCCGGATTCGATTTCGCCGACTTCCGGCTCGACTGAGCCGCGAACCTGCTCTGCGATTCGCGTGCCCGCCGCGCTGTGCGCGGCGGGCACGAAGCAAGGAAATCGGTGGTCCGGCGACTCTCAGTCGTCGATCCCGAGCAGACCCTCCGCGACCGCATGGTCGATGGTCTTCTCCAGGTTCGGGCAGGAGTCCGGTTTACCGGTGGTCGGCCCGGACTCGGCCAGCTTGCGGAAGACCGGGCAGTGCGCGGCCGGATCGACCGTCCACTGCACCGTCTTCTGATTGTGACTGTGCTTGCGCACCAGCACCTCGGTGCCGCAGGTCTGGCACGCGATCGGTGTCAGCCCCGACTCCATGTAGCGCTCTTTGTCGAGAACCGTCTGGGCGCGCACCTGTGCTCGCTGTTCCGGACGGTCCGCGAAATCGGGTGCCTTCGCCCAGCTGGTCATCAGACGTTCGCCTCCTGCGCGGCGGCCTCGTCGGCCTCCCGCTTCTTCCGCAGGTTCTCCTCGACCTCGAGACCCCAGGCCTCGTTGGCCTTGGAGGTGTCGATCTCGAATTCGAAGCGCTGCACCGACTTCGGGTCGATGTCGGCGACATCGACGTAGAACTGGTCGTACCAGCGGCGCAGCTGGTAGACCGGCCCGTCCTCCTCGGTCAGCAGCGGGTTGTCGATCTTGGACTTGTGCTTCCAGATCTCGACGTCCTGCAGGAAGCCCTCGCTGACGCCCTCGGTCATCTTGGCCGCGAACATCTGCGCCTGCTCTTCGGGCAGCCCCTTCGGCTTCTCCAGCGAGACGCCCCACTGCAGCATGAAGGAGTTCTGCGTGACCGGGTAGTGGCAGTTGATGAGGACCGTCTTGACCTCGAAGCCGCTGTAGATATTGAGCAGCGGGTTGATCATGTACGACGGCCCGAAGTACGACGCCTCGGACTTGAGCAGCACGTCGATGCCGGCCTTGGCCGCGTTGCCGATGTCCGGCCGGGCCTTGGTCTCCAGGTACTGGGTGGCGACGTGACCCTCGAGCACGTTCTTGAAGAACGTGGGGAAGGCGTAGTGGATATAGAAGAAGTGCGCCATATCCACGATGTTGTCGATGATCTCGCGGCAGTTGGAGCCCTCGATCAGCAGCGAGTGCCAGGTCCAGTCGGTCCAGCCCTCGTTGAGCGTCTCCGAGGAGCTGCCGTCGGCATTGGTGTAGGGACCCTCGATGTACGGGATGGTCACCTCGTCCGGCGGCGGGTTGCCCTCGTGGTCGTGCCAGACGAACAGCTGGCCGTTGCGCTCGAGCGTGATCCACGCGCGGGTGCGGGCCAGCGGGGGCACGCGTCGCGCGTAGGGGATGCCGGTGCACTTGCCGTCGCCGCCCCAGCGCCAGTCGTGGAACGGGCACGCGATGGAGTCGCCCTTGACCTCACCCATGGAGAGGTCGCCGCCCAGGTGACGACAGTAGGAGTCCAGTACCTTCAGTTCGTTCTGGCTGTTCATGAAAACGACCAGCTTGGTACCGAATACGTTGACCGCATGCGGCTTGCCGTCACGGAAGTCCTTGGCAAGGCCGAGGCAGTGCCAACCCCGGGCGTAGCGGGTGGGCGTCGAGCCCACGTCGATCTCGCGGACCTTCCCGCGGGGCCCTTGGGCGCTTGTCGCCATCGTTGATCCTCCTATGGATGTACTAGAACACGTTACAAAATCGGCTGACAGTTGGCCAGCGATAGGTCCCACTACCTGGATAGGGGCGCTCTGAGCTGCGCTTGTACTACGTTCTCGACAGGAATAAGAACGTGTTCTACTCTCAGGGACAAACGAAGACCGCTTCCCGTAACACCAGGCAGGAGCAACTGGCGAGATGACGCAAGAAGTAGTTGAGCGGGTCGAGGCGCTGCTGCCGACCCTGCGTGAGCGCGCCCAGGAGACCGAGGATCTGCGCCGCCTTCCCGACCAGACCGTCAAGGATCTGCAGGCGACCGGCTTCTTCAAGCTCGTGCAGCCCAAGCAGTGGGGCGGCTACGCCTGCAACCCGGTGATCTTCTACGACACCGTCCGCAAGATCGCCAGCGCGTGCGGCTCCACCGGCTGGTGCGCCGGCATCCTCGGCATCCACAATTGGCACCTGGCGCTGTTCGACCAGCGCGCACAGGAAGAGGTGTGGGGCAACGACACCGAGGTCCGGATCTCCTCCTCCTACGCCCCGATGGGCGCGGGCGTGGTGACCGAGGACGGCGAGGGCTACATCGTCAATGGTTCGTGGGCCTGGTCCTCCGGCTCCGACCACGCCGACTGGGTGTTCGTCGGCGGACCGGTCATCAAGAACGGCAAGCCGGTCGACTTCGGCTCGTTCCTGATCCCCCGGAGCGAGTACAAGATCAACGACGTGTGGCACGTGGTCGGCCTGCGCGGTACCGGCTCCAACACCGTCGTGGTCGAGAATGTGTACGTCCCCCGGCACCGCTTCCTCAGCATGCGAACCATGGGCGAACTGAAATCGCCTGGCCTGGAGCAGAATACCGACCCGCTGTACAAGATGCCGTGGGGCAGCATCCACCCCGCGACCATCACCGCGCCGATCATCGGCATGGGCTACGGCGCCTATGAGGCCCACGTGGAGCACCAGGGCAAGCGCGTCCGAGCCGCCTTCGCGGGCGAGAACACCAAGGACGACCCGTTCGCAAAGGTCCGGATCGCCGAGGCCGCCAGCGACATCGACGCCGCCTGGCGTCAGCTGTCGGGCAATATCGCCGACGAGTACGCGTGCATCGTGGCGGGCAAGGACGTTCCGTTCGAGATGCGCGCCGCCGCGCGCCGTGACCAGGTGCGCGCCACCGGCCGCGTGATCGCGTCCGTCGACCGCTTGTTCGAGGCCGCCGGCGCCACCGCGCTCGTGGAAGGCACTCCGCTGCAGCGCTTCTGGCGTGACGCCCACGCCGGCCGCGTGCACGCCTCGCAGGATCCGGAGCGCGCCTACGTCATGTACGGCACCCACGCCTTCGGTCTCCCGGTCACCGACGGAATGGTGTAATCCCCATGACCGCAGTGGGAGAAATCACCTACGAGTCCACCTCGCGCTTCGCGCAGGTGCGGCCGGACCTGAAGCTGCACTACCACGAGGCCGGGGTCGGCAACGGACCCACCATCGTGCTGCTGCACGGCGGCGGCCCGGGCGCGTCCTCGTGGTCCAACTTCGCCAAGAACATTCCGGTGCTGGCCAAGGACTTTCACGTCCTCGCGGTCGACCAGCCGGGCTTCGGCCGATCCGACAAGCCGACCGAGCACCCGCAGTACTTCGTGCACTCGGCCTCGGCGCTGAAGGACCTGCTCGACACCCTCGGCATCACCGAACGCGTACACCTGCTGGGCAATTCGCTCGGCGGCGGCGCGGCCACCCGCTTCGCGCTGGACTACCCGGACCGCGCCGGCAAGCTGGTGCTGATGGGCCCGGGCGGCCTGTCCACCAACCTGTTCGCGCCGGACCCCACCGAGGGCGTGAAGCTGCTGTCCAAGTTCAACTTCGAACCCACGAAGGAGAACCTGGAGGCGTTCCTGCGGATCATGGTCTTCGACCAGAAGCTGATCACGCCGGAACTCGTCGAGGAGCGCTTCGCCTCGGCCTCGCAGCCGGAGTCGCTGGCCGCCACCCGCGCGATGGGCAAGTCCTTCGCCGGAGCGGATTTCGCCAAGGGCATGATCTGGCGCGACGCGTTCAAGCTGCGGCAGCCGGTGCTCATGATCTGGGGCCGTGAGGATCGGGTCAACCCGATCGACGGCGCCCTGGTCGCCTTGAAGATGGTGCCGCGCGTGCAGTTGCATGTCTTCGGCGGTTGTGGACACTGGGCACAGCTGGAGAAGTTCGACGAATTCAACCGCCTGGCAACCGACTTCCTGCTCGGCGTCAAGGAGAAGTGAGCATGAGTATCAAGGCGCTCGGCTACATGCGCATCGAGGCCACCGATATGGCGGCCTGGCGCGAGTACGGCCTCAAGGTGCTCGGCATGATGGAGGGCGACGGGCTCAACCCCGACGCGCTCTACCTGCGCATGGACGATTTCGCCGCACGGCTGGTGATCGTCCCCGGCGAGCAGGACCGGCTGCTGGTCTCGGGCTGGGAGGTCACCGACGCCCGCGGGCTGCAGCAGCTGCGCGAGACCCTGTCCAAGGCCGGGGTCACCTTCACCGAGGGCACCAAGGAGGAGCTCGGCGAGCGCCGGGTCGAGGGCATGATCCGATTCCAGGATCCGGCCGGCAACACCCTCGAGGCGTTCTACGGCGCGCAGTACCTGGGCCGCCGCTTCGTGAGCCCCTACGGCCACAAGTTCGTCACCGCCGAGCAGGGCCTGGGCCACGTGGTCCTCACCTGCACGGACGACGCTGCGGCGCAGGCGTTCTACCAGGACGTGCTGGGCTTCCGGCTGCGCGACTCCATGCGGCTGCCTCCGCAGCTGGTGGGCCGTCCCGCCGACGGCGACCCGGCCTGGCTGCGCTTCTACGGCTGCAACCCGCGCCACCACGCGCTGGCGTTCCTGCCGCTGCCGAACCCGACGGGCATTGTGCACCTCATGGTCGAGGTGGAGAACTCCGACGACGTCGGCCTCTGCCTGGACCGCGCCAACCGTAAGAAGGTGAAGATGTCGGCCACCCTCGGGCGGCACATCAACGACAAGATGCTCTCGTTCTACATGAAGACGCCGGGCGGGTTCGACATCGAATTCGGCTGTGAGGGACTGGAAGTCGACGACCACTCGTGGATCGCGCGGGAATCCACCGCGGTCAGCCTGTGGGGCCACGACTTCAGCGTCGGATTCAAGTAGCGAGACGAACAGGGGCGGCCAATGACCACCGACGCCAATCCCGTCATCGACGGGCGTCAGTTCCGGAACGTGCTGGGGCAGTTCTGCACCGGCATCACCGTCATCACCACCTTCGACGGCGTCGACGGCGCGCGGGCCCCCATCGGCTTCGCGTGCCAGTCGTTCGCCGCCCTGTCCCTCGATCCGCCGCTGGTGCTCTTCTGCCCCACCAAGGAGTCCCGCTCCTGGGCGGCGATCGAACGCAACGGCAGCTTCGCCGTGAACATGCTCGCCGAGGAGCAACAGCCGGTGTGCGCCCGCTTCGGCTCCCGCGAACCCGACAAGTTCGCCGGAATCGACTGGCACACCTCGGAACTGGACCTCCCGGTGCTGGACGGCGCGTTGGCCACGATCCAGTGCACTGTGGACAACGTGCTCGACGGCGGCGATCACTACATCGTGATCGGCCGGGTCCAGGCCCTGTCGGAGTCCACCGACTCCGGCAGGCCGCTGCTCTTCTACCGGGGCCAGTACACGGCCATCGAACCGGAGAAGACGACGCCCGCGCCTTGGCGCGCGGACCTCGAACACTTCCTCACGACCACCACCCTGGACACCTGGTTGTGAGTCGGGTTCCTCCAGAACCCTGGCGATAGAAAAGTGCCCCTGTGGAATTCATCCACAGGGGCACTTTGCATCTGTGAGTGTTGTGGATGGATCACGCAGCAGCGCGAGCCTGCCGACGGTATTGGCCAGGGGCAAGGCCATATTCACGCTTGAATGCCTTCCCGAACGCGAACTCCGAACTGTATCCCGCTCGGGCGGCGACCTTTTCGATGGCCAGCTCGTCATCGCGCAGCAGGCGGGCCGCAGTGGTGAGCCGCCAGCGGGTCAGGTACGCCAGCGGCGGTTCGCCGACCCTGGCATTGAACTTGCGGGCGAACGCGGCGCGGGACAGGCCCGCGTGATCGGCGAGGGACTGCACGGTCCAGGGCGCGGCTGGATCGCCGTGCATGGCTTCCAGCGCCGGGGCGACGGCCGGATCACGCAGCGCCGCAGCCCATCCCACCGCCTCGGATTGCGGCTGCTCCTCGATCCAGGCGCGCAGGATGTACAGCAGCAGCGAGTCGATCAGCGCCGGCACGATGCCGTGCGATCCGATGCGCGGATTGTCGAGCTCCGCGCCGAGCAGCTGGATCGCGGCATTCAACTCCGGGTGCCGGCCGTGGCGGGCGGGCAGATGGATCACCTCCGGCAGCTGCCGCAGCAACGGATGCGGCCGCTGCCCGTCGAGGTGATAGTTGCCGCAGAGCAGACTGGTGGCCGGGCCGTCCCCGCCGATCTGCAACGCGCCCACGGGCGGACGCTGGGTGTACTGCTCGGGCCGGGGAATCTCCGGAGTGGTGTCCGGGTGGTCGGCGAGAATATGCCCCGCCCCGTCCCGGACGAAGACCACATCGCCGGGCCCGAGCGCGATCGGCCGGGTACTGCTGTCCGAGGGATAGAACCAGCAGGTCCCGTGCAGCACCACATGGAATCCCGCACCCGCCGTCGGCGGCAGCCGCAGCGCCCACGGCACCCGCCCATCCGTCCGCACCGAGTTCGGCGCACCGGTCCGCATCGAAGCCAGGGCCTCACTCAGCACATCCACGACCGATCTCCTTCACCTCGAATCCGCGCCCTGCAACCCGGATCCCGCCCCGATTATTCACCCCGCCCCTCACTCGACGGTCAGCACCACTTTGCCAACGGTCTGCCCCGACGCCACGATCTCGTGCGCCTTCCCCGCCTCCTCCAGCGGCAGCTTCTCGGCAATGGTCGGCCGCAGCTTCCCCGCGTCGACCAGCTCCGCGATCTGCTCGAGCGCCCAGTAGTCGGGTTCCACCGAAACACCCGCGAACCGGCGCCCGGCTTCCTTCACGGCCCGCTCCAGCTCCGGATCCATATGCTCGAGAATCGTCACCAGCACCCCACCCGGCTTCAACACCTGAAGCGACCGCGCACCGTCAGCGACAGAGTCGAAGACACTATCGACATCCTTCACGACCGCGGTGAAATCGGTTGTCCGGTAATCGATCACCTCATCCCCGCCGAGACTTTTCACATAGTCGTGCTTCCCGGCACTCGCCAGCGCGATCACATACGCACCCCGCGCCTTCGCAATCTGCACCGCCAGATGCCCGACCCCACCGGCCGCCCGGTGGATCAGCACCCGATCCCCCTCCTTGACACCCGCCTTGTCCACCAGGCCCTGCCACGCGGTCAGCGCCGCCAGCGGCAGCGCCGCAGCCTCAACATGGCTCAGCGACTTCGGCTTCCGAGCCACCTGCCGCGAGGGCGTAGCCACATACTCCGCGTAACCCGTTGCGGCCCTGGGAAAGAACGGCATCCCATAAACCTCTTCCCCGATCTCATACCGCGCCCCCGGCCCAGCAGCCTCCACCACCCCGGAAATATCCCACCCAACCCCGAACGGCGGCTCCCCCAGCAACGGGAACGCCCCCGACCGAACCGCCACATCAACAGGATTGACCGCACTGGCCTTCACCCTGACGAGCACCTCCCCCGACAACAACTCCGGCTTCTCGACCTCCACAACCTCCAAAACCTCAGGCCCACCAAAGCTCTTCTGAATCACCGCACGCATCGCCTTCATCTCCCTGACGCTGTCACTCGGCTCGTTCCTCGAACCGCACATCGACAACGTTAGGCAGGGCTAGAAAGACTTTGAATGCCACAGAGTCTTAGATTTTTATCCCTACGTATCCATACAGAGACGTACGTGACCTCAAAGGCGGTGTTCAAATACTCAGCGTCGGCAGTTCCGCTTATCCTCCAACACACCAAGATCGATCGCGCCGCCCGCGACCGCCTTCTGCAGCCGCGCCAGCGCGGCCGATCGCCGTCGCACGTCATACATCCGTCGCACCCAAGCCCACAGTGACCGCACGCTGAACCACCCCTCGGCCGAGGCATCGGTACTGAACAAGACTGGGCCGCAACCGGAGTCGGTTGCGGCCCAGCGACTGGGTGGGGTCAGGCGTTGGCGGCCGACTTCTCCTTTTCGCGCTGGAGTTCCAGGGCGATGTCGATGAGCTGGTCTTCCTGGCCGCCCACCAGCTTGCGCCGGCCGGCGCGGACGAGCATTTCGGCGGCGGAGACGCCGTAGCGTTCAGCCTGACGCTCGGCGTGGCGCAGGAACGACGAGTAGACGCCGGCGTAGCCCATCATCAGGGCCTGGCGGTCGAGGAGGCATTCGGTCGGCATGGCCGGGCGGACGACGTCCTCGGCGGCATCGGTGACGGCGAAGAAGTCGACGCCGGTCTTGATGCCGAGCTTGTCACAGACGCCGATGAAGGCCTCGACGGGGAGGTTGCCCGCGCCCGCGCCGAAACGGCGTGCGCTGCCGTCGATCTGGGTGGCGCCGGCGCGTACGGCGTAGACCGAGTTGGCGACGGCCAGGCCCAGGTTCTCGTGGCCGTGGAAGCCGACCTGCGCGTCATTGCCCAGCTCGGCGACCAGGGCGGAGACGCGGTCGGTGACCTGCTCCAGCACCAGCGCACCGGCGGAGTCGACGACGTACACGCACTGGCAGCCCGCGTCGGCCATGATGCGGGCCTGCTTGGCGAGGTTCTCCGGGGTGGTGGAGTGCGCCATCATCAGGAAGCCGACGGTCTCGAGACCGAGGTCGCGGGCCATGTTGAAGTGCTGGATCGAGACGTCGGCCTCGGTGCAGTGGGTGGCGATGCGGCAGATGCTCGCGCCATTGTCCTGCGAGATCTTGATGTCTTCCTTGACGCCGACGCCCGGCAGCATCAGGAAGGCGATCTTGGCCTGCTTGGCGGTCTCCGCGGCGGCCTTGATCAGTTCCTGCTCAGGGGTTTTCGAGAACCCGTAGTTGAACGAGGAACCGCCCAGGCCGTCACCGTGGGTGACTTCGAGGACCGGCACGCCGGCGGCGTCGAGCGCACCGACGATGTCCCGCACTTCCTGCACGGTGAACTGGTGCCGCTTGTGGTGCGAGCCGTCACGCAGGCTGGTGTCCGTGACCCGGATGTCCAGATCCGCCGAGAACGGCTTCGCCACCGCGAGCGGTGAATTGGATTCAGCGTTCGAATTGCTCACTGTCGGAACTCCTTACACCCGAGCCGAGATGATCTGGTCAGCCAGCACGTTGCCCACCTGGGTGGCGGCGGCCGTCATGATGTCGAGGTTGCCCGAGTACGGCGGCAGGAAGTCGCCCGCGCCCTCGACCTCGACGAAGATCGAAACCTTCGCCATGCCACCGGAAACCAGCGACGGCTCGTCGAACTGCGGCTCGTTGAGCAGCCGGTAGCCGGGCACGTACTCCTGGATGGACTTCTCCATCCGGTGCACCGACTCGGTGATCGCGTCGCGGTCGGCGTCCTCGGGGATGGCGCAGAAGATGGTGTCGCGCATGATCATCGGCGGCTCGGCCGGGTTCAGGATGATGATCGCCTTGCCGCGCTTCGCCCCGCCGATGGTCTCGACACCGGCGGAGGTGGTCTTGGTGAACTCGTCGATGTTCGCGCGCGTGCCGGGACCGGCGGACACCGAGGACACCGACGCCACGATCTCGGCGTACTCGACCGGAACCACGCGGGACACGGCGTGCACCATCGGAATCGTCGCCTGCCCACCGCAGGTGATCATGTTGACGTTCATCTCGTCACGCAGCGAGTCGAGGTTGACCGGCGGAATCACGGCCGGGCCGACGGCGGCGGGGGTGAGGTCGATGGCACGGATGCCGGCCTCGGCGTACTTGGGCGCGTAGGCCCGGTGCACGTACGCGGAGGTGGCCTCGAACAGCAGGTCCGGCTTCTCCGGCAGCGCCAGCAGCCAGTCCGCGCCCTCGGCGGAGGTCTCCAGGCCCAGGCCGCGGGCGCGCTTGAGGCCCTCGGACTCCGGGTCGATGCCGATCATCCAGCGCGGCTCGATCTTCTCCGAACGCAGCAGCTTGTACAGCAGATCGGTGCTGATATTGCCGGACCCGACGATCGCGGCGGTGACTTTGCTTGCAGTCACGGCTTTCTCCTACTCGGTGAGGTCAGTGTCTGTGCGACGCGGCCTGATCGGCTCAGGTCTACGCGAAACCCAGATGGACGGAACCGAGTCCGGCGAACTCGGCGATGAACTCGTCGCCCGGACGGGCGTCGATGGCGCGGGTGCAGGAGCCGGGCAGCACGATGTCGCCGGCCTTGAGGCGCACCCCGAAGGAGGCGACCTTGCGCGCCAGCCACGCCACCGCGATGGTCGGGTCACCCAGCACGGCGTCCGAGCGGCCCTCGGCGATGACCTCGCCATTGCGGGTCAGCACGGCGTCGATGTTCTTGATATCCAGCTGGTCCGGCGAGACCCGCTGCTTGCCCAGCACGTATCCGGCGGAGGACGCATTGTCGGCGATGGTGTCGCAGAGCGCGATCTTCCAGTCCTTGATGCGAGTGTCGATGAGCTCGATGGAGGGCGCGTAGGCGACAGTGGCCTTGCGCACATCCTCCTCGGTGCAGTCCTCGCCGGGCAGGTCGGCGCCCAGGATGAAGCCGACCTCGACCTCGACGCGCGGGTACAGGTACTTGGAGGTGTCGACCGGAACGTCTTCGAAGACTTCCATCTCCGCGAGCAGGTGCCCGTAGTCGGGTTCGTCCACGCCCATCATCTGCTGCATGGCCTTGGAGGACAGGCCCACCTTGTGGCCCACGACCCTGGCGCCGCCGTCGAAGCGCTGCCGCATATTGATGAGCTGGATCTCGTAGGCATCGACCACGTCGATCTCGGGATGCCGCACGGCCAGCGGATCGATCGGAACCCGGGTCCGCTCGGCCGCCGCGAGCTCGTCGGCCAGTTCCTTACGTAGCGCGTCGGTCAGCACGCTGTGTTCCTTCCATCGGGGGTACCGGCCGGTGGCCATCCAGTAACGAGACTAGAAACTGAAACGAGTTTTTGTGAATAACGTCGCTTCAGCAGTCCCATCTGCCAGACCAACATAGACCAAACCAGGATCGATTCTATAACGTGTTCTACATGACTGATCGGGATTACGACGTGGTGGTGGTCGGCAGCGGTGCCGCCGGTATGTCCGCCGCCCTCACCGCTGCGCACCACGGTCTGCGCACGGTGCTCATCGAAAAGGCCGCTCATTACGGCGGTTCTACCGCGCGATCGGGCGGTGGCGTCTGGATTCCCGGAAACAAGGTGCTGAAGGCCGCGGGCCGTGGGAACGACCTCGACGAGGCGCGCACCTACCTGTACAGCATCATCGGCGACGTGGTGCCCAAGGAGAAGATCGACACCTACATCGATCGCGGCGCCGAAGCCTTCGACTACGTGCTCGACCACTCCGCCCTGAAGATGACCTGGGTGCCCGGCTACTCCGACTACTACCCGGAGGCACCGGGCGGCAAGGCGGACGGCCGCAGCTGCGAGCCCAAGCCGTTCAACCTCAAAGTCCTGGGCGAGGAGCGCTTCAAGCTGGAGCCGGCCTACAGCAAGGCGCCGCTGAACGTCGTCGTCATGCAGGCGGACTACAAGAAGCTCAACCTGATTCGCCGCCACCCGGTCGGCATCGCGCGCGTGCTGCGCGTCGGCACCCGCTGGGCGTGGGGCAAGGTCACCGGCAAGGCGCTGGTCGGCATGGGCCAGGCCATCATCGCCGGCCTGCGCAAGGGTCTGCTGGACGCGAATGTGCCGGTGCTGCTGAACACCCCGCTCACCGGACTGGTCATCGACAACGGCGTGGTCACCGGCGTCGACGCCGAGGAGAACGGGCAGGCCGTCCGGTTCAACGCCAAGTACGGCGTCATCCTGGCCAGCGGCGGTTTCGAGCACAACGCCGACATGCGGCACAAGTACCAGCGCGAGCCCATCACCACCGAGTGGACCACGGGCGCGGCCGCCAATACCGGCGACGGCATCCGGGCCGGCATCGCGGCGGGCGCGGACATCGACTTCATGGACGACGCCTGGTGGGGTCCGACCACCTTCCGCGGTGAGGGAAAGCCCTGGTTCTGCCTCGCCGAGCGAAATCTGCCCGGCAGCATCATGATCAATACGCAAGGTCAGCGATTCGGTAATGAGTCCGCTCCTTACGTCGAGGCTGTGCACACCATGTACGGCGGCGAATACGGGCAGGGTGAGGGTCCGGGCGAGAACGTGCCGTGCTGGCTGGTGTTCGATCAGCGCTACCGGTCCCGGTACATCTTCGCCGGATTGCAGCCTGGCCAGCGGATTCCGTCCCGGTGGATGGAAAACGACCTGATCGTCGTCGCGCCCACGGTGGCCGAACTGGCCGAGAAGATCGGCGTCCCGGCCGACAAGCTGGCCGCCACCATCGAGCGCTTCAACGGCTTCGCCGCGACCGGCAAGGACCTCGACTACAACCGCGGCGACAGCGCCTACGACCGCTACTACGGCGACCAGACCATCAAGCCGAACCCGTGCCTGAACAAGCTCGAGGTCGGCCCGTTCTACGCGGTGAAGATGGTCCCCGGCGACCTCGGCACCAAGGGCGGTCTGGTCACCGACAACGACGCCCGCGTGCTGCGCGAGGACGGGACCGTCATCGAGGGCCTGTACGCCGCCGGCAACACCTCGTCCCCGGTGATGGGCCACACCTACGCCGGGCCCGGCGCGACCATCGGCCCCGCCATCACCTTCGGCTACCTGGCCGCCCTGGACATCGCCGCCAAGGCGAAGAACGGCGCGCCGCTGGCCGAGAAAGCATCCTGAACCGTCCCAACCCGGTTCAGGATCGGGTTGGGCGCGAGTCGGGTCACGTCGAGTCCGCGCCCAACCCACCCCGCATGCCCCGCCGTACCGCTCTATCCCGGCGGGGCGCGGACAACTGAACAGCCCGTGCCCGCCGCCGCGAACGCTCTTTCCCGCGGCGGGCCGGGAACCAGACTTTCGAGCGCGACCCGGTCAGCGGGGCGGCGGCTTGCGGGGAGGCGAGCCGCGCCGGACCATCGGACGCGAGTGACGAGGAGAACCTTTCATGCCCATCGATTTGAGTGTCGCGCTCGGCGCGCAGATTCCCGCGCGCGAATTCAGCTGGTCCGCCAGTGATGTGCAGACCTACAACCTGGCGCTCGGCGCGGGCAACCGCTGGACCGACGCCGCCGAGCTGCGCTACGTCGACGATCGCGAGCCGCAGGTGCTGCCGTCCTTCGCGACCGTCGCGCCGTCCTTCCACGAGACCGAGCCGCCGAAGGTGAAGTTCGACGGCATCGACATCGATCTGGCGAAGGTCGTGCACGGCAGCCAGGAGATCATCGTGCACCGCCCGATCCCGGCCTCCGGCAAGGGCAGCATCTCCGGCCGCATCAGCGAGATCTGGGACAAGGGCTCCAATGCCGTCATCTGGCGTGAGGACACCGCCGTCGGCTCCGACGGCGAACCCCTGTGGACGTCGCGTTCCTCCATCTTCGCCAAGGGCGAGGGCGGCTTCGGCGGCGACCGCGGCCCCAGCGCGAAGACCGAACTTCCGGACCGGGCACCGGATTTCGAGGTCCTGACCCCCACCCTGCCGCAGCAGGCGCTGCTCTACCGCATGTGCGGCGACCGCAACCCGCTGCACTCGGACCCCGAATTCGCCCGCAATGCCGGCTTCCCCAACCCGATCCTGCACGGCCTGTGCACCTACGGCCTGGTCCTGAAGACCGCGACCGACACCGTCCTGGCCTCGGATGCGTCCCGCGTCAAGGGTTTCCGCGCCCGCTTCGCCGGCGTCATGTACCCCGGTGAGACCCTGCGCTCCCGAATCTGGCAGCAGGACGGGGAACTCGTCATCGCGGTCACCGTCGTCGAGCGCGACGACGCCCCCGTCCTCGCGGACGTGGTCCTCACCCACTCGTAACCCGAACAGAGCTTCGAGATCAGGGAGCTCTCACCGCGGGAAATCGGACAGATTTCCCCGGTGGGAGCTCCCTGATCTTGTTGAGCAGTCGGCGCGGAGGCCGAGACCCGGTGGGTGACACGACAATTCGGCCATAAGCCGCATACCGGATATGGAGATGGCCGCAAATCTGCAGCGCGACAGCGGGATCGGCGACAGCCGAGTTGCTCAAAGCGGCCGAAATTCGATTGAACCTGACCCAAGACGCGCTGGAGGCGTAACGTCTTCAGGCATACGGTGAATATCTAGCTAACCAACTGAATATCTAGCTGACTACTACCGAAAGACATGGAGAAGGTGAACAAATGGCCGCCTGGCAAGTGTTCACGGCCACCCTCGCAACGCTCGTGATCATGGCTGTCACCATCATGAGCCTGCACCACCCCCATCACGATCCGGACCGACTCTCCGTAGAACGCATCCGCGATCGAATCAACAAGGAACGCAGCGCATCAGCGCTGGCAACTCCCGACACCTCCACCTGGTCGCACCTCGCTCCGAATCACCCGCTGGGCGTCCAGGAAGCCCATCGCACCATGCAGCAGCACCGCCGCTGCCCGGTTGCGGAGTGCGCGCGCAAGGCCGCGGCATTCCGGGCGCTCATCGACGCCGGCCGCATCAAGCCGACCCGCATGCCCCCCGCCCTCCAGTAGTCGCCGCGGCGACCGCCCCGCTCAGAGTCCGGACAGGTATCCGGGCGGGACGGCGGCCACCAGCCAGACCCCATTGGTGCTGACCCGGAATTCGTGCCCGTCGCGGTTCATCGCGCCGGCAGCCACGGTCAGTACCACGGGTCTGCCACGTCGTGCCCCGACCTTGACGGCGGTCTCCATATCCGCCGACAGGTGAACGTCGTGGCGGCGCATGGGCTTCAGCCCCTCGGCGCGAATTCCGGGCAGGGCCGCGGCAACGGTGCCGTGGTAGAGAACCGCGGGCGGCACGGTCGCCCGATACTCCAGGTCAACGTCGACACTGTGCCCCTGACTCGCGCGGATCCGGGTCCCCGTCGCATCGAATTCGAAGCGGCGCTTGTTGTTCCGCGCCACCACCTCGTCCAGTTCGGGACGCGAGAGCGCCCGCCCGTGCCGGCCCAGCGCCGACAGCAGCGTGGCGACGTCCACCCACCCGGCCGGATCCAGCTCGATGCCGATGGCCTCGGGGGCGTGCCGTAGATGCCTCGACAACCGTTTCGAGGTCTTGATCATCTGTTGTTCGTTCATGGCGCGAGTGAACCAGTCCCACAGCCGGATTCGAAGCGATTTTCGGCTCAGCCGCCGGGCGTGTTCTCGGCTCGGCCGACGGTCCGGTCGTCCGTCAGTCCGCGAACCAGCAAGGCGTACAACGCGATCACGGTGAACGGCGCCAGGATCGGCACCCAGGTGAGTCCGGTGGGCAGCACGGTCGCGGCCCCCGCCGCCACCGTGAACACCAGTGCGCCCGCCACCGACGGAATCGTCGTCGGCACCACGCCCACCGGAGCCGACACGGTCGCCGTGTTCAGCAGGTAGGTGGTCGCGACCAGCCCGATGCCGCCCGCCACCAGCGCCCCGGTCCCGACCCAGGCCAGCGCCGCCATGGCCGCGAGCACGGCCAGCACCGCGCACACCCGCCAGCGCCAGCCGGCCACCGCCAGGATGATCACCGGTATCGCGGCCCACGGCAGCACGATGGCCACCGCGCCCGCCAGCAGCAGCCCGGACAGCACGGCGAGGAACTTGGTCATCGGCGAACCCTCACGGTGCGGCGGTGTTCGGGCAGCAGGCGCATGACCTGATCGAGGCGGGTGTCCTCGGGCCAGGGCACGATGTCGACGCCGACGGTGCCCATATCGCGGTACATGGAGGTGCGTTCCAGCTGCCACATGCGCGCGAGGGTGGAGTCCAGGCCGTCGCCGAACGGCGTTCCGCGCAGCACGTCGACCACCACCACGACGTGGCCGCGCTTGCGCAGATCGATGAGGGCCAAGGCGAATTGGGTGTCGAGCAGCGTGGAGAAGGCGACGATGACCGCCCCGATGGGCACCGCGGCGTGCGGCGCCAGCGTGCCCTCGGTGAGGATGTGCTCGTCGCCGACATCCAGCACGGCGTCCACGATGCGATAGAACTGGCGGCGGCCGATATCCGGTCGCAGCCAGCGTGGGGTGCGGCCCAGGCACACGACGGCCGTGCGGTCGCCCGCCTGCAACGTGGACTGGGCCACCTGCGCGGCGCCGCGCACCGACAGCTCCAGCGAGTCCGACGCGGGCCCGGGCGCCTGCATCGACGTGTCCACCAGCACAACCACATCCGCGGCCCGGTTGGTGAAGCGCTCGGTCACGAACAGCTGCCCGCGCCGCGCACTCACCGGCCAGTTCACGGTGCGCAGCTGATCCCCCGGCGTGTACGCGCGGATATCCGCGTACTCCACGCCCGGCCCGGCCCGCCGGGTGAGATGGGTGCCCATCCGTTCGGGAAGTTCGGTGCGCGGCAGGCGCATCCGCTGCGGATCGGTGATGGGATAGACGTACACCTCCCCGGCGCGCAATCGCACCGAGGCCACCGCCAGCCCGGCCGGGCTCAGCGCGGTCACCCGCATCGGCACCGGATATCGGCCCCAGCGCGGGGCCGACAGCGCCAGCCGCAGCCCGGCGGGCGCGGGGCCGGAGTCCACCGTCTCCTCGACGTGGATCTCCATGCTCTGCAAGGGTTCCGGATGCAGCCGCAGCAGTGCGTGCCCGCGTTCCACGAACGCCGCGGCGGTCAGCACCACCTCTTCGGTCTCGAAGCAGCGCAGCACCCCCGCCCCGTCCACCTGGATGAAGGTGCGGGACTGCTGCAGCGGCGCGGTGGCCAGCACCCCGAGCATGGGCGCGGCGAACACCACCAGCTGCCACTTGCCCAGTACCAGCGCCAGCACCAGGGCGGGCACGGACACCGCGGCGAGCATGAACACCAACGGTGCGGGCCGCCAGCGCAATTCGGCCTCGACCGCCGTACTCGTGTCGCGATGCTTCATACGCGCCTCAGGCCTGGGTGGCGCGTGGGACCGGCAGGCGGCGCAGCAGTTCGGAGATCACGTCCTCGCCGCGGATGCGGCGGACCCACATCTCGGGCCGCAACGTGATGCGATGGGCCATGGCCGGCACGGCGAGCGCCTTCACGTCCTCGGGGACCACGTAGTCGCGGCCGTGCAGCAGGGCCCGGGCGCGGGCCATCTGCACCAGGTCGAGCTCGGCGCGGGGGCTCGCGCCGACCTCCACCTGCGGATGCCCGCGGGTGGCCGAGGCGAGGGAGACGACGTAGCCCACCACATCCGGGTGCACCGTCACGAATTCCACCGACTGCCGCATCTCCAGCAGGCCGTCGGCATCCACCACCTGCCCGATCTGGGCGGGTTGCGAGCCGCGTTCCAGGCGGCGGCGGATCATGTTCATCTCGTCGGTCTCCGACAGGTAGCCCAGCCGCAGCTGCATGGCGAAGCGGTCGAGCTGGGCCTCGGGCAGCGGGTAGGTGCCCTCGTACTCGATCGGATTGTCGGTGGCGAAGACGACGAAAGGCTGTGGCAACGGGAAGGTTTCGCCGTCGATGGAGACCTGCCCCTCGGCCATGGCCTCCAGCAGGGCGGCCTGGGTCTTGGGCGGGGTGCGGTTGACCTCGTCGGCCAGCAGCATATTGGTGAAGACCGGGCCGCGCCGGAAACTGAAACGGCCCGAATGCATGTCGTAGATCGTCGACCCGATGAGGTCGGCGGGCAACAGATCCGGGGTGAACTGCACGCGGGTGAAGTTCAGCCCGAGCGCGGTCGCGAAGGAGCGCGCGATGAGAGTCTTGCCCAGTCCGGGCAGGTCCTCGATCAGGATGTGGCCCCCGGACAGCACCGCGACCATGATCAGCTGCAGTTCGTCCCGTTTGCCGACCACGACCCGGGATACTTCACGCAGCACCGCGTCGGTGCGCTTGATGGTCACGTCCATCGGTGATGTCATCGCATGTCTCGCATCTCATCTCACATGTTCTGCAGTCGGCGCAGGATTTCGTCCAGGGCCTCCCGGCCGGGAGCCCGATTGACCTGATCGCGCGGTGCCGAGTTCGCCGGGTCCACCCAGCGCCACAGCTCGGGCCCGAACTGCAGCTGTCCCGCCACTTCCAGCGCACGCCGGTTCTTGGCCATCCGATGCCCGCTGGTCAGTTCGAATTCCTTGGCCAGCAGCGGCCGCAGGTGCCGATCCCAGTCGGCGCGCGAGCCCTCGGAGCGGTCGGCCAGCATCTGAGCGCGCGCCTGCCAGCGGCGCAGCATCTCGACGGGGCCGTTGTCGATGTCGTTGTCGTCCGGTTCGGGCGGGGCGAGCCGGCGCGAGCGCTCCACCAGCGACCACAGCAGCAGTCCCAGCGCCGCGGCCACCGGAACGGCGGTGAGAGCGACCAGATGCTCGCGCTGATCGCCGAGAGCGAGCAGCTCGAACAGCAGGGCCAGCGCCACCGCGGCCACCACGATCGCGCTCCGATTCATGGCCGGACCGCCGTTCGATCCGTCGGGATCCGCACTGCCACAACGTCTTTCATGCCGCCTGCCCCTGTAGATCGGCCAGCACGATGCGGAGCAGCTGCTCGGCGCGCATCCGCTGCCACTCCAGCATGGAGTGCGGGCTGAACCGCGCCTCCTCGAACAGGGCCACCAGCTCCCGCGCCGACGCGTCGCGCAGGAAGCCGCGGTCGAAGGCTCGCGCCAGCACCTCGGACGGGGTGTCGGAGGCCAGCGGGGCGACCTCCCGCGCCTGCGCCAGACCGCGTTCCATGGCGACGTAGCAGGCGATGATGGCGGTGCGCGGGTCCTGGCCCGGCGCGATCATGGCCGCCAGGCCCATCTCGGCGACCTTGGCCAGTGAGACCGCCTCGGTGGCCGTGGGCGGTGGCAGGGGCGTGCGCTCCAGCGAGGGCCGGCGGTTGGAGCCCACCGCCACCACGACCAGGCCGGTCATGGCGATCAGCACCAGCACGCCGGCGGTGATGCCGACCAGCAGCAGCGCGGTGCCGGTGAGGGTGGGCTCGGGGACCGCCTCCTCCGGCGGTGCCGCGGTCTCCTGTGGCTGCGGGGCGGTCCCGGTGGCGGACACGCTCGGCGGGGTCCCCACCTGGGTCTGCCGCGCCGGCGTCACCAGGTACACCGACAGCACCGCGGTCACGATCAGCGCGATGGCCGCGATCCCGACCAGCAGCAGGAGCCCGAGCCGCCGCAGGCCCGGCACGCGCACCGCGGACTCGCGGTCGGGTTCGGGCATGGCGAGCGGGAGGCGATGCTGGCTGTTGATCACACCCGCCACCAGAATCACCATCGAGACCAGCAGCAGCACCGGCATCAAGGCCAGTGACACCGCCGACGACGGATGTGGCGCCGCGGGTCCTCCGGTTCCCGGAATGTACCCGCGCAGTGCGACGACAGCCAGCATCACGAGCCCGATCAATGCGATCGCGCGTGCTGCCACCGTCCCCACCCCAGTCACGAATACTCCTAACCAGAGTCCAGCGGAATCAGGCACATAGTTACATGCCGAGCGGTCCGTCAGGACCAAAATCGTGAAGCTGGAATCACATACCCGCCGCGCATAAATCCCCCACCTGCGCGGCATCCCGCGCCAGACCCGAAAACCCAGGTCATCCGGGTCGAGGCCGAGCCTGCCGCCGCAACCCCACTTATCACCATCCGTGCACGATCCGGGCAACCCGGCGCGCGGATCAAGATCGCGCGGCACTGCCAGAGGCCGGCCGGTCCCGCGAGGCAGGCGGGCCGCTCGGCACTTCTTCGGCACATTCGAGGCCGGGAGGACACCAGGCAGCCCCCCGGCGGCGCAGCAGCCCGGCGACGCGGGGAGGCCGCGTCGCCGGGCACGGGGTCGAGGGTCTGCGACCGTAGCGATCAGGCGGTGCGGCGGACGCGGGCGCGCAAGCGGGTCAGCGGCGAGGGCTGAGCCAGAGCGCGGGCCGGTTCGGCGACCGGCTCCCGCACAGCCGGTGCCGGATAGGCGGCGCCGGCGGGCGCGCCGACCCGGCCGGCCACGGTGCGCGGCTCGACCAGGCGGCCGAGGGCGCGGAAGTCCCAGCCCGCCGCCAGCCAGGGCTCGGGGTCGAGGGTATTGCGGGCGTCGATGATGACCCGGCCGCGGGCGACCGTGCGCAGGAAGCCCGGATCCAGTTCCCCGAATTCACGCCACTCGGTCAGGTGCAGGACCACATCCGCCTCGTGCAGGGCGGCCGCCGGGGTGGCGGCGAACACCAGCTCCGGGGCGACGGCGCGCGCCGGACCCGTTGCGGCGGGGTCGAATACGGTCACCTCGACCCCCGCCGCGTGCAGCTGCTGCGCGACATCGAGGGCGGGTGAATCGCGGACGTCGTCGGAGAGCGGCTTGAACGCCGCACCCAGCACACCGACCCGGCCGCGCGAGCGGTGACCGCCCAGCAGCTCCAAGGTCTCCCGCACCACGCGCTCGCGGCGGCGCAGGTTGACCGCGTCGATGTCGCGCAGGAAGTCGACCGACTCCCCCGCACCGAGTTCGGTGGCGCGGGCGATCAGGGCGCGTACGTCCTTCGGCAGGCAGCCGCCGCCGTAGCCGAGGCCCGCGCCCAGGAACTTGCGGCCGATCCGGTCGTCATGGCCCAGCGCATCGGCCAGCAGGGTCACGTCCGCGCCGGTGAGGTCGCACAGCTCGGCCATGGCATTGATGAACGAGATCTTGGTCGCCAGAAAGGCATTCGCGGAGACCTTGATCAGCTCGGCGGTCGGCAGGTTGGTGATCACCACCGGCGAGCCCGCGGCGATGGGCGTGGCGTACACCTGCCGCAGCGCCCATTCCGCGTCCGGCGTGGTGACACCGAAGACCAACCGGTTCGGGTGCAGCGTGTCGTAGACCGCGTGCCCCTCGCGCAGGAACTCCGGGTTCCACGCCAGATCGACCGAAATCCCTTCCGGCGCAAGTTCGGCGATGCGGGCGGTGAGCGCCTCGGCGGTGCCCACCGGCACGGTGGACTTGCCGACGATCAGGCAATTGCGGGTCAGGTGCGGCACCAGCCCGTCCAGCGCGCCGTAGAGCTGCGACAGGTCGGCGGCCCCGTTCACCCCGGGCGGCGTTCCGACACAGAGGAAGTGGACGTCGGCGAACTCGGCGGCCTCGACCAGCGAGGTGCCGAAACGCAGCCGCCTGCCCGCCACGTGCCCGGCCAGCAGTTCCGGCAGCCCGGGTTCGTGGAAGGGCACGCGCCCGGCGGACAGCGCCGCGGCCTTGGCCGGGTTGTTGTCCACCCCGAGCACGTCGAAGCCGAGTTCGGCCATGCCCGCGGCATGGGTGGCGCCCAGGTATCCGGTGCCGATAACGGAGATGCGGAGCATCAGGATGCCTCCTTGGTGGCCGGGAACTCGCCCCGCGTGGAATCGGACCGCAGAGTCGAATCCGCCTGCAGGCGTTCCGCGATCACCTCGCGGTAGTGACGGATGAGCAGATCGTTGACGGCCGTCCAGGACCGGTCGCGCACACTGCGCACCGCGGTCTGCGCGGTCTGCTCGCGCAGTCGCGGGTCCTCGACCAGGCGGCGCACCAGTTCGGTCATCGCCTCGGCGTCGCCGGGTGGATAGAGGAAACCCGCGCCGGGCGTGACCACGTCGATCGGGCCGCCCGACTTGGGCGCGACCACCGGCACACCGGAGGCCAGCGCCTCCTGCGCTGCCTGGCAATAGGTTTCGTGGCGGCCGGTGTGCACGAACACATCCAGCGACGCGTAGGCCGCCGCGAGTTCCTCACCGTGCAGCACGCCGAGGAACTCCGCGTCCGGCAACAGCTTCCGAAGCCGCTTCTCCTCGGGGCCGCCGCCCACCACGACCAGCCGGACGCCCGGCAGCGGCCGCAGTGCGGCGAGCAGCTCGAGCTCCTTCTCCGGCGCGAGGCGCCCGATATAGCCGACCAGCGCTTCGCCATTGGGGGCCAGGCGCTTTCGCAGTTCCGCCGACCGCCGGAACGGGCCGAACTGCTGCAGGTCGACCCCGCGCGGCCAGCGGCCCAGTCCCGGAATGCCCATCAGCTCCAGCTGGCGCAGGCTGGCGGTGGAGGGCGCGAGGGTGCGGTCCACCCGCAGGTGGATGCGCCGGGTCAGCGCGGTCATGGCGCGGACGCCGCCGGGCAGGTCGTAGCGCAGCGCGAAACCCACCAGATCGGTCTGATAGATGGCGACGGTCGGAATCCCGAGCTCGTTCGCGACCTTGGCCGCCTGATAGCCGAGCGTCGCCGGCGAGGCGATATGCACGACATCGGGCCGGAATTCGCGCATGATCTTGCGCAGCCGGCGGCGGGTCTCCAGCCCGATCCGGAAATCCCGGTAGAAGGGCAGCCGGGCCCCGCGCACCACGTGCACGCGGAACCCGGCGTACTTGCCGGGGCCGGTCGGGGCCACCAGCGTGGCCTCATGACCCTTGGCGGCCAGGTGATCCAGCACCCGGCGCACGGAGTTGGTGACGCCGTTGACCTGGGGAAGAAAGGACTCGGCGACGACCAGCACCCGCAGGCGGGCGCTTTTCCGGATATGGGGACTACTCGGTATGCTCGGGTTCCGCGGCGCGGAATCCCTTGCCTGCTCGCGGATTCGCATCGTTCCCCTCCGGTTCGGTGCTGCTCCTGACGCCACGGTAGGAAGCGGCCCGCAACGCCAGACCCCCTCCGCGTTGACGGCACGTGAACCGTGCACGTCGATCAAGTCGGCCAGTTCACCGGAGCTTCGCCGAACGGCTATCGAGACTCGAGGTTTGCCGGTTCGCGCAGCTCCGCGAGCCGGCTCAGGGTGCGGTAGAGATCGGGGACGCGCTCGATCGCCACCCTCACCCCATTGCCGGCACCGCCCAGCTCCGCCAGCGGCACGTCGGCGAAGATCGACAGTTCCAGGTCGGCGTCGTAGAGCACGTCGACCAGATTCACGAAGCGCATCACCCAGTCCGGCGGGACCGTGCCCATGGGCGGCACCGCGCACACCACCCAGCGGCGGACCTCACGGGTGAGCTCCAGGAAATCGGCCGCCGACACCGGGATACCGCACAGCTCCGCGAAATCGACGGTGAGCTCCCCGTTTTCCAGCGCGCGGGCGTGCAGCCGCCGATGCGCGACGGGCAGATCGACCGCGCCGATCGCCGGGCAAGCCCCGACCACGTAGTGCCCGGCGGCGAAGCCGGTGCGCCGGCCCCCGAGCATGCGGTAGTCCTGCGGCCCGTCCACCGCCACCACGTCCAGGTGCTCGAGGATCCGCTCGATGGTCGGCACGAACATGCCGTGCATGAGGGGGTTGGGCAGCAGGTCCTGCGGCGGATAGTTCGAAGTCACCACGAGGGTGATGCGCCGGGCGAACAGCGTGTCCAGCAGTCGTGTCACGAGCCGGGCATCGCCCGAGTCGTGCACATGGAATTCGTCGAAGCAGATCAGATCCGCGTCGCCGAGCAGCGCGTCCACCGAGGCGTCGATATTCCCGTACTCGTGGATTCCGGCATTCAACTGCGCGAAGAATGCGTGAAAGTGGTAGCGCCGCTTGCGATTCGATGGCACGGATGCGAAGAAACGGTTCATGAGCATGGTCTTGCCGCGCCCCGGACCGCCGTACAGGTACAGCCCGCGCGGCCGCCGCCACCTCCGGCCCACCCGCGCGGCAATCGCGGCCAGTTGCTCGGCGGCCTGACGTTGATCGGCATCGAGCACGATCTCCGGCGCTTCCATGACACCTCCCTGCATCCTCTACTTCCGTAGAGCTTCCTCTATAGTTGTAGAGGATCACGGAGCCGCAGAGGAGCAAAGGTGACCACCTCCACACCCGACCGGCGCACCCTCATCGTGGACAGCGCCATCGATCTCATTGCCACCCAAGGACTCCGGGCGCTCACCCACCGCGCCCTGGACACCGCGCTGGAACTCCCCGCAGGATCGACGTCCTACTACTTCCGCACCAAACGAGCCCTGCTGGAGGGCATCGTGGACCGCATCACCACCCGCTCCCGCACCGACTTCGCGGCCGGGCAAGCGGACCTGGCGGTGCCGACGGGAGTACCCGGAACCCTCGCGCACAGCGCCCTGGACCGGCTCGCGGCAGGCATCGCGGGTTGGCTGGATCGCCTACTCGCGCAACGCCGCAACCATCTGATCGCCCGGCACGCCCTCATCATCGAACTGCTCGGCGATGCCGACATGCACGACAAACTCGCGAGCTCGCTCTTCTCGCACCGGCATGCCACCACCCTGTTCGAAACCCTCGGCGCATCCGACCCGGCCACTGCCGCAGCCGATTTCATCGCCGTCCTCGAGGGCCTGGTCTTCGACCGCTTCGCCGGCGCTCGCACCGGTCTCGCGCCGGGCACCGCGAAAAGCGTGAATCAGCTGGCCGCCGTATTGTCCGCCCAGTTCAGGGCCATCAGCTAGCGCGGTAGCGGATATCCCAGATGCGCATATTCGGCCACGGCGGCTGCTTGACCAGGGCCAAGGTGCCGAGGGTCGCGGCGATCAGGCCGGTGAGGACACCGAGGGTCGCGATCCGGGAGTCGTCCTCGGCCGCCTCCCACTTGACCTCACCGTTGCGGATGACGAATATGCCGACCGGCCTCGACCCGCGCCAGCCACTCACGGCCGCGACCGTAATGATCGTGGTCCCATCGGAGGTCTCGTACGGTTCCCCGTACACCGGCGTGCTCCCCATCGCCGGCAGCTCGTTCAGCCGTTCTCGCAAGGTCATCGCGATCCCTTTCCCCACAGATGAATTGCGCCCCAATCTACGCCGCCACCGGTAACAACCACCGAACCTTACGCGGGCGCGAATACGGTCGGTCTGTCCTGTTTCCGCGCGCTCGGCTCGCGGATCAGCCGCACCGTTTGGCCTCGGAGGTGCTCTCGTTCAGCAATGAGTCCAGTGCCCGCGCGGTATCGGTGCCCGGCGCCGGGGTGTAAGCGATGAGGGCCCGTACCCCAGGATCGGCCGGAATCTCGAGCAGTTCGTAATCCAGGTACAGGTCGCCGACGAGGGGGTGGTGAACGACGTAGCGGCCGTACTGAAAGTCGCTGACCTCGTGCGTGTCCCAGTACTCCCGGAACTCGGGACTGCGTTCGTTCATGTGGCGCAACATGGCCCGCAGTTCCGGGTCGTCGGGCCGATGGCCGGCCTGCAGCCGCATATCCGCGGCGATGTGGCCCGCGACCAGCGCCACATCGGCCATGATGGCCCGGATGTGCGGGTCGAAGAAGACCAGATGCATCCACGTGCGTTCGGATTCGGGCAGTTCCGCGAAATCGATGCCGAATACCGCCACCGCGGCGGCGTTCCACCCCAGGATGTCGGTCCGATGCCCGACGATATACGCGGGTGCGCGGGTCATGGAATCGAGCAATTGCTGCAGCCCGGGGCGCAGCGGTTCGCCCGCCCGGGAGAGCGAACGCGGTGGGCGTGCCAGATTGCGCAGGTGCCGTCGCTCGTCCTCGCTCAGCAGCAGCGCGGTGGCGATGGCGTCGACGATCCCCTCCGAAACCGCCTCGGCCCGCCCCTGTTCCAGCCGCACGTAGTACTCGACACTCACCCCGGCCAGATGCGCGACCTCCTCGCGCCGCAACCCGGGCACCCGCCGCCGCCCCCACACCGGCAAGCCGATGTCCTCGGGCCGCAATCGCGCCCGGCGCGACCGAAGAAACTCGCCCATTTCAGACTTGTCGGACACCAGGCCGATTCTATGGATACCAAGCGGTTCCATGTGAAAGGCCCGGACGATCTCGACGATCATCCGGGCCTTCGCGACTCGCTCAATTGGGCCTTCGCGACTCGCTCAATTGGCGGTGAGCACCAGACCCGAGGTCGGTACGCCGGTACCGGCGGTGACCACGATGTTCTCCAGGCCCTGGACCTGATTCACGGAGGTGCCGCGGATCTGGCGGACGCCCTCGGCGATGCCGTTCATACCGTGGATGTAAGCCTCGCCGAGCTGGCCGCCGTGGGTGTTCAGCGGCAGGCGGCCGCCGATCTCGATGGCGCCGTCGGCGATGAAGTCCCTGGCCTCGCCGCGGCCGCAGAAGCCGAGCTCCTCCAGCTGCATGAGAACGAAGGGGGTGAAGTGGTCGTAGAGGATGCCGGCCTGCATGTCCTCCGGCCGCAGCCCGCTCTGCGCCCACAGCTGGTCGCCGACCAGGCCCATTTCCGGCAGCCCGGTCATGGCGTCGCGGTAGTAGCTGGTCATGACGTACTGATCCGCACCGGAACCCTGTGCGGCACCGGCGATCAGCGCGGGCTTGTTGGGCAGATCCCTGGCCCGCTCGGCACTGGTGACCACGATGGCCACGCCGCCGTCGGTCTCCTGGCAGCAGTCCAGCAGGTGCAGCGGCTCCGCGATCCAGCGCGAGGCCTGGTGCTCCTCCAGGGTGATGGGCTTGCCGTAGAAGTGCGCCGCCGGATTCACGGCCGCGTGCTTGCGATCGGCGACGGCCACCCGGCCGAAATCCTCACTGCGCGCGCCGTATACGTGCATGTAGCGGCGCGCCACCATGGCCACCTGCGCGGCCGGCGTGCCCAGGCCGTGGGTGTAGGAGAACGCGTTGTCCACGCCGGAGGAACTCGGGTTGCCGGTCGCGAGATGAGTCGCGAACTGCCCGAAGCGGTTTCCGGAGCGCTCATTGAAAGCCCGGTAGGCCACCACGACATCCGCGACACCGGTCGCGACCGCCATGGCCGCCTGCTGCACGGTCGCGGCCGCCGCGCCACCGCCGAAGGGGATGTTGCTGAAGAACTTCAGCGACGGGATACCGGCGGCGCGCGCCACGGCGGCCTGGGTATTGGTGTCCATGGTGAAGGTCGTCAGACCGTCCACATCGGCGGGCGTGAGTCCCGCGTCGGCCAGGGCGGCGGTGACGGCCTCGGCGGCCAGGCGCAGTTCGCTGCGGCCGGAGTCCTTGGAGAAGTCGGTCGCGCCGATGCCGACGATGGCGGCGCTACGGCTCAGCCCGCTCACTGTGCCTCCTGCAGGGAGATGACGGCTTTCGCCGTGATGTGGTCGCCGAGCGAGTCCTTGCCGACCACGTCGATGGTGATGTCCGCGCCGTCCACGGCCGCCACGGTGCCGCTCAGGGTGAGGGTGTCACCCGCGTACAGCGGCACACCCAGCCGTAGCGCGATCGACCTGACGATGGCGCGCGGCCCCGCCCAGTCCGTCACGAAGCGCTGCACCAGGCCGGTGTCGGTGAGGATGTTGACGAAGATGTCCTTGGACCCGCGCTCGACCGCCTTGTCGCGGTCGTGGTGCACGTCCTGGAAGTCCCGGGTGGCCAGCGCCGTCGAGACGATGAACGTGGTGTCGGCGTGAATCACCAACTCCGGCAACACGGTTCCGACCTGCACGGCCGAGAGCTCGACGGTGGTCATTTCACGGCCTCCCAGTACGGCACGGTGTTGTCGTCGTCGAGCTTCAGGAAGCCCACCTCGACCGGCAGGCCGACCTCGACCTCGCCCGGCTCGATGCCGCGCAGCTCGCCGAGCATGCGCACGCCCTCCTCCAGCTCGACCAGGGCGATCACGTACGGCAGCTGCCGTCCCGGCACCTTGGGCGCGTGGTGCACCACGAAGCTGAAGACGGTGCCGCGACCGGAGGCGACCACATAGTCGGTCTGCTCCGAGTGGTCCTTCCACAGCGCCGGAACCGGCGGGTGCTGCAGCGAGCCGTCGGGCCGCTGCTGGATCCGCAGCTCCCCGAGTTTGATTCCGTCCCAGAAGAACTCGGTGTCCTTGGACACGGTCGGCCGCACGCGCTTGGCCAGATCTTCCGCGGACACCTCGCCGGATTCCTCGGGAGCGGCCGTCTTTCCGGTGCCGGGCGCGAACTTCAGCATCCGGAACTTCATCTCGGTGACCAGCTCGTCACCCACGTACCAGTTGGTGAGGTAGGTGGTGAACCAGCCCTCACCGAGCCCGGTCCGCTTGGGGCCCACGATGTCGCCGATGCTGGACCGCACCGTCACCTGCTCGCCGAGCCGCAGGTAGCGGTGGTAGACCTGCTCGCAGTTGGTGGCGACCACCGAGGTGAAGCCGGCCGCGTCGAACAGGTCGTTGGTGCGGGTCATCGGGTCGTCGTCGGCGCGGACGCCGCCCAGTCCCAGCATGGTCCACACCTGCGCCATGGCGGGCGGGGCCACGATGCCGGGATGCCCGGCCGCCTTGGCGGCGGCCTCGTCCACGTAGATCGGGTTGGCGTCGCCGAGGGCCTCGACCCAGTTGTTGATCATGGGCTGGTTGATCGGATCGCGCCCCGCGCGCGCCGCGGACTCACCGTCCGCCTTGATCTTCTCCAGGCCCTCGCGGATCTCGTCGGCCGTGAAACTCTTCGTCACGCTCTCTCCTCTGCGATCTAGCGCGGAACCCGCGGCAGGCGCAGGCCCATCTGAGCGATCAGCTCGCGCATGATCTCGTTGACGCCGCCGCCGAAGGTCACCACCAGGTTCTGCTTGGTCCGCTTGTCCAGCCAGACCAGCAGTTCCGCGGTGGCCGGGTCGGCGGGATCGCCGAAGCGGCCCACGATCTCCTCGGCCAGGCGGCCCGCCTGCTGCAGCGCCTCGGTGGAGAACACCTTGGTCGCCGAGGCGTCGGCGATGACATCGCGCTGGTCGGCGTCGGGGCGTTCCATATTGGAGGCCACCTGCCAGTTCAGCAGCTCGTTCAGCCGCGTCATGGCGTGCAGGCGGCCCAGCGAGCGCCGCACGTCGGCCTCGCCGAGCACGCCCTGGGCCTGCGCCCAGTCGTGCACCCGGTGGTAGAGCTGCTCGATCTTGCCGGACGGTCCGAGGCTCACCCGCTCGTGATTGAGCTGGGTGGTGATCAGCTTCCAGCCGCCGTTCTCCTCGCCGACCATCATGTTCGCGGGGACGCGGACATTGTCGAAGTAGGTGGCGTTGGTGTGGTGCGCGCCGTCGGCGGTGATGATCGGCGTCCACGAGTAGCCCGGATCCCTGGTGTCCACGATCAGGATCGTGATGCCCTTGTGCCGGGACTCCGCGGAACCGGTGCGGCAGGCCAGCCAGACGTAGTCGGCCTCGTGCGCACCGGTGGTGAAGATCTTCTGCCCGTTGACGATCCAGTCGCCGTTGGCGTCGCGCACCGCGGAGGTGCGCAGCGCGGCCAGGTCGGTGCCGGCGTCCGGTTCGGAGTAGCCGATGGCGAAATGCACGTCGCCGGTGAGGATTCCGGGCAGGAACTTCTGCTTCTGCTCCTCGGTGCCGAACGACTGCAGCGCCGGGCCGACGGTCAGCAGCGTGACCAGCGGCACCGGCACGTCGGCGCGGACCGCCTCGTTGTAGAAGATCTGCTGTTCCAGCGGCCCGAAGCCCTGCCCGCCGTACTCCTTGGGCCAGCCGACGCCGAGCTTGCCGTCGCGGCCCATGCGCTTGACCACCGCGCGGTAGGCGTCACCGTGCCGGTTCACCAGCATCTCGGCCTCCTCTTCGGGAGTCACGAGACCGGTGAAGTACGTGCGCAGTTCGTCGCGCAGCTTGCGCTGCTCCGCGGTCAGTTCGATGAACATCTGGCTCCCAAACGGTCCAGCCGGAACGATTCGCCGCCGAGCCAGCGGGCGATGTCCTTGGCCTGTGAGTAGTAGCGGTGCAGCGGATGGGTGATATCCACCCCGAGACCACCGTGCAGGTGGTGACACTTCTGCATGGCCGCGGGCAGTTCCGCCGCCACCGTGTACGCCAGCACGTCGAGATCGTCGTCGATGCGTTCCAGGTGCTCGGCGCCCTGTTCGTCCTGAGCCAGCGCCCAGGTGGCCGAGCAGGCAGCCGCGTGCAGCGTCCGGGAGGCCACGTAGACATCCGCGATCTGCTGTGCGACAGCCTGGAATTCGGCCAGCGGGCGGCCGAACTGCTGACGGGTGCGCACGTGCTCGGCGGTCAAAGAGACCACGCCGGCGAGCAGGCCGTCGGCCACCGCGCCGAGGCTCGCCAGCGCGAACCGGTGCAGTTCGGTCAGCCCGCCGGGCAGCAGCTGCTCGGCCGGGATCACGACCTGGTCGAGCTGGAGCGAAAACTCCGGCACGCCATCGGAAGTCGGGCTCGCGGTGCGGGTGATGCCCGCGGCGTCACCGTCCACCACGGCGATGCCGCTGTCGGTGGGCACCAGGATCCAGCGTGCGGTGTCGGCGTAGGGCACCGCCACCTTGCGGCCGGTGACGCGCACGGTGGCGCCGTCGGTCACCGCGGTGGTCTCCGGCTTCACCGTGAACGGCGAGCCGGGCTCGTGCAGGGCGGCGGTCAGCACCGCGCCCTCGGCCACGGCCGGAAACACCTTTTCCGCCAGGGCATCCGGCAGGCCGACCGCCTTCAGCGGCAGCACGCCGAAGCCCAGGGTGACCAGTGCGGGCGCCTGCGCGGCGGCGCGGGCCAGCTCGGTGAGCATGGCCCCGACCTCGAGCAGGCCCATATCGTCACCGCCGAAGCGTTCGGGCAGCGGCACGGCCAGCAGGCCGCTGTCCGCGATGATCGGCCACAGCGCGGCATCACGCGCGCTGTCGCGTTCCAGCAAACTTACGACAACCTCGGCGACAGCGTCCTGGCTCTCGTCCCTGGTGAAGTCCAATGCAATGCTCCCGATTCAGGTGTGGACTAGCCGTGCGACTCGCGGGGCAACCCGAGGATCCGCTCACCGGCGACGGTCAACAGGATCTGCTCGGTACCGCCGGCAATCGACAAACAGCGTGTGAGCAGGAATTCTTTCACCGCGTCGGTTTCCAGAGCGCCCGCCGCACCAGACAGTTCGACGGCGAATTCCGCTACCGCCTGCCGGTGTCTCACACCGACCAGTTTGCGCACGCTGCTCTGCGCGGCAGGATCCCCGCCGGACAGCAGCTTCTGCGCCGCACGAGCTTCCAACAATGTTCCGGCAACCGATTCCGCGATGAGCCCGCCGAGCCGGTCCGCGACCAGCTCCGCGCCCGGACCCGAGGCCGGCGCGGCGGCGATCAACGCCTCCAGCTCGTCGCCGATGCCCTTGCCGCCCATGGCGACCCGCTCGGCCGACAGGGTGGAGCGGGCGATCTTCCAGCCATTGCCGAGTTCGCCGACCAGGCAGTCGTCCGGCACGAAGACGTCGTCGAGGAACACCTCGTTGAAGCGCGCCTCACCGGTGATCTCCACCAGCGGCCGGATGTCCAGCCCCGCGCTCTTCATATCGACCAGGAAGTAGCTGATGCCCTTGTGCTTCGGCGCGGAGGCGTCGGTGCGGGCCAGGCAGATGCCCCAGGTGGCGCGATCGGCCAGCGAGGTCCACACCTTCTGGCCGCGCAGCTTCCAGCCGCCCTCGACCCGCTCGGCCACCGTGCGCAGCGCCGCCAGATCCGACCCGGCGCCGGGCTCGGAGAACAGCTGGCACCAGATGACCTCACCGGTCAGCGTCGGCATGGCGTAGCGCTCGATCTGCTCGGGGGTGCCCCACTGCAGCAGCGTCGGGATCGCCCAGTTGGCAATCGCGATGTCCGGCAGCGCGATACCCGCTTGGCGAATCTGGTCGTCGAGGCGTGTGCGCAACAGGGGTCCGGCGCCGCGGCCGTAGGGCGCGGGCCAGTGCGAGGCCAGCAGTCCGGCCTCGGCCAGCGCCCGCCGCTGCTGCGGCTCCGGCAGCGCCGCGATCTTGGCCAGGTCCGCCGCCAGCACGGCCGCCTCGGCGGCATCCAGACCGGCTGTCTCCCAGTCGGATCCGGGCTCGCCGTCGGCGCCCAGGTCGACGCCGACCGTGCGGCGCATGCCGGCCAGGGTCAGCTCGGCGACCCGGGCCCGCCAGCGCGCGGTACCGCCCAGCAGCTGCCGCAGCGCGGTGGCCCGGCGCAGATACAGGTGCGCGTCGTGCTCCCAGGTGAAACCGATTCCGCCCAGCACCTGAATGCAATCCTTGGCATTCTCCACCGCGGCATCCAGCGACATGGACAGGGCGACGGCGGCGGCCAGCTGCAGTTCCGCACCACCACTGTCCACCGCGGCGGCCGCATCGGCGGCGACGGCGCGAATCTGTTCGGCCCGGCACAGCATCCACGCGCAAATGTGTTTGACCGCTTGGAATTCGCCGATCTTGCGCCCGAATTGTTCGCGCACCTTCGCGTATTCGGTGGCGGTCTCCAGACACCAGCCCGCGATGCCCGCGGCCTCGGCGGCGACCAGCGTGGCGGCCAGGTCCGGCACGGAGAAGCCGGGCTCGAACAGGCGATCCGCAGCCACGGCGACGTTCGCGCACACCACCCGCGCCACCGGCACGGTCTTGTCGATGCCCGCCAGCGGCTCCACGGTCAGCCCGGCGGCGCCGGCGTCGATCAGCGCCCACAGGCGACGGTCACCGTCGCGCACCGGGACCAGCACCGCCGTACCCGGCGCGGCGCCCGGAACCGAGTCCCACTCACCGGACACCGAGGCGCCCGATTCGCCCACGGATATTGCGATTTCGCCCGCGAGCGCGACGCCGCATGGCGTAATCTCGTCGAGCGCCTCGCCGGCGACGAGTCCCGCCAACGCCGTCGAGAGCACCGGTCCGCCGACCAGGTCATGTGCCGCCTGCTCCACCAGCACGGCCAGATCCCCGACGGTCCCACCCGCGCCCCCGGCCTCCTCCGGCACCGCGACCCGGAAAATTCCGAGATCGGCCAGGCGCGGCCAGTATTCGCGCCAGAAATCGGACGCGCCGGAACGCAGTTCCGCATGCTCTTTGGAACGCATTGTTGCAATTGGGCGCACCGCTGCTGCCCACCCGCGCATGGACTCCTGGACGGCTTTATGCTCGTCAGTGGTGGCTATGGTCACACTCCATACCGCCTTTCCGGCGTGACTTCAGCTCCTAGAACATGTTCTAATGTTCGAGCCGGGCGGAAGTCAAGCGCCGTCCCGGTCGCGGTACGAACTCGTGCCCAGTCGACGCTGGGTGAGATGAACCGAACGATTCGTGCAGGAAAGGACTCTCAACCGATGGCCAGTCCCTCCCGATCGCAGGCCGCCGACGGGGTGCCCGGTGGACGCACCGCGCCCGTCACCACCCTCAGCGAGGAGGATCTGAGCTCGGCGGCGCAGCGCGACCGACGCAAGCGCATCCTCGACGCCACGCTCGCACTGGCATCCAAGGGTGGCTACGACGCGGTCCAGATGCGAGCGGTCGCCGAACGCGCGGATGTCGCCGTCGGCACGCTCTACCGGTACTTCCCGTCCAAGGTGCACCTGCTGGTGTCCGCCCTGGCCCGGGAATTCGAGCAGTTCGAGGGCCGGCGCAAGCCGCTCGCCGGGGCCACCCCGCAGGAGCGCATGCACCTGCTGCTCACCCAGGTCACCCGGGCCATGCAGCGCGACCCGCTGCTCACCGAGGCCATGACCCGCGCCTTCATGTTCGCCGACGCCTCCGCGGCCGCCGAGGTCGATCGGGTCGGCAAGGTGATGGACCGGTTCTTCGCGCGTGCCCTCTCCGACGAGGTTCCCAGCGACCGCCAGCTCGCCATCGCCCGCGTCATCTCCGATGTGTGGCTGTCGAATCTGGTTGCGTGGCTGACCCGCCGCGCCTCGGCCACCGATGTGACCGAGCGCCTGGAGCTCACCGTCGACCTGCTCATCGGCGGCGGCAACGAATAGCGAGTAGCACGAACGCACACTTGCGTTCGCTCGATGCGCAACGGGCTGCCCGGTCCGGAGAACCGGGCAGCCCGTTGCGCGTTTGCTGAAACCCCGCTGGTCAGCCGGGGTGAACGCAGAGCAACCCGGGCGTGTCTCACAAAAAGCGTGAACGACCCGGAAGTGTGTCGTAAACGCTATGTATCACCGCACACACGAGTGAGCAATCAAGACCCAGTAGCATCACTCGCGCCCTGAAAAATCTCCTCCGATCACTAGGTTGGATGCGTGAGCGCACAGGATTTGTCACTGGAACTTCGCCGTGCCCTGTCGGCCATCGCCCGCGTGCCACGGCTGCTGGTCGCTTCGGACTACGACGGGACGATCGCGCCCATCGTCTCCGACCCGACCAAGGCCTATCCCCATCGGGAGTCGGTGAGCGCCTTACGCGCTCTCGCCGGACTCACCGGAACCACCGCCGCCGTGATCTCCGGTCGCGCGCTGCGCGATCTCGCGGCCCTGTCCCGGCTACCCGTCGAGGTGCAGCTGATCGGCAGTCACGGTTCGGAATTCGATGTCGGCTTCGTGCACGCCATCGACAACGACGCGAAACAGCTGCTGCAGGAGGTCACCACGACCCTGACGCAGATCGCTCAGGACAATCCGGGCGCTTCTGTCGAGATCAAACCGGCCAGCGTGGCCCTGCACGTCCGCAATGCCAGCCCCGAAATCGGCCGTCGCGCAGTCTTTGCGGTGCGCCAGGGCCCGGCCAGCTGGGTCGGCGTGCAGACCACCGAGGGCAAGGAGGTCATCGAACTCGCGGTGGTCGAGACCGACAAGGGCGCGGCACTCGATATCGTCCGGCATCAGCAGGGCGCCTCGGCGGCACTGTTCATCGGCGACGACGTCACCGACGAGAAGGCCTTCAAACGCCTCTCCGGACCGGACGTCGGCATCAAGGTCGGCGACGGCGAATCGCTGGCCGAATACCGGGTCGCCAGCACCGAGGAGGTGTCGAAGGCGCTGGCGTTCCTCCTCGAGGAACGCCGCACGTGGTTGGCAGGTGCCTCCGCCCCTCGAATCGAGCGGCTGACCATGCTGGCCAGCCCGCGCTCCAAAGCCCTTGTCACACCGGACGGCACGGTCACCTGGCTGTGCCACCCCGAACCCGACTCCGCCGCCGTCTTCGCCCATCTGCTGGGCGGACCGGGCGCGGGCCACTTCACCATTCAGCCCGAGCGCGCCAGCCTGCCGCTGTCGCAGCGCTATGTCGACGGCACCATGACCGTCGAAACCCGTTGGTCCAGTTTGCAGGTCGTCGACTACCTGCCGCACGACGTGGTACCCGAGCGCACCGACCTGACCCGCGTCATCACCGGTGACGCCAAAGCGGTCATCACCTTCGCGCCGCGCCCCGAATTCGGGCAGGTGCCGGTGCGGCTGCTGCCCGCCACCGGCGGGCTCAAGGTGGAGGGCCCCAACGATCCGATCGTGCTGCGCTCCCCCGGCGTGGAATGGGAGATCATCGACGACGGCAACCACCACACCGCCCGCGCCGTGGTCGACCCGCGCCAGGGCCCGATCGTGCTCGAAATGCGCTGCGGCACCTCCGATCTCGCGCCCGCCATGCGGGCCGAGTCGGACCGCCGCCGGGAGGCCGAGCGGTACTGGGCCGAATGGGTGGGCACACTCGAACTGCCACCGCTCAAGCCGGATCTGATGAAGCGCTCGGCGCTCACCCTGCGCGGGCTGGTGCACTCGCCGTCCGGATCCATCCTGGCCGCGGCCACCACCTCGCTGCCCGAGGACATCGGCGGCGTGCGCAACTGGGACTACCGCTACTGCTGGCTGCGCGACGCCTCGCTCACCGCGTCCGCGCTGGTCTCGCTGGGCTCGCTCGGCGAGGCCGAGGATCTGCTGGCCTGGGTGCACCGGGTGCTCGAGACCCTGCCCGGACCCGAGCGACTGCACCCGCTGTACACGCTCTACGGCGAGACGCTGCCCCCCGAGGCCGTCATCGACCAGCTGCCCGGCTACGCCGGCTCGCGGCCGGTGCGCGTCGGCAACGCGGCGAACATGCAGGTGCAGCTGGACGTGTTCGGGCCCATCGTGGATCTCATCTCCCAGCTCGCGCACGCGCGGGAACGCAAGGGCGTCAACGATCCCGCGAAGGCGCTGCCGGATGCGGACTGGGAGCTGGTGCACGCCATGGTCTCCGCGGTGCAGCGCCGCTGGCGCGAGGCCGACCACGGCATCTGGGAGATCCGCGGCAATCCGCGCCACCACGTCTACTCCAAGGTCATGGGCTGGCTCACCGTGGACCGGGCGCTCACCCTGTCCCGGCAGTTCGGGCGGCCGGCGGATCCCGAGTGGGAGCCGCTGCGCGACACCATTGCCGACGAGGTCCGCACCGAGGGCTGGAACGACGAAGTCCAGTCCTACACAGCGGCTTACGACGGCACCGACCTCGACGCGGCCACGCTGCACATCGGGCTCAGCGGGCTGATCGATCCCTCGGATCCGCGGTTCGCGGCCACCGTGGTGGCCACCGAGGCCGAGCTGCGCAGCGGATCGACGGTGTACCGGTACCACCACGACGACGGGCTGCCCGGCGGTGAGGGCGGGTTCCATCTGTGTGCCGCCTGGCTGGTGGAGGCGTACCTGCTCATCGGCAAGCGGGAGGACGCCGAGGCGTTGTTCGCTCAGCTGGTGGATGTGGCGGGACCGACCGGTCTGCTCTCCGAGGAGTACGACCCGGTCGCCGAACGCTCGCTCGGCAACCACCCGCAGGCGTACTCGCACCTCGGCCTGCTCCGCTGCGCGCAGCTGCTGAGCCTGCCGGTCGCGGCGATGACCTAGGCCGGACCGCACGGCACGACCGAAGCGGCCCCCGCGAACATCCGTTCGCGGGGGCCGTTTTCCGTGTGGGGCCGAGGTAGGCCGCAGGTGTCGCAGGCCACATCTCCCGACCTGGGACTAGGGACCTAACGGTCGTTTGCGCTACATTCAAATGGCAATCGTTTTCGTTACTAGTAAGCCGCAGTGCCAGGAGTACTCCGCGTGACCACCAGCTTCGCCCGAGGATTCGCCGTGTTCGCCGCCGGACTTGCGACGGTCGCCACCGTGACCGCCTGCGGTAGTGCCAAGAACTCCGATCAGCCGACCGTCGTCACCTCCACCAATGTCTGGGGCGATATCACCCGGGCCGTCGCCGGGCCGGACGTGACCGTCGAATCGATCATCGACGACCCCACGGTGGACCCGCACTCGTTCGAGGTCTCCCCCGTCGACGCCGCCAAGATCACCGACGCCAAGCTGGTCGTCTACAACGGCGGCCACTACGACGAATTCATCGACAAGGCCATCGCGGGCCGGAACACGAAGACCGTCAACGCCTTCGACATCGCCACCGGGGGCGATCACGCGCACGAGAGCGGTTCGGCCGCACCGACTTCCGCGCGGACCGAGGCCGCCGGTCACGACCACGAGGCCAATGAGCACGTCTGGTACGACCTGCACCAGGTCGGCCACATCGCCCAGCACATCGCCGACGCCCTCGGCGAGATCGACCCCGGCCACAGGCAGGCCTTCGCCGACCGCGCCGCCGCCTTCGCCGCGCAGCTGGCCCCCATCGAGGCCGTGACCGCCAAGATCGCCGCCGAGCACCCGAACCAGCCGGTCCTGCAGACCGAGCCGCTGGCCGCCTACCTGCTCGCCGCCGCCAAGGCCGACGACAGGACTCCGCACGCCTTCCAGGAGGCCGTCGAACAGGGCACCGACCCCGCGCCCCAGGACGTGGCCACCGTGCGAGACCTGTTGAGCGCCAAGCAGGTCCGCGCCCTCGTCTACAACATCCAGACCGAGGACAAACTCACCAAGGACCTGCGCGCCACCGCCGACAAGTCCGGCGTCACCGTCGTCGAGGTCACCGAAACCCTCCCCAAGGGCCTGGACTACGTCACCTGGATGACGAACAACGCCCAGTCCCTCGCCAAGGCCCTGTCCTGACCGACCGCCGCATCCGGGAGTACCACCATGACCGCGAACCCCGCGCAGGCCGCGCAGGCGCCCGACGCCGGCGTGACGACGCCCAAAGCCGGTTGCGCCCTCACCGGAGCGCGCCCGCGCACCCCCTCCGGCCGCTCGGCCTGCGCCGAGACTCCTCCTCCGTCGACCGACTCGACCCCCGCCGCCGATGCGAACACCCTTGCGGCGCAGGTCGAAACGACGGCGAACGCCGGCGCCACGGGCGCAGGCAGCGCACACGGCGGCCGGGGCATGCCGGCCGTGCGGCTGTCGAATGCGCGGTTGTCGTTCGGGGAGCGGACGTTGTGGCAGGGGCTGGATCTCGAGGTGGCGCGGGGGGAATTCATTGCGGTGCTGGGGCCCAATGGGTCCGGGAAGACGTCGTTGATGCGGATGCTGCTGGGGCAGCTGGGGCTGACCGCGGGAACCGCGGAGGTCGCGGGATCGCCGGTGCGGGTGGGGAATCCGGATATCGGGTACGTGCCGCAGCAGAAGACCATCGAGGGCGGGGCGCAGCTGCGCGGGGTCGATCTCGTCGGGCTCGGGGTGGACGGGCATCGGTGGGGGCTCGGGCTGCGCGGGCGCAGGGAACGCAAACGCAAAGTGGCGGCGGCGATCTCGGCGGTGGGGGCGGAGCGGTTCGCCTACGCGCCGCTGGACGCGCTCTCCGGCGGCGAGCAGCAGCGGCTGCGGGTGGCGCAGGCGCTGGCCGGTGATCCCCGGGTACTGCTGTGCGACGAACCGCTGCTGTCGCTGGATCTGGCGAATCAGCGGCTGGTCTCCGAGCTCATCGACCGGCGGCGGCGCACCCACGACACCGCGGTGCTGTTCGTGACGCACGAGATCAATCCCATTCTGCCGCTGGTGGATCGGGTGCTGTACCTGGTCGACGGGCAGTTCCGGATCGGCACGCCCGACGAGGTCATGACCTCCGAGACCCTCTCCGAGCTCTACGGCACCGAGGTGGACGTGCTGCGCGTGCGCGGCCGCCTGGTGGTCGTCGGCACCGGCGACGCCATGGACGCCCTCGGCGAATCCGGTGCGGCCCACTGCCACGGCGAAAACAGGCACAGCCATGGCGAGAACAGGCACAGCGGCAGCGAGCTGGCACCGGAGGCGCGGGCATGATCGACAAACTGTCCACGTTGTTCTCACAGATGTTCGACGTCTCCACCACCGCTCATCTGCTGTCCTACGACTTCGTGCAGCAGGCGGTGCTCGCCGCCGCCCTGCTCGGCCTGCTGGCCGGGGCCATCGGCCCGCTCATCATCAGCCGCCAGATGTCCTTCGCCGTGCACGGCACCAGCGAGCTCTCGCTGACCGGCGCGGCGGCCGCGCTGCTGGCCGGCATCGGCGTCGGCCTGGGCGCCATCATCGGTTCGGTGGTGGCGGCCGTGCTGTTCGGCGTGCTGGGTTCCCGTGCCCGCGAACGTGATTCGGTGATCGCCGTGGTGCTGTCCTTCGGCCTCGGCCTGTCGGTGCTGTTCTTGTGGCTCGGCCCGGAACGCGCGGGCTCCAAGTTCTCGCTGCTGACCGGTCAGGTGGTCAGCGTCGGGAATTCCGGGCTGGGCCTGCTGGCCACCTGCACCGCCGCCGTGCTGGTGGTGCTGGCCGCCGTCTACCGCCCGCTGCTGTTCGCCAGCGCGGATCCGGAAGTGGCGGTGGCGCGCGGTGTTCCGGTGCGGGCGCTGTCCATCGTGTTCGCCGTGCTGCTCGGCGTGACGGCGGCCTTCGGCGTCCAGATCGTCGGCGCGCTGCTGGTGCTCTCGCTGCTGATCACTCCCGCCGCCGCGGCCGCCCAGCTCACCGCCAGCCCGGCCCGGGTGGCGATCCTGTCGATCGTGTTCGCCGAGATCGCCGCCGTCGGAGGCATTCTGCTGTCGCTGGCCCCCGGCGTCCCGATCTCGACCTTCGTCACCACCATCTCGTTCACGATCTACCTGATCTGCCGGGTGGTGGGCAGCCGCACCCGCAATCGCCGCCGAGTCCTCGTCGCCGCCTGAGTTTCGGGCCGGATCCCGCGAAACCGGCTGCGACACCGCGATCTACCGCATGAGGGGCGGCAGATCGCCCCCGCACGCCCCTCCCGGACAACAACCCCTCGGTCCGGGAGGGGCGTCCGCGGATCAGCTGCCCTCGCCCGCCAGCGCGAACAGGCCGTCGGGGGTCTGCTCGATGAGACCGTCGACCAGCAGCGAATCCAGGGCCCGATCCCGCTGGCCCGGATCGCGAGTCCAGGCCAGGTCCAGGCGAACCCGCTCCACCGGACCCGACGCCCCGCGCAGGACGTCGAGCAACCGGCCCCGCGCCTGCCGGTCGGTGCCCTCGTACTTCTGCACGCGCCGCACCACCTCGGAGGCCGGGCGGCCCGCGGTGACCCAGGCGCACAGGGGAAGTGGGCAGCGCGCGCAATCCGGGGTCCGCGCGGTGCAGATCAGCGCGCCCAGTTCCATCAGGGCCGCCGACATGACGGCGGCCCGGTCGACCCGCGCGGGCAGCAGTGCCTCGGTTTCCGCGAGATCGCGGTTCGCCGGATTGCCCGCCTCGGCGCGGCCGTGCACGGCGCGGGCCACCACGCGGCGAACATTGGTGTCCACCACCGGAACTCGCTGGCCGTACGCGAAACAGGCCACGGCACGGGCGGTGTAGGCCCCGATCCCGGGCAGGCTCAGCAGCACGTCCACGTCGGCCGGCACCTCGTCGCCGTGCTCCTCGGCCAGCACCCGGGCGCACTCGTGCAGCCGCAGCGCGCGCCGCGGATAGCCGAGTTTGCCCCAGGCGCGCAGGACGTCGCCCTGCGGTGCGGCGGCCATGGCGGAGGGCACCGGCCAGCGGGCCACCCACTCCCGCCAGATGGGTTCGACCCGCACCACCGGCGTCTGCTGGAGCATGATCTCGCTCATGAGGATCTGCCACGCCGTGACGCCGGGCCGTCGCCACGGCAGGTCCCGCGCGGTCTCGCGATACCAGTCGATGAGCGCGTCGCTGTCCATCTTCGCCTCCTCCCGGCCGTTTCGGAGCCGGGAAATCCCGCACGCCGCCACGCGCGATGGTATCCATTTCGGCGAGGCCGGTTTCCGCCCACCCAGCGGCTCACCGGGCGCGCGGCGATCCGGTCAGCGCGTCTTTGCCCGACCGTAACGCTGAGGACTCGCCGGTAACCAGAGGGCTATGGAAAATGGGACGCATGCCGCACAACAACCCGATCAGTGCCTGGAAAGCCCTGCGCGAAGGCAACGAGCGCTTCGTCAACGGCACGTTGCAGCACCCTAGCCAGGGCGCGGCCGACCGGGCCAAGCTCGTCGCCGGCCAGCAGCCCTCGGCAGTTCTGTTCGGCTGCGGCGACTCTCGCGTCGCCGCCGAGATCATCTTCGATCAGGGTCTCGGCGACATGTTCGTGGTCCGCACCGCCGGCCACGTCATCGACGCCTCGGTGCTGGGCTCCATCGAATACGGCGTCCAGGTGCTGTCGGTGCCGCTGATCATCGTGCTCGGCCACGACAGCTGCGGCGCGGTCCGCGCCACCATCGACGCCCTCGACCACGGCAACGTCCCCGGCGGGTTCATCCGCTCGGTCGTCGAGCGCGTCACCCCGTCCATCCTCATCGGCCGCCGCGAGGGCCTGGCATCGGTCGACGAGCTCGAGGCCCGCCACGTCGAGGAGACCGCCCGCCTGCTCATGCAGCGGTCGATGATCATCTCCCAGCGGGTGGCCACCGGCGAGTGCGCCATCGCCTGTGTCACCTACAACCTCGGCGACGGCGAGATCAAGCTGCACCGCGTCATCGGCAACATCGGCGAAGTGGTCTAGCCCGGCTCGAACCGGGGTGGCGTCGGTTCTGCCGGGGATGCGCGTTTCCCTCCCGCGGGCGGCGGAATTTACCGCCCCCGTAGGCGCTTTCACGTCCGACACGCCGACACCCTGCTCGGGATGACCCGGACGGTGCCCTTACCGTTGACACCGTGCTGGAACCGAACGGACCACTGCCACCCGAAATCTACTGGCGCCGTCGCGCGGTCGCGATCGGCGCGATGGTGCTCGGCCTCGCGCTGGTGATCTGGGTGGCCTTCGCGCTGTTGAAGGGCGGCGGCGACCACAAGACGGACGCCAAGGCCACCACCTCGAGCGCCGCGGCCACCACCAAGGCCGCGAGCAGTCCCGCGAGCGCCCCGGAGCCGACCGCGGCCAAGCCGTCCGTCGCCGCCCCGACCGTCATCCCGCCGGCCGCGCTGGGTATGTGCCCCGACCAGTCGCTCGCCGTGAAGGTGACCGTCGGGCAGCCCACCTACAAGGTCGGCGAGCCGCCGCAGTTCGGCATCGTCATCACCAATATCTCCAGCGTCGCCTGCGCACGCGACATGGGGTCGGGCCTGCAGCTGGTCCAGGTCCAGTCCCTGGACGGCCAGCGCAGGCTGTGGTCCAGCACCGACTGCTACCCGGACGGCACCCCCGACGTACACACCCTGGCCCCCGGCCAGCAGGCCGCCTTCACCGTCGCCTGGTCCGGCGCCACCTCCCAGCCCAACTGCGCGGGCGACCGGGTTCAGGTCCCCGCGGGCCCCTACACCGTTGTGGCGCAACTCGGTTCGGTCCGCAGCGCCCCCGAGCCCTTCAATCTCGTCTGAATTCAGCACACGACGGCGGAGGCCGGGATCCGATCGATCGGATCCCGGCCTCCGCCGTTTTCGAGAATTCCGTCGATTGCGAACCGAATTCCGGTCCGGATCGAATTCGATGCCGCGACCTCATTCGATTTCGGCTGTCATTCAGCCATTTCCGCCGGGGCCTGCGCACCGCGCCGTCGGCGCAACCCGGTAACGGCAAGGGCGGCACGGATATCGGCGACCTCGCGCACGGTCATACTGCGGCCGGTGCGATCCGCGCCCGGCGGCACCAGGGCCTCGGTGAAGCCCAGCCGCTCCGCCTCCGCCAGCCGGCGGGTCAGCCCGGTCACCTGGCGCACCTCGCCCGCCAGCCCCACCTCGCCCAGCACCACCAGGCCGCTGGGCAGCGCCAGATCCTGGCTGGCGCTCGCAATGGCGAGCGCGACAGCCAGATCCGCGGCGGGCTCGGTGAGCCGCATACCGCCCACGGTGGCCGCGTAGACGTCCTGCTTGCCCACGAAGACGCCCCCGCGGCTCTGCAGGACAGCCAGGACCATGGAAACGCGGTTGTAGTCCAGCCCGCTCACCGCGCGCCGGGGCGCGGGCGCCTGGGTGTCCACCGTCAGCCCCTGTACCTCACCCAGCATGGGCCGCTTGCCGTCCATGGCGACCGTCACCGCCGTCCCGGGCACCGCGTCGCCCCGATGGTGCAGGAACAGCCCCGAAGGGTCGTCCACGCAATGGATTCCGGCCTCCCGCATCTCGAAGCAGCCGACCTCGTCGGTGCTGCCGAAGCGGTTCTTGATGCCGCGCACCATGCGCAGCGCGGAGTGCTTGTCGCCCTCGAACTGCAGCACCACGTCGACCAGGTGCTCGAGCGTGCGCGGACCGGCCACCGCGCCGTCCTTGGTGACGTGCCCGACCAGCAGCACCGCGATCCCGCTCGCCTTGGCCAGCGAGGTGAGCGCCGCCGTCACCGACCGCACCTGGGTGACACCGCCGATCACCCCGTCCGCGTCGGCGGCCAGCATGGTCTGCACCGAGTCCACCACCAGCAGTGAGGGTTTCACCTGCTCCACGTGCCCGAGGATGGTCGCCAGATCCGATTCCGCGGCCAGGTACACCTTGTCGTGCACCGCGCCCGTGCGGTCCGCCCGCAGCCGCACCTGCCCCGCCGACTCCTCCGCGGTCACGTACAGCGCGATCTCGTCGCGCGCCCGCGCCCACCGGTGCGCCACCTCGAGCAGCAGCGTCGACTTGCCCACCCCGGGCTCCCCCGACAGCAGCACCACCGACCCGGGAATGATCCCGCCGCCCAGCACCCGATCCAACTCTGACACCCCCGTCGACCGGGCCTGTGTCTTGTTGGAGTCGATGCTCGAGATCGGCGCGGCCGCCGTGCTGGGCAGCATCGCCCGCCGCCCCACCGCGACCGCCGACGCGGACGCCGCCATCTCCTCGATGGTCCCCCACGCGTTGCAATCCGGGCAGCGCCCAACCCATTTGGCGACCTCGTGCGAGCAGTCCGCGCACCGGTACAGCGATTTCACCTTGGCCACGCCGGGCAGCCTAGCCAGCGCCCCCGACAGTGGGCCGTATTTGCCCTCCGCTTCGCTCCGGGCGGGGTTCGCGGCCCCGAGGTCTCGATTCTTCCCTCCTCCGCTCCTCCGCTTCGCTCCCCCCACTCCGTCGGTCCAGAATCGAGACGGCCGCGAACCTGACGGCTGATCGCACACGACAGCGCCCGCCCCGATTTGTCGGGGCGGGCGCTGTCGGGTGCTCTAGCGGGAGCTCAGTGCTCGCCGCCCTTCTCCTGCTTCGGGGGCTCCTGGCGCGGGTTGTTCGCGCCGGCGTCGACGGGAGTGTTGACGACGACGGTGCCGCCCTCCTTGAAGACGAAGGTCAGCGGGTAGGTCAGGCCCGGGGTGACGTCCTTGGTGAGGCCGGTGACCTCGATCAGGACGGGCTTGGCGTTCGGGTCGGTGACCTTGTCGGAGGCGGCCTCGCCGGCGTTCTGCTCGTGCGCGGCGGCCGTGTCCTTGGCGGTCGGCTTGTCGGCGACGACGGTGCTGGACGGCTTGATCTCGATCTTGTCGGCGATCTTGACCTGGCCCAGGTCGGTGCTGATGCTGACCAGTTCGTCGGTCTTGCTGTCGCTGAGGTTGACGGCGCTGAAGGCCAGCACGGCCTTGCCGCCCTTGGCGTTGTTGTACTCCTCGGTCTGCGGGAGCAGGAAGCGCACGTCGCGCAGCGCGATGGAGCCGACATTGGCGGTGTTGCCGTTGACGGCGGCGACCTGGGTGGCGGTCTGCGAGACCTGACCGGCGCCGCAACCCGACAGCGCGAGCACCGCACCCGCAGCGAGTGCAGCAACTGTCACGGCACGCCGCCGCGACTTCGACGCAGTGGTGGCTTTCAGGGCAGTCACGGGGTCCTCCATGTCGACCGGGCTAACTCCACTATGGAGAGTAGTAGTCAAAGAGAGTAATGCGTCCCTCCCCCCGCTCTACACGCGGGCGGTGTCGCGTGCGCGTGGCGTGCCGCCCGCCGCGGCGGCCCGGCGCGAGCGCGACATCTCACAGAACGACCGGGCGGGATGTGTCAGGGGCCCTGACAACGATTCGGAGACGACTTCTGGAGTGATGCATTGATGTTTATAAGAGGGCGCTGGGTCGCGTATGCGAAGTACGCACTCGCATATGCACGCGAACGATGCGATGCGCTATCCCCTTATGCCACAACGGGATGCACACGATTCGCGTTCTGTCAACCCCCGCCGCCGCTCCGTTGTGGCCCTGACCTGCGCCGTTGATCGCGCCGTTACCGAGTCGCATGTTAAACTGTGAACATCGAAAGGGGCACGGGACACATGATTTTTAAGGTCGGAGACACCGTCGTTTACCCCCACCACGGAGCGGCGCTGATCGAAGCTATCGAAACCCGCACCATCAAGGGTGTACAAAAGGAGTATCTGGTCCTGAAGGTCGCACAGGGCGACCTGACCGTTCGGGTTCCCGCAGAGAACGCAGAGTATGTCGGCGTCCGCGACGTCGTCGGCCAGGAGGGCCTCGACAAGGTCTTCCAGGTACTGCGAGCTCCGCACACCGAGGAGCCGACCAACTGGTCCCGCCGCTACAAGGCCAACCTCGAGAAGCTCGCCTCCGGCGATGTGAACAAGGTGGCCGAGGTCGTCCGCGACCTGTGGCGTCGTGAGCAGGACCGCGGCCTGTCCGCTGGTGAGAAGCGGATGCTGGCCAAGGCCCGGCAGATTCTCGTCGGTGAGCTCGCGCTCGCGGAAGGTACCGACGACGTCAAGGCCGAGACCCTGCTCGACGAGGTTCTCGCAGCGGCCTCCTGACCGTGAAAACTACACCCGGTGACGGCAGTCGTGTCGTCGCTCTGGTTCCTGCCGCCGGCATGGGCGTGCGTCTCGGTGAGAACAAGCCGAAGGCGTTCGTCCACGTCGGCGGCAGTCCCATGCTCACTCGGGCGGTCCAGGGGCTGATCGATTCCGGATCGGTCGACGATGTTGTGGTTATGGTGCCCGCCGAACTCGTCGCCGAGACCCGCACTCTGCTGCCCGCTTCCGACGTGCCCGTGCAGGTCGTCGCGGGCGGGGCCGAGCGCACCGATTCGGTGCGGGCCGGTCTCGCCGCCGCGCCCGACGCCACCCTGGTACTGGTGCACGACGCCGCCCGGGCCCTGACTCCCCCGGCGCTCGTCACCCGCGTGGTGGAGGCGCTGCGCGCGGGCGCGCGGGCCGTGGTGCCCGCGCTGCCGGTGACCGACACCATCAAGTCCGTGGACGCGACCGGCGCCGTGACGGGTACCCCGGATCGATCCGGGCTGCGCGCCATCCAGACTCCGCAGGGCTTCGATGCCGCGCTGCTGCGCGCCGCCTACGCTGTGGGTACACAGGCGACAGATGACGCGGGGTTGGTGGAAATGCTCGGTGCGACCGTTCACACGGTGCTCGGTGACGCCCTGGCTTTCAAGATCACTACGCCGTTGGACCTGGTCCTCGCCAATACCCTTGCCGCGCGCCGTGATACGGCCGACGCCGCAGGTGGGCTGGACACGACACGCGAAGCGGTGATCACCCCGTGATGGACCCCATGGCGCTGCGCACCGGTATCGGCAGCGATGTGCACCCCGTCGAATCCGGCCGGCCCTGCTGGATGGCGGGCCTGCTGTTCGACGGTGACAGCGGCTGCGCGGGACATTCCGACGGTGATGTCGCGGCGCATGCCCTGTGCGACGCGCTGCTGTCGGCCGCCGGGCTGGGCGATGTGGGCGCGGTTTTCGGCACGGGTCGCCCGGAATGGGCGGGCGTGTCCGGCGCGGCCATGTTGAAAGAAGTCCGGCGGCTGCTCGGCGAAGCCGGATTCACAATTGTCAATGCGGCTGTACAGGTAATTGGGAATCGCCCGAAAATCGGCCCGCGACGGGCCGAGGCGCAGCAGGTGCTGGGCGAGATTCTGGGTGCGCCGGTCTCGGTGTCCGGCACCACGACCGACGGATTGGGCCTCACCGGCCGCGGCGAGGGTGTGGCGGCGATCGCCACCGCGCTGCTGTGTTGTCGCGCCTGACGCACCCGTCATCCGCCCATTTCCCAACAGCTAGGATGCTCTGTCGTGACTCTGCGCCTTTTCGACACCGAGACGCGGACCCTGCGTGAATTCACGCCGCTGGTCCCTGGCAAAGCCTCGGTGTACCTGTGCGGCGCGACCGTTCAGGGGGAACCCCACATCGGGCACGTGCGCAGCGGCGTCGCCTTCGATGTGCTCCGACGGTGGCTGGCCGCCAATGATTTCGACGTCGCCTTCATTCGCAATGTCACCGATATCGACGACAAGATTCTGAACAAGGCCGCCGAGCACGGCCGCCCGTGGTGGGAGTGGGCCGCGACCCACGAGCGCGCCTTCGACCGCGCCTACGAGACGCTGGGCGTGCTGCCGCCGTCCGGCGAGCCCCGCGCCACCGGGCACATCACCCAGATGGTGCGGATGATGGAGCGGCTCATCGAACGCGGCCACGCCTACGCCTCCGAGGGCAATGTCTATTTCGACGTGCTGAGCTTCCCGGACTACGGAAAGTTGTCCGGGCACAAGCTCGATGACGTGCACCAGGGCGAGAGCGCGGGCCAGGGCAAGAAGGATCCGCGCGACTTCACGCTGTGGAAGGCCGCCAAGCCGGGTGAGCCCAGCTGGCCGTCGGCGTGGGGTCCGGGTCGCCCGGGCTGGCATCTGGAATGCTCCGCCATGGCCGAGTTCTATCTCGGACCGGAATTCGATATTCATTGCGGCGGAATGGATCTGGTTTTCCCGCACCACGAGAACGAAATCGCGCAGTCGCGGGCGGCCGGGGACGGATTCGCCCGCTACTGGCTGCACAACGGCTGGGTGACCATGGGCGGCGAGAAGATGTCCAAGTCGCTGGGCAATGTGCTGTCCATTCCGAACGTGCTGGAACGGGTCGGGGTGCGCGCGGTCGAGCTGCGCTACTACCTGGGCAGCGTGAGCTACCGGTCCATGATCGAGTATTCCGATCAGGCGCTGACCGAGGCGGCCGCCGGATACCAGCGGCTGGAGGCCTTCGTGCTGCGGGTGGCCGAGCGCACGGGCGAGGTTCCGGTCGGGACCTGGACTCCGGCCTTCGGTGACGCGCTGAACGACGACCTCGGAGTCCCGCAGGCGCTGGCCGCGATTCACGGCGTGGTGACCGAGGGCAACAAGGCGCTCGACGCGGGTGACCTCTCGGGCGCGCGGATGCTGGCCGGGCAGGTCCGGGCCATGCTGGGCATTCTCGGTGTGGATCCGCTCGACGGGCACTGGGCCGCGCCGGCCGACAATTCCGCCGCCATCGCCGCGCTCGATGTGCTCATCGGCGCGGAACTGCAGCGGCGGCAGCAGGCGCGCGCCGACAAGGACTGGGCCACCGCCGACGCGGTCCGCGACCGGCTCTCGGCCGCGGGCGTCGAGGTCACCGACACGCCACAGGGCGCGGAATGGTCCCTGGCCAAGGAGAAGAAGTAAGCGGTTCCGCACCGGCGGAACCCGGATAGCTCGAATACCGCGTCGGGTCGCCCGGATACCGCGTGGGCTGGCTCGCGCGGTGTGGCGGAGCGCACCGAATTCGGGGTGGCGAGCCAGCGTGGGGCACAATTCGTAGCGTCCCTCCGGCAATGCCGCGCGGCTCGTGGCCGGCCGGAGGCGCTGCTCTGGGGCAGCGCGAAAGTTCAGACAGGGGCGCAGCCGTTCGCTGCGCCGACCGGAGGCAGGTTTCCCGCATGATCGACCGTGAGCGGGTTCGTCCCGCGGCCGGGCCGAGGCGGGATACCCGCGAAATACGGAAGGCGAAGTGATGGCAGGCAATTCCCAGCGACGCGGGGCGACGCGCAAGTCCGGCACCAAGAAGGGGCAGACCGTCGGGTCGGGCGGGCAGCGCCGCCGCGGGCTCGAGGGCAAGGGCGCGACGCCCAAGGCCGAGGACCGCACCTACCACCCGGCCGCGAAGCGCGCCAAGGCGAAGGCCAAGGCGCAGGCGGCGGCCGCCACCACCCGGTCGCGCAATGCGGCCCGGCCCATCGCGGGCCGCAAGGACAACGAGGGTCCGGAGCTGGTGCTCGGCCGCAACCCCGTGGTGGAGTGCCTGCGCGCGGGTGTGCCCGCCACCGCGCTCTATGTCGCCAATGGCACCGAGAACGACGACCGGCTCAGCGAAGCGGTGAAGACGGCCGCGGAGATCGGTATCTCGATCCTGGAGGTGCCGCGCACCGACCTGGACAAGATGAGCCACAACGGCATGCATCAGGGCATGGCGCTGCAGGTGCCGCCGTACCGGTACGCCCACCCGGACGATCTGGTCGACCGGGTGCACAACTCGGGCGCCCCGGCGCTGCTGGTGGCGCTGGACAATATCTCCGATCCGCGCAATCTGGGTGCGGTCATCCGCTCGGTGGCGGCCTTCGGCGGGCAGGGTGTGGTGATCCCGCAGCGGCGCAGCGCCAGTGTCACCGCGGTGGCGTGGCGCACCAGTGCGGGTGCGGCAGCGCGGCTTCCGGTCGCGCGGGCCACGAATCTGACTCGCACGCTGAAGGATTGGGCGAACAAGGGCTACCAGATCGTCGGCCTCGACGCGGGCGGCGACACTACTCTCGACGAATTCGACGGCAGCGCACCGACGGTCATCGTGGTCGGCTCGGAGGGCAAGGGCTTGTCGCGCCTGGTGCGCGAGACCTGCGATTCGATCCTGAGCATTCCGATGGCGGGTCCGGTCGAGTCGCTCAATGCCTCGGTGGCGGCGGGCGTAGTGCTGGCCGAGGTGGCGCGGCAGCGCCGCGCCTGATTCGGTCGCTCGACCATCACTTTGCCGGGCTGGTGAGCCTCGATATCCAAGTGGCGCAAGCGAACACCGCGCGTCAGCCTGCCGCCGCGGGGCTTCCGCCCGTAAACTCGGGCGGTGGTCTTCGATCAGCCGCCCCTCGGATCCCCTGTCGAGCATGAGCATGCGACGGCCGTCCTGCTGCTGGGTGCGCTCAGCGTGTTCTGTTGCGGCGCGCTGGGTCCCATCGCCTGGGCGCTCGGACGGCGCGCGCTGAACGAGATCGAGGAGGGCGGGGGCCGCTTCGGCGGCCGGGTGCAGGTCCTGGTGGGCTATGTCCTCGGCGTCATCGGGACCTGCCTGATGGTGGTCTTCGCCTGCATCTTCCTGCTGATGGCCCTCAGCGGGCGCGCCTAGCCGAACGGCCCGATCAGGCCCGGCCGAGAGGCCCGGTCAGTCCAGACCGGGCCGGCGCTCGCCACCCGTCACGGCATCCCAGGCGGGCCATTCGCCACTGACGCTGCCGGTCCACTTGGGCGGGCGGCGGTCCTTGAGGGCCGCGACGCCCTCGCCGCCGTCGGTGCTCTTGGCGACGTAGTCGTTGAGCTCGGCTTCCAAGCGGCCCACGGTTTCCGGGGCCATGGTGGGGGCCTCCCACAGCAGGCGCTTGGACAGGGCCACCGGGAGCGGGGCCGAACCGTGCGCGATGTCGTGGGCCACCTCGAGGGCGGTCGGCAGCACCTCGGCGGCGTGCAGGCAGGAATTGGCGATGCCCAGCGAGTACGCCTCGCCGCCGTCGAAGGTGCGGCCGGTGAGCAGCAGGTCGGCGGCGCGGGCGCTACCGATCAGGCGGGGCAGGGTCCAGTGCGCGAACCCGTCGGCGAGCGCGCCGCGGCGAACCTGGTTGAGCGCGTACACCGCGTCGCGGGCGACATAGCGCAGGTCGCACTGCAGCGCGATCTCCAGGCCTATACCCACCGCGTGCCCGTTCACCGCCGCGATGACCGGTTTCCGGATCCGGAACGGCGGCGGATCGATCAGGCCGTTGACCTCGCCGACCTTCAGCGACAGGTCCGCGCCCGCGCAGAACGCGGGCGGGGTCCCGGTGATGACGACCGCGCCGATGGCGTCGTCTTCGTCGCAGCGGCGCAGCGACGCACCGAGTTCCGACGCCATGGCCGGGGTCAGTGCGTTCTGCTGGGCGGGCCGATTGAGCGTGAGCACGGCGACGCCGCCGGAGACGTCCACGTGCAATTCCGAACTCATGCTGGAAGATTATGCCCTCTGTGTTTGATTTGCCCTTCGCTCCGCTCCGGACGGGTTCGCCCGATGAAAGCCGGTCCGACTGGGCAGACCGGGCTTTCAGCCGCGCAGGATCTGCCGCCCGATGGCGTACTTGTGCACCTCGGTCGGGCCGTCGTAGAGCCGGAAGGCGCGCATGTCGCGGAAGATCATCTCGACCACGGTCTCGTCGGAGATTCCGATGCCGCCGAGCACCTGGACGCAGCGGTCGGTGACCTTGAACAGCTCCTCGGAGACGTAGGACTTGGCGATGGAGGATTCGTGGCGGGCCTTGTGGCCCTGATCCATCAGCCAGCACGCGTGCCAGATGGTCAGGCGGCACTGGTGCAGCGCAATCTCGTTGTCCGCCAACATGAACGACACGCCCTGATGCTCGCCGATGGGCTTGCCGAAGGCGGTGCGAGTCTTGGCGTAGTCGACCGCGATGGCCTGCGCCCGCTCGGCCGCGCCCAGCCAGCGCATGCAGTGGGTGAGACGGGCCGGGGCCAGCCGCAACTGGGCGTAGCGCAGCGCCTGGCCGGTCTCGCCGAGCACGGATTCCCTGGGCAGCACCAGGTTGTCGAAGCGCACCACCGCGTGGCCGCCGACGTAGTTGCGGTCCATGGTGTTCATGACGCGTTCGATCACGATCCCGGGCGCGTCGCCCTCGCAGAGGAACAGGGTGGGGCCCTCGGGCAGGTGCGGGTTGGCGGCCACACGCGCCATGATGATCCAGGTCCTGGCACCGTCGGCGCCGGTGATCAGCCACTTGCGACCGTTGATGGTGAAGTTCTCGCCGTCGAACGTGGCCTCGGTGGCGAGCTGGTTGGGGTCGGAGCCGGCGCCGCCCGGCTCGGTCATGGCGAAGACGCTGCGCTGGTGGCCGTCGATCACCGGCTGCAGGAAGCGTTGCGTCTGTTCCGGATTCGCGATCTTGGAGAGCAGGAACATATTGCCCTCGTCGGGCGCGGCGCAGTTCATGGCGACGGGGCCGAGGGTGGACCAGCCGGCCGCCTCGTACAGCACGGCCTGCTCGAGGTGGGTCAGGCCGCGCCCGCCCAGCTCGACCGGGGCCTGGATGGTGAGCAGCTTCTCGGCGCGGGCCAGCTCGACCAGTTCCTGCCGCAGCTCGTCGTCGGGGCCGTGCGCGGTCAGGCGCGGATCACGCTCGAAGGGCACGATCTTGTCGATGACGAACCGGCGAACCCGATCGCGTTCGGCAGCAAGGTCGGCGGGAATCGAGAAGTCGATCATCGTTTGTCACCATCCGTCAGGAGTCGCGGTCGAGCCGAGCATACGACGACCACCCCACCCGACTGAAGGCACCCGCCATCAAACGAGGACGCGGCGCAGGAAATCCTCGACTTCGGCCCGGTAGGCGGCGGGTTGATCGTCGTGGACGAGGTGGCCGGCGTCGGGGATGACGACGTGGCGGGCATCCGGGTGGAGCTCGGCCATCTCGCGCATCTGCCCCGGCGGGGTGATGGTGTGCTCGCCCTCGATCAGCAGGGCCGGGACGGTGATGGATTTCCACTGCGCCCAGAAATCGCGCGTACCCCATTCCTCCGAGATGTCCCGGAAGGTCGGGACCTCACCGTGCAGGCGGTAGCCGTCGGGGCCCCGCCGGAACGAGTCGAGGAAATAGCGTCCCGCGACCGGGCCGAAGAATTCCAGCACGGCTCGCTCGTCCGGAAACGGTTGCGGCCACGCCGAAATCACGGCCGCCCAATTCTCCGCGGTGCGTCCCTGGAAGTCCGGCGCCATGTCCTCGACCACCAGTGCGCGCACCCGCTCCGGATACGCCGCGGTGAACATCCATCCGTGCAGTCCGCCCATCGAATGCCCGATCACCACCATGGGTTCGGCGATGTCCGAGGTCGCCGCGGCCAGATCGGCCACGAACGCCTCGGTGGTGAGCTCGGCGGGCGCGGGGCGTCCGTGCCCGGCGGCATCGAACGTGTACACATGCCCGAATTCGCGCAGCCAGGGCAGCTGGGCCCGCCAGGTCCGGGCGCTGCCCATCAATCCGTGCAGCAGCAGGATCGGCGCACCCACGCCGCCTTCGTCGTACAACATCGCCCCGACCATGTGTTCCGAGTTGGTTATTGCCTCGAACGATACGTCGCGGGCGCGGAGTACATTCGCACCCATGGCAGTCGTCAAGATCAACGCAATCGAGGTTCCCGAGGGCGCGGGCCCCGAACTGGAGAAGCGCTTCGCGCACCGTGCGCACGCGGTGGAGAACTCGCCGGGTTTCCTGGGTTTCCAGCTGCTCCGCCCGGTCTCCGGTGACAACCGGTATTTCGTTGTCACGCAGTGGGATTCGGAGGAGTCCTTCGCGGCGTGGCGGGACGGTCCGGCGCGCGAGGCGCACGCGGGCGAGGCACGCAAGCCGGTCTCCACCGGCGCGTCGCTGCTGGAGTTCGAGGTCGTCCTCGATGTACCGGCCAAGAACGCCTGATCAACGCCATCGTCCACAACCCCGGCTCGCGGTGGTTCCCGGCTGACGACAGCGTCAGCCGGGAACTCGCGACTTACGCCTCGAAGGTGGCATCCAGCTCGATGGTCTCGACGCCGGCCAGCGCCTTGGACACCGGGCAGCCCGCCTTGGCGGCCTCGGCGGCGGCCAGGAAGCCGGCCTCGTCGATGCCCGACGCCTTGCCGGCCACCGTCAGCTTGATCTGGGAGATGCGGAAGCCGCCGGCCGGGTCCGGGCCCAGGGTCACGTCGGCGGTGATGTCCAGGCCCTGCACGGTGCCGCCGGCATTGCCGATCTGAGCCGACAGCGCCATCGCGTAGCAGGAGGAGTGCGCGGCCGCGATGAGCTCTTCGGGGCTGGTGGTGCCGTCGGCCTCATCGGCGGTGCGCTTCGGGAACGAGACGTCGTACTTGCCGACGCCCGAGCTGACCAGCTCGACCTGACCGGAACCGTCCTGCAGGCCGCCGGACCAGGCGGTACGCGCGCTACGTGTAGGCATCACTGTCCTTTCGTGAGAGGGGAACTCAACTCCCGGGGCTCTCAGGGACTACGCCCCCCGAACCCCCGGGAAATCGGTACGGGTCGAACCTACTCCGCTCGAAAGCGGGACGGGCTCACGATCATTCGGTGTTCATCCCTCAGACGGCCACGGCCGTGCGGTGGTCCCAGTCCTCGAGCACCCGCGGCCACGACTTCTCGTGCCGGTCCCGGGTCACGTCGTTCGGGAAGCCGGCGTGGGTGAGGAGTAGGGCGGTGCCCGCGCCGTGCGCCGAAAGTTCCAGGGTGAGCACGGTTTCCGTGCCCTCGGTCCTGCCGGTGACCCAGGTCAGCTCGACCAGGCGGTCGGGTTCCAGCCGCAGGAATCGGCCGTAGTGCGGGTGGCCGCCGCCCGCGGTGAAGAAGAACGGCTGGTTCACCACCGGGCGCATGAGGATCGAACCCGGGTCGGCGAACCAGAGTCCGAACTGCTGGGTGCACTGGTGGTAGAGCTCGGCGGGCGAGGCCGCCATGATGCGTTCCGCGACCAGGAAGAACGGTCGCGCGGCGAGGTCGGGTGGCCGCAGGGGCGCAACGTCCATGGGGCGCGACGATACCTCCCCGGCCCGTGCTCACCCGGGATTGGTGACCCGAGCCAGCACGATGCCGCCGATGATCATGGACAGCGCCAGCACCCGGCCCGCGCTCACCGGGTCTTTCTGCACCACGATGCCCAGCCCGATCGCGCCCACCGCGCCGATGCCGGTGAAGATGGCGTACGCGGTGCCCACCGGCAGCGACTGCATGGCATGGGACAGCAGGTACACCGCGACCGCCGCGAGCACGAAGCACAGCAGGGTGGGCAGCGGCTTGGTGAAATTCTGGGTCGGCTTGATGGATTGCGACCACGCGATCTCGACCACGCCGGCCAAACCCAGGACGAGCCAGTTCATTTCAGTACTCCTTACCCAGGGTGCGAGCGGTGGCGAGCGCGGCGGCATAGCAGGCGTCGTGCTCGTCGCGCAGGTGGGCCAGTGCCGGATCCTGGCGCGAGTTCACCAGTTCGGCATGGACGAAAACCGTGTCGCCGACGGCGAAGTGGCCTGCGAAGAAGTCGCGGAGGTAGCGCTCCTGATAGTCGTAGATCGCCTTCGGCGCGCCCGGCGAGTACGCGCCGCCACGCGCGGTGACGACCACGAATCGGGTGGGGGCCAGCGACATTCGCGGAAAGGTGATCTGATCCAGCCACGCCTTGAGGCTCGCCGGGATCGAGTAGTTGTACATCGGCGTGCCGATCAGCACGACATCGGCGGCCCGGAGCTCGGCCAACAGTGGCGCGACGATCTCCCAGGCCCGCTGCTGCGCAGGGGAATCCACCAGTTCGGCCAGACGGTCGAGATCGGTGCGACCGTGGGCCAGTACCCGGTCGCACAGTTCGGTCCAGCCCTCGCCGATGAACGGGATCGGCTCGGCGGCCAGGTCGCGGTGAACGTAGGCGGCGCCGGGGTGTTCGGCGCGCCAGGCGGTGGCGAAAGCGGCGCTCAGCTCACGGCTGACCGAGGTGCGGCGGGCGCTGGCGTCGAGGTGCAGCAGGGCGGTCATGGTCGAAGCTCCCATCAACTGGACGTTGTGTCCGTTTACCCTTCCGACAGTAGGCCACAACCGGACAGATTGTCCACTTATCCTCGGAGGGCTACAGTGAGCTGCATGAACACCCCCGGCCTGCCACTGATCAACGACCGGTCCGCGCCCGCCGAGCGCGCCGACGCCGCCCGCAATCGGGCCAAGGTGCTGGCCGCAGCCGCGGAACTGTTCGCCGGGAGTGACCCGCGCACCGTCACCATGGACGACATCGCCAAGGCGGCCGGGGTCGGGCGGGGGACGCTGTACCGGCGCTATCCGGACGTGGGATCCATCGCCGTCGCGCTGCTCGACGAGCACGAGCGGGCACTCCAGGAGCAGCTGCTGCGCGGCGAGCCACCCCTGGGACCGGGCGCGCCGCCCGCCGAACGACTGGCCGCGTTCTACGCCGCCATGGTCGAATTGCTGGACACCCACGCCCATCTGGTGCTCGGCGCGGAGACCGGCGGTGCGCGTTTCCGCACCGGGGCCTATCAGTTCTGGGCGGTGCACGTACGCACCCTGCTCACCGAAGCCGGTGTGGCCGAACCAGATTCACTCGTGGACCCGCTGCTCGCACCGCTCGCCGCCGAGGTGTACCGGCATCAGCGCGAACGGGGGCTCGGGTCCGGGCAGATCGCCGCGGGCCTGGCGAAACTCGCACACGGCGTGCTGGGACCGGCGGGCTGACCCGACGACACGGCCGCTCACCGGGCGGGTGAACGGCCGCATCGCGCGGTATTCGCCTGTCTCACACCATGTCACGGCGTCGAATCAGCCAGATCGTTCCGGCCGCGAAGACGACGACGTACGCGGCGAGCACCAGCAGGGACGCGCCGCGGCCGAGGACGTCCAGAACACCGGGGGTGGCCGGGCCGCCCACCGTGCGCAGGGAACCCGCCAGGGAGCCGGCGGCCGTGCCGGGCAAGCGGTCGGTGACGGCCCGGATGGGCGCGAAGATCGCCGCGACGCCGCGCAACAGGTTCTCCACCACCAGCACCCACACCAGCCCCAGACCCACCGCCAGCGCGGGACCCCGGGCGACCGCCCCGATCAGCGCGCCCGCCAGCGTCCACATGCCCAGAATGGCGGCGCCGGAACCGATTCCGAGCAGCATCCGGCCCGCCGAGGGCAGCGCCAGGGACTGACCCTGGGAGCCGGCGATGAGCGCGGCCACGCCGGTGTCGATCACGAAGGCGGCCAGCACCAGCGCGACCACCGTCACCGCCAGGCTCAGCACCACCGCGCCGATCACATGCACCCGCGAAGGCCCCTGTGTGAGTGCGGTTTTCCAACTGCCCCAGCCGTAGCCACTGCCCACCGCGAGCGCGCCCAGCACCAGCATGAGCGCCCCGCCGAACATGGCCATGCCCTGCGTGAACACCTCCGGCACGGCCGCGGGCAGCATCTGCTGCAGGAGCAGCTCACGCGGCAAGCCGTTGGACATGCGGGTGGTGCTGCCGGTGGTGTAGGCCAGGTAGTTGAACAGGTAGGCGAAGGTGAGATTCAACAGGATCCAGGTGCCGAGCACGATCCAGAAGGCGGGCCACCTGCGCAGCCGCAGCAGTTCGGCCCGGGTGCTGGCCAGTAGGTCGGTCATTTCGCCGTCTCCGTCATCTCGAAAAAGACTTCTTCCAAGGACTTTTCGTCGGCGCGCAGCTCGAGCAGCTCCGCGCCCGCCTCGATGACCGCGCGCGCCACCTCGGGTGCGTTCGCGGCTCCGGCCTCGACACGAATACCGTTGGCGGTCACCAGCGCCGACCTCTCCCCCACCACCGCGCGCACCGCCGGGAAGGCGACCTCCAGTGGCTCCGCGCGCACCAGAAGCGAGGCCGTGCCACGCAATTCGCGCACTGTCGACTCGACCTGCAGTCGCCCGGCGGAGATGACGCCGACGCGATCACAGATCTCCTGCACCTCGCTGAGCAGGTGGCTGGACAGCACCACGGTGTGCCCGTCGGCGGCGAGTCCGGTGATGAGCTCGCGCATCTCGGCCATGCCCGCCGGATCCAGGCCATTGGTGGGTTCGTCGAGAATCAGCAGGTCGGGGCGGCCGAGCAGGGCGGCCGCGACACCGAGGCGCTGCTTCATGCCGAGCGAATAGGTGCGGAACCGGTCCTTGCCGCGGGCGCTGAGGGCCACCCGGTCCAGGGCGTCGGCGACCGCGTCGTCGCCGACACCCCGGTAACGGGCCAGGACGCGCAGGTTGTCCCGGCCCGACAGGTAGGGGTAGAAGCCGGGGCTCTCGATGAGAACGCCGGTGCGGCGCAAGGTTTCCGGGTCGCCGGGCTGCCGCCCGAGCACGGTCGCGCCGCCGGACGACGGACGGATGAGACCGACCAGCATGCGCAGCGTGGTGGTCTTGCCCGCGCCATTGGGACCCAGGAAACCGTAGATCTCACCGCGGCGGACGCTCATGCTCACGGCGTCCACGGCGGTGTGGGAGCCGTAGCGCTTGGTCAGCCGATCGGTGACGACGACCGCGGTCGGTGCGTCAGGCCCGGAGGAGGCAGCCTGCGTAACCATGGAGGGCCCGCGGCGGCCGCCATCGGATACTGCTTCGTTCATGGGCACAACGATCCGCCGCGACGTACGGGAAAAAATCCGTCGCAACGCGCGATCCGGCGTACGTATCTGGACGTATTTGGCCGCGACACAGTGCCGCTGCCCGCAGACGGCGCTACGGTGCTGCTATGGACACACGCGGGGGAAGGCTCGGGCGACGCGACGTGCTCCCGGCGCTGGCGGTGGGGGCGATACAACTCGGCTTCGGGACCTTGGCCAATCATCACCAGACGGTGGTGCGCCAGCTCGATGTGTACGGATATGCGCTGCTCATCGCCGGTCCGGCACTGCTGGTACTACGTCGGCGCCGCCCGCTGGAAGTGTTCTACGCGACGCTGGCCGTGGCGGTCGCGTACCTACTGCTCGGTTACGGCTACGGGCCGATCTTCGTCTCGCTCATCGTCGCCTTCCTGACCGCCGCCGTCCTCGGATCCCGTTGGTACACCTATCCGTTCGTGGCCGCGGGCTACCTGCTCATGGTGTGGCCGACGCCCGGCTGGCGCGGGTATCACACCGGCGCCTGGCAGGAATTCGGTTTGCTCGCCTGGCTTTTCGTGCTCGCGGCGGCGGCAGAGGGCATCCGGCAGCGGCGCTCCGCCGTCATCGCGCGCCGGCAGCGCGGCGAGGCGGCCCGCCGCGAGGAACAGGCCGAGCGCGAACGCGAACAGGCCCAGCGCGCACTGGAATCGGCCGAGCGGGAACAGCGGGTCACCGAGGAGCGCCTGGCCATCGCGCGCGAACTGCACGACGTGCTCGCGCACAGCCTCTCCCTGATCAATGTGCAGTCCTCGGTCGCGCTGGAACTGCTCGACCGCAAGCCCGAACAGGCCGCCACCGCGCTGGCCGCCATCAAATCCGCCAGCAAGGACGCGCTCGGTGAGGTGAACGCGCTGCTGCGCTCGATTCGCGGCGGCACCGCGACCGTGACCGCGCCGACCGCACCCACCATCGGCATCACCGACCTCGACAAGCTCACCGGACCGGCCCGCGCCGCCGGGCTGGAAGTGCACACCATGGTGACCGGTGGGCCGCACCGGCTGCCCGCCGTGGTCGACGTGGCCGCAGCGCGGATCGTGCAGGAGTCGCTCACCAATGTGGTGCGGCACGCGCCCGGCGCGAGCGTGCTCGTCACCGTGCACTACGCCGCCGAGCGGCTGCAGCTCACCATCGACAACACCCGGCCCACCCGCCAGCCCGCGCCGCAGTCGCCGACCGGCGGCCACGGCATCACCGGCATGACCGAACGCGCCCACGCCCTGGGCGGGCAACTGTCCGCAGAACCGAAGGCCGACGGCGGATTTCGGGTGAAGGCCCGGCTGCCCACCCACCTCGTGCGGAACGAACCGATTGCGTGAGCACGGAATTGGAGGACGCGTCATGCCCATCCGGGTGGTGATCGCCGATGATCAGGCGCTGGTGCGAGCGGGCTTCGTGGCGCTGCTCGGTGCGCAGGAGGACATCGAGGTGGTGGGCGAGGCCGACAATGGCGCCCAGGCCCTCGACCTGGCCCGCGAACTCGTGCCCGATGTCGTACTCATGGACATCCGCATGCCGGTGCTGGACGGCCTTACCGCCACCCGCGCCATCGCCGCCGATCCGGTCCTCGCCGCGGTGCGGGTCGTCGTCCTGACCACCTTCGAACTCGACGAATACGTCTTCGAGGCCATGCGTTCCGGCGCCACCGGCTTCCTCGTCAAACACACCGAACCCGCCGACCTGGTCAAGGCCGTGCGCGTGGTCGCGGGCGGTGACGCGCTGCTCTCCCCCAGCGTCACCCGGCGCCTGGTCGCCGAATTCGCCGCGCACGCCAAACCCGCATCCGCGGCCGAATTCTCGGCGCTCACCGACCGCGAACGCGAGGTCATGACCCTGGTCGCCGAGGGCCTCACCAATGCCGAGATCGCCGACCGGCTCTACATGAGCCCCGCCACCGCCCGCACCCACGTCAGCCGGATCCTGGTGAAGCTGGGTGCGCGTGACCGCACCCAGCTGGTCGTCATGGCCTACGAATCCGGTCTGGTCAGGCCGGGCTGGCAGTAGCGCCGAACTCGGCGGCCGCCGGAATCACCTCTCGGCAGAGCACTTCCAGCGCCGTGAGGTCGTCGACACCCGTCACCCGGCCGATGACGAGGTCGATCCCCATGTCCGCCAGCCACTTCAGCTGCCCCAGCACCTGGCCGACGCCCCCTCCGCCCGGGCCGGGATCGAAGGCGAAGGCACAGCTCTTGCGGATCTCGCGCGGATCGCGGCCGATCTCCACGCACATCCGGTCCAGCAGCGCGATCTTGGCGGGCAGGTCGGGGCCCGGGCGCAGGCTCGCCACATCCGCGTAGCGCGCCACCAGCGGCAGCGTGCGGCGCTCGCCGTCCCCGCCGATGAGTATCGGTGGGTGCGGCCGATACGCGCCCTGCGGCGAATTCCGCACGGCCTGTGGCGCGTTCAGCGGACGCTCCACCCGAAAGTGCTTGCCGAGCACGGGTTCCGAGGCGCCCCGCGCATCGGTCCACATGGCCAGGCAGATCCGCAGCGCCTCGTCCAGCATCTCGTAGCGGTCGCGCAGCGGCGGGAACGGCAGGCCGTAGCCCTCCACATCACCCGTGGAGGTCCCCGCACCGATCCCCAGCCAGGCCCGGCCGCCGGACAGCACATCCAGGGTGGTGACCAGTTTCCCGAGCATGGCCGGATGCCGGTAGTGCACCCCCGACACCAGTGCGGTCAGCTGCACCCGCGACGTGTGGGCCGCGATGAACGACAGCGTCGAATACGCCTCCAGCACATTCTGTTCCACACGGCCCAGCCACGGGCTCTGCCAGAGATGGTCACCCACCGCGATGACCGAGAACCCACCGTCCTCGGCCGTGCGGACCACCTCCGCCAGCCGCGATCCGATCCGTTCCGAAGGGGTGTCCAGGGCGAAGTTCGTCAGATGCAATCCGAGTTCCATGACTCCACCCTCCGCCCGGCGGCGGCGTGAAACATCCGTCCGCAGACCACATCCCGGCTACGCCTCGGCGCGTAGTCAGTGCGCGGCCCCGAGCGCCAGCCCGCGCCGGATGGCCCGTTCCACCGGCGAATACGCGCCGTCCGGGCGGTCCAGTACGCACGGCTCGCGCAGCAGCAGCGGCGGCTGGGCCATGAACTTCGGGCGGCCGACGCGATTGGGCTGGGCGGCGTGCACCAGGAAGGGATGGCAGAGGTAGACGTCGCCGGCCCGGCCGGTCGCGACGGCCTCGGGGAGATCGGCCGTGGCGGTGTAGAACTCGTGGAGGTCGAACATGGTGGTGCCCGCCTCGCCGAGCGGCTCCAGTACCGGCGCCAGCCGCAGGTGCGAGCCGACCCGGATACGCGTCGGGGCGTCATCGACGCCGACATCGGAGAACAGGAACAACATCAGCAGGGCGCGGCCCTTGGAGTGGATGTTCACGCGCCAGCTCAGGTAGTCGTCGCGGGCGGCATCGCCGGGAAAGCTCACATCGACGTGCCAGCCGTCGTCGCCCGGCGGCTCCGGGCTGGGGAATCGAATCGGCCAGCTGCCCAGGGTTTTCCGGGGGAACCAGCGGCCGGGACCGACCAGTTGATCGAAGGCGGCGAGCAGCGGCGGCGCGGTGACCGCCCGCGCGAAGGGCTCCTGGGTGTGGTCCCACTGCCGGATGACCGGCTGGGTCCAGGTCGACGGATCCTCCGGGTCGCAACCGGTTGCGCGCCAGAGGATCTCGCGGCCCGCGGCGGCCGTCTCGGTGGAGAAGGCTCCCTCGACCTTCACGAATCCCTCGGTGATGAAGTCCTCGATCTGTGTCTCGGAGAGCATGCTGCCGCCCTTTCCGCGCCCGGTTCCTCCGGACAGCTATCCGAGCATGGGCGATACCAGGATCGCGCCGCCACCGAATTTCTCGCCCGGGCACACGAAAAGCCCCGCCCTCCCGAAGGAGAACGGGGCTTTCGTTGTCGCTGAGACCTTACTCGCCCGAGGCGGAGGCCGGAGCCTCACCCGCGAGGGCGGCGACCGGCTTGTCCTCGACGCCGGAGTCCGACTTCTTGGTCAGCTTGGCCCTCGGCGTGAACGTGAACTTGGCGTTCTCGCCCTGGCCTTCGCCGTCCCAGCCCTCGACGTCCACCACCACGACCTGACCGGCGCCCAGTTCGCCGAAGAGGATCTTCTCCGACAGCTGGTCCTCGATCTCGCGCTGAATGGTGCGACGCAGCGGGCGGGCACCCAGGACCGGGTCGAAACCGCGCTTGGCCAGCAGGCTCTTGGCCTGTTCGGTCAGCTCGATCTCCATGTCCTTGTTCTTCAGCTGGTTGGCGACGCGGCCGATCATCAGGTCGACCATCTGGATGATCTGGTCCTGAGTGAGCTGGTGGAACACGATCACGTCGTCGATACGGTTGAGGAACTCGGGCCGGAAGTGCTTCTTCAGCTCGTCGTTGACCTTGAGCTTCATCCGCTCGTAGTTCGAGCCCTCGTTGTTGGACTGCGCGAAGCCCAGACCCACGGCCTTCGAGATGTCCGAGGTACCGAGGTTCGAGGTGAAGATCAGCACCGTGTTCTTGAAGTCGACCGTGCGACCCTGACCATCGGTCAGGCGGCCGTCCTCGAGGACCTGCAACAGGGTGTTGTAGATCTCCTGGTGCGCCTTCTCGATCTCGTCGAACAGCACCACCGAGAACGGCTTGCGACGCACCTTCTCGGTGAGCTGGCCGCCCTCCTCGTAACCCACGTAGCCCGGAGGGGCACCGAACAGGCGCGAGGCGGTGAAGCGATCGTGGAACTCGCCCATGTCGATCTGGATGAGCGCGTCGTCCTCGCCGAACAGGAAGTTCGCCAGCGCCTTCGACAGCTCGGTCTTACCGACACCGGACGGACCGGCGAAGATGAACGAGCCCGACGGACGCTTCGGGTCCTTCAGACCGGCGCGGGTGCGGCGGATGGCCTTGGACACGGCCTTGACCGCGTCCTCCTGGCCGATGATCCGCTTGTGCAGCTCGTCCTCCATGCGGAGCAGACGGGTGGTCTCCTCCTCGGTGAGCTTGAACACCGGGATACCGGTCCAGTTGGCCAGCACCTCTGCGATCTGCTCGTCGTCGACCTCGGCCACGACGTCCAGATCGCCGGAGCGCCACTGCTTTTCGCGCTCGGCCCGCTTGGCGACGAGCTGCTTCTCCTTGTCGCGCAGACGCGCGGCCTTCTCGAAGTCCTGCGCGTCGATCGCGGACTCCTTCTCCCGGCGCGCCTCGGCGATCTTGTCGTCGAACTCGCGCAGGTCCGGCGGCGCGGTCATCCGGCGGATGCGCATGCGCGCACCGGCCTCGTCGATGAGGTCGATCGCCTTGTCCGGCAGGAAGCGGTCGTTGATGTAGCGGTCCGCGAGGGTAGCGGCGGCGACGAGAGCGCCATCGGTGATCGAAACCCGGTGGTGCGCCTCGTAGCGGTCGCGCAGACCCTTGAGGATGTTGATGGTGTGCTCGACCGTCGGCTCGCCCACCTGGACCGGCTGGAACCGGCGCTCCAGGGCGGCGTCCTTCTCGATGTACTTGCGGTACTCGTCGAGCGTGGTGGCGCCGATGGTCTGCAGCTCACCGCGAGCCAGCTTGGGCTTCAGGATCGAGGCCGCGTCGATCGCGCCCTCGGCCGCGCCCGCACCCACCAGGGTGTGCAGCTCGTCGATGAACAGGATGATGTCGCCGCGGGTGTTGATCTCCTTGAGCACCTTCTTCAGGCGCTCCTCGAAATCACCGCGGTAGCGGCTGCCCGCGACCAGGGAACCCAGGTCGAGGGTGTACAGCTGCTTGTCCTTGAGCGTCTCCGGCACCTCGCCGTTGACGATGGCCTGGGCGAGACCCTCCACGACGGCGGTTTTACCGACGCCGGGCTCACCGATCAGGACCGGGTTGTTCTTGGTACGGCGGCTCAGCACCTGCATCACGCGCTCGATTTCCTTCGAGCGGCCGATGACCGGGTCGAGCTTGCCCTCGAGGGCGGCCTGGGTCAGGTTGCGGCCGAACTGGTCCAGCACCAGCGAGGTGGACGGGGTCCCCTGCTCGCCGCGCGAACCGGAACCCTCGACGGGCTCCTTGCCCTGGTAACCCGACAGCAGCTGGATGACCTGCTGGCGCACCCGGTTCAGGTCCGCGCCCAGCTTGACCAGCACCTGCGCCGCGACGCCCTCACCCTCGCGGATCAGGCCGAGCAGAATGTGCTCGGTGCCGATGTAGTTGTGCCCGAGCTGCAGCGCCTCGCGCAGCGACAGCTCCAGCACCTTCTTGGCGCGCGGGGTGAACGGAATGTGGCCGGACGGGGCCTGCTGGCCCTGACCGATGATCTCCTCGACCTGCGAACGCACACCCTCCAGCGAGATGCCAAGGGATTCCAGCGACTTCGCCGCGACGCCCTCGCCCTCGTGGATCAGGCCCAGCAGGATGTGCTCGGTGCCGATGTAGTTGTGGTTGAGCATCCGGGCCTCTTCTTGGGCCAGGACAACGACCCGCCGCGCGCGGTCGGTGAACCTCTCGAACATCGCTCCCTCACTCTCCTGCTCCGCCATCACTGGCATCCGGCGCTTCAGACCCTGTGCTGCCCTTCTGGTCGCCAGCCTGCCATGAAGCCCTGGGGTTGCATCCCCCGACTCCACTCTAGTTGCCGGGGGTCACGCACGTCGTCCGTCCACCCTATTGCGAACCGGCGACAGTACGACTCATTCAGTCATAACGGGGCAGTTGCGCGGACCGTTTCCGAATCGGCTACGCCCACAGCGAACAGTCACGTTCGGGGTTCCTCAGTCTCCGGTGACGGGCGGGACGAACTCGCACGGCACCGGCTGGGCATGCTCCGGATCGAGCGCGTTGAGGGCCATCATGGCCGCGCGGCGACTGCCGGCGATGGCCATGTGATCGGAGAAGTCGACCGGGCAACCGTCCTGCATCAGATCATTGGTGACGTTCGGGGCCGGGACCAGCGCGATGGCGGGCCATACCGCCTCGTCGAAGTTGGAGGCCAGGTTGGTGTAGGTGACCGACGGGTCGTAGACGCCGTCGGCGTTCAGGGCATTCATGAACGAGGAGTTGCCGAGCATCTCCGGGCACGCCTGACACACGACGCCCATGGCGGCCAAGTTGTCCACCTGGTCGGCGCTCACGCCGAGCTGCCGTCCGAAGGCGCGCACGACGTTCATCTGGTCGCCGAAGATGCCCAGCCACGGGGGCGCGATGGCCACGAAACGGTTGACCTTGCCCGAGCCGCCGAGCCGCTTGATGTAGTACTCGCCGACCGTGTTGCCCTGCGAGTGGGCGACGAAGTCGACCTGCGCCGCACCGGTCGCGGACAGCACGCGGCTCACAAAGGCGCCCAGCTGTGCGGCGCTCTCGGGGATCGGCTTCATACCGCCCAGCGCGGACAGCGGCCACGGCACGTCGAGGGCGCCATAGGTCAGGGCGTAGACGCAGTAGCCCTGGTTGGCGAGCAGTGGCGCGTAGGCGCCCCAGTTGGTCTGCGCACCGCCCGCGGTGCCGTGCACGAGGACCACCGGATCCGGGTGCGCCGCACTGGGTTTGCAGGACCAATCATTGGCGCCGGGCAGCGAGCCACCGGGATTGGTGAGCTCGTTGGGGATGCCCGCGAAGAAGTTGAAAGTGACCGGATATTCCGCTCGGGCGGTACCGCTCGCACCGATCCACAAGACCGCCAGAACCGCCATGATCAGCAGTGATCCCGGCGTTCCTCGTCTGGGCATCCTTCTCATGTTCCCTCCCAAATTAGAACGCGTTCGGCATACCTAATCAGGAAACAAGCACGAGGGATGGGTTACTGGTGGGTAAGTTCTGAAACCTGTTTCAGTATAGGAAAACGGCGGCGGCCGGGCCCCGCAGGCGGCTTGTGAGGCCGCATCCAGGGTCCCGGCCACCGCCGGAATCGGACCGAACTACTGCTGACCGGAGACGAATCCGGACTGGGCCGAAAAAGGCTGCTGAGCCGGAGCGGACCACGCGGCCGGAGCCGAGTACGCGCCCGGAACCGGCGGGAAGCCCGGCTGCGCGGTGGGCGCGACGGTGGTGACCGCGGCGGCCGCGCTCGCCTCGGCATGCTGGACGCCGGCCACGAACAGCGCGCCCGTCAACACCAGGAACGCCAGCGTGTGGAGCACCGCGCGGACGATATTCCAAGTCACCCATGAGCTTTCGAACTGCGAGCGCACCGCCGCCAGATCCGGGATCTGCCCGACGTCACCGGCATTGGCCAGCTGATTGTTGAGCGGCACGTTCAGACCCGAGGTGACGAAGAAGGCGATCACATTGAGAGCCAGCGCGACCCCGATCCAGATCAGCGTGGTGCGGTTGTCCTTGCCCAGGTGCAGGGCCGCGGCCAGCACGGTGAAGCCGACCGTACCCATGAATCCGAGCATGAACCACGGATTGATGATGACCACGTTGATCTTCTGCATGACATCGATGAAGGTGCGGTCGTCGGACTGGCCCAGGGCCGTCATCACCGAGGTCGCGTAGGCGTAGAACACCCCGGCGATCAGTCCGGTGGTCAGCGTCGCCGCCACCAGCGCAGCGGTGCGAAATGCGAACATGGTTCTCTCCTGATTGGATCTGCCACCCGTGTTCTTCCCGGGCGATCGACTACGTCCAGTCAATCGCCGGCGGGCACGGAAACCCATGGCTCAGAAGCTCGCACGCATGCGCAGGGGTCCAACAGGCACGGGCAGTACCAGGATCGGCGAATCAGAGGTCGCGTTCGGAAATGACGCCGGACTGCATGGCCAGGTTGGCGAGGCGGACCCGCTTCTGGTTCTGCGGGAGGTCCTCGACACCGAACTTCGCGAACAGCGCGCGGAGGTGGGTCTTGATGGCGTCGACGCTGAGGAAGAGTTCCGCCGCGATCTGCTGGTTGGAGGCGGGTGAGGCGAACCCGTCATTGCTCCGGAGCGGCCGGCAGAGCGCGACCAATACCGACCGCTGGGTTTCGGTGAGCGAGCGCAGCGTCGGCAGCCCGCCGGTGGAGGTCTGCGTGACATCGCCTGCGGCGCCGCTGAAGTCGTGGAAGGTGACCCGCGAGGTACCCATCCGGATGACGTCCCCGGGCTGCAGACGATGGCGGCCGACCAGGCGATCCCCGTTGACGAAAGTGCCGTTGCGGGAAAGGCCGTCGTCGACGATGGTCCAGTGCGCGCCCAGGTACTCGGCGGTGGCATGCAGCCGCGACACCTCGACGTCCCAGAACAGGGACAGGTCGGCCTGAGGCGATCGCCCGATGGTGATTCGCGGCTGGTCAGGGGACAGCATCAGCTCATGCTGACGTCCCTCTTGATCCTTGACCCGGAGGAAGGAACCGTGGAAAGCGGTCACTGCGCCGATACCTCTTCTCTACTTCCAGCCAGTGACATCGTCCGCACGTTTCAATGGTGCCTGGCCTCCCCGGCACTAGCAAGATCGCAGTCGATCCCCCTGTTATACGCAAAGCGTATGAAGAAAACCACTGCCGCCCGGGCACGCACGAAACACCCGGACGGCAGTCGAATCGGCGACTAGTCGGACAACTAGTTCTTAGCAGCGGCCTTGTTGTAAGCCTCGGTGATGTCAGCGGAGATACGACCACGAGCGGACACCTTGTGACCATTCCGGCGTGCCCATTCGCGAATGGCCGCGCTTTGTTCGCGATCGATCGACACCCGGTTCTTCGGGCCCGCGGCCGGAGCACCGGCCACCTTGGTACGACGCCGGCCACTCACGCGCCGAGCGGCCGAAACCCAACTGTCCAGACCCTCCCGCAGCTTGGCCGCATTCTCCGTCGACAAGTCGATCTCGTACGAGACGCCATCGATTGCGAACTCGATGGTCTCGTCCGCGATGGACTCACCGTCGACATCGTCGATCAAGCTAACGGTGACCTTCTTTGCCATGAGATGAACGTCCTCTCGAAATCGTGCGACCCGCATAGTCAGGCCGATTACCCGACGCCAGAATACCGCTAATTCCGATAGTCCCAGAACAGGGCCCGGAAATGCAATCCGGAGAACTATCGGGCTACCGGACGCACAATTGGAAAGAGTATCGTTTCCCGGATTCCCAGGCCAGTCAGGGCCATCAGCAAACGATCGATACCCATACCCGTTCCGGTTGTGGGAGGCATACCGTGCTCCATCGCGGTGAGGAAGTCCTCGTCCAGGCGCATGGCCTCCTCGTCACCGGCCGCGGCCAAACGCGCCTGATCCATGAAACGGTCCCGCTGGATCACCGGATCCACGAGTTCGGAATAGCCGGTGGCCAGTTCGAAGCCGCGCACGTACAGGTCCCACTTCTCGGTAACCCCGGGCTTGCTCCGATGCTGGCGCGTCAGCGGCGATGTCTCGACCGGGAAGTCCCGTACGAAAGTCGGCGCGTACAGCTTGTCACCGTAGACGTGCTCCCACAGTTCCTCGACCAGTTTGCCGTGCCCGTAGCCCTTGCCCTCCGGAATTTCCAGACCGACCCGGTCCGCGAGTGCCAGCAATTCCTCGACCGACGTTTCCGGGGTGACCTCGGTACCGATCGACTCCGACAGCGACGGGTACATCTCCACGGTCGCCCACTCGCCGGACAGATCGTATTCGGTGCCGTCGGCGAGCGTCACGACCTGCGTGCCGTAGACCTCCTGCGCGACTTCCTGGATCAATTCCCGCATCATCGTGGCGGAATCGTCGTAGGTGCCGTACGCCTCGTAGGTTTCCAGCATTGCGAACTCGGGCGAATGGGTCGAGTCCGCGCCCTCGTTGCGGAAGTTCCGGTTGATCTCGAAGACCTTCTCGATGCCGCCGACCACGCAACGCTTCAGGAACAGCTCCGGAGCGATGCGCAGGAACAGCTCCATATCGAGCGCGTTCGAGTGCGTGGCGAACGGACGGGCCGCGGCGCCGCCGTGAATGGTCTGCAGCATCGGGGTCTCGACCTCGAGGAAACCTCTGCGCTCCAACGCATTTCGCAGCGCGCGCACAGCCGCGACGCGGGTGCGGGCCATCTCGCGGGCCTCCGGGCGCAGGATCAGGTCGACGTAGCGCTGGCGGACGCGCGACTCCTCGCCCATCTCCTTGTGTGCCACCGGCAGCGGGCGCAGCGACTTCGCCGCCATCTCCCACGTATCGGCCATCACACTCAATTCGCCCGTGCGCGAGGCGATCACCTCGCCGTGCACGTACACGAAGTCACCCAGGTCGACATCGGACTTCCAGGCCGCCAGCGACTCCGCGCCGACGCCATTGAGGCTGATCATCGCCTGCAGCTTGGTGCCGTCGCCCTCCTGCAGGGTGGCGAAACACAGTTTGCCGGTATTTCGGACGAAAATGACGCGCCCCGCAATCCCGACCGTCTGACCGGTCTGGGTGTCGGCCGCCAGATCCGGGTACGCCTCGCGAATTTCACCGAGGGTGTGGGTGCGGTTCACCACCACCGGATAGGCCTCACGGCCCTCCTGGAGCAACCGCTCGCGCTTCTCGCGGCGAATCCGCATCTGCTCGGGAACGTCGTGCTCCACGGGGGCCGCCGCGGCACGCTTTTGCCCAGCAGGAACGGGGTTGCTCGAGGGAGAAGAAGGAGTGGAGGTGCTCACGGGTCTCAAGACTATCCTGCGGCGGAATTTCTTTTTTCCGCCGCCTCCCCGCCGCTTCGGCTACAGCCAGGCGAGGGTCGCGACCTCGCGTTCGAAGTGCGGGGCGGTGACCGCGGCGGTCAGCAGCCCCGCCGCTTTCAAGGCCTGATATCCGCCCTCGAGATCGGTGGCGCGGCGCAGGCCCAGCTGTTGCAGGGAGGCGGCGGCCAGGCTCGAGGTGTATCCCTCCGAGCAGACGATGATCCATTCCATGTCGTGGTGCTCGGCCATGGCCAGACGCGCGGAACTCGACGGATCCAAACGCCATTCCAGGACATTTCGCTCGATCACCAGGGCGCCCGGCAGGGTGCCCTCGCGCATCCGCTGCGCCTGCGGGCGAATATCCACCAGAATCGCGCCGCGGGCGATGGCCTGCGGGATTTCGATCGGAAGCAGCCGACGCAGCTGCCCGCGGGCCTGGGCGAGCATGCCGTCGATCGTCATGTGGGTCATTCGAGTTCGCCTTCGGGCTGGTCGGTGAGGACGGAACGGGTGCGCCGCAGGGTGCCGTGGCCGGTGACCTCGTAATAGGACATGGCCGTCAGCGGCGGGGAATAGGCGTGCACGCTCAGAGTCGGATTCAGCGGGCCGGTGATGCCGGCCTCCGCCTCGGGGGCACGCACCACGTCGTGCACCCAGCCGAGCGGGAAAGAGGCCTGATCACCCGCGGTGAGGGTGCGGCGGCGCAGGTCCCGGCCGTTCCAGCGGTATTCCGACAGCGCGCCGGAGAGCACGGTCAGCGCTCCCAGCGAGCCGGCGTGGTCGTGCAGTTCGGTGTATTTGCCCTCGACCCAGCTGATCAGCCAGATGTCCACCTCGTCATCGGCGACAAGCCTTGTGGCCCAGCGGTTTTCGGTGGGCCACAGGCCGCCGTCGGGCAGCAGGTGGTCGTAGCGGCCCTCCAGCACGTCCTGGGCGCCCTCGTCGGTCAGGCGCAGCAGGTCGGCCGGACGCAGCCGGGTCGGCAGGGCGGAGGCGGTGGCCCGCTCGGTGACCTCGGGCAGGAGCGGCGAGGCGGCGGCGCGGATATCGACAGGGAGGGAAAAAACAGAGGAACGCATGAGCGAAACTCCAAGAAGTGTGTTTGTGGTCGGGGGCTATACGAAGCCTCGACGACCGTCGAGGCGAATCAGCCTCGACAACACTCCTGGGTGCTCATGCGGAAATACACGTCGGCGAGTCTAACAGCGGTCCGCCGGGAATCACCAGGGCTCCCGGCGACGACTGCGTCACTTTTATTCCAGCCGGTCTGTTCAGGGCCGGGCGGCGCCCGGCTCGGACCGGGACCGGCGCTGCTGATTGCGCTCGTAGACCAAGCGCAGGCCGTCCAGTGTCAGATGCGGCTCGTGATGCTCGATGGTCTCCGACTCCGGCACGATCAGCGGCGCGGTCGCGCCCGTCGCCACCACCGCCACATCGTCGCCGGAGAAGGCGTCGATATCGCGAATGCGATCGATCAGGCCGTCCACCAGGCCCGCGAAACCGAAAATGGCGCCCGACTGCAGGCACTCCATGCTGTTCTTGCCCACCACCGACCGCGGGCGGGTCAGCTCCGCGCGGCGCAGCGCACTGCGGGCGATCAGCGCCTCGGTGGAAATCTCAACCCCGGGCGCGATACTGCCGCCGAGGAATTCCCCCTTGGCCGACACCAGATCTACACAGATGGCCGTCCCGAAATCCACCACGATGGCCGGCGAGTGGAAACGGTGATATGCCGCGAGACAATTCACGATGCGGTCCGCACCGACCTCCTTGGGATTGTCCACCAGCAGCGGAATACCCGTGCGCACACCGGGTTCCACCAGCACGTGCGGGACATGAGCCCAATAGCGGGACAGCATTTCACGCAGCTCGCGCAGCACCGGCGGCACCGTGGACAGCGCCGCGACGCCCACCACCTGTTCGGCGTCCGCGCCGATCAGGCCGCGCACCTGCAGCGCGAACTCGTCCGCGGTCAGCAGCGGATTGGTGTGCATCCGCCAGTGCCGCACCAGCTTCGCGTGGTCTCCGCTGCCGGAGAACAGGCCCAGCTCGATGCTGGTGTTGCGGACATCGATGGTCAGCAGCATGGCCCGCCGCTCAGGCCAGCGAGAGCGAACGCGGCGAGATCAGGTCGGACCCCTCCGGGGCGTGCGCTGGATCGGTGCCCAGCTCGACCGGGCGATTGCGCTCGTCGACGAAGACCACGTGCGGGGCGTAGTTCTTCAGCTCGGCCTCGTCCATCATGCCGTAGGCGATCAGGATGACCAGGTCGCCGGGATGCACGAGATGCGCTGCGGCACCATTGATTCCGATCACGCCGGACCCGCGCTCGCCGGCGATCACATAGGTCTCGAGGCGGGCCCCGTTGGTGATGTCGACAATGCTGACCTTCTCGCCCTCGAGCAGGTCGGCGGCATCGAGCAGGTCCTGGTCCACGGTCACCGAACCCACGTAGTGCAGATCGGCGTGAGTCACCGTGGCGCGGTGGATCTTCGACGTCATCATGGTGCGCAACATCGTCGTCGCCTTCCTAGAGAGCTGCCTGGGCAGGCTGATCGGGGGCAGTGGGGTGGCCATCGAGCGGCTTGCCGATGGAGACGGGCATGTTGTCGATCAGGCGGGTGGTGCCGACCCGGGCCGCGACCAGCAGCCGGGCATTACCGGTCGGCCACTGCTCGGAGAAGTCCGCACCCCGCAGGGCCAGATAGTCGACCTGGATGTCCGGCGCGAGATCCAGCACCGACTGCGCGGTCTCCAGCACGGCCTCCGGACCCCGGCCCGCCGCGTGCCGGCCGGCCAGCAGCGCCGCCGACAGGGTGGTGGCCAGGTCGCGCTCCGCCGCGCTCAGGTAGCGGTTGCGGGAGGACTTGGCCAGCCCGTCCGCCTCGCGGACGGTCGCCGCCGGCACGATCTTCACGTCCATGTTCAGGTCGACGACCATCTGCCGGATCAGCGCCAGCTGCTGGTAGTCCTTCTCGCCGAAGAACGCCTCGTGCGGCATGCAGATATTGAAGAGCTTCGACACGACGGTCAGCACACCGGAGAAGTGGCCCGGGCGGGTCGCGCCCTCGAGGATGTCGCCGTAGGGACCGGCCTGCACCGTGGTGCGGGTGCCGAACGGGTGCATGTCCTTCGCGCTCGGCGCGAACACCAACTCCACGCCCTCGCCGCGCAGCAGCTCCACGTCCGCATCCAGGGTGCGCGGGTACTTGTCGAGATCCTCGTTCGCGCCGAACTGCAGCGGGTTCACGAAGATCGACACGATGACCGTGGTGTTGGTCAGCTTCGCCAGCCGCACCAGCTCCAGATGGCCCTCGTGCAGCGCGCCCATGGTCGGCACCAGCGCGACCCGGCGGCCCACCGACCGCAGCGCCTTCACGACCTTGGTCATGACGGCCGGATCGTGCAGCACGGTCAGCTCGCCGCGCTTGTACGTGCCAATCAGCTTGGGGTCCATGGGCGTCAGTGTCCTTTCTCCAGCAGATCGATCAGGGCGGGATTGGTCTTGGCGCGCTCGGCCGAACGCAGCGACAGGGCGCGATAGCCCGCGGCCAGCCGGGGATTCAAGGCTTCGAGAGCGTCCAGATGCGCGGCCACCGCGGCCACATCGCCGCGCGCCACCGGACCCGTCAACGCGGCCGGGCCGCGGCGCAGGGCATTGTCGAGGGCGGCCGAGGCCAGCGGCGCGAGCATGCGCTCGGCCAGGCCGTTCGGCTGATCGTCGACCGTCTGCTGACCCAGCAGACCCGGACCCGACAGCGCCGCGCGCAACGCCTCGACCGCATCCACGATCAAGGTCACCAGATGGTTGCTGCCGTGCGCGAGAGCCGCGTGATAGAGGGTGCGGTTCTCCTCCGCGACCCGCACCGGCTCGCCGCCCATCTCGATCACCAGCGACTGCCCGATGGCATAGCCGATGTCGTCGGCGGCGGTCACACCGAAGCAGGCATTGGCCAGGCGCGCCACATCCTCGTCGTGTCCCGTGAACGTCATGGCCGGATGAATCGCCAGCGGGAGCGTGCCCAGCGCGGTCAGCGGCGCCAGCACGCCGACCCCGTTCGCACCGGACGTGTGCACCACGATGGTGCCCGCGCGCACCGCGGTCGCGGCCGCCAAACCCGCGACCAGACCCGGCAGTTCACTGTCCGGCACCGCGAGAATCAGCAGCTCACTGCGGGCGGCCACCTCCTCGGCGGGCAGGATGCGGGAATCCGGCAGGCGTGTGGTGGCACGACGCACCGAGGCATCCGAAATCGCGGAAACCCCGAACACGACATGACCGGCACGCTCGAGTGCCACACCCAGCGCGGATCCAACGCGTCCCGCCGAGACGATTCCCACCGTCAAGCGTGCAGGCGCAGGATCGGTCCCGCAGACATCCTTGTCCGAGGTCACTTTGTCCTCTCGAAAGTCGTTCCAGTCCCGCCTTGCGGGTACCGGACGTTACTCGAGCGAGGATATCGCCGCCGATTCGCCAGAGCTACCCACTGTGGGATAGGCAACTCTCGCGACTCTCGGGGGCGCTGCCCCCGACCCCCGGTGGACTTCCGGTCAGTTGCTGTTCTCGGACTTGAGATTGGCCATGATCTCGGCGACCGAGAGGCGGTGGGTGCCTTCGGCGCCGGCGTCGTCCTCGGAGCGGCGACGACGGCGGGTGGTGGCGCGGCCCACCGGGGCCGAGGGGGTGGGGTCGGGGGTCAGGCGCGGGACGGGGCCGTTGGTGGCGGTGCCATTGGCAGTGGCGCTGCCATTGGTGGCGGTACCGCCAGTGGCGGGCGTACCGCCGTTGGCGCCGGCGCCGGCACCGGCGTTGGTGCCGGCATGGCCATTGGCCGCGGGGGCGGCGGCGGATTCGTTGGCGGCCTCCGGGTTCGGGGGCGGGGTGGACGAATCCGGTTCGGCGGCTGCGCGTTCGGCCTCGTAGTCCTGGCGCATGGCGTCGGTGATGATCGACGTCTCGGCGGTGACCGGGTCGTCGAAGGGGGTGGCGAAGGCCGGCGGTTCGGGGTGCGCGGGATCGAACTTCGGGGCCATGCGGGCGCGCGGGTCGTCGTCGTCCTCGGCCTGGTCGGGGGACGACCACGGGTCCCAGGGATCCGCGTCCGGCCAGTTATCGTTCGCCGCCTCGGGGGCCGAACCGGCCTCGCTGCTCGGAAGTTCTTGGACCCGAACGGCATCCGCACGCAGGGCCGGACGCTCGGAGGGCAGATCGCCGTCGAACAGTCGCTGCAGGCTCTCGCGCAGGACCGTGAGTTCGGCGCGCAGCGCGGCCATCTCCGCGGCGTCGGCGCCGACCTCGTGGCGGACCCGGGTCTCCACGCCGAGCTCGTATTCGCGGCGGGCAGCAACCTCGCGCTCCAGCTGGAGTTGGTAGACCTTCTGGAGGTCACCCACTTTCGCCTTGTCGACGGCCGCCTCCCTGCGATAACGGGTGGCCGCGAGCGCGCCGATGGCGGCCGCCCAGAGGGCCGCGACCAGGCCCACCCGGATCAGGTGGAGGTTGTCACTGAAGACCAGGAAAACGCTGGCAACCAGTCCGAGGAGAAGCAGAAAGCCGGTGAAGAACTTTCCCGCATCCTCCCGGCGGCGACGGGAAGCACTGCTACGGGAGGGTGAAACCATGTCCGCCAGCGTAGCTTGATCTCGGGAGTGCGGTCCCCACCTTGGCGATGATCAGCGCCAATCCGTTAGCTATGAAGTAGCTGCCTCATCGGGCGGCTCGATGGGAGCGCGGCAGCAATACTCCAGCCACAGGGCCGCTGCCACCAGGGCCACCCCGCCCAGCAGACCCACCACCGCGCCCGGCGTATCCGAAGCCGCCGCGCGCAGATCCGAGCGCTGCATGAGCAGCCACACCAGGAAACCCAGCCAGATCCCGCCCACCAGCGACCCCACCTGCGCCGACGCCTTCGCCAGCGCCACCGCCCGGGCCGCCGTGATCGCATGCAGTTGCCCCGAACCGGGACCGATCCCGTGATTCTCCTTACGCTGCCGAATCACGAAGGCCAGCACCGCCTCGAGCAGCGCCACCGGCAACAGCGAGGCGCCCGAGAACACCGAGATCGGCGGGAAACTCGAATACGCCATATTGGTGGCGACCCAGGCCACGATCGCCGCCAGCAGCACATTCGCACACAGATCGAGAATGCGGGTCGGCTTCACCGCAGCAGCTCCGGCGTCACGGCGTCCAGCCCAGCGTCAGCTCGGTGCGGCGCACCCCGCTCACCTCGGCGGAATCCAAGGCGGACAGCCACTCGCGCAGCGTGCGCAGTGCGCCGGTCGCCTCCAGCTCCGCCTCGGGATCGATCTCCAGCCACGGCACCAGCACGAACGCGCGATGGTGGGCCTGCGGATGCGGCAGCGTCAGCACCGGATCCAGGCTGCGCACCACCACCCGGCCGTCGCGTCGGCGCGACTCGGCCTGCACCACGTCCACATCGAGAGTGCGTGCGCCCCAGCGGACTTCGCGGATCCGGCCCGCGGCCTGCTCCAGCTCCTGCCCCAGGCGTAGCCAGTCCGAGGGCTCCATGGCCGGATCCTCGGCCACCAGCACCGCATTCAGGTAGTCCTGCTGCGGCACCCCGCCCCACGGCGGGGTCGAGTACACCGACGAGACCGCCACCACGCGCGGGCCCAGCGCCTCCACGACACTGCGCAGATGCGCCAGCCGGTCACCGAGATTGGATCCGATCGACAGGACAACGCGGGTCACCGCTCTACTCCTCCGGTTCGCGACGACGGGACGTGACTACACGGACGTCTTCGAAGGTATGGGGAATCGGCGCGAAAGGCTTGTGCAGCACCACTTCCACGGCCTGGATGCGCGGATCGGCCATCACCTCGTCGGCGATGGCCGAGACCACCGTCTCGATCAGATCCTTCGGCTCCCCGGCCACGATCCGCACCACCTGCTCGGCCAGCTCGCCGTAGTGGACGGTGTCGGCGATGTCGTCCGACTTCGCGGCAGCCGTGAAATCCGTCCACAGCGTCAGATCCACGACGAACTCCTGACCGTCGCGCTTCTCGAAGTCGAAGACACCGTGATGGCCGAAGACGCGCAGCCCGCGCAATTCGATACGGTCACCCGGCAATTCGATGCGGTCACCCGGTGATCCGGCGCGATGGATGCTCACGGGCGCTCCCCCGTCTCCCGGACATACCGCTCCCGCAGGCGCCGGGCCGCATTGGTGGTCGCGTCGACCACCGCGATGGCGTCCAGCGACGATCGGACATCGTGCACCCGCACACCCCAGGCGCCGTGCTCGGCGGCCAGGGCGGAAATCGTGGCCGTGGCGACCTCGCGGCCGTCCGGCGGGCGCGGGCCCTCGGCATCGGCCAGCAGGCCGCCGAGAAATCGCTTGCGGGAGGCGCCGATCAGGATCGGCAGGCCCGCGTCCATCATCTCGGTCATGCGATAGAACAGGCCGCCCAGCAACTCCCAGTTGTGGTCGGCGTTCTTGGCGAAACCCAGACCCGGGTCCAGCACCAGCTGCCCGAAATCGACACCGCCCGCGAGGGCGAACTCGACCTGCGCGTTCAGCTCCTCCCAGACCTTGGACACCACATCGTCGTACTGCTCGGCGGGACCGGCGTGACGGTAGTCCGCCTCGGCCCGCCAGTGCATGAGGATCCATGGGATCCTGGTCGCCGCAACGACTTTCACCATGTTCGGGTCGGCACGGCCGCCCGACACGTCATTGACCATGGACACGCCCGCCGCGATGGCGGCCTCGGCCACGCTCGCCCGCATGGTGTCCACGCTGGTCGGGACCCCGGCCGCGGCCAGCTGCCGGATCACCGGAACCACCCGCGCCGCTTCGGTTTCCGGGTCGATGCGAATCGCACCGGGCCGGGTGGACTCGCCGCCCACATCGATGATGTCCGCGCCCATCTCGTACAGCTCGAGACCGTGCGCCACCGCCAGACCCGGATCCAGGTACCGGCCACCGTCGGAGAACGAGTCGCTGGTGACGTTCACGACGCCCATCACCACGCACGAGCGGCCCCCACGAGGAACAACCAGGTTGGCCCCCCGTGTACCGCTCTCGGCCATGGTCGGTGCGCTCACTTTCGCAGAATGAGATCCAGGGCCTCCGCGCGCGAAGAGGCGTTGGTCTGCAGCAAGCCGCGCACCGCCGAGGTGGTGGTGGAGGCGCCCGGCTTGCGGATACCGCGCATCGCCATGCACAGATGCTCGGCCTCGATCACCACGATGGCGCCGCGCGGATCCAGCTTCTCCATCACGGCATCGGCGATCTGGCTGGTCAGCCTCTCCTGCACCTGCGGCCGCTTGGCGTACAGATCGACCAGGCGGGCCAGCTTGGACAGTCCGGTCACCCGGCCGTGCGGGCCCGGAATGTAGCCGACGTGGGCGACACCGTGGAACGCCACCAGGTGGTGCTCACAGGTCGAGTACATGGGAATGTCGCGAACCAGCACCAGCTCCTGGTGCCCCTCCTCGAAGGTGGTGTTGAGCACCTCGGACGGATCGGTGAACAGTCCGGCGAACATCTCCCGGTAGGCCCGAGCCACCCGGGACGGGGTGTCGGCGAGCCCGGGACGATCCGGATTCTCGCCGACCGCGATCAGCAGCTCCCGCACGGCAGCCTCCGCACGGTCCTGATCGAACGGTCGACCGGTGTCGAGCGCGATCAGGCCGGACACGACACGATTGTTGGTGGCCGACAATCGACACCTCCTGTGTTGACTTGCCGCACATGCACACGCGGCGTGGACGCGGTCGCCGAACCACTCGGGCGGATCCGGACGGGGGGCGTTCACCCAGCGTCCGAACCCCGCCCGAGGCGGGCCGCGAACCCATTGAGCCTATCGGGACCGCGGTCAGCGACGACCGTTCGGTCCGTCCCAACCGTTCTTCTCGTCCTCGTCATTCCCGGACGCCGGCTGCGCGGCCGGGTGCTCGGGCTGCGAGTAGCCCGGCTGATACTGGGCGCCCGGCTGATAGCGCTGGTTGCCCGCGGGCGCCCAGCCGCCGTACGCGCCGCGCGGCTGCGGGGCCTGGGCCTCGTCCTCCTGCGGCGGCCAGCCCGGCGCCGACCAACCGGCCGGGGCGCCGTAGTCCGGACGCGAACCGTGCGTCGGCGCACCGTGCCGCGGATAGGCCGGAGCCTGCGGCAGCGGATAGCCCTGCGGCGCGGGCGCCGGATAGCCGCCGTACTGCGGCTGCGCGGAGCCGTAGACCGGTTCCGGATAGCCGTTGGTGGGCTGCACCACCGGATGCGACGGCCGCGAATTGTCCTCCGGCCACGGCTCACCGCGCTCGGCGGCCAGCTCGCGCGGGGTCTTCACCGGCGGGCGGTCGGACGGGGTGCGGTCACCGAAATCGTTGAAAGCCGTGATGCGCGGCCGCTTTTCGACCGTCGTCAGCACTTCCTCGAGATCCTTGCGGTGCAGGGTCTCGCGTTCCAGCAGCGCGGTGGCCAGGGAGTCCAGCTCGTCGCGGTACTCGTTGAGCACCGCCCACGCCTCGGTGTGCGCGGCCTCGATGAGGTTGCGCACCTCCTCGTCGATCTCGCGGGCCACCTCGTGCGAGTAGCTCGAGGCCATGCCCATGGACCGGCCCAGGAACGGGTCGCCCTGCTCCTCGCCGTAGCGGACCGCGCCCAGGCGGGCGCTCATGCCGTACTCGGTGACCATGGCACGCGCGATCTTGGTGGCCTGGTCGATATCGGACGAGGCGCCCGTGGTCGGCTCGTGGAACACCAGCTCCTCGGCCGCGCGACCACCCATGGCCATGACCAGGCGGGCGATCATCTCCGAACGGGTCATCAGGCCCTTGTCGTCCTCGGGCACCGTCATGGCGTGACCGCCGGTGCGGCCGCGAGCCAGGATGGTGACCTTGTAGACGGGCTCGATATCGGGCATCGCCCAGGCGGCCAGGGTGTGACCGGCCTCGTGGTAGGCGGTGATCTTCTTCTCGTGCTCGCTGATCACCCGCGACTTGCGGCGAGGGCCGCCGATGACACGGTCGACCGACTCCTCCAGGGCCGCACCGGTGATCACATTGCCGTGTTCACGCGCGGTGAGCAGCGCGGCCTCGTTGATCACATTGGCCAGGTCCGCACCCGACATGCCGACGGTGCGCTTGGCCAGACCCTCCAGGTCGGCGTCGGTCGCGATCGGCTTGCCCTTGGAGTGCACCTGCAGAATCGCGCGGCGGCCGTTCAGGTCCGGGTTGCCGACCGGGATCTGCCGGTCGAAACGGCCCGGGCGCAGCAGCGCCGGGTCCAGGATGTCGGGCCGGTTGGTGGCCGCCATGATGATGACGCCGGTGCGCTCACCGAAGCCGTCCATCTCCACCAGCAGCTGGTTCAGGGTCTGCTCGCGCTCGTCGTGACCGCCGCCCAGACCGGCGCCACGCTGGCGGCCGACCGCGTCGATCTCGTCCACGAAGATGATGCAGGGGCTGTTCTGCTTGGCCTGATCGAACAGATCGCGCACGCGGGAGGCGCCGACACCGACGAACATCTCGACGAAGTCCGAACCCGAGATGGTGAAGAACGGCACCCCGGCCTCACCGGCAACGGCCTTGGCCAGCAACGTCTTACCGGTACCGGGCGGACCGTAGAGCAGCACGCCCTTGGGGATCTTCGCGCCCAGCGCCTGATACCGGGCCGGGTTCTGCAGGAAGTCCTTGATCTCGTAGAGCTCTTCGATGGCCTCGTCGGCGCCCGCCACATCCTGGAAGGTGGTCTTGGGCATGTCCTTCGACAGCAGTTTGGCCTTCGACTTGCCGAAGCCCATCATGCCGCCACGGCCGCCGCCCTGCATGCGCGCCATCACGAAGATGAACAGGCCCAGCAGAATCACCATGGGCAGCATGAACAGCAGAATCTGGCTCAGCCAGGAATCCTGCTTGACAGTGGTGTTGACCTTGGCGCCGGAATCCTGCGCGGCCTTGAAGACCTGCGCGGACACCTCGCCGCCGCCCGGATACTTGGCGATGAGCTTGGTCTCGCCCTTGGTGGCATCATTGCCGTTCTTCAGCGTGATGCGCAGTTGCTGTTCTTTGTCGTCGATCTGGACCGAATCGACATTCGACTTGTCCTGGAGCTGGGAAAGCGCCACCGAGGTATCGACGCTATGCCAGCCGCGCGTGTCGTTGCTGAAATAGCTGACCAACCAGATCACGAGCAGGAAGCCCGCGACTATGGCCAGGTTGCGGAACACAGTCTTGCGGTTCATAGAGCGTCGGCCGGCGGCCAGTCCTTTCCGGGGGGTGTATCCGGTTTGCCTGCGATGCTTGCGTGGCACGCCCGTTCCGGCGAACGGATGCGGACATGCCACGTTACCGCGTACGGTCTAGTCGTTACATCGCGCAGTTCGGCAGCTAGTGCAGTTCAACAGGTAAACGGCTGGAGAACGCGGGTGGTTCCCCGACCATCTGCGGCAACACACTGGGTCGATCACCCCCTGGTGTCGGACCGAGTGGTCACAATCATGGCATGGTCGTCTCATCGTGAGTGACGACACAACAGAGCGCAGGGGGTATGGACATAGTCGAGCTACGGACACCCACAGCGATTGTGCGTCATGGCAACGGGCGTTTGACGGTGCTGCGGCCTGGAACCGACGGCGAGCGCGTGCTCGACGTGCCGGTAAGCGACCTGCTCAAGGTGCGTTTGAACCGGCGCGCCGATGACGCCGTCGTCATCGAAATATATTTGCGCTACCCGACCCCCGTCCTGACCGGCGTCCCCGCCGACCGGACCCCGCTGCCGGTGCTCATCGCCGAGCACGATGTGCCCGCCGCCACCGTCATCGTCGAGCGCATCAACAATCAGATCCTGGCCACCCAGCGACTGGACGTGGCCGCCCCCGACCTCACCCCGCCCGCGCCCTCCTGGGGACGCAGCGGACCCGCCCGCGCGGACGTGGATCGCGCGGTACGCCGGATGACGCCCAAGCGGGACGCCAAGGCGGCCGTCGCCGCGCTGCAGCGCTATGTCACCCCCGGCGAATACGTGCTGGAGACCGCCCTCGTCACCGCGCAGGCGCCCGCTCCCCGGGCCACCGGACTGCTCGCGATCACCACCACCCGGATGATCTTCGTCTCGCTGAGCTCGGGCAAGCGTTTCGCCCATGAGCTACCGGTGGCGACCCTGCTGTGGGCACGCACCACCGACGACGCCGAGGCGCCGGGCGCTGTGCTCGCCGAATACGGCGTCGAGGTCAGCGACGGCAATCTGACCTGGCATTTCACCGGCACCGACCGGGCCGACACCGATCGGGTAACGGGCGCTTTGAATTTCGCCATCCAGCGCGAGGTGGCCGACGGCGCCGCCGGGCCGGCGGATCCGGGCGTGGCGAAGCTGTACTCCGAATGGGAATTGCTGGTCGAGCGGCATTCGCTCGGGATGGTCGACGACGCGCAGTTCCAGCGGTACGGACGCGGAATTCTCCGGTCCCTGCCCGATTGAGCACCGAGCGGATCGAGTGAAAAGGGTTGGGGGTCAAGCCCCCCGAACCCGACCGGCTCATTCGTCCGGTTGCAGAGCGATACGCCGCCACGGACTGGTGGGGCGCATCCACAGGCGCAGCAATTCCATCCGCCGGTCCACGCCACCGGATTTCAGTTCCGCGAGGTCCTCGCACGCCTGCCAGTAGGTCCACCCGGCGAGATAGGCATCGCCGAATTGCCGCCAGTTCCGGTATTTCCGCTGGGCCGGGGGCAGTGCGCGCATGAGGTAATCCCAGGCGACATCGGCGTCGAGGTAGCCCGCTGTATAGGCCATGCGGGCGACGGCGACCACGCGGGCCAGATCCCAGGCCTGGATATCGGTGGGCAGCGGGCGCACCAGATGGTCGGTGAGGCCGAGTTTGATGGCCTGCGACCAGATGTCGTAATCGCGGACCAGCGCTTCCGGATTCTCCATGCCCCGGAACGAGCCGACCTGCCGCAGGAACGCGCGGTGCCGATCGGCGCGCTCGCCGAAGCGATCCCGTTCAGGGGAGTTGATGGCCGCCATGACGAGTGGATGCACGAGCGCGTAGAGCGGACCGTGCATACCGTCCAGCAGCTGTTCCATCGAGGCCATGGCCTCGGTGCCGTCGGTGATGCCCCAGGCGCCGGTGAGGGTGTCGATGGCAAGTTCGCGGCGATCACCGAGGGGATGGTCGCGTTCGGGGCCGAGCAGCAGGGCGTCGTGGAAGGCGTCCCAGCGGGAGGAGTAGAAGCCGCCGAGCGAGAGGGCGCGCAGTTCGTCGTCGGAGACCTGCGCACCGGACCAGTGATCGTCCTCGCGCTGGTCCAGCTCCGGGTACGGAAAAGTCGTCAGCGTGGGCACGTCGCGGGCAGCCATACCCCGATTGTTCCCCATCGATCTTGGAGTGGCCCGCTATTCGCCGATCGCGTGTGCCACACCGGCCGCGTCGGGTGCGAATAATCGGCAAACCATTCGGTTCGGAATTCCGGCGGCCACTGTGCGACATTCTCACGGGCGCGGCGCGACACACTCACGCAATTGTCTGAATCTTGCCCTGTCACAGCGGGTAATCGGGCGCTAACCTCTGGGGGCATGAGTGGGAACATCACCCTCCTCCGCGGGCTGAGTCCGGCCGCCACGGAGCAGGAAATCTACGCCGCGGCGCAGGAATACGTGCGCAAAGTCGGCGGGGTGTCGGGATTGACGACGGCCACCAAGGCCGCAGTGGACAAGGCGGTGGCCGCCATTGCCGCGGCCACCACGCAATTACTGGCGGAATTACCGGAGCGCCGGGCCTCCGAAGGCGAGCCGCCCACCCGGCGACGCGCCGCCCGGGACACCGTCGCGGAGGAAGCGAGCTGACACTCGCGGACTCACACGCCGTAGACCGCCACGCAGTCGAGCGCGACCGCCAGTCGCGTACCACTCTGGTCGAGAGAGTGACCGAGTAGTTCTTCTATGCGCTGAATTCGGTATCGCACCGTGTTCTTGTGCACGCCGAGCAGTTTCGCGGCCGCGTCCGGGCTGCGGCGGGCTCGCAGGTAGGCATGCAAGGTTTCCCGCAGTCGCGCCGACTGCGCGTCGGGTGCGGCGAGTGCGCCCAGTTCCCTCTCGATGAGCGAACGCATGGCGGTCTCGTCGGATCCCGCCAGATAGGCGATCTCCACCTCCGCGTAGTGCAGTGCCCGCGGCAGGCCCGGGCGGGCGCGCTCGGCGACCTGCCGGGCGGCGACCGCCTCCCGGTGACCGGCCCGGAAGCCGGCGGCGTGCGCGGCGGGCACGCCGATCGCCACCCGCACGGGCGCGTCCACCGACCACACCGGATCGCCGGGCTCGGGCAGCGCGTCGTCCACGCCGATCCACGCCCACAGCGCGGTCGCACCCGAGGGCACGGTGAGCAGGCTGCCGTTGCCGAACGTGCCCGCGTAGCGGGCCACGATCCGGTCGAGCCGGCCGACGGCCTCGCCGGTGCCGTCCGGCGGCAGTGGCGCGGCATCCTCGTCCGTCCACAGCACCAGCGCCAGATGCCGCTGTGCCAGCCGGTATCCGAGCCGGCCCGAAGCGGTTTCGATATCCACCTCGGCGCCGTCCAGCAGGGCGCGCACGGTCTCGGCGCGCTGGGTGAACGCGGCGCGCAGGCCCCGCTCCCGCTCGGCCATGTAGGTGTCGGTGAGAGCCTCGACCGAGGTGCTGACCCAGCGCGTGGTGCGGTCGAAAAGCCTCAGCAGCACCGATCTTTCGATGTCCTGCGGCAGCTGCCGCTGTTCGAGCACCTCGGTCATGTAATCGATGACCGCCTCCTGGCCGAGGTGGTAGACGCGCAGCAGCAGCCGCACGTCATAGCCGCGGCGGGCGACGGTGCGGGCGAAGGCGTGCGCCTCCGGCGGGACCGGGTATTCGAACAGGTCCTGGGTGAGGCCGCTGAGCACGGCGACCGCGTGGGCCCGGCTGCTGGCGGCCAGGTCGCGGCGCATATCGCGGTCCCGCATCTCCGGGATGCGGGCGATGATGGCGTCGTCGAGGCGGGTGACGACCTGTTCCAGGGTTTCGGCCGGGAGGGTTTCCGCGACGAAATCGGCGATCCAGAGCCGGATCTCCGCCGGGTTCGCGGGCGTCACCACGGGCACTCCTCCGAGGTTGTACTCAGAGCACAAAACCGACCGGAACAATTGACCCGATTGGCCAAGCATGGGCTCACGAAATTGTGTCACGATCATAGTCCAGTGAGCTGGGGCACAGCTCGCCGTCGCAACGTAGCGCACGTGGGGAGAGGCACATCGTGACCAATACCGAACCCGCCGCGGGCACCGCTCGCAAGACCGGGACTCGCAAGCCGGCCGGGACCGCCGTCAAGGCCACCCCGAAACCGGGAGCCGCCCCGAAACCGGAGCCGGCCCCGGCGCCCGCCACCGAACTCGAGGTCCGCAACCCGGCGACCGGCGCACTCGCGGGCACGGTACCGATCGATTCGGCCGAGACGGTCGCCGCCAAGGTCGCCGCCCTGCGCGTGCAGCAGCCCGCCTGGGAGGCCCTGGGCCCCGACGGGCGCAAGGAGTGGCTGCTCAAGTTGCAGGACTGGCTGGTGGACAATACCGATCGCCTGGCCGACGTGCTGCAGTCCGAAACCGGTAAGGCGCGGGTGGACTCGCTCATCGACCCGGCGTTCTCGGTCGATCTGACCGGCTACTACGCCCGCCGCGCCGCGAAATTCCTTGCGGACGAACACCCTTCGCCGCACAGCCCGCTGGCCCGGGTCAAGCAGCTGACCACCGTGTTCCGGCCCTATCCGGTGGTCGGTGTGATCACGCCGTGGAACTTCCCGCTGGCCATGCCGGTCATCGATGTGATCCCGGCGCTGGCCGCGGGCGCCGCCGTCATCCTGAAGCCCTCCGAGGTGACACCGCTTTCGGCGGTCGAGCTCGCGCGCGGCTGGCGCGAGATCGGCGCACCGCCGGTGTTCGAGGTGGTCACCGGCGCGGGCGAGACGGGCGCGGCCGTGGTCGGGAACGCCGACTACATCCAGTTCACCGGTTCCACCGCCACCGGCCGCAAGATCGCGGCGGCCTGCACCGAGCGGATGATCCCGTTCAGCCTGGAACTCGGCGGCAAGGACCCGGCCATCGTGCTGGCCGACGCCGACCTGGATCGCGCCGCGCACGGCATCGCCTTCGGCGGGCTGTTCAACGCCGGGCAGGTGTGTATCTCGGTCGAGCGCGTGTACGTGGAAGCCCCTGTCTACGACGAGTTCCTGGCGAAGCTGACCGCCGCCGTCAAGGAGGTCCGCCAGGGCGTGGACGGCCGCCAACCCCGGTACGACATGGGCGCACTCGCCAACGAGAACCAGGCGCAGATCGTGCAGCGGCACGTCGAGGAGGCCGTCAAGGCGGGTGCACGCGTCACGACCGGCGGCAAGCGCACCGGCGTCGGCACGCTCTTCGAGCCGACCGTGCTCGCCGACGTGGATCACACCATGACCTGCATGACCGAGGAGACCTTCGGGCCTACGCTGCCGGTCATGAAGGTGGCCGACGAGGCGGAAGCCATTCGCCTGGCCAATGATTCGATCTACGGCCTGTCCGCCTCGGTCTGGTCCGGCGACAAGGATCGCGCCGAACGCGTTGCGCGCCAACTGAACGCGGGCGCGGTGAACATCAACGACGTGTTCGCCAATATGTTCAGCTTCGCGCTGCCCATGGGCGGCTGGGGCCTGTCCGGCGCCGGCGCGCGCTGGGGCGGTGCCAACGGCGTGCGTAAGTACTGCCGTCAGCAGGCCATCACCAAGCCGATCCTGCCGACGCAAACCAAAGAGCCGCTGTGGTTCCCGTATTCGCCGGCCAAGCTGACCATCGCCATGGGCGCCATGCGGGCCGCGGGCACCCGCGGACTGCGGCGGATCAACCTGCCCGCCATCATCAAGACCGTGCGGGGGATGTGATGACCGACTTCGGAACGATCGCCGGCAAGGTCGTGGTGATCACCGGCGGTGCGCGCGGCATCGGCCTGGCCACCGCGACCGCCCTGCAGGCCCTCGGCGCCAGGATCGCCATCGGCGATATCGACGAGACCACCGTCAAAGAGTCCGGCGCCGCACGGGGTTTCGACGTCTACGACCGGCTGGACGTCACCGACCACCAGTCCTTCGACGCCTTCCTCGACGAGGTGGAGCGCCGCCTCGGCCCGATCGACGTGCTCATCAACAATGCCGGGATCATGCCCACCGGCCGCGTGGTGGACGAACCGGATCAGATCACCCGCCGCATCCTCGATATCAATGTGTACGGCGTGATCCTCGGTTCCAAGCTGGCCATCGGGCGCATGCTGCCGCGCGGGCGCGGGCACGTCATCAATATCGCCTCGCTCGCCGGCGAGACCCACATTCCAGGCCTGGCCACCTACAACGCCAGCAAGCACGCGGTGCTGGGCTTCACCGACACCCTGCGCGAGGAGTACCGGGGCACCGGGCTGCGCTTCTCCTCGGTGCTGCCGACGCTCACCAGAACCGAACTGGGATCCGGGGTTACGGGGCCCAAGCTGCTGCGCCCGGCCGAGCCGGAGGAGATCGCCGACGCCATCACCAAGCTGATCGTGGAGCCGCGCTCCAAGGTTCGCGTCACGGCGGTGGCGGGCATCATCTCGCAGGTGGTGGGTCTGCTGCCGCAGTCGGTGGGCGATGCCATCGGGCGCGCGCTGGGTGCGCAGAGCGCGTTCCTGGACGATGTGGACTCCGACGCGCGCAAGGCCTATGAGAACCGGGTGCGCGAGTAGCTCACCGTAGGGTCGGCGGCATGGGTAGCAGGAGTGCGGTTTTCGCCGGATTGTCGACACTGGATCTCGCCTATGCCGTCGACCGGTATCCCGCCGAGGACTCCAAGACCCAGGCCGCCGACCTGTTCCTCGGCGCGGGCGGACCGGCCGCCAATGCGGCGGTGACCTACGCCTTCCTGTCCGGCGCGACCCCGGCCCTGGTGACCGCGCTGGGCAAACATCCACTGGCGGAACTGATTCGCGGTGATCTGCAGCGGCACGGGGTCACCGCCGTGGACCTCACGCCCGGCGGCGCTCAGCAGCCGCCGGTGTCCTCGATCATCGTCGCCACCGCGACGGCCACCCGGACCATCGTGTCGCTGGACGGATCCCGGGTCGACCCGGCCCTCGACGAGACCGCGGCCGAGGTGCTCGACAGCGCCACGGTGCTGCTGGTGGACGGCCACTATCCCGAACCCGCGCTACGGCTGGCGACGGCGGCGCGGGCGGCGGGCGTGCCCGTGGTGCTGGATGCCGGCCGCTGGCGTCCGGTGCACGGCGCACTGCTGCCGGTCGTCGATATCGCCATCTGCTCGAGTGCCTTCACTCCGCCTGGGGTACAGGGTGATTCGGCCGGTGAGGTGTTCGACCACCTGCACGCGGCAGGACCGCGGCTGGTCGCGATCACCGGTGGTGGCGGCCCGATCCGATACTCGCTGCCCGGCGAACGCGGCGAGATCCCCGTCCCCGCGGCGCCGGCGGTGGACACCCTCGGGGCGGGCGACATTCTGCACGGCGCGTTCTGCCATTTTCACGAGCGTGGCGCGGATTTCCCGGTCGCACTGCGGCGCGCGGCCGCAGTGGCGACGGCCTCCTGCGGCTTCCTTGGCACCCGAGAATGGATGCGGCACTTCGATATTCGGTCGATTGGATAACGCGTTCAGTCGATGCGGTAGCGGCGTCCGGCCTTGCGCAGCACCAGATCGGCTCGGGTGCGGGTGGATTCGACGAGGGCGGCATTGCGGAGGTCGCTGTGCGCCACCTTGGTCCGCGCGGCCTCGAGGGTGCGGCCGCCGCGAATGTGACGGCGCAACAGGCGTTGTTCGATGATCGGCCGCGGCACGTCCAGGTACCAGGTCTCGTCGAGCAGCGGGCGCACGGCGGCCCAAGCCGGGTGGGCACGATCATCGAGCAGCAGGTAGTTGCCCTCGGTCACCACGATGGATTGGCGATCGAACACGATGCCGCCGGGGACCGGTTCGTGGATCTCGCGATCGTAGGTGGGCCAGGACACCGGCGTGCCCGGCTCGGTCTCGCGAACGGTGCGCAGCCGGGCCACATAGCCGTCGATGTCGAAGGTGTCGGGTTCGCCCTTGCGATCGAGGAATCCGGCGGCGCGCAGCTGGGCGTTGGTGAGGTGGAATCCGTCCATGGGCGCGACTTCGGCGATCGAAGCGCCGGCGGCCAGATTCAGTTCGTCGCGAATGCCGCGGGCGAGAGTGGATTTGCCGGCACCGGGCGGGCCCGCGATACCGAGCAGAAACCGACCGGAATGCCCGTCGGCGCGGCGGCGAACGCGAGCCGCCAACTCCGCCAACGAGGTTTCGACACTGCCACGTATCGCCACCCCTCCGAGCCTACGGGGAATCAATGCCCGCCTTCGGGAATGGCACGCGCCAGCGCGTGCAGGTCCTCCTCCAGCAGCCGCGAGAGCCGGTAGGTGATCACGAACGCCAGCACGCCGCCGACACTGATCAGCCGCAGCGGCACGATCACCAGCGACAGATCGGCGGTCGACACGAAGGTCACGGTGGCCACCGCCAGCAGCGGCACCGACGCGGCCGCGGCGAGATAGAAATTGCTGCGCCGCGCCAGCGCCGACAGCTGCCGCCGATCGGCGGGCCCCACCGAACCGCGCGCCAGCAGCTGCGGATACAGCGACCGCACCGCGTACACCATGATCAGGAAGAACGGATAGGCCAGCGCGATGGTCGCGCACACCACCTGCGCGGTGAAGAAGTGCGCGAAGGCATTGTGCGGCAACCGCGCTCCCGTATCGGACAGGGCCAGCGGCCACGCCACCCCGGCGATCAGCCACATGGCGAACGGCACCCACACCGCCCGCTCCCCCATCAGCAGCGTGTCGGCGCGGGCGTGGGCCAGCTGGGCCGGGGTGTACCGGTGCCCGCGGGCCAAGCGGTAGGAGACGGTCAGCGGCCGCCGCGCCAGCCACAACAGCAGCAGCGCCGCCAGCGGGAAGGCGACCAGATTGTTCACCAGCGCCACCTGCTCGAAGCGCTGCTGATCCACCAGCGGCAGCTCATTCACGACGAGACTCTGGTTGATCCGGACGTTGTACCAGCTGGCCACGGCATTCGGCAGGCCCACGCACAGCATCGCGATCGGCACCGGCCAGCCGCGCAATCGGGCCCAGAGCGTGTGCGGCGGCGGATCCACCAGATCCCGGGCCCGCGGATCGAGGCACAGGTTGAGCTGCCCGGCCAGCTGGCCGCCGGTCTGCCAGCGCCGCGCGGGATCGGGTTGCAGGCATTCCAGCAGCACCCGCCGCAGCGCGGCCGGGGTGTCGGCGGGCAGCGTGTCCAGGGCCGCCGCGGGCACGCCCGCCATCCGCCGGGCCAGCATGGCCCGCACCGCCCCGGTATCGGTCCCGGCGCCCGCATCGTCGAATGGCAGTGCGCCCGTGAGCATTTCCCACAGCACGAGTCCGAGCGAGTAGATGTCGCCGCGGGTGTCCGGCAGCGGCGCGGCCGGATCCAGCTGCGCGGCCAGCGCCTCGGGCGACCGATACCGCAGCGCCCCGGCATCATTCGCGCCCGCCCCGAGGAACGCCCCACTCCAGTACACCGGCCCCAGCGCGAAATCCGCGAGCTTGGGCACCCCTTCCGCCGTGAAGAGCACATTGCCGGGCCGGATGTCGCGATGCAGCACCCCCTGCCGCAACCCGTAGTCGAGCGCCTCCGCCAGCCGCCGCCCCACCCACGCCACGGTTTCCGGCCAGCTCAGCCCGGCGATCTCGGCCCGCACCCGGGACCCGGCCGGCCGGATCTCACCCTTGGCCTCCATGGCCGCGTCGATGGCCCGCAGCAGCAGTCCGCCATCGGCGCTGTCGCGCCCGGCCGTCGTGGATTCCTGCCGCAGCCGGGCCAGCACGCCGTCGACGGTGCCGCCGGGCAGATACTGCATGTACAACAGCCGCAACGGTTTTCCGGTGCTGCCGTCGGCAATCAGGCGCTGGTCGAAGACCCGCACGATGTGCTGGTGGTCGAGCTGCGCGACGGTGTCGGTGTCGCTGTCCACGCCCGCCTCCACCCGCACCGCGACCAGCCGCTGCATGGACCGCTGCCGGGCCAGGAACATGCGGCTGTGTTCACGGCCGCCGAGATCGGTGAGCAGGTCGAAATCGTCGAGGCGGCGGCCGGTTCCGATGCCCTCGGGCAGCGCGGGCGGCGGGGGCGGCGGGGTGTCGCCGGTGAAGCGGCGGCGGATCTCGGTGGCCGCCTCCGGGTACTCGGCGGTGAAGCTGTCCACGTCCACCGGCCGGAAGCGGCTGCGGGCCACGTACTCCTCGCAGACCAGGTCGGCGAAGTCCGGGCTGGTCCCCACCTCCGGGAATTCCCGGCGGTACTCCGCGAGCCGCTTCTCCATTCCGGCGCGCCGCCGGCGCTGCCGCATGTCCACCCGCACCAGATCGGTGAGGACCGCGAGCCTCACCTCATCCCCGTCGGGCAGATAACCGGCCAGGGGCGGCGGTTCGCCGCGGTCGCCGCGCAAGGTGGATTCCCAGTCGGCAGCGAAGCGGGCGAGGGCTTGCGCTGCGAGTTCACTCACGATTCGGTACCCGCCCCGTTTCCGCGCGCCCGCGACGAGGGGGTCGACGACACCACCCGCTCCAGCGCCGCCAGGTCGGCCTCCAGCGCCCGGAACATGGCATAGATCAGGACGAAGGCCGCGATCCCGCCGACGCTGAGCACCCGCACCGCGACGATCACCTGCGGAATGTCGTCCGGCGGGAGGAACGTCACGCCCGCCACCGCCAGCAGCGGGACCGACGCCGCGACCGCCAGATAGGTGGTGCAGCGGTGGCCCAGCCGGTGCAGCCACACCGCGTCCTCGGCGCTGATGTCCCCTTGCCGCAGGAACATCGGATAGATGCACCGCACCAGATAGAAGGCCACGAGGAAGAACGGATACGCCACGGCGATGGCCCCGCACACCACCAGCGACACCAGGAAGTGCACCATGCCACGGGCCGGTAGGTCGGGAGCCGTCATGCGCAGCACCGTCGGGAAGGTGATGCCCGCGAGCACCCACAGCGAGAACACCACCAGGGAGATGCGCTCCCCGGCCAGCAGCACGTCCCCGCGGGCTCTGCGCAGCGTCTCCGGGTCGTATTCGCGGCCCAGCCGCACCCCGCGCGGCACAAAGATCAGGGACCGGCACAAATAGGCGATGACGGCCGTCCCGAGCGGGAAGAACACCAGGTTCACCGTGGTCGTGGTGACCATGAAGGTGTGCATGGCCGACTCGGACAGGTGGTTGATGATGAAGGCCCGGTTGTGCGCGATGTTGTACAGCGACGCCAGCAGGTTCGGCACCACGATGGCCAGCGTGACCAGCGGAATCATCCACGGCCGCAACCGCATCCGCCAGCTGTGCGGCGGCGGGTCGACCAGGTCGCGGGCGCGTTCGTCCAGGCACATGTCGAGCTGTTTGGCCAGGATCCCGCCGCTGCTCCAGCGCTGTTCGCGGGTGGGCTCCAGGCAGGTGAGCAGGACCCGGCGCAGCGCGGCGGGGCAGTCGGGCGGCACCCGGCCGAGGGCGGCGGTGTCGACGCCACCGCGCCGCCGCGCGAGCATGGCCTCGAGGGTGGTGCGGTCGCCGTGATCGCCGGGCCCGGCGGTGGTGTCGTCGAAGGGTTTCGCCCCCGTGAGCAGCTCCCACAACACCACGCCGAGGGAGAAGATATCGGCGCGGGTGTCCAGGTCGCCGGCGCTGGTGGCGGTGCCGGGGTGGCACGCGTCCAGCTGTTCCGGGGACATGTAGGACAGCGAACCGCCGAAGTACGCGACCGGGCCGGCGACGTCGATATTCCGGCTGAAGCTGATGTTGAAGTCGGCCAGTTTCGGTACCGCCTCGGCGGTGAGCAGCACATTCGCGGGTTTCACGTCCCGGTGCAGGACCCCGTGCCCGTCCGCGTAATCCAGTGCCTCGGCCAGCCGGCGGCCCAGCCACGCCACGGTTTCCGGCCAGGACAACCCGGCCAGCTCGGCGCGCACGCTGGAGTCGGTGGGCCGGATCTCGCCCTTCTCCTCCATGGCCGCGTCGACCGCGTCCAGCAGTAGCCGTCCGCTGCGTTGCCCGGGCGGGGTGGCCCGCACCCAGCGCAGCACGCCGAGCAGGGTGCCGCCGGGCAGGAACTGCATGTACAGCAGTCGCAGTCGCCGGCCGGAGTCGGTGCGCAGATCCGACATCAGCCGCTGGTCGAAGACCCGCACGATGTAGTCGTGGTCGAGCTGGGCCAGGGTCTGCGGCTCGGTGCCGTGGTCGGCGGAGATCTTCACCGCCACCAGCCGCTGCAGGGAGCGCTGCCGGGCCAGGAAGACCCGGGCGAACGCCCCGGAACCAAGATTTGTCAGCAGGTCGAAATCATCGATGCGCTGCCCGATTTCGATGCGATCGAGCAGTTCCCCGGTCTCGGGCGTGGTGATCCCGCCGGTGGCCGGGGTGGGCTCGGCCGGCGCGCCGACCAGCTGCGAGGGTTCCTCGTACAGCGTCACCTCACCCGGTTCGGGTACCCGGGTGGTGTCGCCGTCCACGGCCGGCCCGGGCCGGGCGGTGGGCTCGAGCTGCGTCCGCTCGAGCTGCGTCCGCTCGGAGCGTTCGAGCCCGAAGTCACCGCGCGTGGATTCGTCCAGCCCGGCCCGCCGCGTGCTCTGATCGTCGTCGTCGGCATTCAGCAGTTCCCGCAGCTCGGTCGCCTGATGCGGATATTCGCGCAGGCAGTCGCGCGGATCCACGCGCTCGCCGCTGTGCCGGCGGATGACGAACTCCTCGTACACCAGCCCGGCGGGCAGATCCCGATCCGCGAGTTCGGGGAATTCGACGCAGTAGTCGCGCAGCCGTTTGGGCGGGGAGACCTCGGTTCCGGCGGGTCGGTGCAGCCAGCGGTGGCGCATGTCCACCCGGATGAGCTCGATCAGCGCACCCCGTCGCAGCGTGGTGGCGTCGGGCAGATAGTCGGCGATCCGGGGCGGAGCCGCAGTGGAGTCCCACGCCGCCGTGAAGGCGGCGATCGCACTCGATTCCGTTTTCGCCGAGTAACCGCCGGAACGGTGGTCGGAACCAGAAGCCATGTCCGCACCCCTCTGGCTCGGCACGGATGTCGTGATCCGCACTGTCGATCCGAGGATGTCGTGGATTCTGAGATTGGGACAAAGAACCCGCCACACCCCACACCATCATCCCCGACTGCTAGCCGGAATGATAACTTGCGGCTCACGAGCGGATCACCCGATTTCGACACGAGGCGACGGGGGAACATCAGCATGCACGACGAGGGCACGGCGCTAGCGGCTGAAATCGCCACAGCCGGCACCGCCGAGGAGGTAGCGGTGGCACGCACCACGGCCGATTCCGACACCCCATCCGACCGTCCCCCCGTGGACCTGACCACGGCCACCGGCATCGCCGCGGCCGTCCAGAACGGCTCGATCTCCCCCGAGGACGCGGTCGGCGCGGCGCTGGACCGGATTCGCGCCCGCGATCGGAAATTGAACGCTTTCAGTCTCGTTCGCGAGGAAGCGGCCCGCGCCGAGGCCCGCACGGTGGCCGAACGACCGGATCTGGACATGCTGCCGCTGGCCGGCGTGCCGATCGCGGTCAAGAACAATATCGACGTCGCCGGCGAGATCACCCGGGGCGGCTCGCTGGCCGGTCCCGATACCCCAGCCACCGGCGATCACCCGGTGGTGCGGCGGCTGCGCGCCGCGGGCGCGGTCGTCGTGGGCCTGACCACGGTGCCCGAATTCGGGCTCTGGGGTGTCACCGACAGCCCGGGCAGCATCACCCGCAGCCCGTGGAACACCCGCTACTCCGCGGGCGGCTCGTCGGGTGGTTCCGGCGCGGCGGTCGGCTCCGGCATGGTCCCGATCGCGCACGGCAATGACGGGCTCGGCTCGGTCCGCATTCCGGCCGCCTGCTGCGGCGTGGTCGGCCTCAAGCCCGGCCGCGGTCTGGTGCCCGCAGAGGTGGGGCTGGACTCGTGGGGCGGGATGACCGAGAACGGGGTCCTCGCAACGACGGTCGCGGATACCGCGCTCATGCTCTCGGTGCTCGCGGACCGCCCCGACCTGGCCGATCTGGAGACGCCCTCGACGCTGCGCATCGGCCTGGCCACCGGGGCTCCGACACCACTGGGCCATATCGACCTGGCCTGGACCGCCGCCGCCGACAAGGCCGCCGCGGCCGCCTCCCGGGCGGGCCACATCATCGGCGTCGCCGAACTCCCGTATCAGGGCTCGACTTTCGCACTGCTGCTGCGCTGGCTGGGCAATGCCGCCCGCGAGGCCGCGACCGTCCAGCACCCGGATCGCCTGCAGCGCCGCACCCGGGTGCACGTCGCCCTCGGCAGGGCGGTGCTGAAGTCCGGACTGCTGCGCCCGTCGCAGGTCGATCGTGTGGAGGCCCGGCTGCTCGACTACTTCGAGCGCTACGACGTGGTCATCACGCCCACCCTGGCGACCCCTGCCCCGCGTGCCCGCCGCTGGCATTCCCGCCCCTGGCTGGCGAATGTCCTTGCGAACACCAAGTTCTCGCCGTTCACGCCGCTGTGGAACCTGGTCGGCTGGCCCGCGCTGTCACTACCCATGGGCCTGCACCCGCGCACCGGCACCCCGGTCGCGGCGCAGATCGCGGGTCCGCCCGGCAGCGAGTCGACCATCCTCCGGCTGGCCGCGCAGATCGAGGCCGCCCACCCCTGGCAGCGCGTCGCTCCCTGAGCACACCCGGCACAGCACGCCCGGATACAGCACAGCGCCGCGTCACTAGGTGACGCGGCGCTGTGCTTCTGTCCCGATCCCGTACTCCCGGACGGACCGCGGCAACCTCCGACCCTCTGCCGCCGCCCGTTTCGACCGGTCCGGGCCGGGGGCCTACTGGGCCGCGACGGGTTCCTTCTCGGCGAAGCCGCCGTCGAGGACGCGGACGGCGAACTCGAGGATGGTGGGGCGGTCGTCGTCGGCGCGCCAGGCCACCGCCAGTTCGCAGGGGGCCAGGCCGGTGACCGGGCGGGCGGTGAGGCCGGGCCAGCGGTACATGGGGACGTTGTTCTCGGCCAGCAGGCACACGCCCAGGCCGAGGCTGACCGCTTCGAGGCGCTCCTCGGCGGTGGCCGCTTCCGCGCCGATCTTGGCCTGACGGCCGCCGCGGGCGTCCGCACCGAGCCAGAAGTCCCGTGCCGCACCGGCTTCGGCGGGCATGGCGATGAAGGGCTCGTCGATCAGGTCGGCGAAGTCGATCTGCTCCTGGCCGGCCAGGGCGTGGTTCTCGGGCAGCAGCACCCAGCGCGGTTCGGTGCGCAGCACCTGCCAGCGGTAGCGGCTGGTGTCGGGCACCGGCAGCCACATGAGCGCGAGGTCGGCCTGACGACCGGCCAGCCCGCTGGACGGGTCGGTCCAGGACGCGGAGTGCAGGGCGAGCCGGTGGCCGCTGGCGCTCTCCAGGTCGGTGATCAGGCCGCGGCCGATGGAGGACTGGATGCCGACGCGCAGCACCTCACCGGCCTCCTGCAGGGCGACATTGGTGACTTCCCACAGTTCCAGAATCTTCCGCGCGCCTTCGAGGAGTTCCTTGCCGGCGACGGTCAGGGCCACGCTGCGCTGGTTGCGGTCGAACAGCACGACGTCGAGCTGGCGCTCCAGCTGACGGATCTGTCGTGACAGGGTGGGTTGTGCGATGTGCAGCCGTTGAGCGGCGTTGGTGAAATGCAGTTCCTCAGCGACGGCGACGAAATACCGCAGGTCGCGCAAATGCGGGTCCATAGCCCCTTGCTATCAGAATCGGTCTTGATTTTCCAGCCGTATCTGACCCAAAAGTTTGCAACTGGATCAGAAAACAGCCGTCAGGTTTGTTACAGACAGCATAGGACTCCCCCGAAACATTCTGTTAACCGGACCCGCGAATTCCTGGCCATTCACCGACGCCCACCCGCCGACGCCCTAGCGGACACTTGACCAGCAGTTACACATAAATCCGCCCCCACGCCCGATTCCCACCCGGCCCGAGCGCTGACATCCAGCAACGACCACTCCCCCCGGCCCACGCCCCAAACCAGCCCATCGAGTGAGTTTCGTCACATCAACGCCGAAGGCCGCCCCCGGTAACCGGCAGCGGCCTTCGTTCAGATCCTCGAGAGTTGTTACTCCCCGCCGTAGACCTTCGGGTCCAGGGTGCCGATGTACGGCAGATCACGGTAGCGCTCGGCGTAGTCGAGGCCGTAGCCCACCACGAACTCGTTCGGGATGTCGAAGCCCACGGCCATCACATCCACCTGGGTGCGCAGCGCGTCGGGCTTGCGCAGCAGCGTCACCACCTCGAGCGAGGCCGGGTTGCGGCTGGACAGGTTGCGCAGCAGCCACGACAGCGTCAGGCCGGAGTCGATGATGTCCTCGACGATCAGCACATTGCGCCCGGCGATGTCCTTGTCCAGGTCCTTCATGATGCGCACCACGCCCGAGGACGAGGTGGAGGACCCGTAGGACGAGACGGCCATGAACTCCATCTGCGTCGGCACGGTGAGCTTCTTGGCCAGGTCGGTCATGAAGAAGATGGCGCCCTTGAGCACGCCCACCAGCAGCAGATCGCCCTCGGGGGCATCGGCGGGATAGCGCTTGGCGACCAGTTCGGCCAGTTCCTCGACCTTGTCGGCGATCTGTTCCTCGCTGATCAGCACCGACGCGATGTCGTCCCCGTACACGTCCGCTGGTTTCCCTTCAGTGATGTCGACCCGAATCCGGGTTCACTCCGAACCGAGTATGAGCCTGCCATGTTCACGCGCGGCAACCAACCTCGTCCCACTGGCCGAACCGCCGACCGCGACCCCGCCCTGCCCCCGCCACCGCGTGACCAGCGCCTCGACCGCTCGTAAATTGCTGTCCGTCAAGGATTTTGCGCCACGCTCGAGCAACCATTCGCGAATGACGCGGCGGCGGACCGCGGGCGCGGCAGTGGCGAGCATCTCGATTCGCAGCCCGTCACCGTCCCGGGCAGCTGCCAGCAACTCTCCGGCGAGCGCGTCCAGCACCTCCCCGTCCTCCCGCAGGTGCGCTGCCGTGCGCGCGAGCGCGGCGGCCACGCCGCCGCCGAGCACGTCCTCGAGCAGCGGCAGCACCTCGTGCCGCAGGCGAACCCGGGTGAATTCCGGCGCGCTGTTGTGCGGGTCCTGCCAGGGCGTGATCCCCAGATCCGCGCACAGTTCGCGGGCCACGCTCCGCCGCACCCCGAGCAGCGGCCGCCCCCACGGCGCATCGAATTCCGGCATCCCCCGGATGGACCGCGCCCCCGACCCACGCCCCAGCCCGAGCAGTACCGTCTCGGCCTGATCGTCCAGCGTGTGCCCGAGCAACACCGGCAATCCCTGCCGCGCCTGGTCCAGCGCCGCGTACCGGGCGCGCCGGGCCGCCGCTTCCGGACCACCCGGGTACCGGGCCTTGCCCGCACGGTCGCCGAGGCCCGCGGGGCGGCCGATGTCCGGGTCGCGATCGGCGATGTCGGGGCCCGTCCCGGCACGCTCGACCGTCACCGTCAATACCCGCGCCGACCGGCAGCCCAGCTGCGACGCCAGCGCGGCCGCCGCCGCGGCCACCTCCGCCGACCCCGCCTGCAAACCGTGATCCACCGTCAGCGCGTCCACCACATCCGCCTCCGCACAGGCGGCGGCTGTCAGCGCGACCGAATCCGCCCCACCCGAGAGGGCCACGGCGACCACTCCGTCGGGCGCGTACCGTCCCAGCCATTCCCGCACGGCGCGCCGCATCTCCAGTGCGGCAGGCGTCTCGGGCAGCCGGGGCCGATCGTTCACGCCCTGATCGTCGCACGCGGGCCCCGGGGCACGGCGCGGCGGCAACGGCTCAGCCGAGGACGCGGGCGACCCAGCGCTGCGGTTCGCCGATTTCGTCTGTGCGGGGCAGGGTTTCGGGGTCGGTCCAGATGGTGTTGAACCGCGCCATGCCGACGGTGTCGACGACCTCGTCGACGAAGGCCTTGCCGCGCACATACTGGGCGACCTTGGCGTCCATGCCGAGCAGTGCCCGCAGCAGCCGCTGGATGGGGTTGGCGGGGCGCTTGCGGCGCTGATCGAAGGCGGCGCGGATGCGGGCGACCGAGGGCACCACGGCGGGTCCGACGGCGTCCATGACGTGGTCCGCGTGGCCCTCCAGCAGCGTGCCGAGCATGAGCAGGCGGTCGAGGGCTTCGCGCTGCGGTGCGGCCTGGGTGGCGCGCAGCAGCCCGATGACACCGCCGGCCGGGTCGTCGCCGCCGCGGCGGCGCTCCTTCACGGCGTCGACGAGCCGGGCCAGCATGTCGGCGAGGGGTTCGTCACCCGCCTCACCGAGCACCTCGACATTGCGGCGCATGTAGCCGGCGATCCAAGGGGCGGACGAGAATTGGACCCGATGGGTGACCTCGTGCAGGCACACCCAGAGCCGGAAGTCGCTGGGTGGCACGCCGAGTGCGCGTTCCACCGCCATGATGTTGGGCGCGACCAGTAGCAGCGTGCCGTCGGGCCCGGTGAACGGGTCGTACTGGCCGAGGATGGCCGTCGACAGAAACGCCAGCATGGCCCCGGCCTGCACTCCGGCCGGTTTGCCAACGAGTTTGCCCTTCTCCCCGGGTTCCAGGCCGCTGCCGGTGAGCTGGGCCATGGATTCGGCGGCGGCGTGGATCCAGCCGGGCCGGTCCACGATCAGCGCGTCCGGTACCACCGACCCGTCGTCGAGACCGCTGACCTCACGGACCGGCCCCTCGGCGCGCACCGAGGCGGCGGCGAGTTCGGCGACCGCGTGTTCGGCCGAGTACCGGGATGTCCGCGGCCCGGCGGGGACCAGCGCGGCGCCGGTGCGGGCGGCCACGTTCCAGTCCACGACACCGGTCAGGTTGGTCCGGGTGCGAGCGGGGGCCACAGGGTTTTCGGATCCGGTCATGTTCATCCACCCGTCAGGAGCAGCCACAGTTGCGCAGTGCGTTGGCGACGGCATCCAGCGCGGGTCGGCTCACCTCCGGCGGCCGATCGTTCGACATCAAGGCGAACGTCAGGACCCGTCCGTCGCGGTCCAGCACATAACCCACCAACGCACTCGAGACGGACAGAGTTCCGGTTTTGGCCCGGATCCACCCCGCCCCGTCGCGATCCCGGTCGACATAGCGGCTCGCCAGCGAGCCGGTGCCGCCCGCCACCGGCAGGAAGTCGAGCAGCGGCGCGAGCGGGGAGCCGTCGGTGCTGGTCGCGGCCGGGTCGGCGGTCGAATTGTCTTGCGGTACAGCACCATTGGGCAGCGCGGCCACGGTCAGCACCCGGTTGAGCAGGCGCGGGGGAATGTGGTCGTCGGTCGAAAGCCCGCTGTTGTCGGCCATTTTCAGGCCGGTCAGATCGAATCCGGCGGCCTGCAGCACGGTCGTCATGGCGGTCACCGCGCCGGTGAAGGAGGCTTCCTGCCCGCTCGCCACCGCGACCTCGCGGCCGATGGCCTCGGCGAGCACATTGTCGGAGTGCACCATGGCCTGCAGCATGCGTTCCCGCAACGGCGCGGACTGCACGGCGGCCAGCTGGTTCGCGCTCGCCGGGGCGGTGCCCAGCTTCACCTTGGCGGGATCGACGCCAAGTTCGGTGGCCAGCTTCCGGCCCGCGTCGAGGGCGGGAGTGGGGGTGCGGGGCGAATATTCGACCAGCGGGTCGAGGCGGCCGCCGTCGATCATGACCGGGTCCAGCGGTGCGATGGAGCCGCCCGCGATATCGGCGTTGTCCCAGCCGGGCGCGAAGTTCGGGCCCGCGTAGGCGGAGGTGTCGACCACGATGGAGTCCACCCGCTGCCCGGCGGTCTTGATCTGCGCGACCAGGTCCTGCAGCCGGGGCGCGTCCGGGTAGTAGCCCTTGCCGTCGGGCTGCGCGGTGATGGTCGGGTCACCGCCGCCGACCAGCACGATCTCGCCGGGAGCCGAGCCGGTCACCACCTTGGTGGTGATCCGGTGATCGTCGGGCAGGGCGAGCAGTCCGGCCGCGGTGGTGAGGATCTTGGCGGTGGAGGACGGAATCATGCCCTTGTCCGGGTCCATGGTCCACAGCACCTTGCCGGTGTCCCCGTCGGAGACCGAGGCGGCGAAGATCCCGAGGTCCGGATTGCCGACCACCGGTCCGAGCGCGGCGGCCAGCCCGTTCGCGGAGGCGGCGGGCGCGGTCACCGGGGCGGGCGCGACCTGCGGAATCGGCTTCACGGGCGCGGGCGGATCGGCGATCGTCAACCCCCCGTGCCGGAATTCCTCCGTCCACGGCTTCAGGATCACCGCCACCGCCCCGGCCGCCGCCACCACGACGACCAGCACCAACGACACCACGATCCAGGTTCTGCGTCGCCGCTTGGCCTCCAGACCACCGATGCTCTGCTTGTTCCGACCAAACACCTGCCGCTGTCTCCTGTATCTGATTGCGCCGCCTTCGGCGTCGCGGGTTCGCGGCCAAGGCGCAGGCCTATGGAGTCGAAAGCTCGGTTCTTCACTCCTACGCTCAGTCGCTGCGCTCCCTCGCTCCGTCGCTCCAGAACCGAGCCGGGCCGCGAACTGCCCCGCATTCACACACTATCCTCGTTGCGCAGTCGTTCCCTTGAACGAGCTGGCGAGTCGGCAGCCTTACCGCCCACCGAAAAGGAGATGACGTGGAGTTCGACGTCACGATCGAGATCCCCCGGGGTCAGCGCAACAAGTACGAGGTCGATCACGAGACCGGACGCGTTCGGCTGGACCGCTTCCTGTACACGCCGATGATGTACCCGGCCGACTACGGCTACATCGAGAACACCCTCGGCGGCGACGGCGATCCGCTGGATTGCATGGTGCTGCTGCCCGAGTCCGTGTTCCCGGGTGTGCTGGTCGAGGCCCGTCCCGTCGGCGTGCTGATCATGAGCGACGAGGCCGGCATCGACGAGAAGCTGGTGGCGGTGCCCGCCGGCGACAAGCGCTGGGCGCACATCCAGGACGTCGAGGACATCCCGGAGTTCCAGCGCAAGGAGATCGCGCACTTCTTCGAGCACTACAAGGACCTGGAGCCCGGCAAGTGGGTCAAGGTCGAGGGCTGGGAGGGCCGCGCGAAGGCCGAGAAGCTGGTCGACGAGGCCTACGCCCGCCTGAAGGAGCAGGGCGGCCACTGAGCTCCCGCTGACGAGGGGCGGCGCGGATTTCGCTCCGCCCCTTTCGTTTTCCGGATCCCCGTCCTACTCGGCAGCGGCCGCGAGCCCGGCGGTCGTGCGCAGCGGGACTTCCTTCCAGAACACCACCAGCACGAACGCCAGCAGGGTGACGGCGGATGTGGTCAGGAAGACCGTCGACAGCGATTCAGCGAATCCCACCTTGAACGGGTGTGCGAGCACGGGATCGAGCTTCTGGATCACCGAGCTGTCGTTCAGCACCCCCTGCGCCGCCGAGGTGTCGTGCTTCAGAAATCCTTGCGACAGCGCCATATCCGCGGGATTCCCGTCGTGCGCCCCGGCGGCGACGGCGTCCTGGAACTTACGGTCCTTGCCCGACTCCAGCAGCTGCGCGCGGATATCGGGTCCGAGCCGATCGAACAGGATCGACAGGAACACCGCGGCGCCGAGCGTGCCGCCGATCTGCCGGAAGAAGGTGGCGGCGGCGGTGGAGACGCCCATGTCCTTGGGCGGCAACGCATTCTGCAGCGCCACGATGAGCGGCTGCATGAGATTGCCCAGCCCGAAGCCCACGCACAGCATGAACAGCACCACGATCCAGAACGCCGAATCGGCCTTCAGGTAGTGCAGCAGGAACAGCCCGATGGTGATCATGGCCGAGCCCAGCAGCGTGTAGACGCGGTAGTGCCCGGTGCGTGAGATCAATTGCCCCGACACCACCGAGCCGATCATCATGCCCAGCACCATGGGGATCATCTGCAGCCCGCCCAGCATCGGGCCGGCACCCCGGTCGGCCTGCAAATACTGTGGCAGCAGCAGGATTCCGCCGAACATGCCCGCGCCCACCACGAACGAGATGACGACGCCGAGCGCGAAGGTGCGGTTGGCGAATATGCGCAGCGGGACGAGCGCGGCCTCGCCCAGCGCGGCTTCCACCAGGATGAAGGCGATCACCCCGAGCGCGCCGATCAGGTAGCACACGATGGATCGCGCACTGCCCCAGCCCCATTCGCGCCCCTGCTGGGCCACGATGAGCAGCGGGCTCATGGCGATGACGAGCGCCAGCGCACCCCAGTAGTCCACGCGGTCACGGGATTTCTCACGTGGCGGCAGGCGCAGCACCCGGGTCACCACGACCAGGGTGAACAGGCCGATGGGCACGTTCACCAGGAACACCCAGCGCCAGCCCGCGATCCCCAGAATGCTGTGCTGTCCCGCGAACAGCCCGCCCAGCACCGGCCCGATCACACTCGACGTACCGAACACAGCCAGGAAATACCCTTGGTACCTGGACCTTTCGCGCGGGCTCACGATGTCGCCCACGATGGTCAGCGCCAGCGACATGAGCCCGCCCGCGCCCAGCCCCTGCAGCGCCCGGAAGGCGGCCAGCTCGTACATGGACTGTGCGAAGGTGCACAGCAGCGAGCCGGTCACGAAGATGGTGATCGAGGCGAGGTAGAAGGGCTTGCGCCCGTACATGTCCGAGAGCTTGCCGTACAGCGGCGTGGCCAGGGTGGCGGTGATCAGATACGCGGTGGTCGCCCAGGCCTGCAGTGAATACCCGTTCAGATCGTCGGCGATGGTGCGGATCGCGGTGGACACGATGGTCTGATCGAGCGCCGCGAGCAGAATGCCCAGCAGCAGCCCACTGATGATCACCAGTATTTCGCGATGAGTGAAGCCGCCCGCACCGGTCGACTCGCTCACCTCGGATGTAGCCATGGCCATACCTCCGGTCCCCCGCCAAGAACGATAGGCCGGGAACCGGAGGCACGGGGTCCTTTTACGGGGCCCCCGGGGTCACTTCCCCTTGAACTCCGGGGGGCGCTTCTCGAAGACGGCCTGGATGGCCTCGGTGAGGTCCTCGGACGGCAGGAACGCCGAGTTCCAGGCCGACACATAGCGCAGCCCGTCGGCGATCCTGCCGCGCTTGGGCTGGTCGAGGACGTCCTTAATGCCCTGCACCACCAGCGGCGGGTTGGCGGCGATCTCGCGCGCCATGGCGTGGGCGGCGTCCAGCACGGCCTGCTGGTCGGCGTACACGTCGTTGATCAGGCCGATCTTCTCGGCGCGGGCCGCGTCGATGTCCTTGCCGGTGTAGGCGAGTTCACGCACGTGCCCCTCGCCGATGATGCCCGGCAGCCGGTGCAGCGAGCCGATGTCGGCGACGATGGCCACCTTGGCCTCGCGCAGGCTGAACTTGGCGTCGGCGCTGGCCAGGCGGACATCCGCGGCGGCGATGAGGTCCAGTCCGCCGCCGATGCACCAGCCGGAGATCGCCGCGATGACCGGCTTGACGCAGTCGGCGACCGAGGTGACCGAGTCCTGCATGCTGCGCACGTGCTTGAGGAAGTCGGTGCGCGGCCCGGCGAGCGCCCGGTCGGCCAGCAGCGGCCCGAAGAGCGGGCTCATGGCCGGCAGGTCCAGGCCGTAGGAGAAGTGCGTGCCGGATCCGGTGAGCACGATGGCGCGGATGTCCGGGTCGGCGTCGAGTTCGCCGAAGATCAGCGGCAGTTCGCGCCAGAAGTCGGGGCCCATGGCATTGCCCTTGCCGGGACCGGTGAGCGTCACCTGGGCGATGTGGTCCTTGCTTTCGACCTCGAAAGCCTTCCATTCGGTCATCGGTCCAGCGTATCGGGGGTGCCGGGGGCGGATCGGGCCGGTGTTAATCCTGTGCTAAATCTGCTGCGTCCCAGTGTTTTCGAACCGCATTCCGGCGCACGATTGGCGGGTCCGCACAACTCGCCCATCCCGTGTGTGAGGTCTGGATGTTGATGCATCACGGAATCGGCCTCGACCGCTTCAATACGCTCCACCGCCGCCGCGCGATCCATGCCCTGTACGAATGCTGCTGCAATGTCACCTGGGCCCAGAAGATCGCCGACGGCCGCCCGTACCCGGGCCATGCCGCACTCCAGACGGCCGCCGCGGCGGAGCTGCACGCCCTGTCCGCGATCGACCTGGAACGGGTCTTCGATTCCTGTGCGCACCAGCGGGTTTCGCAGCGCACCGTCGAGGAGCTGGCCCCGATCGTGCGCGACCGCCTGACCGAGCTGCTGGGCCCGGAGGAGGGCTATCCCGACTACTGATCCTCGGCACATCCACCGCAATCGCTCTACCCTGGTTGCCATGCGCAGGTCCCTGCCACCGGTCGCGTCGAAGGTTTCCGACACCTTGATCGCGCGCGGCCATCACGGGGTGATCATCACCCAGCCCAGTCCCACCCACACCGCGCAGGAAGCCGCCGACGCGCTCGGCGTGACCGTCGGGGCGATCACCAAATCGCTGGTCTTCCTGCTCGACGACGATCCGGTGCTGCTGCTGGTGTCCGGTGCGCACCAGGTGCATCTGAGCCGCACCGGGGAGCGCCTCGAGGGCACGCTCTCCCGGGCGCCGGCGGCCATGGTCCGCGAGGTGACCGGACAGCCCATCGGGGGTGTCGCCCCGCTCGGGCACCCCACCAATCTGCCGACCTTCGTCGACACGGCGCTGTCGCAGTATCAGGAGTTGTGGGCCGCGGGCGGGCATCCGAACACGCTGTTCCGCACCACCTTCGGGGAATTGGTCCGGATCACCGCGGGCCTGGCCATCGATGTGGACTGAGCACCACCCACCGGCGTGGACCGGGCAATTTCTTACAGGGTGGAATAACCGGGCGCTCGACCACGTAGTTTCGTGACGTGAGCGATTCCCCGACGCCCGGCACCGAGCTACACGTGCCCGACGATCTGAGCGGCATTACCGCGCAGCAGTACCGCGCCGCCATGCGGCACTATCCCGCCGGGGTCACCATCGTCACGCTCGAGTCCGACCAGGGTCCGGTGGGCTTCACCGCCACCTCGTTCGCCTCGCTCTCCGCACAGCCGCCGCTCATCTCGTTCAATATCGCCGAGACCTCCTCCAGCATCGAAGCCATGCTGCGGGCCGAATCGCTGGTGGTGCATTTCCTGGGCGAGCATCAGAAGCACCTGGCCCAGCGGTTCAGCCGGACCGCCGAGGAGCGTTTTACCGACCGGTCCCTGTGGACCACGCTCGGCAGCGGCGAACCCGTCCTGCACGGCACTCCCATCTGGGTCCGCGCCACGGTCCATCGGCTCCTCCCGATCGGCGACCACACCCTGGTCATCGGCCTGGTCACCCAGGTGCACGACAACACCGAGAGCTCCCCGGCGGTCGGCCCGCTGGTGTACTACAACGGTGCGTACCACCGTGCCGAGATCGCCGACTGACGCCGGCGCCGATTCAGGCCGCGGCCGAAGCCGCCGTGCCGATGCCCAGCGCCGCCAGGATCGCCGCGCTCGCCTGCTCCAGCCGCACCCGGACGCGCGGCCGTCGCAACAGCTCCACCGCCCGCGCGGCCGCCACCGCCAGCAGGATCATTTCGATTGCCGCGACAGTGGATTCGATGGCCCCGAGCGTGAGCGTGTTGAGGAATGTCACCCGGGTCAGGAACTGCGGCAGCACCGCGAGGTAGAACAATCCCACCTTCGGATTGAAGACGCACGACAGCAATCCAGCAGCGAATGCCGAGCGCAGCGACGCCGGCTCACCCTGCGCCACCGCGACATCCGCCCCGCCGCCCGCCGCGCCGGGCCCGCGCCGATGCGCCAGCAGCGCCCGAACACCCAGGTACACCAGGTAGATTCCGCCGATCACCTTGAGCGTGCGATACGCGGTCGCCGACTGCTCCAGCAGCGCCGCGACCCCGGCCGCGACCACGGTGGCCCACACGATCCCGCCGAACGCCGAGCCCACCGCCGCCGCGATTCCGGGTCGCGATCCGGCCATCGAGAATCGCAGTACCAGAAAGGTATCCGGCCCCGGCGTGAGCGCGAGCAGCACACACAACCCCATGAAACTCAGTAGCAGCGGAAAACTCATGCCCTCCATGGCAACCCATCACCGCGGCCCGGCGCAAGGGTGAGATCGCTGACCCTGCCCCCGACGAACAGGGTCAACGACGCCCCGCGGAAATGACGAAGGCCGCCGCCCCTGTCGATCAACGGGGGTCGGCGGCCTTCGGGGTTGCGAGTTTCAGTTCCGCGCGCTGAATTCCGCACCCAGCTCACGGAACAGATCAGTGTTCATCGTGAACGCCAGTCGCGCCTCGTCGAGTACGCGATCGACCTCGGGGCCGTCGAGGGGAAGCTGGTCGAGGGCCGCACGGTAGTCGCGCTTGAACGCGGCCGGGTTGGCGATGTCCTCGAAGACGTAGAACCGCACGCCGTCGCCCTTCTTGGGCAGGTTCCACAGTTTCTCGGCGGTACCGCGAATGACCTGGCCGCCGGAGAGATCGCCCAGGTAGCGGGTGTAGTGGTGGACGACATAGCCGGCCGGCCAGTCGCCCGCGCACTCCTCGATGCGGGCGGCGTAGGCGGCGGTGGCGGGCAGCGCGGCCAGTTCATCGCGCCAGTTCGCGCCGCCGAGGTGGGCCAGGTCGGCCTCCAGCGCGGCCAGCCGCGCCAGTTCCGGCTTGACGAACGGACCGGCGACGGGGTCGGAAGCCAGTGCGGCGGAGTGCTTTTCGAGAGCGGCGTAGACGAACCAGAGCTGGGCGGTGTACCGATAGAAGGCCTCCACCCCGAGCTGTCCGCCGAGCATGTCGCGCATGAACGTGGAGTGTTCGGCCTCGTTGTGCTGCTGCTCGGTCGCGGTGCGAATGAGCGTCGAGAACGGAGTGCTGGTCTCCAGCATGGTCGGGCTCCTCGTGGTCAGCTCGGGGGGCACCACTTTGGCTACCCTAACTTCGACTCCGACCCTACGCCCCAGCAACGTTCGCGCGATTCGAACTTTGCGGCCCACCCGATCCAACTTTCGGACGATTTTTCCGATACGGTCGTGCCGTTCGTCACACCGACCCGCGACGCTCCAGCATGTCGTGCGCAGCCTCCCGCAGCGCGACCGTGGCCCACGTGAAGTAATCGAAGAGCACCTCGAGCTCCTCGGGGCAGTACTCGGCGAGTACCGCCGCGATCCGATCCCGCGGCGGGGCCACCACCGCCTCGATCCGCCCGTCCGAATCCGGGATCGGCTCGACCACCACCTTCCGGCGATCCGCGACATCCGGCACACTCGCCACCGCGCTGGCCGAGCACGGCTACCGCGCCGACGCGAGGACCCTCTTCCTCTGGGAGGGCGTCACGCAGTACCTGACCGAACCCGCTGTGCGCGCGACGTTTTCAGCTCTCGCCGAGGCCCCGACCGGCAGCGAGCTCATCTTCAGCTACATCCGGCAGGACTTTCTGGACGGCACCAACCTTCAGGGCTGCGCCGCCACCTACCGCAGATTCGTGGCACGGCAACGACTCTGGACCTTCGGTTTGCATCCGGACCAGGTCCCGGCACTGCTGGCCGACTACGGTTGGTACGACGTCGAGCAAGCGGGCGGACCGGAGTACACCGCCAGCTATCTCGACCCGATCGGGCGCGACGTCCGGGTGCCCGACCTCGAACGCTGCGTGGCGGCCCGCAAATCGTGACGGCGGCGCCACGACCCGGCGGGGTTGACAAGCCCGCGAGCCGTCTGCCAATCTCTGCAATCAGGTCATGAGTACCAGCGCGAAGCCCCGGCTTGCTGGTCGGCAACCCTCCTCCGCGGTGGGGTGCTCCGGGTGACGACCGGGCCGACGCCCGACCGGGCGCGGCAAGCGCGGACTCTCGATCGATTTCTATTTTCCCGATCGCGTGTCCATGAACCCGACGGGATTTCGTGATGACTGCTATCGCCGACCAGACCTGTGCCGCCCTCGCCGATGTCTCCGGCTGTGACCTGCGGGTCCCACTGGTCCAGGGCGGGACGGCCGGCTACGCCAACTTCGACTACGCCGCCAGCGCACCCGCATTGCGGCAGGTCACCGACCGGGTCGCGGACCTGCTGCCCTACTACGCCAGCGTGCACCGCGGCGCGGGGTACGCCTCCCGGGTCTCCACCGACTGCTACGAGTCGGCCCGCGGTTCGGTCGCCCGCTTCCTGAACGCGGCCGAGGACCAGGTGGTGGTCTTCACCCGCAACACCACCGACTCACTGAACCTGCTCGCCGCCTGCGTGCCCGGTGACACCGTGGTGCTGGACGTCGAGCACCACGCCAACCTGCTGCCCTGGACCCGGCGCGGCCGCCGGGTGGTTCCGGTCGCGGACACCATCGAGGAGACCATCCAGCGCCTGGTCGCCGAGCTGTGCTCGAAACCCGCTGCGCTGCTGGCGGTTACGGGCGCCTCCAATGTGACCGGCGAATTGCTGCCGCTGGAGCGGCTGGCCTGGATCGCCCACCAGTGCGGCACCCGCATCCTGGTGGACGCCGCCCAGCTGGCCCCGCATCGCCGAATCGACCTGCGCACCACCGGCATCGACTACCTGGCCTTCTCCGGCCACAAGACCTACGCCCCGTTCGGCGCGGGCGTGCTGGTCGGCCGCCGGGACTGGCTGGACGCGGCCCAGCCCTACCTGGCCGGCGGCGGCGCGGTGCGCTCGGTGAGCACCGAGGGCGTCGAATGGGCTCCCGCCCCGCAGCGCCACGAGGCCGGTTCCCCGAACGTGCTGGGCGTCGCCGCCCTGGCCGCGGCCTGCGATGCCCTCGCCGAGCTGGACGAGACCACCGTGATCGAGCACGAGCAGTACCTCACCCACCGCCTGCGCTACGGCCTGAAAACCGTTCCGGGCGTGAACTTCCTGCGGATCTGGCGCGACAGCACCGACGCGGTCGGCATTGTCGCGTTCACCGTCGACGGCTTCGAGCCCGGCCAGGTGGCCGCCTACCTCTCCGCCGAGCACGGCATCGGGGTGCGCGACGGCCGCTTCTGCGCCCACCCGCTGCTGTCCCGTCTCGGTGTCGATACCGCCCTGCGCGCCAGCATCGGCCTGGGCACCACCGCCGCCGATGTCGACCGCCTCGTCGAGGCCATCGCGACCCTGGTGGCGCGCGGCCCGGCGTGGAATTACGCCCGCACCGAAGGACATTGGAACCCGGTCCCCGAGACCCGACCCTTCGGCAGTTCGGCCGAGGGCGGGGCTGCCTGCGGTTTCTGAACCGGCCGGGAACCGGTCAGGGCACCATGTAGCGGGCCGCGAGCACCTCGACGAGTGGATCGTCGTCGGCCACCGCGTCGAGCGCATCGAGGTCGACCTGGACGGCGAGCTGCCGGGTGTCCTCCTGATCGGGGTCCGGCGGCCCGTCCTCTTCGAGCTGCCGGATCAGCTTCTGCCGCACGCGCTCCTTCAGCGAATCGCTCATAAACAGAGCATGCCCCGCCTAAACCGGCGCGATCCAACTACCCCACGGTGTGTTCCGCACAACCGTGAAGACCAGGAGAAATGCCAGGGCGACCCACACCGCGTACCTGGGCAGCACCTGCGGTAGTCGCGGCGGCACCGGATTGCCCCGCCATCCGCGCACCACCCAGGCGCCCCACCAGGCGATGAAGCCCAGAGTCAGCGGGAGCAGCAGCACATTGCTGTGGATGGCGTCGAGGATCCGGCCATCGGTGAGGTTGTGCAGCCCGCGCAACCCGCCGCAGCCGGGGCACCAGTATCCGGTCAGTTCGTAGAACGGGCACACTCCGTACGCCCCCTGCACATGCGGATCCCGGAAGTGCAGCAACGCCAGCCCGCCGGCCACCGCCCCACCGGTCAGCAGCGGTAGCCCGACGCCGAGCCACCGCGGCCGGGCGGGCGTTTCCATGACTGCTGCTGCCGTGGTGTCCACGACCATCAACGGTAGCCGCACCACCACAAGTCGTCGACCGGGCTTTCGGCCTCATCGGCCTGGCGGCCGTCATCTCGTCAGCGGCGGCGTCTGGTTCGCGCTCGAGAAGAGGCGGGAGAACGAGCAGACCGCCGCACCCGTGCACACACCGGCGGGTAGTCGACCGCGCTCGGTTTCCGAACGGCCCGAACCGGATTCGATCCGGGGCGGGCCCGTTCGCGTTCCGGCGTCAGCGAATCGGCGCACGCTCCACCACCGGCGCGGTCAGCGCCCCGGCGAGCATGTCCACGATCTCCCCCCACGCCGTCACGTCCCCCGCGGCCACCCGCCCGGCCTCCACGGCCCGCTCGTGGTCGGCCAGTAAGGCGAACAGCACGGTCGGCAGGGCGCGTAACCGCCGCAGCCGCAACCGTTTCGGCAGTTCGGTGAGTTCCCGCTCCAGCTGCTGCATGATCACCCGTACCGAGGTGCGCCGCGCGGATTCCAGATTGGCCGCGTCGGTGACGGCCCGATGGGTGTGGATCTGTTCGAGGAACCGCGCGTAGTGATTGATCCCGTGCCGGTCGCTCAGCTCGAGCATGGGAATGACCAGCGCCTCCAGCAGGTCGTGCACGCCGGTCGCACCCGTTCCGGCCTGTTCGGCCAGCAGTTCCAGCCGCCGCACCTCGAGGGTGGCGAGCCGGTGTTCGACCACGGCCTCGATGAGCCCGTCGCGGGAACCGAAGTGGTACTGGATCGCCGAGTTGTTCCGCTGTCCCGCGGCTGCCGCGATATCGCGCAGCGGCACCGCCTGCCCCCGCTCGGCGATCAGCTGCTCCGCCGCGAGAATGATGCGCTCGCGCGCTTCTGTCACTGCCATTCGGACACCGTCACTGCTACCTGTCGATCCTTGCCACAGTCTGCACTGTAGCGCTCACCAGCGGATAAAGAACTTCTCCTTGACGATTAAGAATAAATGCTTAAAGCTGCTTGTGACTGTCGTCACTCCCAGAAGGACTGAATTCGCGATGATCCTGGACACCTTCCGACTGGACGGCCGCGTCGCCGTCGTGACCGGCGCGGGCCGCGGCATCGGCGCCGCCACCGCGCTCGCTCTCGCCGAAGCCGGTGCCGACGTGGCCATCTCGGCCCGCACCGCCGCTCAGCTCGACGAGGTGGCGGGCAAGATCCACGCGCTCGGCCGCCGCGCCATCACGGTCCCCGCGGACCTGTCGGATCTTTCCGCCGTCACCGCGCTGGCCGAAACCACCGCCGCCGAACTCGGCCGCATCGACATCGTGGTCAACAATGTCGGCGGCACCATGCCCAACACCTTCCTCACCACCACCCCCGAATTCCTCGAGGAGGCATTCCGTTTCAATGTCTCCACCGCGCACGCCCTCACTCAGGCCGCGGTGCCGTACATGTTGAAGAACGACGGTGGCTCGGTCGTCAATATCTCCTCGATGATGGGCCGCTCCCCCGGCCGCGGCTTCCTCGCCTACGGCACCGCCAAGGCCGCCCTCGCGCACTGGACCCGGCTGGCCGCCGCCGACCTGTCCCCCCGCATCCGGGTGAACGCCATCGCGGTCGGCTCGGTGCTCACCTCCGCGCTGGAAGTCGTTGCGCAGCAACCGGAGATCAAGCAGCAGATGGAGGACGCCACCCCGCTGCACCGGCTCGGCGAGCCCTGGGAGATCGCCGCCGCGATCGTCTACCTGAGCTCCCGCGCGGGCGGCTACATCACCGGCAAGGTGCTCGAGGTGGACGGCGGTATCGCCGCACCCAACCTGGACCTTCCCATCCCCGATCTGTAATCCGCCGCGCCGCAGGAGTTTTCCCATGAAGTACCGCGTAGTCCAGTGGAGCACCGGCAATGTCGGCCGCCGCACCCTGCGCTCCATCATCGCCCGCCCCGAGCTCGACCTGGTCGGCGTCTGGGTCTCCAGCGCCGCCAAGGCCGGCAAGGACGCGGGCGAGCTGGCCGGTCTCGACCGCGAGATCGGCGTCACCGCAACCCAGGACGCCGAGGCGCTCCTGGCCCTGAAGCCCGACTGCATCGTCCACACCGCCATGGCCGACGACCGCCTGATGGAGGCGGTGGAGGATCTGAAGACCTTCCTCCGCGCCGGCATCAATGTCGTCTCCAGCAGCCCCGTCTTCCTGCAGTTCCCCTACGGCACCCTCCCCGACGAGGCCATCGCCCCGATCGTGGAGGCGGCCAACGAGGGCGGCGCCTCCCTGTGGGTGAACGGCATCGACCCCGGCTGGGCCAATGACTGGCTGCCGCTGCTGCTGTCCAGTGGCTCCGAGCGCATCGACAAGATCATCTGCTCGGAGGTGATGGACTACTCCACCTACGACAATCCGAAGGTCCTGTTCGACATCATGGGCTTCGGCAGCGCCCTCGACGACTTGCCACTGCTGCTCCAGCCCGGCGTCCTCACCCTCGCCTGGGGCAGTGTCATCCGCCAGCTGGCCGCCGCCCTCGACATCGAACTCGACTCCGTCACACAGCATTTCGAGCGCCTGCCCGCGAGCGAAGAGCTGAAGGTGGGCAGTCGCACCATCGCCGCCGGCACCGCCGCCGCCCTCCGCTTCCAGGTGCACGGCATCAGCAAGGGCCGCGAGGTCCTCACCCTGGAACACACCACCCGCCTGCACCCCGACCTCGCCCCCGACTGGCCCCAACCGGCCGGAAAGGGTTGCTACCGAGTCGAAGTCAAGGGCGAACCCGACTACCTCCTCGACCTCCAGCTCTACAGCAACGGCGACCACGCCGAAGCCGGCGTCGTCGGCACCGCTGCCCGCCTGGTCAGCGCCATCCCCGCGGTGGTCCAAGCCCGCCCCGGCCTGCTGACCGCCATGGATCTCCCCCTGACCACCGGCCGCGGCCTGGTCTCCTGATCCCCCGACGACAAAGGTGAGGATCGACAACGGTCCTCACCTTTGTCGTTCCAGATAGAGCTTGTACACCGCGATGGCGTCATCGCGCGGCTGGTAGCGCATGGGCAGACGCCGCTGGTCCCAGGGCTTGGCGATCTCGTCATAGAAGGTGCCAGGTTCGAAGTATTTGTCGTTTCCGCCTGCCATATATGGCGCGCAATCCTCGCGGGTAGCCAGAAAAACGACCTGATCGGGCGCGCAGTGATACAGCGCCGCCAGACACATCGGGCACGGATGGGCGATGGCGTACACCGTGCATCCGGTCAGGTACTCCGTGCCCAGTCTCCGGCACGCCTCGCGGATGGCGCGAATCTCCGCGTGGTCGGTCGGGTCGTGAGTCGCCGGGACGCAATTCCGGCCCTCGGCGAGGATTTCACCGTCCTTGACGACGACGGTCCCGAACGGCAGTCCGCCCTCGGCGACGCTGGCTCGCGCGATCTCGATGGTGCGCTGCACGAAATCCCTGGTCGAATCCGTCATCAGCCGACCGATTCCGGGCGGATCACCGCGCCCGCGGCAACGTCTTCCATCCGCGCCGGGCCGGTTCCCTTGGCCGGGTCCGTCTTCCACGGCCAATCGTTGGAATGGAACGGCGCCAGAGTCGGCAGCAACGCCTTCCTGCCCCGCTTGGCCATCTCCCGCTCGATGGCCGCCCGGCCGCCACCGCCGAGCAGTTCGACGTCCATCAGGAAGTAGTCGCGGAAGAAGACCATGCCGAGTGAACGGTCGGCGACGATGCGGCCGAGCACGTCGAGCATCTTCTCGGGTGTGGTCTCGAATTCCGGTGTCTCGACGAGCAGCAACCGGTCACCCATCGTCTCGGTGCCCATGAATTGGACGAGAATGCTGTACAGGATGTTGTTCTGCCGTGCGATGTACAGCGAATTGCTGACCGCGTAGGTGCGCTCCCACTCCGTGCCGAGTTGCTCCTTCCACCCTTCGATGACGTTCATCCAATGGCCCACCTGGGCGCTCGAGCCGATGCCGATCGACTTGGCCGAATACGGTACGACGCCGCGGATGTACTTCTCGACCTCGTCGTAGCTGTAACCGCCCTGCGCGAGGCACTCGTCCATGAAGGTCAGATTGCGCTGCAGGATGGTGCGGAGGAGGGAGCGATCGTCCTCGGAGATATCCAGGGCGTCAAGGCCTTCGAGGGCCGGCCGCTGCTGCGCCCGATACATCTCGAGCGGGGCTCGCCACAGCTGATTCGCGTACGCGTCGAACAGGTACGGTGAGACGATCTCGTAGACGGCCATGGTGCTGTGGCCCACCGACTTTGCGAGCTGGTACACGATCGGCACCGGCGGTGCGTATTCAGGCTCCCGCCCGGGCCGGTAGAGGATCATCTGCCCGCCTTCGCCGGTGAACAGCGCCAGGATGATGGGCACCTGGTCGCGCATGTTCTGTTTGAATTTCACCAGGGATGTTTCGTAGAGCTGCAACATCGACTCGTTCAGCGCGAGGACCGCGTGCTCGGCGACGGTGCGCGCACTCGCGGGCGGCTCGTCGGCGACGACCGGGCGCATGAATTCCGGGACTGTGTGGCCATTGGATTCGGCCATGACGATCACTCCTCCTTCTCACGGCAATTTCCAGAACACGACGGTCACCAGCCAGAACACGACCGCCCAGAACACCATCACCGCGGCGATCAACAGGGCGCCCCGCACGTTGGTCGCCGTGGTCGGCGCTTCAGGGTCCGGGTGCAGCCACCGTTCGAGCAATGGATTCACATAGCAAGGCATCGTCACGAAGGTCATGACGAAGCTGGACAACAGGTTTCCGATCGCCATGCCCAGCCACAGCGGGAGCCGGGCCCACGCCAGCGCCAAGGTGAGCAGCACGACCGTCGGATACAGGCCGACCCACACCGCGATCGACGTCTTCGTCCGCGACGGCGTCCGCGCCCGGCCCCCGGGTTCGTCGAACGCGAACCAGCTGCCGAACGAGTTGTCGATCGTGCGTAATCGAAAGTCGCCGAACCGCTTCCCTTCGTCGAGCAGCTGCCGGCGCTCGTCCGAGGTCAGCCACCCGTCCAGGTCAGCGGCGGTGTCGTAGCGGTAGAGCATGGTCCACTCGTCCTGCACGCCCTCGATCGGCCGGAAGATCTCGGCACCGCGGAAACCCGGAAACTTGTTTTCCGCCAACCGAAGTCGCTCCTGCCAGGCCAGGAACTCGTCGATGTGCTCGGGCGGGACCCGATGGGTCACCACGGCCGTGACGAGGGTGTCCGGGGGCGCGGCCCCGCCCGTCACGATCTGCTGCGTGGGCGCGCCCTCGAGGTAGCGCCGTCCTTCGGCGAGCCGGTCCTGACGCGTGGCGCTGTTGATCCACGCGCGCAGATTCGCGATCGAATCGAAGCGGTAGATCACCGACCAGTGCGGCTGCACGGCTGTCGGCGGGTTGACCTCGGCGGCGATGAATCCCGGATAGCGCGACGCCATGGTGTTCAGCCCGTGCTGCCAGGACAGGAAAGCTTTTTCGCAGCCGGGCCGCACCGTTTCTCCGATGATGACGGTGGCGGCGTTGATGGCCGACTGCTCGCGGGTCATCGATGTCTCCGGCACTCAGCCGGTCGAGGTCAACCGGACCGGTCGCAGGGACCCGAAGATGCGGTCGGGAGTGAGCGGCAGCTCGCGATATCGGACGCCGGTCGCGTCATATACCGCGTTCGCCAGTGCCGGTGCGACCGGGTTGATGCAGCACTCGGCAATCCCTTTGGACCGCGCCGGACCCACCGAGTCGGTCGAGCCGACCAGGATCACCTCGGTGCACGGAGTGTCGGCGTAGGTCGGTATGCGGTAGTTGCGCAGCGTCGGATTGGTCATGACGCCGTTTTCGTCGACGAGATAATTCTCGGTCAGCACGAAGCCGAGGCCCTGGGCCACACCGCCTTCGATCTGACCGCGCACCTGTGCGGGATTGATGACCACCCCGGCGTCGGTGGCCTGCACGCTGTAGAGGATCCGGATCTCACCGGTCACGCGATGCACCGCGACTCGGAAGGCCTGCGTGTTGCAGGCGAGGCTGCGCGGCGACCCGTACGCCTTGCGCGATTCGGTCAACCGCGTACCCCGGCGGCGGGCGGCCGCCGCCAATTCGGTCAATCCGATGCGGGTGTCGCCACAGCGCACGGCATCGTCATCCATGGCGCACGAGGCCAAGTCGACCCCGGTATGCGTGGCGGCGAAGCGCAGAATCCGGTCGCGCAATGCGGCGGCCGTCCGCTGCACCGCATTGCCGGCCACGGACAGACCCGCGCTCGCGAATGCGCCGGTGTCGAAACCCGTTCGGTCGGTGTCGGCCTGGACGAGCCGGATCCGGGCCGGCGTGGTGCCCAGCTCGGCCGCGGCGATCTGAACGTGCGCCGTCGGTGTCCCCTCACCGAATTCCACAGTGCCCACGGCGATCTCATAGATGCCGTCGTCGCCGAGGGTGGCCAGCCCGACCGAGACATGTTCGGTCGGTGGTGCGGTTTCGTGCATCGATGTGGCTGTGCCGGTGCCGATTTGCCAGTCCTCCCCCGGCGCCTGCCCGTCGGGGTGGGCACGCAGCGCGGCGTCGACCCGGTCGATGCACGCGGCCAGTCCATCCTCCGTGAACGCTACGTCGTTGGCCTCGTCCGCGATCGACAGCAACGCGTCACCGGGCCGCACGATATTGCGGCGGCGCAGCTCCAGCGGATCCATGCCGAGGGCGACGGCCAGCTCGTGCATCGCCGACTCCACCGCGAAGACCGGCTGGGTCATGCCGTAGCCGCGCAGTGCGCCGCTGGGCACGGTGTTGGTGTAGACCGAGTAGCCGTCGAATTTCTTGTTGGGACAGCGGTACAGCGCGATCGCGCCGCCTCCGGCGAACAACGTCTCGCCGGCGTGGTTGCCGTAGGCGCCGGTATTGGAGACATTGCGGAACTCGACAGCGGTCAGTGTTCCGTCGGACCGCGCCCCCAGCTTCACCGTGATCTTCATCGGATGTCGCGGTGAGGCAGTGGTGAACTCCTCCTCGCGCGTGTATTCCAGACACGCCGGCCGGCCGGTGTCCAGCGTCGCCAGCGCCACCAGATCTTCGCTGATCACTTCCTGCTTGCCGCCGAAGGCGCCGCCGACGCGCTTGCAGAACACCCGAATCCGATCGGGTCGCAGGCCGAACAGATGGGCCAGCTTCCCCTTCGCGATCCACGGCGATTGCGAACTGGTCCGCACATGCAGCCGGCCCGCTTCCATCCAGGCGATCGAACCGTGTGTCTCCAGATGGGCATGCTGCACCCGCGGTGAGAAGTACGTGCCTTCGTGAATGACATCGGCTTCGGCGAATCCCTGTGCGACATCACCGATTTCGCCGTGTAACTCGACGAGGATGTTGTGCACGGGGTCCTGCACGAACGGATCGTGGGATCCGTGCAGCTGCGGCGCACCGGATTGCATCGCCTGCTCGGGATCGAATACCGCCGGCAGCACCTCGTACTCGACGGCGACCTTGCGACAGCCCTCCTCCGCGGCGCCGATCGATTCGGCCAGCACCGCGACCACCCGTTGGCCGACGAAGCGCACCACATTGTCCAGGATGTAGGTGTCGTCGGGGTCGACGAGATGATCGGTGTGGATCGCGGTGGAGAACAGCCTCCGGGGCACGTCTTCCCACGTGTACACGCGGTGCACTCCGGGCACGGCCAGCGCCGCGGACTTGTCGATGCAGACGATGCGCGCATGGGCATGGGGTGAGTGCAGCACCTTCAGATGGAGCATCCCGGGCAACTCGGTGTCCATCGTGTACTCGGCGCGCCCGGTCACCACGTCGGCCCCGGCCGGCGTGCCGACACTGGTGCCGATCGCCCGGCCCGGTGCGGCGACTTCGATACCGGCCACGCCGTTGATCGCGTCCTCGATTGCCCGATAGCCGGTGCAGCGGCACAGGTTTCCCTTCAACGCGTGCGGCAGGTCCTGCTTCTGCGCGTCGGTGAGGGCGGATGCCGTCATGATCATCCCGGCTGTGCAGAAACCGCACTGGAATCCCGGGGCCTCGAGGAACTGCCGCTGCATCGGGTGCATGTCCTCGGGTGAACCGAGCCCCTCGATCGTCGTGATCTCATGCCCGTCGGCACGGAACGCCGGCGTGAGACAACTGTGCACCGGACGACCGTCGAGCCAGACCGTGCATGCGCCGCAGTCACCGGCGTCGCACCCCTTCTTCACCCCGAACCAGCCCAGGTGACGCAGAAAGGTCCGCAGGCACTGACCGGGTCGCGGCTCCTGGGAGAACGTCTTCCCGTTGACGATATAGCTCATCGCAAGCCTCCGGATGTCACCGCAGGCCGCCTAGTTCGACCCGGATCTCCTCGGCGTAGTGCTTCGCCAGGTGCTTACGGTGACCCGGGGTGCCGTTGGGGTCGGCGAACCAGACATCGGCATGTATCGCGTCGATGTGGCCCTGCAGGGTGTCGGCATCGGGAACGGTGTCGAACCGCAGCACAACCGGGTGCGTGGTACCCGCCGTGATGGTGAGCAGCAGATCACGGGTGCCCGGCGTCTGGGTCGCGACCATGAATATTGTGGAACGACCGAGCTTGGTCAGTGTGAATCGCCGGTGCGTGTGGCGCTTGCGCAGAGCGTCACCGGGAATGTGCACACTACGCAGGATTTCCCCGGGCCACAGCGCATTTCGATGGTTGCCGAGGACGAAATCCTTCGCCGCGATCGTTCTCTCGGTTCCGTCCGCGGCCCACACGCGATAGGTCGCCTCGAGCGCCACGGTCAGGGTGATCATCGGTCCGGCCGGCAGGGACATGCAGATATTGCCGCCCACCGTCGCGGCATTCCAGATCTTGAACGACGCCAGGAGGGCCTCGCAGCTGGTGCGCAGCAGGCTGCCCGCCGGCCAGCCATCCGGCGGTGCGAACTCGTGCAGCTCCCTGATCGTGCACGTCGCGCCGATCTCGAGGCCCTCGCTGTCGGCCACCAGGTGAGGCCAGCCGAGTTCGGTGAGGTCGACCAGTCGGTGGACATTCGGCTGCGGCTCGGAGAACAACCACGTGCCCCCGGCCAGCCACGCGTCTCCGGTGTGCCAATCCGCACCCGGCCGGCCGGAAGGCGGGCGGAGGACGTCGACGACGGTGTTCAGATCCATACGAGCCCTCCGCCGACACGCCGTCAGGCGCTGCTGAACAGACTGACCGTAGAGTTCCGGGTCGATTCTGGGAATATTTCTCACACCGGGTTCACGGGGTGATGTGTCCGCAACGAATCATGATCACGTTTTCCCCAGACTGACATTGAGCGGGAGATACTGTCAATATCCGTGGATGTTGACCACCAGGCGACCTCCGCCGCGCAACGATACGCGCAGACGGCGGGGTTGACCTGGATCTTTCGTGGAGCTGACGCATCGGCCAGACCGGATTCGGATCGGTATTTCGCAACCGGCCGCCGGGTTCCACGGTCGGCGCGCGTCATGATCACACAGGGCAAGTCTCCGCACGCATGCAATGAGTTCGCATGCCAGGCAGACGATTTCGATCCGCGCGGTTCCCCGGTGCCACCGGCACCGGATCCGGACCCCGAAACGACAACAGGTGGAGAGCGGGATTCGCTCTCCACCTGCTTGTTTGGAGCCGCCTGGGGGAATCGAACCCCCGACCTTTTCATTACGAGTGAAGCGCTCTACCGACTGAGCTAAGGCGGCGTGCCTTCCGGCGGTGCGAGTCTATCGTCTCGCGCCCGAATCGCGAAAACGGGAGCTCGCGAGATCGGGGACACGCCCGGGTCAGGCGGAACGGGCCGCGATCAGGGCCGCGGCCATGGCGGCGAGGGCGAAGCGCGGCTTCACATTGGTTTCGAGGGCCTCGCGGCAATCGAGCACTGCCTGGATGGAGAGCAGCAGGCCCTCGGGGCGGACATCGGTCGCGAGTTCCCGGATCTGGTCGGCCATGTCCGGGTGGGTGAGGGTGACGCCGGAGGAGGAGTCCGCGGTGGCCGCGCCGAATCGGACCGCGAGCGCGTCCCGGTACAGGCCCGCGACATCGATCAGGGCCCGGTCCAGGGCATCGCGCCCGGTGCGGGTGGCCCGCGACTTCTGGCGTTTCTCCAGGTCTTTCAGCGCGCCGGCGGAACCGCGGGTGGCCGAGGCGGTGCCCTTACCGGTGCCGCCCGCGCCCAGCGCGGTGGCCAGTTCCTCGCGTTCCTTCCCGTCGCGCTCGGCACTGACCTGCTTGGCCTCGTCATCGGCCGACTTCACCAGTTCGTCGGCGGCCGCATACGCCGCTGCGGGCCGGGCGGTCGCCGTGACTAGCGCCAGGGCTCGTTTGCGCCGGGCCCGGGCCTGGTCGTCGGTGGCCAGCCGCCGGGCGCGCCCGACATGTCCACCGCTGATCGAGGCCGCCCAGCCCGCGGTCTTCTGGTCCAGCCCGTCCCGCTCGTGCAGCACCCGCGCGATCGAATCCACCGACGGGGTCGCCAAATGCACGTGCCTGCACCGGGATCGCAGCGTCACCGAAATGTCCTCGGGATCCACCGACGGCGCGCACAGCAGGAACACCGTGCGCTCCGGCGGCTCCTCCACCACCTTCAACAGCACATTGCCCGCCGCCTCGGTCAACCGGTCGGCGTCCTCGACCACGACCACCTGCCAGCGCCCGGTGCTCGGCCGCCGCGACGCCACCTGCACGATCTCGCGCATCTCCTTGGTGCCGATGCTCAAGCCCTCCGGCACCACCCGCCGCACATCGCCGTGGGTCCCGGCCATGGTGGTCGTGCACGCGTGGCACCGCCCGCATCCGGGCGTCCCCTCGTCCGTGCACTGCAGCGCCGCCGCGAAGCACAGCGCCGCGACCGACCGCCCCGATCCGGGCGGCCCGGTGAACAACCACGAATGCGTCATGGCCGACGACGATCCGGCCCTGTCCCGCGCCGCCACCGCCGCAGCCGTCAACTCGGACTCGACCGCACCCTGGCCGACCAGCCGATCGAAGACACCCGCCACGCCGACCACCTTAACCGCCATCCCCGACAGCCCGGCCGGGAGTCAGTTCGCGCGCTGATATGTCGTGTTCGCGCCGTCCAGGGCCTCGCGGATGATGTCCGCGTGCCCGGAGTGGTGCGCGATCTCCCGGAAGATGTGCAGCAGGATGTAGCGCACGGTGAGCCACTGCCGCTCCGGCGCCCAGGGCGCGGTCGGCGTCGGCACCGAATCCTCGAGGTTGGGTAGCTCGCGAATCAGCTTGCCGGTGTGCTCGGCCACCGCCTCCCATTCGGCCAGCAGGCCGGCGACCGTCTGTTCCGGGTCCAGCCGATACTCGGAATCCATTCGGGAGACATCGAATTCGGACTTCGGGTCGCGCTCGACGAGGATGGTGGTCCAGTGCCGCTCGATATTCACCGCGTGGCTGAGCAGACCGCCGAGGGTGAGTTCACTGACCGTGGTGCGCTGGCGCGCCTGCTCGTCATCGATGCCGCGGACGGTGATCCGGAAGAGCTCGCGCTGGCTGTCCAGGATCTTGATCAGTTCTTCACGCTCGTGGTCGACGGTCATCGAATGTCCTTCCGCTGGTGCGTGTTCCGGATAACACGCTACGGCAGGCCACCGACAGACACAGCGGCCGAAAAGCGAAGCGCCCCCGTCGTGACGGGGGCGCTTCGATCAGGTCAGGACTGCGAGGCCGCGGTCTTCTTCGCCGCCGCCTTCTTGGCCGGGGTCTTCTTGGCCGCCGCTGCCTTCTTGGTGGTGACGCCGTCGGCCGTCTTGGCCGCCGCCTTCTTCGCCGCCGCCTTCTTGACCACGGTCTTGGCCACCGCGGTCTTCTTCGCGGCCGCCTTCTTGGCGGTCTTCTTCGCGGCCTTCTTCACCGGCCCGCGCGCCCGCCGGTCCGCCAGCAGCTCCGAAGCCCGTGCGTCGGTGATGGATTCGACCTCGTCGCCCTTGCGCAGGCTGGCATTGGTCTCACCGTCGGTGACATACGGGCCGAACCGCCCGTCCTTGATCACCATCGGCTTCTCCGACACCGGGTCCACACCCAGCTCACGCAGCGGCGGCGCACTGGCCGACTGCCCGCCGCGCCGCTTGGGCTCGGCGTAGATCTTGAGCGCGTCCTCCAGCGTCACCGTGAAGATCTGATCCTCACCGGTGAGCGAGCGCGAATCCGTGCCCTTCTTCAGGTACGGCCCGTACCGCCCGTTCTGCGCGGTGATCTCGTCCCCGGAGTCCGGGTCCACACCCACCACACGCGGCAGCGACAGCAGCTTGAGCGCGTCGTCCAGGGTCACCGACTCCACGCTCATGGACTTGAACAGCGACCCGGTGCGCGGCTTCGGCTTGTCGGCCGCCTTCTTGGCGGTCTTCTTCGCCGTGGTGTCCAGATCCTCCGCGGACTCCGGCAGGATCTCGGTGACGTAGGGGCCGAAACGTCCTTCCTTGGCGACGATTTCGTGCCCGGTCGCCGGATCGGTACCCAGTGAGCGACCTTCCTGCGGAGTCGCGAACAGCTTCTCCGCGACCTCGGGCGACAGCTCGTCCGGCGGCAGATCGTCGGGCAGATTGGCCCGCTGCGACACCGGATTCCCGTCCGGGTCATCGGGATTGACGACCATGCGCTCCAGGTACGGCCCGAACTTGCCGACCCGGACCACCACATCGCGGCCCTCGTCATCGCTGAAGAGCTTGATGGAGTTGACTTCTCGCGCGTCGATGCCGTCGAGTCGTTCGCCCACCATCCTTTTCAGGCCGCCCGACCGCGCCACCGAACCCTCGGCACCGTGATCGCCACCGAAATAGAAGGAGGACAACCAGTTTCCGCGCTGCTCGCGGCCACCGGCGATGGCGTCGAGATCGTCCTCCATGGCCGCGGTGAAGTCGAAGTCCACCAGCCGCCCGAAGTGGTCCTCCAGCAGTCCGATCACCGCGAACGCCACCCACGACGGCACCAGCGCGCTGCCGCGCTTGTACACGTAGCCGCGGTCGAGAATCGTCTTGATGATCGAGGAGTAGGTGGAAGGACGGCCGATGCCGAGATCTTCCAGCGCCTTGATCAGCGAAGCTTCGGTGAAGCGTGCGGGCGGATTGGTGGTGTGCCCGTCCGGCTCGAGCTCGATGGCCGTCACGCGCTGGCCCTCGGTCAGCGCCGGCAGCCGCGATTCGGCGTCGTCGGACTGGCCGCCCGCCTCCTCGTCGACACTCTCCACATACGCCTTGAGGAATCCCGGGAAGGTGATCGTCCGGCCGGACGCCGAAAACACGCACTCCTCACCGCTGTTCGCGATGCCGGTAATGCGCACCGTCAGCGTGGTGCCGCGCGCGTCCTGCATCTGTGAGGCCACCGTGCGCTGCCAGATCAGCTCGTACAAACGGAATTCGTCGCCGTCGAGCTTGGCATGCAACTGTCCCGGCGTGGCGAAGGTGTCGCCCGCGGGCCGAATGGCCTCGTGCGCCTCCTGCGCATTCTTGACCTTGCGGGTGTACTGCCGCGGCGTGGGACTCACGTATTCCGCGCCGTACAACTGCGTGGCCTGCGCCCGGGCCGCCTGAATCGCCGACTCCGACAAAGTCGTCGAGTCGGTACGCATATAAGTGATGTAACCGTTCTCGTACAGCCGCTGCGCCACCCGCATGGTGCGCTCGGAGGTGAAACGCAGCTTGCGCGCGGCCTCCTGCTGCAGCGTCGAGGTCATGAACGGCGCGTACGGCTTTCGCGTGTACGGCTTGGATTCCACCGAGGAAACCGTGAAATCCACGCCGTGCAGCGATTCCGCAAGCCGCTGCGCATAGCCGGCATCGAGTACGACGACACCCTGCGATTTCAGCTGCCCGTCGGATCCGAAATCGCGACCGGTCGCCACGCGAGCGCCCTCGACACTGACCAGCCGCGCACCGAAGACCCGCGGATTCCCGCCGTCCTCCTGCCCGCGCCCGCCGGCGTCCAGCTTGGCCGCGATATCCCAGTACTCCGCGGACCGGAACGCCATGCGCTCCCGCTCGCGCTGCACGATGACGCGCGTCGCCACCGACTGCACCCGGCCCGCCGACAGCCGCGGCATGACCTTCTTCCACAGCACCGGCGAGACCTCGTAGCCGTAGAGCCGGTCCAGGATGCGCCGCGTCTCCTGCGCGTCGACCAGATCCTGGTCCAGCTCACGGGTATCGGCCGCGGCGGCTTGGATGGCGGGCTCGGTGATCTCGTGGAACACCATGCGCCGCACCGGCACCTTGGGCTTGAGCGTCTCCAGCAGGTGCCATGCGATCGCCTCGCCCTCGCGGTCGGGGTCGGTGGCGAGGTAGAGCTCGTCGGCGTCGGCCAGCAGGCTCTTCAGCTCACTGACCTTCCCCTTCTTATCGGGGCTGACCACATAAATGGGCTCGAAATCGTGATCGACATCCACGCCGAGCCGAGCCCACTGCTGTCCTTTGTATTTGGCGGGCACATCCGCCGCACCCCGCGGCAGGTCCCGAATATGACCGACCGAGGCCTCCACGACATAGCCGCGGCCCAGGTAGGGGGCGATCTTCTTGGCCTTCGTCGGCGACTCGACAATCACGAGACGACGCAGGGAACGGCCCTGGTCGGGCGCTGCCTGGGGGTTCGGCGCTGCACCGCGGTCTCGTGTTGCCACCGGCGAACACACCTTTCATCTCGATCCGCGTCGGCGCTGGTGTACGCGCTCTACGCGGCTGGGGCAAACGGCCGCGATGTCCGATATCGCTGCCAGCAACGTTTATACCGTGTTCGAAGGCCGCGGCTGGTGCGCGGCGACGATGTAGCCCCTGATCGTGATCGAGTGTAATGGGTCCAGATATGGGTCGTCCCCCACCGCCGGGGCGATGGGGGACGGAACCTGAGGGGTTGGCTCGCTCAGGAGAGCGCGCGAACACCGGTGGCCTGCGGGCCCTTGGTGCCTTGACCAACCTCGAACTCGACCTTCTGGTTCTCCTCGAGGGTGCGGAAGCCCGACCCCTGGATCTCGGAGTAGTGGACGAAGACGTCAGCTGAGCCGTCCTCGGGCGCGATGAAGCCGAACCCCTTCTCCGCGTTGAACCACTTCACAGTTCCCTGTGCCATTCTGTTCCTTCTCTTTCCATACCGGAACGGCGGACAACTGGGTTCATCCACCGGGTCCGTTGAGACCGCTGTACTCTGTTCCCCCTGCAGGAAAGCACCTAGTACACCGTTCGCAACATCGATCCTGCTGATGGTTTGGACTTTCGATCCGTTCCCTCGAACACAGAAGCTTGCGACCAGGAACCAGTGAACCATGTCTTCCCGGAATTCAACAGCGGAGTTACCCACAATTTGCAAAAAAGTTGATCTTGCGAATGCGCAGGTGAGGGGCATAATGCCCAAATCCGTACTTGAAGTTGGTTTGCTTCCGGATAACAGAGCGAGCATCTGGCAAACGGGGTGTGAGGCAGGTCGCTACTCTGCAGTGAAATGGCAGGTGAGGCGGCGGGCGCACACACGTTTCGCACCCGTTGGGCGTGTCGCGGTGACGCTTCGATGAATGGCGGGGATCCAATGCGTCGATCCGGAGACAACAGCGACCTCAGCTACGGGAGATCGTTGCTGAATCGTGTCCTTGACAGCCCGCTTTCGGGTGACCCCCGACTCACCCATGTCAGCGAGCTACCGCCGCGCGCGGCGCAGATCACGAAATGGCCCGAATGGACTTCTCCGGATGTCATCGCCGCAGTTCAGGCGGCCGGAGTCGCGGAGCCGTGGAGCCACCAGAGCCGGGCCGCGGAACTGGCCGCGGCGGGGCGGCACGTGGTGGTGTCGACCGGGACGGCGTCCGGGAAATCGCTGGCGTATCAGCTGCCTGTTTTGACCGCGCTGCAACAGGATCCGCGGGCCACGGCGCTCTATCTGTCGCCGACCAAAGCACTGGGGGCCGATCAGCTGCGCATGGTCAACGAGCTGACCAGCGAAGATCCGCTGCGGACCATTCATCCCGCGCCGTATGACGGCGATACGCCGGCGGAAATCCGGCAGTGGGTGCGGGCGCACGCGCGATGGGTGTTCACCAATCCGGACATGCTGCACGTCGGAATGCTGCGGTCTCATCAGCGGTGGGCACGATTGTTGCGTCAGCTCAAATACATCGTGGTCGACGAATGTCACATCTATCGCGGGGTTTTCGGCTCGCACGTGGCGCTGGTGCTGCGCCGGTTACGGCGGCTCGCCGAGCGCTACGGAGCGGATCCGGTTTTCGTGCTGTGCTCGGCGACCACGGCCGATCCGGCGGCCACCGCCGAAAAGCTGATCGGCGCACCGTGTGTCGCGGTCACCGACGACGGGTCGCCGCAGGGCGCGCGGACCGTGGCGCTGTGGGAACCGCCGCTGCTCGGCAGCGGCGTGACCGGGGAAAACGGTGCGGCTGTGCGACGTTCGGCCGGGGCCGAGGCCGCCACCGTGATGGCGGATCTGGTGGTCGAGGGGGCGCGCACGCTGACCTTCGTGCGGTCGCGGCGCAGCGCCGAGCTGGTCGCCATGGACACGCGACGGCTGCTGGCGGAGGTGGATGCCGAGCTCCCTGGGCGTGTCGCGGCCTATCGGGCCGGGTACCTGGCCGAGGACCGGCGGGCGCTGGAGGCGGCGCTCTCGGACGGCTCGCTGCTGGGTGCGGCCACCACGAATGCCCTGGAACTGGGCGTGGACATCGCCGGGCTGGATGCCGTCGTGGTGGCGGGATATCCGGGGACGGTCGCCTCGTTCTGGCAGCAGGCCGGGCGCGCCGGGCGGCGCACCCAGGGGTCGCTGGTGCTGCTCATCGCGCGGGACGACCCGCTGGACACCTACCTCGTGCACCACCCGCAGGCGCTGCTCGGGCGGCCCCTGGAAGCCACCATCACCGACCCGCACAACCCGTACGTGCTCGGGCCGCATCTGCTGTGCGCGGCCATGGAACAGCCGCTCAGCGACGCGGAAGTGCATGCCTTCCAGGCCTGGGAACTGCTGTCCGACCTGGCCGAACAGGGTTTGATCCGGCGGCGTGCGGGCGTGGCGCGGGACGGGTCGGCGCGCTGGTTCGTGACCGCCGACGCGCATCCGCACGACGCGGTGGACGTGCGCGGCGGCATCGGCACGGCGGTGGCCGTGGTGGACGGCGAGTCGGGCCGCATGCTGGGCACCACCGACGCCGGGCGTGCTCCGGCCACCCTGCATCCGGGCGCGGTGCACCTGCATCAGGGCGAGAGCTATGTGGTCGACGAGCTGGACCTCGAGGAGGGCGTCGCGCTGGTGCACGCCGACACGCCGGGGTGGAGCACCAGTGCGCGGGTGGTCACCTCGCTGGAGATCGAGGCGGTGACCGAGGAGCGCCGATACGGCTCGGTCACAACGGCTTTGGCGCAGGTGCTGGTGACTCGCCAGGTGGTCGCGTACCTGCGCCGGCTGCCCAGCGGCGAGGTGCTGGACCTGGTGCCGCTGGATCTGCCGGCGCAGACGCTGCCCACCCGGGCCGTGTACTACACGGTCACGCCGGATCTGCTGGCCCGGGCCGGGATCGACGCCCGGCACGCCGCGGGCGCGCTGCACGCGGCCGAACACGCCGCGATCGGCATGCTGCCGCTGGTGGCGACCTGCGATCGGTGGGATATCGGCGGCGTGTCTACCGCCGAACACGCCGGCACCGGACTGCCCACGGTCTTCGTCTACGACGGGCATCCGGGCGGGGCGGGCTTCGCCGAGCGCGGTTTCGTCCGACTGCGGCACTGGCTGACGGCCACGCTGGGCGCCATCGAGTCCTGCGCGTGCGTGCACGGGTGCCCATCCTGCGTGCAGTCACCCAAGTGCGGCAACGGCAACAACCCGCTGGACAAGGCCGGTGCGGCCCGGCTACTGCGGGCCGTGCTGGCCGAACTCGGGGAAGATGACGACCGCTCTCCCGAACCGTGACACGGCCGTCTCCGCCGCGAGACCGGAGCGCCACACGACCAACCGGTCGGCCTTGTCAGCTGGCTGATATCGGGCGAAATCCGGATGCTGAGGGGTGGCCGCGACACGCCGGAGACCCAAGTTGATTAAAAAGGGATGCTATCCTGTTAACTGAGGGATTGCCCTGTTCGATAATGCCGCTCCCGGATTTACCTGTGCATTCATTCGAATGAGTCTCCGGGAACGAATTGGAAAGCAATCGATACCCAATCTATTCACCTCTCGCATTCATCTAATTTCGACATTGATCGACCACTGATGTGGCCCGCGCCATCACATTTTTAACCAACCGCTCGGTACGAGATATTGCCTCGCTACCTCGGCTCGTCCGCCGGGCCCGCCCGCGCGACCGCGCGCACGTCCCGCTCCCCCAGTGGGCCCAGCGATACCCGCCCGGCAACCGTCACCGTCACATCCCAGCCCAGCACCACGCATCCGGCCGGTCGCACACCCATCCGGCCCGCGATGGCCGCGGCCCGGCCGCACGCGACGGAGACGCCGCCATCCAGGGCACCGGCGGCGGCCAGCGCACTCAGATCGGCTGCGGCCTGCACCCGGTGCCGGGCCGCCACCGCCACTCCGACCTGGGCAATCAGAACCGCGACCGCCAGCAGGCCGACCAGGGCCAAGCATGCGGTGACGGTCACGCCACCCGCCTCGCTCCCGGCCCGATCCATGGTCGTGCGCTTCATCGGGATGCTCCGGGTTCCCGCGCCGCCACCGCCGCCGCGTGCAGGGTGACCGGAACAAGGGTGGCGCGGGCACTCACCTCGGCCACGACCAGATCGCCCTCGGTGCGGACGACGACCCGGGCACCGGTCGGTGCGACCCGGCGGGCGGTGGCGACGCCGACGTCGGTGTCACCGCAAGCGGCGAGACGGGCCGCCTCGCGGGCGGCATCGACACAACGCACCTGCGCCGACACCGCCAGCAGGGCGCCGACGCCCAGGACCAGGACCGCGACGAGGGCGGCCAGCGCTATGGCCGCCTCCACGGTCGCCATGCCCGCCTCGGCATGGTGAGGTGGTGTGGCATACGTCACTTGACGGGAGTCTTCAGCGCCTTGTCGATGATGTTGGTCAGGGCACTCACAATGCTGTCGCCGGTCACGACGGTGTACAGCACCGCCCCGAAGGCGGCGGCCGCGATCGTCCCGATCGCGTATTCGGCGGTGCTCATCCCGTGGTCCGCGGTCACGGCGTGCAGCAGCCGGGTCCGCAGTTTCCAGAGCAGGTTTCGGACGGTCGTTCCCATGGTCGCTCCTTCCCTCGCTCCGGCACGGCCGATCCGCACCGGCACAGTCGTGAACCTCGCGGCCGCCGGCGGTCACAGCAGACCGCCTTCCAGCACCCGGCCCGCCAGGCCGATCACCACCGGGACGATTCCCAGGCACAGGAAGGCGGGCAGGAAGCAAAGACCGAGCGGGCCGCCCATCAGCACCCCGGCCCGCTCGGCCCGGGCCGCGGCCACATCCTCGAGCTCGCCCCGGCGGCGCTCCGCCAATTCGGCCACGGCCGTGGCCAATCCGGTTCCCGAGCGCGCCGAGCGGCGGGCCAGCCGCGCCAGCGCCGTCACCGTCTCCTCGGCGGAGCCGGCCGTGGCCTGCTCCCACGCGGCGGCCGGATCCGCGCCCAGCGCCAGCAGGTCGGCAACCCGGCGCAGCACCGAGGCCAGTGGATCGGGAGCCTCGGACGCGACGGCCGCGGCAGCGGCGGCGGTGGGCAGCCCGGCGCGCAGGCACGCCGCCAGCAGATCGAGGGCGGAGGCGACCCCGAGCGGATCCGGCTCGGCCCGGAACTCCGGTTGCGGCAATGGATTACCGTGCACCGGGTCCCGCAGTCGGCGCAGCCGGCGGACCGCACCGGTCCGGCCCGGCATCATGAGCACCGCGATAGCCGCCAGCACCGCGGCCACGGACGGAGTCATCGCAGCACCTTGCCGGTGATGGCATCGGCCCACAGCAGACCGGCGCAGCTCAGGGCGGACCCCAGGGGCAGCAGCAACGTGCCCGCCGAGGACAGCAACAGCACACGCAACGGGGACGCACCCATCAGCTCGCCCAGGCCGAGGCCGAGCAGGGGCAGCAGGGCCAGCACCACCGCGGTCGCCCGGGCCCCGGCCAGCGCCGCGGACGTGCGGTCGCGGAAGCGCTTGCGGCCCAGCAGATCCGAACGTGCGGCGGCCAGCAGCTCGGCCAGGGCGAGCCCGTGCCGCTCGGCCACCCGCCAGGCCCCGGCCACTCGGCACAGTTCCCGCGCCACCACCGAGCCGGGACGCCGCAGGCCCTCCGCGCCGGACCCGCCCAACCGGCTCCGCGCCGCGCTGACCGCGAAGGCCCGTGCCACGTCGCCCGCGGTCTCACGGGCCGCCACCTGGGCCGCGGCGCTCGGATGTGCGCCGATCCGCAGCTCCCCGATCACCGCCTCCAGCCCCTCGAGCAACTGCGCGATCTCGATGCCCCGCTGCCGTTCTCGCCTCGTGCGGCGGCATCGAATCAGGACGGTGGTCGCCAGCAGTGCCGCGGCCACCACCGGCCCGGGGCCGATGAGGAGCATCACGGGCACCGCCGACAACGGCGCAATGCGAATCATCCAGCCGCGCCCGGCCTTTCGCCCGCACTCGCGAAGCTTGAACAGCCGAGACATGCGCCGCCGAGCGATCGGCGGAGGCACCACGAGCAGCGCCAGCGCGAGGCAGACCGATGCGAGCGCGTGCGGGCCGAAGCCGGATCCCATCAGTCGCTCCCGGACTGCTTCGAGCCCGGATCATCCTCGGCGCCAATCGAATCGGCGATACTCGGCCGGCAACCGCCATCGCGCCACGCCAACCGCAATCCCGCGAACCGCGAGCCACGTATCCCGAACGTAGTGCAGCACGACCTATCCGAGTCGGCGTTGGAGGGCGGAGTCGAACCGCGGAACGGCGAATTCGACCGGGGCCGAGGACAACCGCACGAGCCCGGGCAGTCTTCACTCGCGGGGAACATCTGGAGTCCTTTCGTCGAGGAGTTTCCTGAGGAGCACAGCGCCCGGGGTCGGACGGGTGTCCGCGGTCCATGCGGGTGCGATCCGCACCCGGCCGTCGACCGGGGTGACCACGCCGATTTCGCGGAGCGCGCGACGGCCGTCGGGCCGGCGGTGGACGTGCAGGATCACCTGGATCGCGGCGGCCAGCTGGCTGTGCAGGGCGGGCGCGGGCATACCGCCCAGGGCCGCGAGCGCCTCCAGCCGGGCCGGGACCTCGCCGGGCGAGTTGGCGTGCACGGTCCCCGCCCCACCGTCGTGGCCGGTATTGAGCGCGGTCAGCAGATCGACGACCTCGGCGCCCCGAACCTCACCCACCACAATGCGATCCGGGCGCATACGGAGCGCCTGGCGCACCAGATCGCGCACGGTGATCTGGCCCGCGCCCTCGACGTTGGCGGGGCGGGCGACCAGGCGGACCACATGCGGATGCGGTGGCGCGAGCTCGGCCGCGTCCTCGACGCAGACGATCCGCTCGGCGGGGGCCACCTTGGCCAGCAGGCCCGACAGCAGTGTGGTCTTCCCCGCGCCGGTGCCACCGACCACCAGGAAGGCGAGCCGGGCACGAATGATGTGCTCCAGCAGGAGCTTCGCGTCCGGTGGCACCGCACCGGCCGCGGCCAGCGCGTCCAGACCCTGGGTCGCGGGGCGCAGCACGCGCAGTGACAGGCAGGTGCCGCCATGCGCGATCGGCGACAGCACCGCGTGCAACCGCACCCCGAAGGAATCCCCCGATGCCGCTTCGGTTCCCGCCAGCCGGCCGTCCACCCACGGCTGCGCATCATCCAGCCGCCGCCCGGCCGCCAGGGCCAATCGCTGCGCCAGCCGCCGCACCGCCGCCTCGTCCGGAAACCGCACCGCGGTACGCCGCAGGCCCCGACCCCGATCGACCCACACCGAATCCGGGCCGGTGACCAGCACATCGGCCACCTCGGGGTCGTGCAGCAGCGGCTCCAGCACGCCCGCGCCGGTCATCTCGGTCTGCAGCAATCGCAAGGCCCGCAACAGATCCGTGTCCGCGAGCACCCCGCCCGCCTCGGCCCGAATGGCCGCCGCCACCCGCGCCGGATCCGGATCCGCCGCCCCTTCCGCCAGCCGCTCCCGCACCCGCTCCAGCAGTTCGGTCGTCACCAGCTCACTCATTTCCGGGCTCCCGCAGGTGCCGGCAGCGGAGAACCGCAGGTCGAACCGTGCGCGCGGGCGATGCGCCACCACGAGGGACCCGGGCCGCTGGGAGGCCGGCCGTAGCGGGGACTCTCGGAAAACAGTGCGGTCAAAGCGGTTTCGGCGGCGGTACGAAGCGGACCGCGCCGCCGGACGGTCAGGCCCCCGCGTTCCAGGCGCTCGGTCAGGCCCGGCTGCGACGGGACCGCGGTGAGCAGCGGCAGAGCGAGCGCCTCGGCAATTTCGGACGGGGCGAGGCCACCGGGCGCGGGGCCCCGGACGATCAAGCGCACATTCGGATTTCGCGCGGTCAGGTAGGCCGCGGCGGATTCGGCCGCGGCGATCGAGCGCAGGCGTGCCTGGGTCACCAGCACCACCAGATCGGCCACATCGAGAACCTGATCGGTGTGCGGTCCGTGGTCGCTGGACAGGTCCGCGACCACGAGATCACCGGCCGCCCGGCCGCCCTCGAGGACGGCTCGCACCGCGGCAGGCGCGAGTGCCGCCGCCACCGATCCGTCGGCACGGCTCAACTCGGCCGCATGGTCACCGGTCACACCGGAGAGCGCATGCGGACCGAAGACAGCGACGCCGCGGTCGATCACGCAAGACGAAGACCTGTCGAGGTCCGTTGCGAGCGAGGACCTTCCGTCCGAACCAGGCGGGCCGGGATGAAGCATCGGTACGGGCTGCGCGTGGGAGGCGGCACCGCCGACGGAGCTGCGCCCAGAGACAATCGGGTCCGCGCTCGGCGAGAGCGCGCCGAGTTCGGTTGCGGGAGCACCTCTTCCGCAAGAGAGCACGGCCAACCCCGCGGATGCGGGCAGCGCCTCGTGCAGAGCGGGGGCGGAAACGCGGCCGTGTTCGATGGTGAGGTCGGGCCAGCGCAGCCCAGGCGCCCGCTCCAGGCCGAGGAGGAGGTCGAGGCCGCCACCGTAGGGAGCGCAGTCGACCAGCAGGGTGCGGTCGCGGAAACGGCCTGCGGCCGTGAGGGCTACGGCGGCGGCCAGCACGGAGGCGCCGGATCCCGCGCCCGCGCCGGCCACCGCGAGGACCGCGCCGTCCCCGGGGCGCCGGCGGTCATGGGCGGCGAAGGCGGCGATCAGGGCGTCGGCGGCGGCGGGCAGGGGCAGCACCTGTTCGGCACCGGCCGCGGTGGCGGCCTGCCAATCGAGCAAACCCGGCTCGCCGTCGGTCACCAGGAGAATCCCCGGGCGGCGGGGGTGGGCGGCGGACGCACAGCTATGTGCGGCAGCGGTATCGACGATGATCACGGACGCATTGGTCCAGGCGTGGCGGCCCGGCGGCGGCACGCGCTCGTCGAGCGGGCGGTCGGCCGCGGCGGCGATGCGGCGAATCTCGTCACGCAGGCGGGGATCGGCGACCAGCGACAAGGCCGGTGGGGTGGCGGCATCGGAGTTCATGCAGGTCAGCGTCGCCCGATCGGAGCAGCGGCGAAAGCGCCTCCACGGCGAGTGTGGATAACACGCGGCCTGTGCAGAACTCTGGGAGCGGGAGCGGATCCGGAACTGTCCGTAAATAGAGGACGGCCCCAGCCGGGGGGGGAGGAGGCTGGGGCCGTCGGGTTCAGCCCCGGGGGGTCGGGCTGAACGCGCCTGGACCATGTCCAGGTATCTGCGATACTACACCCAAGCCCCGACCGGATTGCAAGTCCGCCCGGCGAGTCTTTTTCCCGCCCCGACGGCTCGGCTTCCCCCTGGCTAACCCGGATGAACCGGGTCTCGCGGTGACCCTCGCCACGCTTGTGGCGGAGGCGAATGAAATGGCGCGGCGCAGAACCATATCCTGGACGACGTGACAGCCGAACGCGGACGAGTCGCCGCCTTCTTCGATCTCGACAAGACGGTGATCGCCAGGTCGAGCGCCTTCGTGTTCAGCAAGCCGTTCCTGGACCAGGGACTGCTCAGCCGGCGGGCCGTGCTGGAGAGCAGCTACGCCCACTTCCTGTTCCTGCTGTCCGGCGCCGATCACGATCAGATGGAGCGCATGCGCGAGCATCTGACCAAGATGTGCGCGGGCTGGGACGTGGACCAGGTGCGCTCGATCGTCGCCGAGACCCTGCACGACATCGTGGACCCGCTGATCTACGCCGAAGCCGCGGATCTCATTGCGGACCACCGGATTCGAGGCCACGACGTGGTGATCGTCTCGGCCTCCGGCGAGGAGATGGTGGCCCCGATCGCCGCGGCGCTCGGGGCGGACCACTTCGCCGCCACCCGCATGGTCATCGAAAACGGCAGGTACGCGGGCGAAGTCGAGTTCTACTGCTACGGCCCGGGCAAGGTCGAGGCCATCGAAAAGCTTGCGGCACAATACGATTACGACCTGTCGCGCTGTTACGCCTACTCCGACTCGGTCACCGATCTGCCCATGCTCGAGGTGGTGGGCCACCCCACGGCGGTGAATCCGGATCGGGGCCTGCGGCGCGAGGCCACCACCCGTGGCTGGCCGATTCTCGCCTTCTCCAATCCGGTGTCGCTGTGGGCGCGGATCCCGGCTCCGACCACCACCACGGTGGCCGCGACCGCCGCGGTCGGGCTCAGCGCGCTGGCGGCCGGAGCGCTCACCTACCGGCTGCTGCGGCGCCGCCGCTGACGCCGACCGCCAGAATCGCCCGGATGAAAAATGGCGGGACACGCCGAGTTTTTGAAAGTTTCCGCAGGTCTTGATGTGATGGCGGTCACGGGGTAACAATGGAGGCACGGAAGGACGGAAGGCCAAGATCGGATCGGAAGAGAAGATTCGACCTCCCATCCCACCCTTCCCAGCACGGACACCAGGCACCCACGCGGAGCACGCCGCGACAAGGGCAACAGTAGTTGTGGGCCTGCGTTATCCAGGATATTGACGGCAAGGGCCCCGCAATCAATGCGGGGATGAACCGCTGGATCCTGGAGAGCTCGCCGAGGCCGAAGAAAACACAACCAGAAAAGCACGCTTGGTAACCGGGTAGTCCGTGCTAGCGGGCGGTGAGGTCGCAATTCGCGACAACGCCGCCCGCTTTGACGTGTATGGACCCCGGAAACCCTTGGCGTACAGGCAGTTTCGCGATCAGGGGGCTTACCCCGAGGCGGCGTCCGCAATCGAGCGGGCCTCGCGGGCGCCGTCTTCCAGGGCGCCACAGGTGAAGATCACCCAGCCGCCGACGCCTTCCGCGGTTCCCATGCCGAAGGCGGCCGCGGCGTCGAGGTAGGCCTGGCGGCGGCGGAGCCAGAACACTTCGGGGACGCCGAGGCTGTGCGGGTCCAGGCCACTGGACACGGCGACCAAGCGGGAGGCGGCCCGGGCGACGATGCCGTCGGCGGTGCCGAAGGGCCGCAGGGAGAGCAGTTCGCCGTGAACGACGGCCGCGATCACCGGGGCGGGGGCCTTCGTACCGGTAATGGTCTGGACCAGTAGGTCCAGGCGTTCGGCGACGCCGGGAACATTGCGGGGGCGGCCCAGCTGCTCTTCGTCGTCGACCATGTCGGCGGCGGCGAGCAGGTGCAGGCGGGCGAGAGCCTGGAGCGGGGCGCGCTGCCAGACGCCGACCAGGTTGGTGAGGGCCTCGGCGTCGAGGGCCTGGCCGACGCGCAGCGAGCCGGCCAGGATCGGGTCGTCGACGCGGCCGTCGGCGGGGAGGTCGATGGTGCCGCCGTCGATGGCGGCGGAGGAGCGGGCCGCGCGGACGGCGGCCTCGGCGGCGGTGGTGGGCCAGCCGCGGCGGTTCGCCCGGTGGCGATGCACCTCGGCGAGGGCGTCACGGGCCTTGTCGGCGGCATCGCGCACGCCGGGCAGGTCGACGAGGGGCTGCAGCGGGTCGGTCACGAGGTACGAGGCTACTGCCGGGTACCGGATCGCCCGCCGACACCCGGTCGGTCATCCCGCGAGCAGGTCGCGCCCGGGGATGGCGTCGAGGAGGCGGCGGGTGTATTCGGACTGCGGATTCTCGAACACCTCGGTGGTGGATGCGGCCTCGACCACCCTGCCCTGCTGCATGACCAGCACGTCGTCCGCGATCTGGCGGACCACGGCCAGGTCGTGGGTGATGAACAGGTAGGTGAGGCCGAGATCGGCCTGTAGCTCGTTGAGCAGCTGCAGGATCTGGGCCTGCACCAGCACGTCGAGGGCCGAGACGGCCTCGTCGCAGACCACCAGCTCCGGGGAGAGCGCCAGGGCCCGGGCGATGGCCACGCGCTGGCGCTGGCCGCCGGAGAGCTCGTTGGGGTAGCGGCGCATGACCGAGGCCGGGAGCGAAACCTTGTCGAGCAGATCGCGCACGGTGGCCTCGCGCTCGGCCGGCGTGCCGAGGCGATGGGTGCGCAGCGGCTCCTCGATGGTCCGGTAGATGGAGTACATCGGGTCGAGGGACCCGTACGGGTCCTGGAACACGGGTTGCACGCGGCGGCGGAAAGCGAAGGCCGCCTTGGCATCCAGGGTCGCCACCTCGCGACCGTCGAAGGTGACGCGACCGGCGGTGGGCGGCAACAGGCCCAGCACCATCTGTGCCACCGTGGATTTGCCCGAACCGGATTCGCCGACGATCGCGGTGGTGGTGCCGCGCCGCAGGGTGAACGAGACATCGTCCACCGCAACGAGTTCGGAGGATCGCCACGGCGCGTTGCCGCGAATGCGGAACACCCGCGTGAGGTGGTCCGCGACGAGCAGATCGTCGGGGGCACTGGCGAATTCGGCGTCGGTTTCGGCCAGCTGCCCGGCGACCTGCACGGCTTGCTCCCGCACCTCGGCCCGCTTGCGCACCGAAGACAGCCGCTGCGAGGCCAGCGAGGGCGCGGAGTTCACCAGCTTCTTGGTGTACAGGTGCTGGGGTTCGCGCAGGATCTGCAGGGCCGGACCGGATTCCACCACGCGGCCGCGGTACATGACGACCAGGTGTTCGGCCCGTTCGGCGGCCAGGCCCAGGTCGTGGGTGATGAGCAGGACCGCGGTGCCGAGTTCGGTGGTCAGGCCGTCGAGGTGGTCGAGGATCTGGCGCTGCACGGTGACGTCGAGCGCCGAGGTGGGTTCGTCGGCGATGAGCAGTTTCGGCCGGCAGGACAGGCCGATGGCGATGAGTGCGCGCTGGCGCATGCCGCCGGAGAATTCGTGGGGGTACTGGTTGACGCGGCGTTCGGCATCGGGCATACCGGCCTCGGCGAGCAGCTCGACGGCCCGCTGCCGGGCGGCCCGGCCCTTGGCAACGCCGTTGGCCTCCAGGGTTTCCCGGATCTGGAATCCGACCTTCCACACCGGGTTCAGGTTGGACATGGGGTCCTGCGGCACGAACCCGATACCGCGCCCGCGCACTCCGACGATCTCGCGGCCGGTGGCCTTCGACAGGTCCTTGCCGTCGAAGAGCACCGAGCCGGAGGTGATCCGGCCGGTGCCGGGCAGCAGGTCGATGATGGCGTGCGCGGTGGTCGATTTGCCGGATCCGGATTCGCCGACGATGGCGACCGTCTGCCCCGGATACACGGTCAGGCTCACCCCGCGCACCGCCGGGATCTCGCGCCGGTCGGCGGTGAAGGCCACGTTCAGATCGCGGACCTCGAGCAGTGGTTCGGTCATGGCGCTCACCTCTTGCGGGCCTTGGGGTCGAAGGCGTCGCGCACGGCGTCGCCGAGCATGATGAAGCTGAGCACGGTCAGCGCGAGCGCGGTGGCCGGGTAGAACAGGATGGCCGAGGTGCGAATCTCCTTCTGGTCCACGGCGATATCCGATCCCCACGACACGGTCTGCCGGGTGAGCCCGACGCCCAGATACGACAGCGTCGCCTCGGTGACGATGAAGACGCCCAGCGCGATGGTGCTCACCACGATGAGCGGCCCGGCCGAGTTGGGCAGCACGTGCCGCACCAGCGTCCGGAATCGCGAGACGCCCAGGGCCTTTGCCGCCGTGACGTACTCGCTGTTCTTCGACTCGATCACCGCGCCGCGCACGATGCGCGCGGCCTGCGGCCAGCTGAACGAGGCCAGCGTGAGCATGACCGTCCACACCGTGCGCGAGGCGAGCAGCTGCATGAGCACGATGGAGGCCAGCATCAGCGGCAGCGCGTAGAACACCTCCGAGATGCGCGATACCACCGAATCCAGCAGCCCGCCGTAGTATCCAGCGATCGCACCCAGGGTGCCGCCGATGAGCACGTACATCAGCGTCGCGCCGACACCGGTCACCACCGAGGCGCGGGCGCCGTAGATGGTGCGGGTGTAGATGTCGCAGCCCTGCTTGTCGAAACCGAACCAGTGTGCCCCGGACGGCTTCTGCATGCTGAAATCGCCGTTGCAGTAACGCGGATCCTGGCCGGTGAACAGCTGCGGCCACACGGCGACCAGCACCACCAGCACGATCAGCACCGCCGCAGCGAGGAATATGGGATTGCGCCGCAGCTGCCGCCAGGCGTCCCGCCACACGCTGGTGGGGGCGGTGGTCTCGTCCAGGGTGTCGGTGGCCAGGACCTGGACCTCGTCCGGCGGCGCCACGAAATGCTCCTGGCCACGGCGCATTTCGCGGACCGCGGGTTGCCGGCTGTCGCGGGCCTCGGGTTCAGGCATAGCGGATCCTCGGGTCGAGGACGGCGTAGAGCAGGTCGACGATCAGGTTGGACAGCAACAGGATCACGATCAGCACCGTCACGAAGGCCACCACCGTGGGCGGTTCCCCGCGCGTAATGGCCTGGTAGAGCGTGCCGCCGACGCCCGGGATATTGAAGATGCCCTCGGTGACCACCGCGCCGCCGAGCAGGAAGCCCAGATCGGTGCCGAGGAAGGTGACCACCGGGATCATCGAGTTGCGCAGGATGTGCACCACGATCACCCGCCTGCGGCTCAGACCCTTGGCGGTGGCGGTGCGCACGAAGTCTGCGGTCATGTTCTCCGCCACCGCGTTCCGAGTCAGCCGCAACACGTAGGCGAACGACAGCGACGCGAGCACGAACGCCGGTACCAGCAGATCCGTGAAGCTCGCCTTCGCCCCGACGGTCACCGGCGCGATGCCCCACTTCACGCCGAGCAGGAACTGCGCGAGGAAGCCCACCACGAAGATCGGCACCGCGATGATCACCAGGCTGAGCACCAGCATGGTGGAGTCGAAGAGCTTGCCCTTGCGCAGACCCGCGATCAGCCCGAACGTCACGCCGAAGACCGCCTCGATGCAGACCGCCATGACGGAGAGCCGGAAGGTGATCGGGAACGCGCGGGCGAGCTCCTCGCGCACCGGCCGCCCCGAGAAGGACGTCCCGAAGTCCAGCGTGACAATGCCTTTCAGGTACTCCAGGTATTGGATGAAGAACGGCTGATCCAGGTGGTAGCGGGCGCGCAGGGACGCCTCCACCGCCGGGGTCATCTGCCGGTCCCCGGCGAGCGCCTGGATGGGGTCGCCGGGGATCAGGAAGACCATCGCGTAGATGAGCAGCGTCGCCCCGAAGAAGACCGGGATCATCTGGAGCAGCCGCCGCACGACGTACCACACCATGCCGGGCTACTTCTCGATGTTCTCGAAGTCGAACAGCCCCGACCAGGAGACGGGCGCCTGCTTCACCTTGTCCGAGCGCCCGGCCGCGACGTTGTAGTCGAAGATCGGGATATCGGCCATGTCCCGGAACAGCACGGTCTGCGCCTGCGCGATGCCGTCATACGCCTGTTCGGGTGTGGCGGCGGCGAGGGCGCTGTTGAGCAACCGGTCGAATTCCGGGCTCTTGTAGTGCACGTCATTGGTTTCCGAGGTGCTCAGGAACAGCGCGGTCAGGTATTCGAACATGGACGGGTAGTCGCCCTGCCAGCCGTAGCGGAACGCCTTGCCCACGTTCTCGTGCACGATCTCGTCGCGAATGTTCTTGAACGTCGGGTAGGGCGCGCCGACCGCGTCGATGCCGAGGGTGTTCTTGATGCTGTTCGCGGTGGCCTCGATCCAGGCCTGATGACCGCCGTCGGAGTTGTAGGCGATCTGGAAGGTGCCCGACCACGGCGAGATGGCGTCGGCCTGCGCCCACAGCTTCTTGGCCTCGTCCGGATTGAACTTCAGCACTTCGGAACCCGGCAGGCCTGCGCGGAAACCGGGCAGGGTGAAGGCGGTGAAGTCCTGGCAGGGGACGCGGGTGTTGTGGAAGATGTTGGCGGCGATCTGTTCCCGGTTGATGGCCATCGAAATCGCCTTGCGCCGCAACACTCCCTCGGGTCCGGCGAAGTGGGCGACATTGGGCTGGATGCCGATGTGCTGGCTGTAGGCGATGGGCTTGTGGATGGCCCGGTCGCCCAGGTCCTTCTCGTAGGTGGCCAGCGCGGTATCCGGGATCACGTCCAGGCCGTCCAGATTGCCCTGGAGCAGGTCTGCGTACGCGGTGTCCATGTTCGCGTACATCTTGAAGCGCAGGCCCTTGTTCCTGGCGGGCCGCCCGCCCTTGTAGTCCGGATTGGGCACCACGTCGATCTGCACATTGTGCTGCCAGGCACCGGCACCGGCGAACTTGTAGGGGCCGTTGCCGATCGGGTTCTCGCCGAAGGCCTTCATGTCCTTGTAGGCCACGGCGGGCAGCGGGTAGAACGGCGCGAAGCCGAGTTCCAGCTCGAAGTCGATGGACGGCTGTTCGAGGTCGACGGTGAAGGTGTGGTCGTCGACCACCTTCAGACCCGACATGGTCTGCGCCTTGGGCGGATTCGCCGCGACGTCGCCGTAGCCGACGATGGGGGTGAAGACCCAGTTCTGCAGCTGCGCGTTGGTGCCCAGGGCGCCGTAATTCCACGCGTCCACAAAGGATTTCGAGGTCACCGCGGTGCCGTCGGTGAACGTCCAGTCCGGCTTGATGGTGATGGTGTAGTGCTGGCGGTCCGGCGTGACGATGGACTGCGCCATCTCGTCGTGCGGAGTGCCGTTGGCGTCGTAGTACTTCAGCCCCGCCCACAGCCGGTCGACCACGCGGCCGCCCATGTTCTCGTTGGTATTGGTGGGCACCAACGGATTCTGTGGTTCGGCGCCGTTCACGGTGATGTAGTCGGAATTGTTGTCCTCACCGGAGGAGCATGCGGTCAGGCTGAGGCTTGTGGCCAGTGCCGCCACGGCGAGCGCGGTGATCGTCTTGATTCGCAACGCGTTTCTCCCATCCCAGGAAACGGTCGGCCTCGGGTGAATCGGACATTAACGATCGCGGTCGATGTTGTCAGCGGATCGAAGCGGGAATGTCCGGCTTGTTAGCAATCCGGCAACATGGGGCATCCGAATGCGAGACCTACGTGACACAGTGCACAGCAGCGGGGACCTCGCGTTCACGGTTCGGTCATGCCGCCGATGGGAGCCTCGTCACGACCGCCCACCGATCGAGACGGCGAAACACGACGCAGGTCACAGTCGGTTAGGGTCGAACGTGGCCGCCGTCACCCCCACGCGGCCTGCATGCGAGAGAAGAAGAGACGAGATGACCGAAACCACCGCCGACCACCTGGATGCCTATCCGCCCAGCGCTGAGTTCGCGGCCGCCGCCAACGGCGACGCCTCTCTTTATGCTCGAGCCCAAGCCGACCGGGACGGGTTCTGGGCCGAGCAGGCACGGCGCCTGCACTGGCATCAGCCCTTCACCCAGGTGCTGGACTGGGACGACGCGCCCTTCGCGAAGTGGTTCGCCGACGGCAAGCTCAATGTCGCCTACAACTGCGTGGACCGGCACGTGCTCGACGGGCACGGCGACCGGGTCGCCATCCACTGGGAGGGCGAGCCCGGCGACTCCCGCGACATCACCTATGCCGAGCTGCTGGCCGAGGTGTCGCGTGCCGCCAACTACTTCACCGGCCTGGGGCTGGCCGCGGGTGACCGGGTCGCCATCTACATGCCGATGGTCCCCGAGGCCATCGTGGCCATGCTGGCCTGCGCCCGTCTGGGCCTGACCCATTCGGTGGTCTTCGCCGGCTTCTCCCCCAGCGCCCTGCGCCAGCGCGTCGACGATGCCGCGGCCAAGCTGGTCGTCACCACCGACGGCCAGTGGCGGCGCGGCAAGCCGGCCCCGCTCAAGGCGGCCGTGGACGAGGCTCTCGCCGAGGGTGATTCGACCGTCGAGCACGTACTCGTGGTGCGCCGCACCGGCATCGAGACCGCGATGACCTCCGGCCGCGACCTGTGGTGGGACGAGACCGTCGCGCTCGGCTCCCCCGAGCACGAGGCGCAGGCCTTCGACGCCGAGCACCCGCTGTTCATCCTCTACACCTCCGGCACCACCGGAAAGCCCAAGGGCATCCTGC